>WJME01000020.1 GCA_014728115.1 Candidatus Zhuqueibacterota bacterium | reverse complement strand
TATTCATTTCCAATAACCACATTAAATGATAGCTCGAATGTATTTGCAGCTGTTGCCATCAGAGGGCGTGATCATATCCCTGGGTCTGATTTTACGCTGCTATACCAACTTCAAGAGGGCAGCGGCGGAGATATTGCCGGTTTGGCTATAAAAGAACAATTTGTGGAATTTAGCTCTACGATTAATGTAGAGGGGTCTTTGAGCTCTGCTGATGATTGGGCAGTCATTGCTCTGGAAATCAATGGGGCTCCCAAACCTCCTGCCACCCTTAGCGTAAAAATGATGATCGAAGGTGCCTATATGTCTTCCGGGACCATGAGTACCCTATTGGCCGACTCGGGATTGATCCCCCAGGATTCTCCGTTTGCCTCTGCGCCGAGAAATGCCGTTGCCCCCGCCAATGCCGTAGACTGGATATCCCTGACATTACGGGGGTTACCTTCGGGATCGGACCTTTATTCCCATTCGTATTTCCTGCGATCGGATGGATATCTGGTAGAACCCGATGGCACGACGATTGAATTAAAGCTCTCCTCTGTCGCAGATGGCTCATACTATCTGGTTCTCACCACTCGAAATCACCTCAGCGTCATGAGTTCATCAGCAGTACCATTGGAGAAAGGCAGCTCTGCCAGTTTTGATTTCACCACAGGAAGCGATCAATTCTATGGGATCAATGGTGCCAAGGAACTGGAGAGTGCTGTCTGGGGCATGGCCGCAGGAGATATCAATCAGGATAAAATCCTTGATGTAAACGATTTTAATGCCTGGCAGTCTAACGCCCAGGCTGGTCAAACCGGTTATCAGATCCCGGACTTGAACCTGGATACGCATTTGACAACGCTTGATTATTTGCTGTGGTATAATAATAATCTGAATGGCATTTCTTCGCAGGTGCCGTGATTTTGAGAAAAACGAATCAGGAATTCATTAGTGAAATAGGTTTTTTTCGATCACATCATAGAGATCGAGACGACGGTCTCTCCATGTAAGAACCGTTCCGTTTTGACGATTGCGCTTCAAGACATCGAGATCCACATCGGCAATGACGACGGTCTCGATGTTGGGTTGGCATTCTCCGGCAATGCAATCGCGCGAAAATGGAAAATCTGACGGTGTGTAAATACCGGACTGGGCATAATTGATGTCGAGATTTTCCACAGCCGGCAGATTTCCCACACAGCCTGCTGTCGCGACATAAACCTGGTTTTCAATCGCACGTGCCTGTGAGCAGATTCGCACCCGTAAATAGCCATGTCGTTCATCGGTACAAAAGGGCACAAAAAAGAGCTGTGAACCCTTGCGTGTCGCAAGACGGGACGCTTCGGGAAATTCGATATCATAACAGATATGAATAGAAATACGACCACGATCTGTGTCAAAGACTTTTATCTCTGATCCGGGCTTGATTCCCCACCATCTCGTCTCATTCCCTGTGATGTGGATTTTATATTGCTTGCCGATTTTACCATCCCGTTGAAACAAATAGGAAATATTATAAAGATCACCTTGCTCTTCGGTATAATGCGATCCGCCGATGATATTGATGGCATATTTTATGGCCAGGTGTTGAAACAGATCGATATAATTCGAGGTAAACTTGCCGATTTTTCGTCCCATCAAACCGGGACGCTCATGTTGCATAAAGGAGAGCAATTGCAGGGTAAATATCTCAGGAAAAAGCACAAAGTCAGAGTTGTAGGAGGAAGCTACATCAACGAAATATTCACATTGGTGAGCAAACTCGTCAAAATTTTTGATGGGCCTCATTTGATATTGCACGCTGCAAATACGAACCGGCAGAGCGGAAATCGAATATTTGGCGGGTCTTGGCCGGTAGTGCAGGTTTGGCCATTCCAGTAATAATGCATAGCCTTTGGATTCGCTGTCATCGTCCAGGTAGTTTGTGATAATGCGTTTTAATGTGAATCCATTGCTGATTTGAAACGTCAGCACCGGATCGTAAAGCCTCTTGTGAATCACTGCCTCGACATATTCATAAACACTCATTTCATCTGCGACCTTGTGATAATTGGGAATACGGCCGCCGATGACGATGCGTTTCAGGTTTCGTTGTTTAGCCAGCTCTTTTCTGGCATCATATAGCCGCCTTCCGACCCGCATGGAACGAAATTCGGGCGCTACCATAATTTCGATCCCATACAATGTATCGCCTTCGTCGTCATGATTCGTAATATATCCATTGTCTGAAATTTTATTCCAGGAATGGCTGTCGCTATATTCATCAATATCGATGATGAGGCTGGAGCATGTTCCGATCAGCTGGCCTTCAAACTCGACTCCAAGTTGTCCTTCCGGAAAAACAGCTATTTGGCTGGATAACTGATCGTTTGTCCAAATCACCATGTCCGGGAACGATTCTTTTTGTAGCGCAACAATATCCTCATAATCAGAGAGTAAAAGCTGTCTGACTCGCATGGATTTATTAAGGTCATCAAGATTTATTTTTGACATGTCTGATTTCCAAATTTAATGAATGTTTGAACAAAATGCCTTATTTGAAAGGTGGATTTAAATGTAAATAAAATCGACAATTAAATCAAGATCTGTTCATTCGGTGTTTGACTGATGTTTTATTACACCCGTGTCATATTTTTATCGCATTATTTTACCCTGAAAACATGGATAGCATTGTGATCATTCAATTTAATAACGGTCTTTTCTGTGGCCTGATTTTTGCTTTGAAAAAGGGTGCGGCACTGCAAAATTCGAACGAGGTAGATAAGGGGATACAAGGGGGTATTGAACAGTCTCACAGTGATTTGAAAAAATGAGGAGTAACGATGATGATGTACAGAATAGTAACTATCAGTCTCTTTTTATTGTTCTCTCTGAGCATGGCCCAGATGGTTGTCAGGGAAGGCGCAGAGGAGATCATGCGCTGTACTGAAGAAAAATTGGTCGGCATCGGCACAACACAACCACGCGGGGCTATGGAAGTGCACCATAGTCCGATCTCCAAAACAGGAATTTGGCCTACGGTCACCGGAACTCCCCGAAGCGGACATGCTAACCTGGTTCTCCCCATCGAGTCTTACCAAAATAACGAGTTGGCGTTCGGACTATCGAGTTACTTGCCGATTTTTTCTAGTACACAACAATCTTCCAGGGGCGTGTCGAGTATTGTTTTTAAGGACATCAGCAGCGAAAAGGTGGGTATCGCAAGTGGGGTCCTGGGTAAAGTGGATGGTAGCCAGAGCTACTATCAAGCCTTTTCCTCAGAATCTTCAATTATAGCTGCAAGTGGGCAGATATATGATACCTTTGATGATGCATTGACGACGGTAGGTGGTTTTTTCGTTAATAAACGTTCAGATGTTGACTCTGCCGAAGAACCGCATTATGGAATCTATGTCGATGCATACCGGAATCGTATGACCGGTACCCTGGATCTGGGAACCGGTTCTCAGGCACGCGGACTCTATGCCTGTGGAACGCCTCTACAAGCCGTTGTCGTCATCGGTGAAGATGAGACGACTGCGATTGCAAACTGTCAGCGCATAAATGCTCAGATCGGGAATGCTCAGACAGTGACGACTGCACATCGCTTGCCGATTTCTGTCAATATCAATTAATTTTTGCCCAAAATTTGACAAGTTTATAAATTTTGATAACTGTTACTTTTGTCAAGACCTGGCAAAAGCAACAGTTATTCACTCTCATCTCACACCTTGCCGAAAGTCCCTAAAACCTTTTTTTACAAAATTCTTGCTTTTATGCCATAAAATACATACATGTTAGGGGCATCCATTCGAGTCTTATTTTCTGAATTTCCTTTTTATTGTCATACTCGCCTAAATTGGGATTCCACTTTGGTCTTTTAGCAATAATCAAACGATAAAGGAGAAGGTGTCATGAAACAAAAAACTCTTGGCGTCCTGGTCGGCAACCGGGATTTTTTCCCGGATCAGTTGATTTCTGAGGGCAGAAATGATATTCTCACTTTGTTCGAGAGTATGGGAATAACCGCAATTATACCTGATGAGGAAATGACTCGGCTGGGTGCAGTGGAGACCTGGCAGGATGTTAAAGCCTGTACAGATCTGTTTAAAACACATCGGGATAAGATCGATGGCATTGTGGTTTTGTTGCCCAATTTCGGTAATGAAAAAGCGATCGCTGATACCATACGGCGGGCAGAATTGAATGTCCCTATCCTGGTTCAAGCTTACCCTGACGCCCTTGATGAATTTCATCTGGAAAGACGGCGGGATGCCTTTTGTGGTAAAATATCTGTTTGCAACAACCTCTTACAATATGGTCATCCTTTTTCACTAACCTCCACTCATACGGTCAATCCAAAGGATGAATTGTTCAAATCAGATCTGATACATTTTATTCAGGTTTGCAGTGTGGTCAGAGGGCTCAGAAATGTTCGGCTGGGTGCGATCGGTGCCAGACCAGGTGCGTTCAATACGGTGAGGTATAGTGAAAAGATCCTCGAAGCCTATGGTACAAGCGTGGTTACCGTTGATTTTTCTGAAATACTTGGAAACACCGAGCGGTTGGCCGATACCGATCCCTCTGTTCAATCATTTCTGGAAAGGATTGAATCTTATTTGCCCGCACCCGGCATTAAAAAAGAATCTCTGACAAAGATGGCCAAACTCGGTGTGGTTATAGAAAATTGGATGCAGGAGAATGAATTGCAAGCCAGTGCCATACAGTGCTGGAACTCACTTCAACAAAATTATGGTATCAATGTGTGTACACTCATGAGTATGATGAGTGAGCAAATGATGCCGAGTGCCTGTGAAGTCGATATCACGGGTGTGTTATCGATGTATGTCCTCCAACTCGCTTCGGGAACACCCAGCGCTTTGGTGGACTGGAATAACAACTATGGTGATGATCCGGAAAAGTGTGTGCTTTTTCATTGCGGAAACTGGGCCAAAAGTTTTTATGATCAGCCCAGGATGGCCTTTGCAGATGTTCTCGGAACGACCCTGGGTAAGGAAAACACTGCCGGCGCGATTAACGGACGAGTACCGGCCGGGCCCATGAGTTTTGCCAGACTTTCTACCGATGATACGAGTGGCTCTATTATCGGGTATATCGGTGACGGTCAATTTACCGATGATGAATTAAAAACCTTTGGCTCCAGAGCGGTGGTTCAGATCGATAATCTGCAGTCTCTGATGCAATTTATCTGCGAAAATGGTTTCGAACATCATACCGCCATGAATGCTGCTTATACAGCGGATGTTCTCGAGGAAGCCCTGGTAAAATATATGGGATGGGAAATTTACCGTCATAATGGCTAGGTCTGTCATGTTAATATTCAGCAAAAGTTCAGACCAGATCTATCGTTCACGGATCGTAAGGCATGGTGATGGAAAGCGATACGATCATGTTGCAATTATTTGAACAGCACTTTAGAGGGTCCGGATTTTTATCTTTGACCAATGACACCGTCAAAGGAGCTGTGTTCCCATCCCTGGCGGCCTTTACTTTGGTCTGGCATAATTGGCGGAGCTGGTTCAATATCGTCTGATGGTCCGGTTCATCGAACAAATTTGTTGTTTCTTCCGGATCGTTGGGTAGCTAGAACAACTCTTCGTAGACAGGTTGCTCTCCATTTATGGATGCATCGAGCCATGACAGATACTGAGCTGCCAGTTTTTTATCTACAGTATATGGCTCTTTAACCTCAGCAGCAGGTGGATTATCATTTCTGAAATATCGGTTATACTTTCATTCTTTTGTCTGGACACCCTCACATCGCGGGTTTCCAAAGGGCGTTGACCATAGATTTTCTGTAAAAATAGAATCGCGCCATTCACAATCCTGATCTGCAATGAGCGGAGAAAGATCTTGTCCTTGCATTGTTGAGGGTATTTCAATTTCTCTGTGTTCATCTGTGACCTCTGTGGTTTTCCTCCAGGATATATAAAATCTATTTTGGACAAGAGTGCTTTACGCAAATTTAATTTCACGCTTTTTTCGATCATAAATCGTTTTTTTGCCTTTGCGATACGATTCCATGCCCATGATACAGGCCACGGCATGCTGATACCCGGCATCGATGCCGGCGTTGGGTGTTTTTTGCGAGCGCATACATTGCAGCCAGTCCAGAAAATGATCCGGACGTTCGACCGGTTCGACAGGATTCTCACCCCGAATGATACCGCGATTCTGGCTTCCTCCTTCGGCAGTCAGGACAGGCTCGTTCCAGTGGTCCATTTTGAGCACACCCTGGTCGCCATACAGTTTAAAGGAATCGCCAAATCCATTGCCCAAATTGGAAGAATAGTGCACCATAAATCCTTCGGGATAGATCCACATGGCCTGAATGTGATCCGGGCACGTAAACTGGTGTTCATCATTCCACGTAAAGGTGCCTCCCATGCAAACGCATTCGTCGGGAAACCGGGCGCCTGTGATATAGTGAACCAGATCGAGGAAATGACTGCCATATCCGGGAAGAGGACCATCAGAGAACTCTTTGTAACCATACCAGCCGGAATAGACCACCGGATCAAAAGGTCGCATGGGGCGATCCATGAGGAATTCCTGCCAATCTACGTCCTCGCGATTCACCGGCCGGATATATTTATACCAATAAGGCTGTTCATTGTTGCGGCATTGTTCGATACGGGAGATGGTCCCTAGAATACCGGTTTTATAGAGCTCCTTGCAGCCGGTGAACGAACCCATGCTGCGCAGCTGGGTGCCGACCTGACAGGTCACGCCTGCTTTTTTTACCATATCCACTGCATTCTTTACCCGTTCCAAGTCCATGCCCAGGGGTTTTTCCACATAGATATGTTTGCCGGCCATGGCAGCAGCCTCAAGATGGGTGGTGTGCTGATGGTCACAAGAGGCGATCATAACTGCATCGACATCATCGAGGGCCAACAGATCACGATAGGAAATGAACTGGCGGGCATCGCGACCATACCACTCTTTGACCTGATTGTTGGCTTTTTGACGTTGTACCCGCCACGGATCGGCCAAGGCCGTAAATTCTATGTTTTCGGTGTCTGCATGAGCGTGCACACCCGGCATGTGGGCATCCGAACCGCGGCTGCCACAGCCAATCATGCCGATAGAAATCCGGTCATTGGCACCGATAATGCGCTTGTAGCTGGAAATGGTGCTGCTGCAGGCTGAAAAGGCCATGGCTGTTCCTGCTAATGCGGTTGTGCCCAGGAACTTTCTGCGGGAAACATCTTGTTCCATAATGTCCTCCCAAATATTTTTAAAAAATCAGGTTACTGAATAGGGTACCCGGTTTGTATTAGCTCTTGAAACGATTTTTGGATGAGGATCGATGGGTTTTAAGAGTTGTTTTAATTTTGAAAGTATATTTGCATTATCTGTTGTTGCCGGAAATAGCTTTGATGGATGAGAAGGCTCTTCAACATGAAGAACAATATGGATCCTCTGACAACCCATTGCCTGATGTGCAAAATTTTTTTCTGTATGATCATTCGCATTTACTCGTGCAGTGGCAAGCAGAGCCAACGAATCTAACTTTAAGGGCAATTTCGAATGCTAATTCAATACTTTTTTCTCTGCGATTATGCCGATAATCTTTAACCTCAATAAGCCAGATTCCATTTTGACTATCTCGACAAACAAAATCGACGATTTTTGAACCGCCACAAACTTGCTGAAATTGATTTCGATAGAAGCTAAAAGTTTCTATCTTTTTAACTGCCCAATCCCTTGGAAAAGAGAATTCCAGATTACCTTCTGTCAATGTCGGCACTATACCTCCAGGTCGATATAGCGATCTGATTGCTGTAATTCTTCTTCAAGAGAAATGATTTGCCCTATATCATCTATTGTTTTTCCCGATTGTGGTTCTATTATACCATCTTTATGATGCAAACCGAAATATTTTGTCTCAAGAGAACGATGCTCAAGTGCTTGGATATAGAGTTCTCGCATTAGAAATAAACTATGTGTCGCGAGAAAAACTTGGACATTATTGGCGCATAAATGAAGAATCGTGCCGGCGATTTGCTTTACGAGTTTCGGATTTAGATTAGCATCCGGTTCATCCCAAAAAAGATATCCTTGATCAAGCAAAGAGCCATTTGCCACAAGCTGTGCCACCATGGCCAGTTTTCGAAAGCCTTCTGCAACCAAATGCATTTCCATGGTACCCTGTTGTGGGATTCTGAGATAAAAACGGCCCGATTTTTCCAATACCACTTTGCCACCTATTATCTCCTCTAATGGCTGGAGGAGCTCTCGTGCTCTGCTTTCTCTGGGACCACGAAGAGCGGGCTTGCCCAAAAGTAGGCATGTGTCGCGCCACGTCTCCTCAAACTCCAGGTAATGGTTTTCATATACCGACACGAATCCTGGATATATAGTCAATAATTCTCTCGGGGGTAAAAACAAGGTTGGTTCATTTATCCATTCTTGTGGCAATTGTATAATCTCTACTTCGGTTTTACTCGATGTTGAGAAACTAAAACTTGAATTTAACAATCGATTGGAAAATATAAACTCTAGTTCGCATCTATCCCGTCCCTGTCTACGTCTTACCAATCGACCTAAACTATCCGGTTTAAACACTCTAAACAATTTTTCTGCCATTCGTCTTTGTAATAGTGTCTTTGTTGGAGT
The DNA here is from genome assembly GCA_014728115.1 of Candidatus Zhuqueibacterota bacterium. GTDB lineage: Bacteria > Zhuqueibacterota > Zhuqueibacteria > Residuimicrobiales > Oceaniaggregativiventaceae > Oceaniaggregativivens. The sequence goes on along the minus strand of WJME01000020.1, from coordinate 9,331 downwards.
AACTGTAAAGGGATTCATGCTTTCATTAAACAAAACGGCCAATAGCGAATAAAGTACTTTGAGCAGATGTGTTTTCCCGGTACTGTTTTCTCCAATGATAACATTAAGATGAGGACTGAAATTAAATTCTGATTCAGAAAAAACAGTGAGATTTTTAATTTTTGCTGATTTAAGCATATCCGAATTCCTGTTGGTCATTCAAATGACATATAACAATATAAAACGTTTTTGTCTGCCAAGCAAGACGAATTAAGGAGAAAGGCATTTCATATCGCACCGCATAACAGAACGGCCAACCCAAAGGGGCTGGCCGTTAATCGAAAAAACGAATGGAAAAAAATCAAGCTTTCTGGCCGGTCAATTCTTTAAGCCAGGCAAGTGTTTGGGTGGCTCTTGTATGCAGTTCGTCCAATTCACCGGGTTCCAGGGTTTCCACAACCATTGGCCCGCCGGTAAAGCCGCCCCGCTGCAAGATCTCGAGGACGCTCTGAAAATTTACTTGTCCGGTCGACGGCGTGACAGCGACTTGCTTGGGATGCTTGTAATCTTTTACACACATTCCTGTGACAAGACCTGCTACCACCGGTGCGTCATTGACCGGCTTGAGTTCTCCGTCTGTATAGTAATAGATATTGCCCGGATCATACCAGAGACGGAAATTGGGGTGATTGACTTTTTCAATGATCTGGCGGCATTGAGCACCTGTGGTATTGAGGCCACCATGCGGTTTTAAGGCGAGTTCAACCCCTTTTTCCTGAGCATAATCGCATGATTCCGCCACTGCCGTGTAATATTGATCAAAAATTTCCTGATCTTTTGTGCCGCCGATGAGCAAGCTGGTACACCCGCAGGCCTCACAGTTATCGACCAGTTTTTTCAGGCCCGCGACACCGGCCTCTACCGATTTTTCTGCATTAAAACGCCCGCCCCAGGCAGAGACAATCGCAAGTCCTCTCTTTTTTGCCTCCTCGCCCACGGTTCGTGCGTGTTCTATCGAGTGATCAACCGAAATGATCAATCTGTTTTCAGATTTGGTGGTCATGAGCCCGACCGCTTTATATCCTGCCCTGGCAATTTCATCGAACGCTACCTTGTACTCGAAATCACTCCATGGCCGGGTGTAACAGCCAAATACATATTCCTTTTCATCGTTTGCCGAAGTTTGGCAGTATGTGAGCAAGCCAAGAGAACTCAGCATACCGAGTGAAAAGCTTGCTTTGATAAAATCGCGCCGATCGATGCGATGGCTTTTCATAATCAATCCCTTTTGATAAAAATGTTCTGTTACGGTTTAGCAGATCCCGACTCGTAAAACGGAAAAAGATCAGGCAAAGCTGATTTTCCGTTTTTGTGGATCGTAAAGCGTTTTGCGACCTTTGCGTGCTGATTCTGTGGCCATGATGCTGGCCACGGAGTGCTGAAATCCCGCATCGATACTGGCATGAGGGGTTTCGCGGCTACGAATGCACTGCAGCCAGTTTAGCCAATGTCCCGGACGTTCGATGGGTTCAACCGGATTTTCTCCGCGAATGACTCCGCGATTCTGGCTGCCGCCTTCAGCAGTCAGAACCGGTTCACCCCAATGATCCATTTTCAGTACACCCTGGTCACCATATGCCTTGAATGTGTTTCCGAATCCATTTCCAAAGTTAGTGGAATAGTGAACCATGAATCCTTCCGGATAGGTCCACATGGCCTGAACGTGATCCGGAGCGGTAAAATTGTGTTCATCTTTCCAGGTAAAAATATCCTGCAGACACATACATTCGGTCGGAAAGGTGGCGCCGGTGATATAGTGCACGAGATCCAGGTAGTGAACTCCCCACTGGGGAACCGGGCCTTCAGAGAATTCATAATAACCATACCAGGCAGAAAACATGACCGGATCAAAAGGCCGCATGGGACGATCGCCGAGAAATTCTTTCCAATCCACGTCATTGGGGTTCACCTCGCGGAAATACGAGTACCAATAGGGTTTTTCAGAATTTCGGCACTGTTCGATTCGGGAAACCGTTCCCAGGATACCGGTCTGGTACAGATCCCGGCATCCCACAAAAGTATCTTTGCTGCGTAACTGGGTACCGACCTGGCAAACGACACCGGCTTTCTTGACCGCATCTACTGCCTCGACCACCCGATCCATACGCATGCCCAGGGGTTTCTCGACATAGACATCCTTACGGGCCCGGGCTGCGGCCGTGAGCTGCGTGGTGTGATGATGATCCGGCGATGCAATGGTCACGGCATCGATATCATCGAGTGCCAACAGATCTTCATAGGATACGAATTGCCGGGCATCGCGACCAAACCATTCATTGACTTTTGCATTGGCATTCGCTCGGGATACTTTCCACGGATCGGCCAGGGCAGTGATTTCGAAATTTTCGCTTTCCACGTGTTCATAGAGTTTGGGCATGTGGGTATTGGCACCGCGGTTTCCACAGCCGATGATTCCGATCGAAATACGGTCATTGGCACCGATAATGCGTTTGTAACTTTGTACGGTCGAACTGCATGCTGAAATCGCCAGTGCAGTTCCTGCCAGAGCAGAAGTGCCCAGAAATTTGCGACGTGATAGGGTTGACTCCATCTTTGTCTCCAAAATTTATTTCATTAAACTTTTATGTTGAAATCAGGGTAATATGCGGATTTTGATGTTTTTAAATTCAATCGGCGATCCTTCGGATTCCAAACAGAGATAACCGGAGCGGGGAGACGCATTATTACCGCCTGAGACCTCCTCACCATTGACCCAAAGCCGTACCTCGCCATTGATGGCACGGACATAATAGTGATTCCATTCCCCTGCACCTTTGCTGAGTTCCTTGCTGGGGAAACTGCGTTTGCCATTGGGCGATGTGGGAGGGAAGGGATCGAGAGTGGATTCGCCTACCGCAAAAACATCGCCATGCGTGCTGAACCAATCATCCGGGCGGGTTGATCGTTTTTTATATTGCTCCCGAAAGCCATGGTCCAGGGCTTGCACTTCGATGCCCTTTTTGGGCAACTTGCCGGGTTCGAGGCCTTGCAAGGCATCTCCCGGAATCCATAAAAACACTCCGGAATTGCCCCCGGATTTCAAATGTCGCCATTGCAGGACAAGCTCGAAATTGGTATAGGTTTCTTTTGTACGCATGACACCAATGGGTTCGCCACTGCAGAGCAGGATATCCTCTTTCCAGGTCCAGGTATCTTTTTCACCGTTGACCGGAACAAAATCCTGTTGCCACAGGGTTTGCCAGTGCGGACCTTTGCCATCCAGGCAGGCTTGAGGCATTTCTTGAGCCGAGGCGACTGATGCGAGTACAAGACACACCATCCCCAAAAACAGGTTGGCCACATATCTCATTTTTGACTCCTTTGAGCTGGACAGATATCAATGAATATTGTAAACATAAGATGAATTGCTTAAAAATGCAACCAAAAAGACATTCTCGTATATTGTATACAAAATACTTTATTCAAAATCTTTGAAAAGTGATTCGTATTTTTTCTGTTTACAAATATAATCCCTTGCAAATCAGCAATGGGGTTGTTACTTTTCAGGGTGGAATCCATGGCCGCTATCCTGGCCATGACTGGGACGGACCAAACAGACCAAGAGGAATCGATGAAACGGTTGTTCAAGAGGATTTTAAAAGGGATATTTATCGGGATCATCGCTGTGACCGCATTGTTGCTCGTCCTGATCATTCTCAGTGTTCGCCCGGTCGACCGCAAACCCGCACAACAGCAAAAATATGGACAGAATAACGTGCAAACGGTTGAAAAGGAGAACGTTCTCTCTTTATCCCGACCTTCCGGGCCCCTTTTGGCCGGCACGGGCAAAGCAGGAATTACACCACTCCCTGGCACTCCTTTGGCTGGATACGGCGATCGCAAAGGCGCGCCGAGCACCGGTGTACATGACAGTCTGTTTGTACAAACGCTTTTTCTGCAAAATCGATCTGCAAAGGTCTTTATGATCACAGCTGATATCTTGCTGATTTATCCGGAATTGGCAAGACAAATCGAATCCCGGCTCCTCACAGAACACGATATCCGGGCGGATCAGATTTATTTCACGGCGACCCATTCCCATTCCGCTGCCGGCGGTTGGGGAGAGGGATGGCTGGAAACACAATTTGCCGGCGAGTATGATGCCAGAGTGACCTCGATGATTATCGATAGTACGGTAATGGCGGTACAAAGGAGCCTGGTCGCTCCCAGGCCCGTGATTTATGAGCACGGACAGGTTTCGTTGCCGCAATATTGTCGTAACCGGCTCGTCAAAGGAGGACCGGTTGACCCGGCACTCTATTATATCGCCTTTTGGCATAACAGAGCCCCTTTTGCGTTATTTGCGACCTACTCTGCTCATGCCACAACGCTCTCTGGCCGTAACATGGAGTTCAGTGGCGATTATCCCGGCTATTTCACGCGACGCATCGAAAAAGAGTGGGGTGGGACGGCTTTATTTGCTGCCAGTACATTGGGCAGCACCAGCCCGAAAGGAGAAGGAAAAGGGTTTGAACGGGCAGAGTTTGTCGGTGAGGGACTTGCCGATTCTTTGCTGGTCGTGCTCGATCAAAGAGATTCGACCTTGCACTCCTTGTATCATGCCGGCGGACCTGAAATGAAAGAGGTAAACCTCATTGCACAACGGATGATTCTGCAAAACCCTTCCATGCAGGTGCGCCTGAGCGACAATATTAGGCTGGCTCCCTGGCTGGCAGAAAAGATTCTTGGGTCTCATGAGCCGACCTATCTTTCGGTCTTGCGCCTGGATTCGCTCCTCCTCATCGGCAGTCCGGCTGAATTCAGCGGAGAATTGGGATTAAAAGTAAAAAGGGCTGGCCTCGAGAACGGATGGCAAGCCCAGGTTACCAGCTTTAATGGCTGTTACATGGGGTATGTCACCCCCTCAAAATATGCAGAGCAGCCGGGGTATGAGACCCGTATCATGTCATGGTTCGGGCCTTATTGGGGAGATCATTTATGCGATTTGATGATCTCTATCGTTACGGCCGCACCACCCTCTGGCTCGCATACCCTTTCAGCCGCAGCGCTCAGCGGTCCATGAGGATCAGCACGCCTGCAGCGATGGCCAGAATCGCCAGAAGAATATCCAGATTGGTAATATGAAATTGCAGGATCACAATCAATCCCCGGACGATGAGCCAGATACTTAGCAAAATCCAGCCAATTTTCGGATTTCTTTTCATGATTTTTCCCTTTCTATCAAGTCAATTGTGCTATTTTTCTTAACAAATAGAACGCTTGTGTCATTTCAAACATCACTACTATTTATGTACTTGCCCTTTAACAAAATTTTTTTAGCGATGGTCAGAAACAGGGATATCCTTTGACATCCAAATAATTTTTCATACCTATATGCACGTTTAATGATGGATTTGAATTCAAATTATTGTTATACTAATATAACAGCGTTGTCAAAATAAAAGCGAGAATGTATATGTCCCTTACAAGGCGTCAATTTTTAAAGGTATTCACTGCTACAACTGCTTCTGCAATGGTTATGAACCACTGTACGTCTTACAAGCTTTCAGGCAAACGACCCAACATTATCTTTTTTCTTGTCGATGACCTTGGCTGGACAGATGTCGGTTATAACGGCGCAACTCTGTATGAGACACCGAATGTGGATAATCTGGCCAATCAGGGAATGCGTTTTACAGCCGCCTATTCAGCCGGTTCTGTTTGCTCTCCCACCCGTGCCAGTATCATGACGGGAAAACATCCGGCCCGTCTCAATATCACTGACTGGATTCCGGGGATGCGCCCTATGGATCGTCCATTGATCGGACCGGATATCAAAAATCATTTGCCGCTCACAGAAACCACAATTTCAAATGTTTTAAAGGAAAACGGATATCAGAATTGGTTTGTCGGCAAGTGGCATCTCGGAGGACCGGGCTATTATCCTAAAGATCAGGGATTCGATGTAAATATCGGCGGCTTTGAAAAAGGGTCTCCTCCCGGCGGATATTTTTCTCCATACCGCAATCCAAAACTCAAAGATGGCCCAAAGGATGAATATCTCACCGATCGACTGACGCGTGAAGCGATCGATCTATTGAAAACGCGTCGAAACGATTCTCCTTTTTTTCTCATGATGTCTTATTACACGGTTCATACCCCTATCCAGGCCAAACCAGAGTTGGTTGAGAAATATGAAACCAAACTAAAAACAATGAATCTGCCAGGTATTCGTTTGCGCCAGGAACATGCTGTCGGGACCCGCATTGCGCAGGATAACGCGGTCTATGCTGCCATGGTGCAGAGTATGGATGAGAGTGTGGGTGAAATCATGCAAACGCTGCGTGAATTGGGTCTGGAAGAAGATACGATTGTGATATTTACCTCTGATAATGGTGGATTGTCCACCAAACACAGAGAGGTGCGTCCGACCTCGAATGAGCCTTTGCGTGCAGGGAAAGGTTGGCTGTACGAGGGAGGAATAAGGGTGCCTCTGGTCATCAAATGGCCTGGTATGACAAAACAAGGCAGCGCATGTTATGATGCTGTGATCAGTTGTGATTTTTATCCCACGCTTTTACAGATGACAGGACTCGAACCCATGCCTTTGCAACATATGGATGGTACAAGTCTGGTTCCGCTTTTACGAGGTAAAGAGACCTTAAAGCGCGATGCTTTGTATTGGCATTTTCCGCATTATCATGGCAGTGGGGCACGTCCCTCGGGTGCTATCCGGTCCAAAGATTTCAAGTTGATCGAATATTTTGAGGATGGGCAAATCGAGCTTTACGATCTTTTGAATGATCTGCGGGAATCGAATAATCTGGCAAAGGAAATGCCGAAAAAGGCCCGGGAATTATTGGAAAAGATGCAAGAGTGGCGCACATTCGTCGAGGCCAAAATGCCTGTCGAAAATCCGGATGCTCCTGCTGATTCCAATAGCTGAGAAACACCCGAATTGACCAATTCAGAGATTGACATTTGCAAGTGCAAAGCCAGCTTCCATCCCCCGGTTCAGCTGAGGGACGGCAGTTTTCTCAAGGCTTCGCTTTCAATATCTTTAAAGTATTTTACGGTACCGACCTTGAGTTCCATGGTCGCTTCTTCGTCGCAGGCAATCATACCGCGCCGATGTAGCTGTAACATGGAAACCGTCCACATGTGATTGACTCCTTCTTCCACCACTTTTTGACAGGCACGCGCCTTACCATATCCGGAGATGATAATGACGAGTTCTTTGGAATCCATGACTGTGCCCACCCCCACAGTCAACGCGGTTTTGGGAACCTTGTTCACATCATTGTCGAAAAAGCGTGAGTTGGCCACTTGGGTATCATAGGTGAGGGTTTTTATTCGGGTGCGAGAGGACAGGGATGACCCTGGCTCGTTAAACGCGATATGGCCGTCAGGCCCAATGCCTCCGAGAAACAGATCTATGCCTCCTGCATCTTTGATTTTTTGTTCGAACTGGTCGCACTCCCGGTCAAGGTCTTTGGCATTGCCATCGAGGATATTGACATTTTCTTTTTTAATGTCGACGTGATCGAACAGATGATGCCACATGAAATAGTGATAACTCTGCGGATGATCTTCTGCGAGACCGACATATTCATCCATATTAAAGGTTACGACATTCTCAAAAGAGACCTTGTCCTCTTTATAGAGTTGTACGAGCTGTTTATATGTGCCAACCGGCGAAGAACCGGTGGGCAATCCCAATACATAAGGATTCTCTTTGGTTGGTTTGGCGCGGTTGATCTTGCCGGCGATGTAATGGGCAACCCATTTGCTCAGGGTGTCATAATTTTCATGAATCAAGATTCTCATAGAAACCTCATTTTTCTATCATCGATTTTTTGCTTTTTCGTAAAGATCGGGAAAGTGCTGCTTGACTTGCTCTTCCAATTCCTGGTTGGATATGGCTGTAAGTCTGCCCTTTTTATCATATTGATCCATGACCCACCGTTGAATCCTGGCAACTTTCATGACCGTAAGCTGTTCCTCTCCTTCCAGGCCCAGGAATTTGTTAACCCAGAGCGCAACGCCGTCAGTCCCGGTTTTGTCTGTAATCGCCACCTGCGGCGGCCTGTTTAATAGCGTGGTCGTATCAAAGATATTGTAAATTTTCTCACCTCTTCGCAAGCCTCCGGCATGAATGCCCGCCCGGGTCGTATTGAAATCAGAGCCTACAAAGGGGTAGTTGCTCGGGATTTCGGCATTGATTTCATCACGAAAATAGTTGGCAATTTCGGTAATGACGGGTAAATTAATGCCGTTCAGATCGCCTTTCAAGGCAATATACTCGATCAAGGCTCCTTCCATGGGCGGGTTACCCGTGCGTTCCCCGAATCCGAACAAGGTCGTATTGACTGCATCGAGGCCATAGATCCATGCTGTGGCACCGTTGATATGGACTTTATGAAAATCGTTATGACCGTGCCATTCGAGGCGCTCGGACGGAATGCCGCACTCTTGTTTCATTCGCCAGATCATTTTGGGAATGGAACGGGGTTCCTCAACATTGGGATAGGATAAGCCAAAACCCATCGTGTCACAGAGCCTGATCTTGACTTTCATCTCTTCAGGTTCGTTTTCGGTCAATTTTTCCAGTTTTTGCACAAAAGGAACGACAAAGCCTTTCATGTCTGCCCGAGTGACATCCTCCAGATGGCACCTTGGTCGGATCCCGTGTTCCAGCGCAGCTTCGACCACCTCGACGTACTGATCGAACGCTTCCTGGCGTGTCTGATTTTGCTTGTGAAAGATATGATAATCAGAGCAAGAGGTGAGCATGCCGGTTTCTTTGAGGCCCATCTCTTTGACCAGTCGAAAATCGGCCTTGTTGGCACGAATCCAGCCGGTAATCTGAGGAAAATCGAGTCCGAGATTACGGCAGGCATCGATGGTTTCGCGATCGTTTTTGGTATAGAGAAAAAATTCTGTCTGGCGAATGACGCCCTGAGGACCTCCCAATTGCGACATCAGTTCGAAAATTTTGACCATTTGATCTTTGGTATAGGGGGGGCGAGCCTGCTGGCCATCCCGGAATGTTGTGTCCGTGATATGGATATCCCGGTCCTTAACCGTTTTTGGATCAAAGGTTACTGTTTTGCCATCGATGGTTTCGGAAATTATATCATTAAAATGATTCAGCGGCGGTAAAGAATAGGGAAACGTTTCTTCCAAAAGCACCGGCTCATTAACATGTTCGAGCTTGTATGATTTCATAACAACCCCTCTGTTCTGCATCATTACTTTTTCAGGTAGAAAAAGCAGTGAAAATTATATTTGACATTTATATCATAAATCGAAAAATTCCAGCATCCAGCATCCAGCATCCAGCATCCAGCAT
>WJME01000216.1 GCA_014728115.1 Candidatus Zhuqueibacterota bacterium | reverse complement strand
GGGTATCCACGGCTCTCTGCCTGATGGATTGTGGTGAGACTTTTGTCTTTTGCAAAGGATAGGTACTGGTCTCGTTCGCCGGCTCAGCTGCCATTTTAAACCCCATGGGCTCTGCAAACGGGCTCCATTGTTCGCACAATGTCCTGACGGTCCAAAAATAGACAGAATCCGGTTGCAAGGCTTTGCCGTTATAGGGAATAGAGCTCGAAGCAAAAGAGTTTATTACTCCTGAATCCCACATATCGGGTTCGAATGCCAGACATTTCTCTCTATCCGTTGCCACAAGAATCTGATATGCCTTTTGCTGAATATTTTTCCCCGATTGTTCGATTTGCCACGAGAATCGGGGACGAGTATTGCGTATTTCAGGCACTTGAAAAGGTTCGACAATCGAGGACAGCTCGGATAATCGGGCAGAGGCAGGATAACCATTGATCGTCAGCTGATCAGAATCTCTGATCAGATCAATCCTCAAATCGGCAGGAGCCGGGACTTTGGGAGTTTCGGATTGGGCAAACAGCAATGTAACCATCAGTAAAGCGAGAGAATAATAGTGTGTCATCATTTTCTTTTCTTTATATTGGAATAGAGTTTCTCTAATCTACATTTTTTATGCACCTTGTTCAAGGAAAAAAGGTCGTGTCTGCTGATTAAATGAACAGAAATCCGTCCTGTCACAGAACCAAAACAGTTAAACGGGTAACAGCACCAGACCTGCCAATCTGATAAAAAACCAGGTTGAATTCACAGATGAATTGCTTGAAAAGGACACACATATGTGATAAACGAATCAATTTCCAATGGTTTTCGTATCGAGTATTATAAGAAAAATGAGTGAATCGAGCAATCTAAAGGAGATCTCATGAGAAAGATTTGGATCCTTCTTGTCACCTTTTCCAGTTTGTGGGCACAGGGAGAGAACCTGCGCCTGAGCGTGCCTTACCAGCAGTATAAACTGGATAATGGCTTGAACGTTATCCTCCATCAGGATTCATCGACACCTACTGTCAGCGTAAATGTATGGTATCATGTCGGATCCGGACGGGAAAAACCCGGCAGAACCGGTTTTGCGCACTTGTTCGAACATATCATGTTCGAAGGATCACAACATGTACCCGAAGGCATGTTTGACCGCTGGTTGGAAGCTGCTGGAGGAGACAACAATGGCTCTACCACCTCTGATCGCACGAATTACTGGGAAAACATTCCCAAGAATGCACTTGAACTGGCGCTTTTTCTAGAGTCGGATCGGATGGGATATCTGCTGGAAGCGATGAATCCGGATGTCGTCGAGGGTCAACGAAATGTCGTCAAGAATGAACGCAGACAAAGCTATGAAAACCGACCTTACGGAATGGCGTTTATCACACTGTTTGAAAATCTCTATCCTGCAAATCACCCCTATCACTGGCCAACGATCGGTTCCATGCAAGACCTGGACGCAGCAAGCTATGAAGATGTGGTGAATTTCTTTCAGTCGTATTATGGTCCCAATAATGCCAGCCTGGCCATCGCTGGGGACATTGACATCGATACAACCCGTCTGCTCGTAGAAAAGTGGTTCGGCGCCATCTCTGCAGGGCCTCCGGTGCCTCCTCAGGCTCCTCCGGCTGCGTTTCTCATTGAATCCAAAGAAATTGTATTGGAAGACAAGGTTCAGCTCCCCCGAATTTATCTGGCCTGGCATTCACCGTCCTATTATCACCCCGGAGATGCAGAATGTGATGTCCTTTCTTCGGTTCTGTCAGACGGAAAGAACTCGAGATTGTACAAACGGCTCGTTTACGACCTGCAGATCGCTCAGGATGTCTATGCTTATCAATACTCGCGCGATCTGGGCTCCTCGTTCATCATTCAGTCGACGGCCCGGCCAGGAATAAAACTGGATTCATTGTTGTCGGTCATCGATCTCGAATTGGCGAAAATACAAAGCCACCCCCCCACTAACAGAGAAGTGCAGCGATCCGTCAACCAAATACAAGCCAATTTCCTCAGACGCATTGAAAACATTGGCGGATTTGGGGGAAAAGCCGATCAGCTGAACAACTATTATTTTTTTACAGGCAATCCGGACTATTTCCAGGAAGATCTGAGCCGGTATACTGCACTCGACCCGGTCGATATTCAGGCGATTGCCAGGCAGGTGTTGACACCCAACAGGGTTGTCCTGTCTATTGTACCTGAGGAAAAACGTGAACTGGCCAAATAGGAGATTGATATGTTCATTTCAAGATTAACACATAAAAATGTTGCACTATGCTTGCTCGGCTTGCTGTGGTTTTCTTTACCGGCAATGGCACAGGAACCAGACAGATCAGCACCCCCGGACCTGGGCCCCCCTCCTGTTCTCACCCTGCCAAAAATGGAAAAATTTACGCTTTCAAATGGCATACCCGTTATTTATATGCAAAAAAGTCAGGTGCCTCTGATACAAGTCAATGTGATTCTCCGGTCCGGACGCGTTGATGATCCAAAAAGCAAAACAGGATTGGCAACGCTGGTCGCCGACATGCTCGATGAAGGAGCAGGTGAACGGGATGCTTTAGCACTGGCCGATGCAATCGACTTTTTGGGAGCCAATATCTCCACAAGTGCCGGCCATCATGCCACAACGGTTTCACTCAATTGTCCGGTCTCACAAATAGAAAAGAGCCTTGAATTGCTGAGCGATATCATTCTGAGGCCGCAATTTCCTGAAACCGAATTGCAGCGATTGCAGCTCGAAAGACTCAATCAACTGTTGCAATGGCATGACGAGCCCAATACCATTGCGACGGTCGGTTTTTATCACTCTCTTTATGGAGAGCAGCACCCCTATGGGAAGACACGTATCGGATCGGAAAAAGAGATCCGTGGCATCACGGTAAACGATATCAGGGATTTTTATCAGCGTCATTTTATTTCGAATAATGCATTTATCGTCGTGGTCGGAGATAGTGATGCGGAAGATATTCAGACTGCCCTGAATCATTATTTTCAAAATTGGCAAACAGGTGATAAACCCCAGACAGATCTTCCGCAACCGAAAAATCAAGAGCCCAAAATTATCCTGATAGACAAGCCAGGAGCTCCTCAATCTGTCATTCGTATCGGAAAAATCGGGGTATCCCGCTATACTGATGACTATTATGCATTGGTGGTCATGAATACGCTGTTGGGAGGATCGTTTACGTCCAGACTGAATTCCAATTTGCGGGAAGAGCATGGGTATACGTATGGTGCAGGTTCGATATTCTTTTATTATACTGAACCAGGTCCGTTTCTGGCCTACTCTTCGGTGGGTACCGACGTCACTGCAGCGGCTCTGACCGAATTTAAAAAAGAGATCACGGGTATTACCGAAATATCCCGTAAAGATCTGGATCGGGCAAAAAATTATGTTGCTCTACGTTACCCGAGAAATTTTCAAACCGCTTCTCAGATCGCGACAGAGCTGGAAGAATGGGGATTATATGATTTGCCTGAGGATTATTTCAACACCTATATTCAGGATATTCTTTCTGTGAGCAAAAATGAGGTGGTCACCAGTGCCAGAGAAACGATTGCATGGAAAGACATGACCATTATTGTGGTAGGGGATGTGAATACCATAAAACCTGAGATTCAGGCCCTGAACTGGGGAGAGATCGAGGTTTATAACATCAGTGATATTTTGGGACCATTGCCTGAATTATAGAAAAGGAACAGCCGGTCAATCGACCGGCTGTCTCATATCGTCAGGTAAATATAATCTGGGCGCCAGCGGATTTTTCATAAAAAGTGCCGACATTGATAATATCATCGACCTGCGGCAAGAAATCATCCATGGTCAGCTTGAACATATCCACAGTGGCTTTGCAGGCATAGAGATCAGCGCCTGCATCTTTGATCATCTCGATAAACTCGCCTACCGGCGGGATATCCAGTTTGTCCATCTCTTTTTTCATCATAAAAGTGGCAAAGCCAGAGACACCGGGAAGCATCCCCACAAGGGAAGGCATATGCATTGCCGGATTGCCTACGGTGGGGACCTTTAGTTTATCAGCTCTTTTTTTCATGATCGCTTCGAGTCCGAAAAAAGTAAAAAATAAAGTCGCCTCAATACCTTCCATGCGGGCACCGTTGGCCATGATCAGGCCCGGATACACACTATCGAGCGACCCTTTGGAAATGACAATTGAGACTTTATTTACTGCATCTGCAGCCATATTTTTTCTCCAGTACTGGTGCAATGACTATTGTACATTAATTTTTTGTGCACAAAGAGAGAATCAAACACAACCCTGTGGTTTGGATAATCCTGAAATGCGCGCAGCCTTTTTCGCTGGCCCTTTGGGAAAGAGCTCATACAGCATCTTGGTATCGATGCCTCCGACCTTTTTCATGCGTCGAATTGTCGGTATCTGTGCGTTTTCTTTATAATCCTTGCGCATAAACTCTATAACCTTCCAATGGTCCTCTTTGAGTTCGGGTATACCTTCTTCTGCAGCAAGTTGGTTCGCGATTTCCTTATCCCATTGTTCGGGATCGGTCAAAAAGCCTTCGTTATCAACATTTATTTGACGTCCGGCGATTTCTTTAGAACTCATTTTAAAACCTCCTCTGAATAAAAAGTGTATATCAAACAGAATTCTGTTGTTTTTGTTCCACCATATCGGCGGATATTTTTTTCAACATCGACAACGCCATTGCCATTCCCTTGCGAACCTGTGGATCGTTCAATTCTTTTAACAATCCCAGGAGGGAAACATTTTCCGGCGGTGTGACATCGAGATTACGGTAAACGGTCAATGCATTTTGGACGGTGTTTAATATTTCCGGTTGAGTCAGTTCTTTCACGGTATTCAGAATGAGCACAATATTGTCACCCAATTGTCGCACATCGTCTTCACTAAATGAGGTCACGATGCGGTCGAATACCTCAAATGTTCTTTTCATAAAGCCAAAATAACCCCGCTTTTCAAAGTCATCTAATGTTTCCATAGTACTGGAAAACATCGATTTGGACAACGGCGCGACATCGCGTACGAAATCCATGCCGCTTTCCATCTGTTCCAGCATTACCGTGATATTGCGGGTATTTCTCAATAATCGCTTGAGCAAAAATACGAGGTCATCTGTCGTAAAATGCTCAGAGATCTCTTCCATTTCAGTGACAGTGGCTTTAAACATGTCATTGGCAATAGGTGTGAGATCTTTTTTAAGCTCCGCCCATTCGCGCTGGCGACGCTCCATAGCGTCCAGTCTCTCGGCAATCGCATCCATTTTTTCATGAAGGGCTGCCAAATCTTTATCCATGCCCTGCCTCCTCTATTTACGTTTGCCGGCCATATTCATTTGTGCCTCGATTGGTAACTCTGAACCTTTTAGCAATAGATTCCAATAGACCCAACGAAACATCATTTTTCCCCAGTGATTCATTTTTGTCTCTTCCAAAAGGGAAAAAGGACCAACACCAGGCAAAGGAAATTTACCAGGCAAGGGCTCGACATCATAATTAAAATCGATAAGCAATCCCTTACCAAAGCCAGATTCGATAAAGCAGTTGGCGTGACCGTCAAAAGATTCTGTCAACGGCAACCCGTCGATATATCGCACAAGATTGTCGGTCAGAATATCTGCTTGAAAGTGGGCAACAGAACCAGCTTTGGAACTGGGCAGGTTTGTTGCATCACCGATGACGAATACATTTTCATGAGCCTTTGATTGCAGTGTATGTTTATCAGTTGGAATAAAATTGAGTTCATCACCCATATTCGACCGCTCGATAAGATCATCTCCCATATTTGTCGGAACTGTAACCAGGAGGTCATAAGATATTTTACGGTCATCAAACGAAACCAGAGTATTGTTTTCGCTATCTATGGAATCGATATTGAACTCGGGCACAACTTTGATGTTTTTCTTTTCCAAAAAAGAGCCCAGAATCTTGGAAGCCATGGATTTGGTAAACGCTCCGGGCAGCGGGGTGACCAGCTCGAGCTCCACTTTATCCCGAATACCCTGCTCCGTGAACCACCAATCGGCCAAAAACAGAAATTCCAACGGAGCAACAGGGCATTTGATGGGCATTTCAACAATATTCATGACCAGTTTTCCGCCTTGCCAGTGCCGTAAAAAATTTTGCAATTTACAGGCCCCTTCCAGGGTATAGAATTCGAATATATTTTCATACCAGTCGCCATTCGAAAGCCCTTCTGTCTCTTCAGGTTTGATCACAGATCCCGTAGCAACAATCAAAATGTCATAAGGAATGACCTGGTTATTGGCCAACTTTACCCGGTTTTCTTCCGGTTCGATAAGCTCAATGTCAGACATGATCAACTCTACGGATTTGGGCAAATAATCGCGTTTGGGCTTGATCACATCATTCCGTGAATAAATATTAAAGGGAATGAACAGAAATCCCGGTTGATAATAATGAGTCTGCTCCTTGTCGACAATGGTTATTTGCCACTCGTCCGGATTGAGGTGATCGCTCATCTTATTCGCCATGATCGTACCGGCCGTTCCTGCCCCTAGTATGAGTAGACGTTTCATAAGAAATCCTTTTTCTTTGAAAACTCGGGTTGATTGCATATGGTTACTGACTGCCTGCTAAAGATTCGATGAATTTGAAAGGAATATGTTTCAAAGTTTCAAAGGCAGTTCTGGGTAAAGATGGCAAGATACAGCAACATGCACAGTCATTTCAACGTGGTGTGCATACAAGGACACAAATATTCAAGGCCAATACCTGATGAGAGTATTGGCCTTGAAAATGGTTGCTGAAAGACGGGGATTTAAACTAAAGCACGGACTCAACCGACTCTGTTTTTGATATTTCCTTCCAGAAACGACTTTACATTGTCGGTTGCGATATTGATGAGCCGGGCACGGGCTTCCCGGGTGGCCCAGGCAATATGCGGAGTGAGGGTACAATTTTTTGCATAGAGCAGAGGAGAATCCGCACTGGCAGGCTCTTCTTCAAGTACGTCCAGGCCTGCACCTGCGATCAGACCCTGATTCAACGCATCAGCCAGAGCGTGTTCGTCTATCAGTGCTCCTCTGCCGGTATTGATCAAAAAGGTATCAGGACTCATCAAAGACAAAGATTCTTTATTGATCAAATGAAGAGTCTCAGAGTTCAAGGGACAGTGAAGTGTGATAAAATCACTCGCTTTAAAGACTCTTTCAAAATCCACCTGTTTAACCCCCTCGGGAAGAGGATCGATCGGTGAATCATTCACAGCCAATACGTGCATGCCCAGCGCCCGGGCCACTCTGGCAACCGCACGACCAATGCGCCCAAAGCCGACAATACCCAGGGTTTTATCTGCCAATTCGATCAGAGTAAAATCCCAGTAACAAAAATCTCTGGACTGTGTCCATCTTCCTTCTTTGACTGTTTGGTCATGATGGGCGACTCGCTGTGTATAATTCAACAAATGGGCAAAGACCATCTGAACCACTGACATGGTGCTATAAGCCGGGACATTGGTAATTGGAATTTTTCGAGCCTTTGCTGCGTCTACGTCCACAACATTATAGCCCGTAGCCAGCACACCAATGTACTTTAGGTCGGGCAGTTGGTCGATTTCCTCTTTATACAGGCCGGTTTTGTTGATCAATGCGATATCAGCATTTTTTGTCCGCTCAACGACCTTTTCCTGAGGGGTATGCTCATAGATCGTGCAATTTCCCACTTTTTCCAATTCATTCCAGCTCAAATCTCCCGGATTGATCGTATATGCATCGAGAATAACAATGTTCATAACGACTCCTTGTTCTCCTTTTCAATTTTAATCAATGCCACCTTTTCTTTCTCCTGTTGGGCCAGTCTTTTGATCGTATCGGCATGAGCCTGAAAGTAATCCGGAACCGGTGTTTTTAATTCCTCCAGACTCGCTTTAAACTCTCCCAGTTCCCGATAGAGTTCAGCCCGAATCAGACGAATCTCGGGTTCCTTGTTATCCAAAAGAACCAGCAAGCGGCGCATGTTTTCAAGCCGACCGGATTCTTGATCATTTAGAGTCGACAAGCGTTCGGATTTCTTTTTGAATTTTAACCATTTTTCAGCCAGTTGTATGATATTTATAGGTTTGTCTTTTTTGTTTCGCCGGAACGTTTGATTGTCTGCCCACCAGATTCGCATTCGCAAATAAATTTCATGCTCTTTGTTCTTACCTCTCACTCTTTGCAGTTCCGACATCAGGTCTTCCAGGGACGGAACATTTGCATAGGGAACTGCAGAATATCTGCTTTTTACAAAAAACTTGTAAGGTTCCCTGCCATGTTCCTGTGCCTCTTTTTTCCAAAAAAGGTGAGAGCCATGCGGACAGGTCATGACATCGGATTGTTCGGGAATCAGCGGTGCTTCCATTTTGCCATCGGTCCAGAATTTGGCAGCCGCTGTGTTGGACGCGTGCAGTTCTTCAATTTTGACTTGTTTTTGGCAGACCGGACAAATAACAATAATCTTTTCAGGCTTTGACATGATTTCTCTAAGGTTTTGTACTGAGGTATACGATTGAGCCGCTCAGGGTTGTTGCGAGTACACTACCGGCTGAAACAGGGGTGACCGTATTGACAAGACTCTTGTCGATGCGAAATTTCCACCTTACCTGTCCGTTCATGGCATCGAGGCAATACACCTCTCCTTTACGGGTACCGAAATAGAGCGAGCCGTTTTTCTCCAACAGCATACTCGGGGCATGTTCATACCCATAGCCGCAATCCGAAATCCATAGTGGAGTCAATTGATCGGCCGTGGCAGCAAAGGCGACAACCGTATCGCGCATGGTTTTAACAAACACTCTGGTGCGATCCTCAGAGATACCGATCGATTCGCGCACCATAAATCGGTTGCTGCGCCAAACCGTTTTGCCGCTCTCTTTATCAATCGCCGTTGCATAGCGATCCGGTGCAACGATAAAGATTTTCCCGTCTCCTGCAACTGGCCAGCACGCAGCAGGTGAATATAACGGTCCGGGTGTACCGTCTTGCCAAACCCAACGTATATCACCGCTATAACGGTCGAGTGCATAGAGCTTGTTTTTCCAGGTTCCAAACACCAGCATATCATCGATCAACAAGGGCCGGGTTTCGATATACCCCTGTGCTTGCGGCACATGCCACTGTACGTTGCCCAGTTGCTTGTCCAGAGCATAAAATCCTTTATTACTGCTGCCCACAAACACCTGATCCTGATCGAGGAGGAGAACACTGATGATGGGATCACCCAGATTCGTCACCCAGATGGGATCGCCTGTTTCAGGGATAAAAGAACGGAGGGTGCCATCGGTAGAAGCAAATACGACCATCTCACTATCCACGCTGGCAGTGGCATAAACCGGGCCCTCACTGGCTCTTTCCCAAATCATGGTCCCGCTTTGCAGATCCAGAGCCCGCATTTTTCCGCTGGCATCACCCATAAAGACAAAATTAGAGTCTGTTACAGCAGTGGCGGTGATGGAATATCCTGTTTCAACTCGCCATTTTTCCTGAACATGGGGCGGACTTGACGTTTGTTCCAGGTCATAGAACGTGTTTTCAGTGTTTCGGACCAGCGGAATTCGAGCCCAGGCAGGACCGGTCGATCCGGTAACCAACCGTTCCCGGACAATGGCCGAATCCCGGGCAATGGTTACGATATTATAGCCTGCGGCGGGTTGCCCTGCTTTCAAAGTGGAACGTGTCATGATCGCTGGAATCCCCCCATAGACGGATATTCGATTGCGATGACCATGACCATGCATAATCAGTACACTGTTAAGTGCGTGCATTCGACCGAGAAACGCATTAACATTGGAAATCGATTCGTCCACAGGATAATGGGTAACCCAAATAAGAGGTTTCTGAATTTCTGTGGTGGTCACCAGGGAATCGAGCCAGTCCAGGTCCTGAGGGGCGAGCAAACCATCGCCCATTCGAATCAAAGGACCCTGGTGGAGACCGACAAACCGATAGCCCTGATAATCGAAAACGAACCGGTCGTCCGAAAAAAGCTGACCAAACCTCTGGGCACCAGAGTCGGTCCATTTGGTATCATGATTTCCCGGAATGATATAATAAGGGTTGCGTAGTTTATCGAGAATGACTTTGGCAGTATCGAGATTCCCATCGACATCCATTTCAGTGACATCGCCGGCAACGAGTACAAAATCTATTTCTTTCAGGGTATTGATATCCTGAACCACGCTCCTCAGATCTCCGGCGGCAGGTGATCCTTTGGCAATATGGAGATCGCTGAGCAAGGCAAAACGAAAAGACCGATCCGGTTCGCAAGAGTTCGCCCCATATAAAAGCAGCACCAGCAGCAGAGCATTTGTAATTCTTTTATAGTCTACAAGTTTGATCATAAAAATAGAGTGGCCGGAAACCGGCCACATGATTTATCTGATATATTGATTGAGAATGGATTCGTATAATTCTTGTTTGCCGCTGATTTGTTCGGGTTCGCCTTTTTGCGCGGCAATATCCCTCAAATCAGCCAGAGTCAGCTTGCCTTGTTCAAAGGCTTTACCGTCACCCTGATCAAAGCTCGCATATCTATTTTGACGCATTTTGACATAATCAGACTCTTGTAAAATCTTGTCAGCAATGATCAATCCCCGGGCTACGGTATCCATAGAACTGATGTGGGCAATAAAAATATCTTCAAGGTCCGTAGAGCTGCGTCGGGTTTTGGCATCGAAATTAAATCCTCCTTTATCCAATCCACCGGCAGGCAGCAGAACCAGCCAGGCCCGGATCGCCTGATAGATATCGTGTAAAAATTCATCTGTATCCCAGCCATTGCGCGGATCGCCCTGATTGACGTCGATGCTTCCCAAGAGCCCGGCATCCACCGCAACCTGAAGATCGTGCTCAAAATCGTGCTGCGCCAGGGTTGCGTGGTTATTCTCGACATTCAGCTTGAAATCTTTGTCGAGATTATGACGGAGTAAAAAGCCAATGACTGTTGCGGCATCGAAATCATACTGATGTTTTGTGGGTTCCATGGGTTTGGGTTCGATCAAAAATGTTCCCTCGAATCCCTGACTGCGGCCATAATCCCGGGCCAGGCCGAGAAAACGGGCGAGATGTTCTGTTTCGCGCTTCATGTCGGTATTCAGCAGGGTAAAATATCCTTCTCTTCCCCCCCAAAAGACATAATTGTCTCCTCCGAGTTCGATCGTCGCATCGATGGCCGCTTTGACCTGCGCTGCTGCATGGGTTACGACCTGAAAATCCGGATTGGTGGATGCACCATTCATGTACCGGGGATGAGAAAACACATTCGCTGTTCCCCAGAGGAGTTTTACACCGGATTCCAGTTGCTTTTGTTTGGCCAGTTCGACCAGGGTTTTCAAGTTATCTTCGGATTCCTCAACATCTTTTCCTTCGGGCGCCAAATCACGATCATGAAAGCAATAAAATCCCACTCCCAGCTTGGTGATAAATTCAAAGGCCGCATCCAGTTTGTTTTTGGCCACTTGCATGGGGTCAGCACCATCTAGCCACGGGAAATACTGCGTGCCGGGACCAAACGGATCCTCTCCGGTACCACAAAAGGTATGCCAATAGGCTATAGCGAATCGAAAGTGATCTTTCATGGGTTTTCCCGCGATGATCCTGTCTGGCTCATAATATTTGAATGCCAGAGGATTTTTAGAGTCAGGACCTTCAAATGGGATCTTTTCAATGCCCGGAAAATATTCTTGTTTACCCACGGTTACCTTTGTTGACATGCATTTCTCCTCTATTTATATGATGATCATTAAAATAGTTTACCACCTCATGTTGCTCCTGACCTAATCCAGTTTTTGTAAAATCAAAATTTGGTCGTTTGCCTTGGGTTGCTCAAAGACCAATTGACCGTTCTTCGACTCGATCCCGGCTGTCTCTTCTTCTCCAGACACCGGATCAAACCATTTGGCTGTATAGGAAAACTGTAAAGGATTATACAATTTCACGGTCATGGCATCGGGGATATAGACCATAATCAGGGAATGATCATTCGTGCATACCACCGATACAAAACGATCGAATGTCTCATCCCCGGGTTGCTCGACGAGCAAATCGGGTCTGGGACGCAACTCCCACCACGCAAATCGATCAAAAAACTCGTGTGCGAGTCCGATTTGCAGACTGCCGGGAAAGTCGATTGACTTGTACCAGGGCGATGTTCCGGGTTGATGACGGTGATTGAGAATGCGATCGCCTTTGCGCAGCCAGGGCCAGATGCCATTGGCCCCATAGGTAATGCCGGCAACCGGTGTCGCAAACAGGCTCCAATAACTGGCATTTCTCACATCCCGGGCAGTGATGGTGAAATGAATTTCTTCATAATTGGGTTCAAGATTGATGAGCGGCCGTGCAGGCAATTGAGACCATTGGCTAGCTGCAGGGCCTTTATTGATCCAGTCCACTGTGCGTTTTTTGTTGCTGTGACTCGACTGATAGCCGATGATATCGAGCCAGGGTTCATCAGCATAGATATCGCCGATCCAGCTCCGGCCCATCGGGTGCTGAGCGACAAGTCCGGGATGGGGTTCACCAAACACCCGTCGCCCAATTTCTTTCCAGCGCTGCTCGTATTCATCGGTATATTTTCCGTCTCCGCCCAGGATCCATACGACATGATGGCCGCCGTACCGGGCAACCATATACCGTGCCAGCAATACCGCTTCTCGAAGCGGTAAAGAGTACCCCGGACTCTGTTCCATTCCTTCACCAAAAGGCAGTGCCCACAACAAGACCGGGGCAGCAACGAGTCCATAATCATTGATCCGGTCGATTCTTTTATCCAGGGCTTGAAAAAATTCAGGATTGAGCTTAATACGGCCACACCCTGAGAACGCTGTTTGACCCAATCGGTTTGCTTTACAACCGCGCCACTGGGTGGTGACAAATTGAATGACATTATAAGCGTGATCGCGCCGATGAGTCAGGTACTGATCCCATTCTTCCTCTGTCGACAGCAAAGCCCCGTTCCATGCCGTACAGGCCGTCCAAAAGAATGGCTTGCCATCGCGATGCTGCAAGTGATAATCCCCTCTGGCCCGGGTGATATCACCGTGACGATAGATATCCATCATTTGATCGTTGGGGATGCACTCGAAAGACCCTTTCTGTGCATGCAGACCGGCATTGTCTTTATCAGAGCAGACTGTGCTGAACGTCCATGTCCCGGTCTCGTCTGGCATAAAACGCACTCGCCATGTTTTCTCACCATCCCAAAATCCATGGATGATTTCTTGTCGTCCCGAGGGTGAAATAAACGTGATTTTTAAGTGATCGACATCATAAATCGGATTTTCATAGGATTTATCGCTTTGAAAAGCGGTCTCGTATTTGTCCCACTGTGGAATCTGAGCCCACAACAGAGACCATGCACATACAAGAAAGATGAAAACTCTGTTCATTTTTTTCATCCTGATTAGGCGTGAGCAACAAATTCACTATTTCTTTTTTTCGACCAAAGGAGGAAACTCGTCCAGTGTTCCCAAATCGATAATACGAATATTGCGCCATTTGACCTGGATGCCACTTTCCGGGCGACTGTGGACTTGTAAGGCGATAAATCCGGAGGGGGTCATCGAATCGATCAAATTGACAGCAGGCACCCCATTGATCCAGGTGCGTATGTGATCGCCGATGGCCTCGATATGCAAATGATTCCATTGCTCATTTTTATAAGCATTGCGGGCCGCTTCATTAAACCGCAAATCATAGAGCCACCCCCGGCGTGCTTCATCATATATCCCGCCGGTCCAGGCTCGTCCCGAAGGATCGATTTCAACCTGGTAGCCATGCACACGGCCATTGCGATACTCTTCCAAACTTTGGCTGCGTATCTGGACACCGGAATTCATGTCATCGTCAGCCCAGAATTCGAGATCGAGAATAAAATTCGCGTAATCGGTTTTCGTGCACAAAAAGCTGTTAGGCTCACCTTTGACAGAGGTGCCGACGATCATGCCTTCGATGACCTCATATTTGGCCTGACCATTGCGTTGAACCCAGCCATCGAGCGTTTTGCCGTCAAAAAGCGTTTCCCATTGCGCATTAAGGCGATTGCCTGCAAAAGAAGAGAGTCCCATGTAAAAGATCATAGCCAGCGTCACACGAATTGCTTTCATTTTATTCTCCTTGTTAAACAAACCACGATGCTATTTGTTAATTTTTAAATTAGGGTTTTATTTAGAAAAAACAAAATAAAAATGATCCCATGATTCGCCGGATAGTCACGCTTAGAACGTCAAGACTTTCCACCCTTGCTTGAGCATATCGGTCAAGGGTCTGCCCATGGGCTTGACTTCGATACCCATATCACGCAACGTATCTGACACTCCATAAGAGTCAGCACAAGCAATGCAGGCAACCAGAGTCACACCATCATCAGCCATGCTCTTGACTTTTTCCTGTACCGCTTTATCGGCCGCCAGCAAGCGTGAAGAAGGACCCCAGATGATGAGCGTAACCTCTTTGAAAAAATGATTCTTTTTTGCGGCATGGGTATACATGAGGCAAACTTTGTGAGCCACTTCGGGGTCACCACTTGCCCAGAGTACAGCGAGTTTGTCAGGTTCGGCATTGCCGGTCTGATTGGCGGGTGAATGGCCCTGGGTCATGGTGAATCCTCCGAGTAGAACCAGAATGATGAAAATTTTTTTTCGCATAACTCCCTCCTCTTATCCATGAACCTCTTTATTTCGGGGCAGAGATGATCTATTCCGGATATAATAATTTTTTTCTTCTGAGCAGGATCGAATTACTCACGACAGAGACTGAAGACAAAGCCATCGCCAGCCCGGCAAACTCGGGCTGCAAGAGGGCTCCTGTAAGCGGATACAGTACACCCGCCGCAACAGGGATCCCCACGACATTATAGATCAGTGCCCAAAACAGGTTTTGCTTGATTTTGGCAAGCGTTTTCCGTCCCAAATCGATTGCCAACGGAACTTGTCGGATATCGTCCTGCATAAGAACGATTTCACCGGTTTCCTTGGCCACATCTGTACCGGAACCGATGGCCACACCGATCTCTGCCTGAGCCAGTGCTGGTGCATCATTGATTCCGTCACCTACCATGCAGACGGTTTTACCCTGTCTCTGATAATCGCGCACAATTTCAATTTTGTCCTGCGGCTTGACCTGCGTGATCACCCGGCTAAACAAATCTTGTAGCTGGTTTTCTTTGATCAGTCCATAGGCTGTTTTTTCCAGATCGCCGGTCAACAGTACGAGTTCCAGACCTTGATCTATCATCAGTTGTAAAGCTGATTTGCTGGTCGGTTTTATGGAATCGGCTACTCCGATCCAGCCGAGAAAGTCCTGATCCAGTGCAACCCAAACCAATGTATTTCCACCTGTTTGCAAGGCAAGGGCCTTTTCCTCTGTCGCAGACGAAAATCCGATATCATGTTGCTCGAGCCATTCCCGGTTTCCCACAAGCAGGCGGTTATCCTTTAAGGTGGCTTTTAATCCGCGTCCCGGTTCTTCATGCGTTTCAGAGACAGAGTCAAGACCCAGTTCTCTGGATCGTGCCGCTTTGACAATAGCCTGGGCCACCGGATGTGAAGACGCTTGTTCCAGAGAAGCTGCCAGGGATAAAAGATCATTTTCTGCATAATCTTTATGCTCCGGAACAATGGCATTGAGTGTGAGTTGGCCGGTGGTGATGGTTCCTGTTTTATCGAGCAAAACAGTGTCAACACGGGCGAGCGCTTCCAGCGCAGAGGCGCGTTTGACGAGGACCCCCCGATTCAGGCCCATGCCCGATCCCACCATGATCGCAGTGGGCGTTGCAAGACCCAGTGCACAGGGACAGGCAATGACCAATACTGCGATGGCTACGGTGAAACTGAAAACAAAGCTGGCAGATAAAAGCAGATACCAGACACTAAAGGTGATCAAAGAGATGGCAACCACGATGGGAACAAAGACACTGGATACCGCATCGGCAAAGCGTTGAATAGGGGCTTTGTCTGCCTGTGCTTCTTCGACCATTTCAATGATATGGGCCAAAACCGTGTCGTGACCGACACGGGTGGCTTTAATGGTCAGCACGCCGGACTGGTTGATGGTGGCACCTGTGACCGTGTCCTCTGTTTTTTTTTCGACCGGTAAGGATTCTCCGGTAATCATGGCTTCGTTGACCAGTGACCTGCCTGACACCACTGTGCCATCTATAGGAATTTTTTCACCCGCGCGCACGCGCAAGAGATCTCCTGTCTCTACTTTTGAGGCAGCGATGCGCTCTTCCTTGTCATCGATGATGCGATTGGCATGGTCAGCACTCAATTGGATAAGGGATTTCAGGGTATCATAGGCTTTACCCCGCGCCCGCCCTTCCATCCATTTGCCAAAACGGACGAACAGGATAAGCAACGCCGCAGCCTCGAAAAAGTGCATTTGGTGGTGAAACGTACCGGGAAACAATACCGTGAGCACACTATAGCCATAAGCGGCCGAGATCCCCAGCGCAATCAGGACATCCATATTGGCATTGCGATTTTTCAAGGCATGATATGCACCGCGATAAAAGATCCATCCCGCAGTAAACTGGATGGCCGTGGCCAATAACAGGGTGATCCAGTTTACGGTCTGTGTTGACAGCGGTACAGCATCATGAAACCAGGTCAACACCGCGACCGGCAAAGCCAGAATCGCCGTACAGACCATCCATTTCCGGGCCTGACGTTCTGTTTCTTGTTCATCCTGCAGCGTGCGGACCTTTTTGGCTTTATACCCTGCCTCTTTGACGGCCCTGAACAAAGATTCTTGATCCACCCTGGTCGGGTCAAAAGAGACCCGGGCTTTTTCATTTGCCAAATTTACAACGGCCCGTTCGACCCCCGGCAATCCGGATAATCGTTCTTCCACGGCCCGAACACAGTTGACACAGGTCATGCCCTCCACTGCAAACTGGATACTGTCAGTCGCTTGCTGAAATTCGAGGGTCTTATCCGGCACAGGTCGGGTATCGGTCTCGAAATTGGCATCGAAAGAAGCATCATAACCCGCCTTTTGGACCGCACTGATCCATGATTCAGGATCAGCAGCCTGAGGATCGTAATCGATCTCTGCCATCTGGGGATCCAGGGATACCTTGACATGGTTGATGCCTCTTTGTTCGTTCAGCACCTTTTGCACGCGTTTTACACAATGCTCACAGGTTAATCCGGACAAGTTCAATATTGTTGTCAATAACTCTGCCACAGCACTATTCCATCACTTTATAACCGACCATTTCAACAGCTTTACCAAGCGCTGCCTGATTTACCATGGATTCGTCATATTCGACATTCGCATATCCTTTTGCAAGGTCGATATCAACGGACTGGACGCCCTGCACATTGGATAGAGACTGGCGTAACCGGGCGGAACAGTGTTGACACGTCATTCCTTCGATCTTTAAGGTGGTTTGCATTGTTCTATACTCCTGTATTTGTAATAAAGCATTGTATCGACAGTTAGAACGCTTTAAACCACCTGTGTATTTCAAAGGTTTCACTTGAACCGTTCAGAGAGAATCAGATCGACCTCGTCACTGGAAACTTGCCTCAGATCAAAATTAGACTTTTGACGGAGGTCACCCATTTCCTGATCGATCATCATCACACTGGCTGTTTCCCGTAGATGATCGAGTGGATTGATCAACGTGACATCTCTCGGCAGGATGGCCCGGTAGAGATCCGGTAAATCATATGCAGGCAAGGCACCGGCAACCGTGGATTGAATCCACTCGGGAGCATAGAACTCATGATCTACCAGTGTAAAAAACGAAACAAGAGGTTCGATTTGCACGATTTCCCGGATGCGCAAATCAAACGCCGCAGCATGGGCCAGTGCCGGCGTAAGATCTTTCAAGGCCACTGCACTGATTTGATTCGCATCGACCCCCTCATAGCCGGTCAGAAAATCGATCAATCGGCTGATATCCGAGGCATGCACACCAACAAGACTGCGTCCGATCTGAATACCGGCAAACCATAAATTATAGGCCCCGGTGCCCACTTTGAATGAATAAGCATCTCCTCTGAAACGGCCAGGCCCCATTTCGCCAATGCCGACCAGATCCGGCGTCAGAACGATATTGCCCGATTTAACCAGTTTTTCTAATACCTGTCCCGGACCTGTGTGCATGGATTTACCTTCCGGGTGCAGGTACAACACGGCAGGAAACTCTCCTTTATTGTCCGGTTTCAAGAGCAGGAAAGGAATCGGATAGGCGCCTTCGCCACTGATGATCCACCGTTCTATATAGTATCCTTCCCTTTCATAGCGGCCATGATAGATCCGGTCCAGGGGTTTGATCAACTCTCTATAGCCGCAAAGTTGCCTTGCCTGATCGACGAAATTTTCACTCTTTTGAGCCTGGCGTTTTTTGTCGAGTTCCTGTCGTTGACTGACAGCCGTGGTGTGTATGAGATCAAAGCAGGTCTTCCCCTTTAGGGTGAGCTGAACCTGACCCGACTCTGTTACCCATAGTTCCTGGGGATCAAAGAGAGTCACTTGTTCATCATCGGCAAGCCCGGGTTGATTCAGTGCCTCTTGAAAAAATGCCATCATTGCTTCGCGATTCCTGACCGTATTGGCATGGGGTGCATCATCGGTCACCATATCGAACGCATATCCTGCGCCAAAGGAATCATAACACATTTGTACCTGAGCCGCTGTTTCCATTGCACCTTGAATACTAAAAATATCACGCGAGGTGGTGATCATCAGTGCGGGTTTGGGAGCACGAACGATCAACAGATCTGGCAGATCAAAGCCACTGGCGATTCCGTGATAAAAATTTTGCTCAGCGTCCTGAGGTCCCCGAGTCTGCCATAATCTCTCGAACGTTGTCATATAGCATTCTGGTGCAGCAGCGTGAATCCGCTCATCAAAGGCAGCGATATAGGCAGATTGAGTTCCCCCGCCTGATCGTCCGGTGATTCCAAGCCGTGAGGTATCCACCTCGGGACGGGTATGCATATAGTCCACCGCACGAATACCATCCCAAATCATGATACGGGCCTGGGTGTGTTGGGTCAGAAATCCCTGTGCACCGGGATAAGAGTGCTCTTTGGTCGGTCCTCCTATCAAGGACGTCCCGGTCTCGGGGTCCACATATTGCAATCGTTCGCCCTGGCCGACCGGATCGAATGCAAAAACAATAAACCCCTTCATCACGAGGTTTAAAATCATGGTTTGATACGCTTCGCTGCGAAAACCCAAATCACTATGACCACAGCAAAACACAACTGCCGGAGCCTTGCCGTCCAAAGGCCGCGGTAAAAAAAGCGCACTGGTGACAAAAAATCCGGGTTGAGATTCGAAAATGATTTTTTCGACCCGGAATCGTTCTTTTACAATCGTTCCGGTAATACGGGCGTTCAAAGGGGTCTTGTCAGGAAACGGACCTACAATATTGCCGAGAATCTCCCGGATCTCAGATTGTCGCTGCTGCCATTGAAAATTGCCTTCCAACATGGCAATTTTGTTTTCCCGCTGATCCAGGAATTCAAGGGCCTGATGTTTGAGATGATGATAGAACGCGTTTTCGGCATCAGAATACTCTATCCACTCGTTCAGAAAATCGAACTCGTTTTCCTGGCCGGAAACCACAGACACAATACACAGAAAAAGAATCAGGGTACGAAAAAAATTCATGATCCACCTCTTGATAAAATTCGATTGACCGTGATGTTTCATATTGCTATATTTTTACCTATTTTGCAAGCACAATTCGGGGAAAAAATATGAGATCTATATTCACAATTCTAATGGTCGTCATCACGACGGGCCTGGCTCAGCCACGCTATCATCGATCGGTCAGCTATCCGGTGGCACATGGAGTGACCTATAGCAGATATGAGGTTCCTGCAGTGCCATGGGTTATCGATGTCATGGAAATCGACCTCAGCGATTCCACCCTGGATCTCATGTGCATTCCAAGCAATGGCAAGGTGGGCGACCCGGTCCGCGAAACAACCAGCAGTATGGCGAGTCGTGTCTCCAACGATTCATTGTTCACCGTCGGAGCGGTCAATGGAGATTTCTTTAGCTATTCTCCCGGCAACACAGTCGGATTGCAGGTCACAGATGGTGAAATCGTAAAATCTCATGGCGGCTCTCATGCCATGAGTTTTAATATTCATAAACGCCCGGCACTCAACAAACCGGTCTTTTTCGGAACCGTGTATGCCGGTGATACGCAACACTCCCTGAATGGAGTGAATATGTTATGGCAGGATATCGAGAACTGGTTTTCGGGACTGCTGAATAACCGGCTCTTGCTGTACAATCAATATTTTGGCAGATCTACCAAAACGCCTCAGGAAACACGCGAGGTCTTGCTACTGCCTCTCGATCCCTGGACCGTGAATGGAGACAGAGTGAGATGTCTGGTGGCCGGTGAGATACAAGATGGCAATACGGTCATTTCGCCCAATCATATCGTTCTGTCCGGCTTTGGCAATGGCGCAACGTTTATGGAAGCGAATATCAACGAGGGCGACACTCTGACGATCGAAAATCGTCTCAGCGTTGGATTGAACCAGATCAAGGAACTCATAGCAGGTTTGCCGCGCATAGTTGTCAAGGGTCAGCCTTATGTCACAAAGGGACTGGCCGAAGTGGGCAATCCGGGTATTGCTCCCTATGATCGCAATCCCAGAACAGCAATGGGCTTTTCGCAGGATAGTACAAAGCTCTACCTCATGACAGTCGATGGCAGAAACGTTCATAGCGCAGGCATGACCTTGCCGGAACTGGCTGATTTCATGATTCATATCGGGGCAGCATATGTACTGAACCTCGACGGAGGTGGCTCTACAACGATGGTCGTGCAGAATGAAATCATGAATATACCGTCGGATGGTCAGGAGCGGCCCGTCAAAAATGCATTTGCCGTGCGAACAAGCAACAGCCCTACAGGTACGCTTGAGCATTTGCAAATTTCTCCGGATAATTACCGGGTCTTTAAAGGAGAAACCCTTCGCTTTAGCGCTACCGGTTGGGATGAGAATTTTCATCGTGTAGAAATCGATGCCAGCAAATTGGTCTATGAGAGCAGCACGGATATCGGTTCAATCGATCAGACCGGTCTCTATGTTGCCGCCCAGGAACCGGATACCGGTATCGTCATTGTCTCTTATGAGGGATTAAAAGACACGGCCACGGTGATCGTCAAAGGGATCCATTCTGTATCGATCAGCCCTGAACAAGCGGTGACAGACAGTTTTGCCACTCTGGAATTCTTTGCTCAGGCTTTTGATCTGGACGGGGCCCGAATTTATATGGATAACAGTGAATTCATCTGGCAAGTCGCGGATCCGGGTATGGGGGTCATCGATGATCAGGGAAAATTCCGGGGACTGGAGCCCGGCACCACCCAGGTCATTCTGCGCTATGGAACAGCAACCGATACAGCCACGGTCATTGTCCAGATCGGGGTGGGCCGGCAGCAACTGGCCTCTTTTGAAGCGTCGGAGGCGTGGACTCTGAAGGGCGAAAACATTGATTTGGGGAATACATCATTGAGCATTGTCGATTCGCCTGTAACAGAGGGTGAAACCGCTTTTAAAATCGATTATCAGTATACCGGAGACCCACAAAAGATCAATGTCATCCATTTGTTTACTGATATCCCCATCTATGGTCTGCCCGACTCTTTGCTCATCGATGCCAAAACCGATGGCAACAGGCATCATGTGCAGTATATTTTTGCCGATATCGATGATCAGCTGTTTAGAATCAACACCAAAGCCTGGGCTGATAATGACGAACGGCTGGAAAAGCTGCCGGCGCGTTTTGCAGATGCCGCTGCCGTCGCAGGGGGCACGCTTACCTATCCGCTGAGCCTCAAAGAGATTCATATCAAGCTCGCAGGAGAACGCACCAAAGGGGTTCAATACCAGAGCACTTTGTATCTCGATAACCTGAGAGTGGTCTATCCGGGGTTCGAAACATCGGTATTGTCTTTGGGCTCACAGCCTCTGGAATTCACTTTGCTGCAAAATTATCCCAATCCTTTCAATCCGAAAACGTCTATAGAATATCGTCTCAATCATCCTCAGCATATCGATCTGGCAATATACAATATAAACGGAAAAAGAGTCGTGACTCTGGAAAGCAGGATCAAAGCCCGGGGTAAACATCGGATTGTCTGGGATGGGAAAAACAGTTCAGGAGCTCCGGTATCCAGCGGGATATACCTGATCCGGTTACAAGGAAAAAACATCGATCAAACGATCAAGGCGACCCTCGTACGATAAGAACCCTGGGAGCATCAGATGGCTCCCATGATCCTATCCCGGTTCCTGCCAGGGAACAGACCCTGATTTTTGAATATGCTTTTGCAGGTCTTTTTGGAGCTGCCTGGCCATGGGATGGTCAGAAGGCAAGGGTTGTTTCTCTCCCGGATCCTCTGCCAGATTAAAGAGTTTCATCTCTTCAAACGGCGTATTTTGCATCAATTTATAATCTCCCTTGCGAATAGCATAATAAGCGCGTCCTTGATATCGATGACCTTCGCGGCGGACCCATACCAGTGACCGGTCATCTGATATTTGGGAGGTACCCAGGAGGGTCGGTAAAAACGAACGGCCTTCGATGTCATCCGGGACAGGCGCATCCGCTGCTTGACATAGTGTAGGAAAGAGATCCATGGTCATAGCCACCTGCATACTTTGGGAGGCGGGTTGAATACGATTCGGCCACACGGCTGCCATGGGCACCCTTATGCCTCCTTCATACATATCTTGTTTGCCCCCGTTCAATGGACCATTGTTTCCCCCCACATTCGATTGTCCGCCATTATCCGAGGTAAATACGACAAGAGTATTCTGGTCTAAACCGAAATCTGACAATGCGTCCAAAACACGACCAATTCCGTAATCCAGATGTTCGATCAACGCAACCAGTTTGGCTCTTTGGGGATCGATATTTTTTTCTCTTGCCAGGACGCGTTCTTCCCATTCCTGAGGAGGCTGGATCGGTGTATGGGGAGCATTGTAAGCGAGGTAGAGAAAAAAGGGTTTGGTCGAATCCTGCCTGGACTTTAGATATTCTATACTCCAATCAGTAAACAGATCTGTTGCATGTCCCTGGGGATCGATTTCCTCATGATTCAATCTCATATAATTGTGGTCATGACGACGATGAGTATAATAATCATCCATCATATCCCCAAGAAACCCATGAAAATGATCAAAACCCCTTTCAGGAGGTGTATTTGGGGATTCGAGTCCCAGGTGCCATTTACCGATAATAGCGGTATCATATCCAGCGGATTTGAGTACCTGAGGT
The DNA here is from genome assembly GCA_014728115.1 of Candidatus Zhuqueibacterota bacterium. Taxonomy (GTDB): domain Bacteria; phylum Zhuqueibacterota; class Zhuqueibacteria; order Residuimicrobiales; family Oceaniaggregativiventaceae; genus Oceaniaggregativivens. Next base: position 8,758 of record WJME01000216.1, on the reverse strand, counting down.
AAAAGCACGGCATCAGGATCAAGAAAGCCCCAATTCCCGGAGGCATAAGATCGAATCACGCCAGGTACTCCCACAAGATCAGGATAGCGGCCGGTCAGCAGAGCAGCACGTGTAGGAGAGCATACAGGGCAATTGGCATAAAACCGGTCAAACCGCATGCCCCTCCCGATAAAGCGGTCAATATGGGGTGTTTGTAAATCGGTCGCACCATAAGAAGAGAGATCACCATACCCCAGGTCATCGACAAGAATAACCATGAGATTGGGTCGCTGAGCGGCAAGCGCGGGACGGCCAGGCATCGTCAGTCCGAGTGCTGAAATTGAAGCACATTTTAAAAAGTGTCTTCTGCTGAGTTCTGTCATGAGGGGTCTCCCAAATAGAGTTTCGAGATCTGGTCGGCCAGATCCCCAACCATAGGCTCATCGCGATTTGTGAGCACAAGAATACTGGTTCTGGCTTGCGGATATCTTTGAATCACCGTCGTAAATCCACATGTCTGCCCGGTATGATGAACCCGTTCATGGCCCATGAACGTGTCGATACGCCATCCACAGCCATAATCGGTTGGTGTTCCATCTTTAAGGGTGGCGGGTGTAAACACCTTTGTCATCAGTTTGTCATCAAGCAGAACATTTCCATAAAGCGCCTGATCCCACAAAAAGAGGTCATGAACATTGGAATAGATGCCACCGTCTCCAAGGACAGCGCTATAGGCGCTCTGGTCTCTGGGTTCGAATCCGCTTTCTGTAGTTCGGTAGCCAAAGGCCCGATTGCTGACCAGATTGACATCTTTTTCAAACGCCACAGTGGTTTTCATATCCAGGGGGGCAAAAATGCGTTCATGTAAAAATTCTGAAAAAGATTGTCCCGAGATTTTTTGTACCACCATGGCCAGAATGGCATAGCCGGTATTGCTGTAACGATACTCGGTGCCGGGCTCAAAATATAACGAGTCCTGCTGCATCATGACAGCAAGCACATCGTGATCCTTGACCTGAACAGAAACGGTGTCAGGTACCAGTGTTTCATAATCGAGCAAGCCGGATTGATGATGCAACAGGTGACCGATGGTGATCTCACGTCCGTATTCGGGAAATTCCGGAAAAATCGTTGTCAGAGGAGTAGAAAAATCGAGCTGATCCTCCTGCATTAAAAGCAGTACCGCCATGGCTGTAAACTGTTTGCTGACCGATGCAAGTCGAAAATTGGTCTCTGCTTTGACCGGAATCTTTTTTTCGAGATGAGCAAAGCCAAAGGTACGAATGAGCACCGGAATACCATCCTGGATGACCATCACAGAGGCGCCGGGAACATTACCGCTATAGGGTTTGAATAATCTCTCCATCCGTTGTTCCAGAGCGGGCTGACAATACAGAAACAAGACACAAAGCACTGATAGGAAAAGAATGGATAGAATGATAGCTGGGAGACCGACATCGAGTTTTAAGTGAATCCTGGAGATCAAAACGTTCATGAGCCATACCTCAAAATTTTATTCGTCGATTATGAAAACTTTGTCAGAGCGAACGACAAATAGACAAACAACAATATAGCGAGCAGCGCACTGACATAATACACGCCTGGAAGATACCAGAGAGTGAAAATCCCGCCCATAAGCAAGGGCCCCAGGGTCTGACCCAGGCGAAGAACCATACCATTTATGGACAAGACCGCGCCCCGGTGTTGAAGAGGAGCAAAAGATGCCAGCAGGGATTGCTGGTTTGGGATATTGAGACCCTGTGCCACACCAAAAATGATCGTTGGACCTACCATCAGAAAGGGACTGTTTATCAGAGGAATCAAACAAAGGGCTATCGCATAAATGAAAAATGAAATCCTGAACAATTTTTTTTCATCAAATCGTTCCAGTAAACGGCCTACCTGAGATGACGTCAGGGCCGTACTTAGCGACATTGATGAAAAAACCAGTCCGATATAAAATGAATTCAAAGAAAACTTTTTGGCTAATAGGATGGGAAAAAAGGTCAAAAATGCGCCATAAAGCAAAATAAAGGTCATGGCACTGGAGAGAAACAGGGTCAGCACAGGAAACGATTTCACCCGTTTCCAGGTCTGTAAGAGGTACTCTGCCAATGCGACATGATCTTGTGGTTCCGGGTTATTCAATGCATAGAGAATGACAATGCCAATCGGAAAGCCGAGAAAGGCGAGAAAAAAGGGATAATTCCAGCCCAACAGGGCAAGCGCCCCGCCAATGAGAGGATAAGTAGCTGTACCCACAGAGAGCACGCTGGCGTTATATCCCATTGCGCGGGTGCGTTCTTTGCCAGAGAACAGGTCTCCGAGTAACGTCACATTGAGAGATCCCAGAGAAGCGGCACCCATGCCTTGAATAAAGCGGAAAAACAACAACGTGTTCCATGTTTTGCTCAGGGCACACGCCAGCCCTCCGAGGGCGAAAAGAAAAAGTGCCGGAACCAGAATGCGCTTGCGTCCGAAACGATCCGCAACCACGCCCAGGACGGGCGTCAAAAAGACACCTGGCAGGGTAAAGATCGTGATGAGCCATCCTATTTGCTGGGGTGTCAGGGCAAATGTTTCTGACATGCGCGGAAGTGCAGGCGTGATACTGGACACCCCTTGTATGGCAACCAGGGTGATGCCGAAAATGATATACAGATTGCGATTTCTTAAAAGAGATATTTTATCTTTATGTGGATCCATAGAGTTTCGACGTTATGTTCAAAAAGAACCAGTTTTTTGAATGCCAAGATCGGTAACCAGAGCGGTAATCAAAGACCCCGGGGTTTGGTCAAAATAAATATTTTTTACAGTCATATTAGGGACCGGCTCTGGCAGTAATTCAACAACCGGTTTCTCTTCCAGGACAAATTCCTCTGGAGACAAATCGATCATCTTGAATCGTTCACAGCACACATAGAACGGAATCCCGGCCTGCTGTGCAGCGAGTGCGAGGAGAAAAGTACCAGATTTGTTGATGACGGTACCGTCATTCAATACGGCATCCGCGCCAACGACAATAGCTTGCACGCGGTCGACAAATAAACCCATTTGTGCGTCGGTAATCAATAGAGTCGGAATTTTTTGTGCAGCGGACCAGCGGGCCAAATCCAGCCCCTCATTACCCGGCCCGGACAGCGTACAAATGAGCTGTTCTATGGATGGCTTTTTCCTCTGAATAAACCGCCTGATGGTGGAACTGATGCTGTGTGTCATAAAAAGAGTCTCGGCTTCCAGTAGCGAACAGAGATAATCGACACTTTTTTCCCCTGCCTGTGTTGACTGTTCCATCAACTCTTGGGCAAGCTCGGGTATAATGCGCTTCCATTCCGAAACGGTATGGTCAGGCTCACGGGACAGACGCTGAATAAACGAATTCATGAAATTCTGAACCGGGGCCATACTGGGACGGCTCTTTTCAAGGTGCCGGGCCAGACCGAGTATGTCATCGATCATGGGTTGTGAATTCGTCCACTCTCCTTGGCTGCAGAAACCAGCCAATTCTTCCAGCGCTGTACAGGCGAGCTGGCTGGCTCCGGATTCCTGATCATTTGTAATTTTCTGCAAAATAGTTTTTTGGTCTTTGGACAAATTCATCGGATCTCTTGAACCAGGTGTGAATAAGGTAATCATTCTGTTCACAATGAGCAGATGAATCGGGAAAACAAGATCACAACAGACAAATTTAGCGACTCATCAGCGAGGTATGGTATGATAAGAAATTATCAGGTCTTTTGCAACAAGCCTGCAGGGTAAGCAGAAAAATATCCGACAAATGGCTCATGTCCGGCATTGAACACCTAGAGGGGATTCTTGACAAACTGAAACCGGTTTCTTTTATGGGTAATTGGGGGCTCGAATATCGTCTGTAATGCCAGGGTTATCGATCCTTGCACACACGCCCGGTTCTTCAAGGTGCCCAGAGTAATCTGAGTGGGTTGGATAGAAATATTTTTCATCATCTCGTCTACGCGATTATAAATTCGTTCATAAAGATACTTTGATGCATCGATAATCATGCCACTGAGAATAATCATGTCAGGATTGATCGATTTGATATAATGCACGCAGATGATGGCGACCAATTCCGCATACTCGTCGAGGACAGGATAGAGTTCTTTATGGCCATTGTCAGCCAGTTTCAGGTATTCGTTTAGGGGTTTTTCATGCCCGGTTAAATTGGGACATTTTTGACAGGATTGCATCAGGGCACGGCATAAATTGCTATCTGTGAGGATATCCCCAAAATAGGTTTGTCCGCAATACAGTCCTTTGACCCATTCCTGTTGCTGAATAAAATACCCCAGTTCCAGATAGCCTATCTCTCCGGCACTGCCGTTTTTTCCCCGAACCAGTTGGCCGTCGACAATAATCCCGGATCCCAGGCCATCCCCGATCCAAATACAAACCGTGTTGTTGTGTTTATATCCAACGGCAGTGGAGCTCTCGGCCAGCGTAATGGCGTTCACATCATTTTCGACGATAGTGGGGACATTGAATTTATCAACAAATCGTGCTGCCAGGGGTTGGTTTTCCCAATTATGAAGCGTCGCAGCAAAATGAAGTTCACCTTTTTCATAATTGATAAAACCCGGGATGGCAATCCCGATACTGATGAGTTTATAGGTCGGAATTTTCAATTTTTCCAATACCCGGTCAATCGCAACCAGAATCAGATCGATCGCTTCACCCACAGGGGTGCCGACAGGATATTCTATTCGTTCAATATCGACAATTCTCGCTTCAATGTCGGCGATCGCGATTTGGGAAAATTGACGTTTGATCTCAATCCCCAGCACATACCCATTTTCAGGATTGAGTTTGATCATGGTAGGTCTTTTGCCACCGCGGTGGGTGGATTTGCCTTTACCAATTTCAAGGATAAAGCCGGTTTCATTGAGGCGGTTGATGATATCCGATATAGCAACTTTGGAAATTCGAGTCCGTTTCGCCAGTTCACTGCGGCTTATGGGACCATACTCGCGGATGAGATTTAATATCCGTATCTCGTTTAATGTTTTAATCAGAGAGAGATTAGCTTTTTGTTCCATAAATAATAATCCTCACCTTGAATTCCCATAGGTATCATTCTCAGGAGACAAGATGGTCCGGGAAAGATGTAGATCAATGGTATTCAAGATATCCACGTTCGATACTGAAATTCAGAGAACCTTCACTCTTGCAAATGCATTTCGCAAATGGGGTTAGTAAGGAATGTTTATTAACTATCTACAATGTAGTCATTCTTGCGACTCTATCCAACAGTTTTTTCATTTCCCTACTGATCGCTCTGATTAATTATACGAAATTCAGAATCGATTACGGAAAACAAAAAAATTGAATGCAATAGCAAAGTAAAAACGTTACTTGCATAAACAACGGCTTTATTCCCCATGGGGAGGTATTTTTCTTTAACGTGTCGAATATTTCTGCATACCGGCTAAAGAATTGAATCAACAATATACTTTTCCTTGCATGGTGACTAAAAAAGCTGTATTATATTTCACCCACCGTAATAAACATCTGCAGCTATCATCCTAAAACGAGTGACGGTATGAAGAAAAAAATAATTACACTCTTTGCTGTCCTGGGAATGACCTCCTTGACATTTGCTCAAGGTTTCACATTTCACGGCGGGGTTCGCAATTCTCTGTACAGTTTTGAGCGTAAAGACACACACACTCGCATGTATCAGACGCTCCATTTCTCTGCCGCATCCGACAGACAACGAATGAGCTTGAAAGGTTCGATGCGAATGCTATCAGACCTCGGCAGTGGAGACGCTGAAAACCGCTTTCGGGCCTATTCTTTATTTCTTCAGTTCAGAGATGTATTGAACAAAGGCTCTGAAATACGCCTTGGCCGGCAATTTTTGCATCCTGGAACTGTGCTGGGTTCCTTGGACGGAGCGTTTATCAAACTCCCGGTTGCCGATTTTGGGGTCCACGCTTATGCCGGTAATGAAACAGATTATCTCAGCAGGCTCGATGAAAGCAACCCGTCAGGCCGCCTCGTTCTCGGGGGTATGATCGACTATAAAGGCCTGAAAGCAACCCGGCTGGAAGGGCTCTTTTTACACAAAACTCAGGACGATCAAACTCTATGGCAAATTGTAGGCCTGAACGCCTTTAATCGATCGGTAAACCATCTTACCGTAAACTTGCAAGCTCATTATGATACTCAAAATGAACGCCTGCACAGGCTCTATGCCTTTGCCCGTCACAAGACGTCAGATCGCTTGCGTATTTTTGCCGGATACAAGGCTCAATACCCGCAAATCTATGCAGATTCATATTTTACCATTTTCCAGATCGAAAAGGTCACACAATTAAAATTGGGGGCCAGCTATGAAATCCTGCCAGGATATAACCTGAGCGGCCAAATTCAGCAGCTGGCATTTGAAAATGATTCTGCCAGCCGATTACTCTTTGATATTACCTCCGGAAACGGTAGTCTGGGATTTATATATGAATCCGGGTATGCCGGTGACCAGGTTGGTGTCATGTTTGATTATGGCATCGATATTATAAACAGTCTTATGCTGTCGATGTACGTGGACTATTCAAAATACCGAGCCGTTGAAATATACGAATATGACAATCAGCTGGCCAATGCCCTGAGATTGAGTTACTCTCCTGGAAAACGCTGGTCTGTTGATGTCGAATATCAGTGGTTACAAAATCGATTCAAAGAACAAGATTCAAGATTTTTAAACCATCTCTCCTACCGGTGGTAAAAGAGGATGCAAAGCATGACTAGACTATTGCGAATATTAGCCATACCTGTTGCGGCCATCCTGTTTACGGCTTTGGCCATGTCTCAAGATGTAGATCTCTTATTTTCCCACAAAATGCACATCGAAGATGTGGGCATGGGCTGCACTGACTGTCACATGAATGTCTCCGAGTCTGACTCGCCCAAAGATGATTTATTGGTCCCCATGGAGACGTGTTTTAACTGTCATGACGAGGACGGTCCCTGTACACTTTGCCATGAGAAACCCGAAGAATATGAGCCAATCCCCCGAATTGAAAATTATATCGGCTATTTTTCACACGAACAGCATCTTGCAGAGGATATCGAATGCAGTACGTGTCATAGTGGAGTAGCTGCAAGTGAGACCGTGGCTCCAATGCATCTGCCGGGCATGATCACATGTACGCCATGCCATGCAGAACTTGAAAAACCGGATTATTGTGCCGACTGTCATCTGCCCTCTGAAAATCTGGTGCCCCCCACCCATACCGTCGATTGGGAAAATCTGCACGGTATCGAAAGTCAGGTACGAGAAAAAGAGTGTCAGATGTGTCATAGTGAGCAATCGTGTCTGAGCTGTCATGACAGCGATAATCTCGATCGCCAGGTACATCCGCTCAACTTTAAATTCAACCATGCCCTCAAGGCTCAGGGCAATAAAGACAACTGTACCACTTGTCATCAGGATCAATCGTTTTGTATCGATTGTCATCGCCAGGAATTTGTCTATCCACGCTCTCATAATCGTGTGGGTTGGTCCAATCGCTCCAGCGGAGGCAGCCATGCCCGGGCAGCTATGGCAGACCTGGAATCCTGTCTGAGTTGCCATGCCGGCAGAGGCGGTGATCCTGTTTGTGTACAGTGTCACGGCAAAAATTAAGACAATGATACACTCATTTTGCTGATTCTGTTTGACGAGGATATCCTATGACCACACGAAAAATTCTCATCCTATTGATTGCTCTGGCTGGACTGTGTCTTTGGAACAGCTGTTCAGAAGATCAGAACCCCATGGTTTCCAAAGCCCATCCGGAAGATTGGAATAAACCTGCTTCAGAAAATTTTCACGGCACCAAAGTGCTCTCCAGCGGCAATGAAACCTGTACCTCCTGCCATGGTGACGACTTTATGGGGGGTGAAAGCCAGGTTTCCTGTTATCAATGCCACAGCAGCTATCCACATAATCAAGCTTTTGTTGCGAATGAAACCTCGCCTGCTTTTCACGGATTATTTCTCAAAGAAAAAGACTGGGATCTCTCTTCTTGTCAGGAATGTCATGGTGCAGAGTATACCGGTGGTGAAAGCAATGCATCATGCTTTCAATGCCATGCGTCCTATCCGCACCAGAACGGCTGGCTGCAACAGGGAAACGATCAATTCCACGGCCAATATCTTAAAGCCAAAGACTATGCATTGGAGGGATGCCAGGCCTGTCACGGCGAAGATTTTATGGGCGAGGACACGGAAATCTCTTGCTATACTTGTCACTCTAATTATCCGCATGCCAACGGCTGGCTGGTTCCCAGCGATGCCCAATTCCATGGAGAATATATCCAGAATGCAAACTGGTCCATGGACAATTGTCAATCCTGTCATGGTGAGGATTATAAAGGCGGCAGCTCTGGGGTTAGTTGTACGACCTGCCATACCGAACCCAAAGGCCCGGAAGCTTGTAACGTCTGCCACGGCAGCGCTGCCAATGCAGCTCCTCCACAGGATTTAAACGACAACACCTCGACCACGGCGATCGGTGTGGGTGCACACCAGCTGCACTATGCGCTTTTCGACGGCGGCTGCAATGTCTGTCACACGGTTCCCGAACAATTGAACTCTCAAGGTCATATCGATGAGACCCCACACGCAGAAGTTCACTCTTATTGGTTCTGGGATCGCGAACAGGAAACATGCACCACCATTTGTCATAAAGACACGACCAAGAGTTACAGGTGGACAGGTAATTAATTAAACCCATTAAAGGCGATACAGCTTTGTTTAGCTTTATCGCCTTTTTTTTATCCTC
>WJME01000019.1 GCA_014728115.1 Candidatus Zhuqueibacterota bacterium | reverse complement strand
TTACTCTCGTGATCAAGCGATCAGTGAAATATTTGAATACATTGAAATCTATTATAATCGACAACGGATACATTCGACAAATAATTTTCAAACGCCAATTTCATTAAATTCTCAAAGAAAAGTGGCTTAACTATGTGTCGCAATTTGCGGGGGAAGACCAAGTACCTATGGATTTTACATTTCTACGGCAGATTCATTGAAATGAAATTACGCAGGTTTAAATATTTTCATCATAAATCATTTGCGCACTTCTAGGGTATCAATCTGAAAAGACATTGAAATAGCACATAAATGCTATAAATTAATTAAAATTTGAGACTTGGACATACATATCCATTATCACATTTGTGATTTTTTAAAAACTGAAATCGTAAATAAAAATGCTGGCGGTCCTCTCCTTATGGGGAGTTTCGCTATACTCTAAGAAAATCGCAGGATGCAAAGCTACTACCTGCGCTTTCTGCCTGACAGATGAGACTGGCATCGTATTGAGATAACTGTCGGACAGCCCTGCAAGGGGTGTCTCTTGAAATGCTTGAGCCGTATGACAGGAAACGGTCATCCCGATAAAGAACATCGGGACAGGCTGCCGGTACTTGGGAGGGAATCGGGCCGAGAGGCCCGTGACCTATCCGATCATCTTCCTCAAAAGGAACTGGTAATGAATGGTATAGACAGAATTACCAATTGGATAAACATCATTCTTCAAGAAATGTCAAAACTTGATGCAGATAAAGGCGTTGAAATATTGAATGCTTGCGGTAAAGAGTGTTCAAAGGCTTCTGCATTTCTTGAAGGCGCTAGAAAAATCCAAAACCAACATCAGGATGAAGACCTTGATAATATCTTTAATGCATTCAAGGAACAATATTACAACACATCCAGGTTTGAAAAAGATGGGAATAAAGTCACACTCATATTTGAAAAATGTACCTGCCCCATGGTAAAGCAAGGGGTTAGCAAATCGTTTCTTTGCAATTGTACCGTAGGATATTCGATTAACATCTTTAAGACGCTCTTTAATAGACCTGTGAAAGTGAAATTACTGAAATCCATTTTAAATGGGGATGACATTTGTAAACAGGAAATCTCAATAGAGGTTATATAACGAAAAAGCGCTGCACTCGACCTGAGCGTGCCGATTTGCATATTCCGGCAAAAGTTGCCACTGATTCCGGTCCAAGGCGGCCACCTGTTTTCTTTTAGCTCCTTGGCAATTTCACATTATAGTGGTGGCAGTTTTCAGCCGGAATGGGCGGCAGACTTGAGATTAGGTGGCAGTTTTGCGCCGGAATATGCATCTGCGCCATCTCTGCGATTTTTCTGCGCCCTCTGCGTTAATCTCTCCAGTCTATGCTGGACAGCAGTGGCACTAACCTGAAAAAAAACACCCTCTGAACCCCCACCCTTTATCTCACGCTCACTCGTCCCCCTCCCCCCTTCTTGCGAATAAAAAACACACAATGCATGAAAAAGTTCTTGCGCAAATCGATTTTTTTTTGTTACTATATAATCAAAACACACTTGTTTCTGCATCTGTGGCCGACATCGCGGGGACTATATTCGTGGAAATCCTATGCACACACCCTTTTCAAGGCTCAAAAACAGGCTGAGGGATCTGTTTTTGGGCCTTTTTGTGTTTAAACGTGATCCAAAGGACTATGGATGGCCAGGCCCTTGCGATGAAGGATGTGGCTGCTTATAGCCCCGACCATCATACAATGTTTTGGCTAATAGAAAAACAAAAAAAGGAGTCTTATTTAGGGGTTACAGTTTTTACGCCTTAAACTGGAGAAACTTAATATAAGGAGTAAAAACGATGAACTCAAAAAGCTACACGCTGGAAAGGAAGCTAGAGATTTTGGAAGCCGTAAAAACCTCGAGCATTCCCAAAGTCGCAAAAAAACTCAACATTTGTCCGGCCAGCATCTACAATTGGAAAAAGCAACACGAGACCTTTGGTGAAGATGGTCTTAAAGATGGTCGATCCGGAAACAGGATATATACCATATTCACACCAGTCCTTATCATCCTGAGACCATTGGCAAGATCGAAGCGGTTAATAAAGCGATCCAAAAAGAATTGGTTCGAGAGACGACATTTTCAAGTGTAGCTCAAGCACGCGAAAAAATAAGCGACTGGCTGTGGCGTTATTATTATCATCGGGTTCATCAAGGCCTTGATGGACTATGCGTTCCTGCTGATCGATTCCATGGTTGGCTTGATCAAGTGGAGCGAGGACTCAAAACTGGTAGAAAATGGTATTGATTTGTCATTACATCAGGTTCAATTATTCAACATTGATCAAATCGAGGTTGCTACAATGTCATACCGGATGGATTAATTACAACGGTACCTAACCCCCGCTGCATGGGACCGCCTTTGGCGTCGGGAACGCAGCCGTTTTAAGCCAATCAGGGTTTGGTGAAATTTCGATCAAGAGCAAGCCCGGCGGCCCATGAGCTTTTACGTTAGCCGTGTATAAAACGACGAATGACATTTTTCAATGATATATTGGAGGGAGTTGATATTCAGCTATTTCTCATTAATAGAGCATATAACATTCAATGTTTAGAGGAGGAGAAACCTATGCTTGTATCTAATTGACCGTCTGTTTGAAAAGAATCAACCAACAAGAAGCATTAAATAAATAAAGGAGGAAAACATGTATCGAAACAGTATTCTTATTAAGGTGATTTCAGTTTTTTTGATTGCCGTAATGGTGGCAATACCGATGACACTATTGGCACAACAGCAAGAAGGAACTTTTGCACAAGGCAAAATGGATGGAGAGCGTGATGCAAAAGGTAACGAACTTTGGGTTCTTGCTGGTGTTGGTTGTGGAATAATCGGTGTAGGTGCAGCTTATTTCATGAAACCGACCCCTCCTGCACAGGCACTTGTTGGAAAGTCAGCAGATTATGTTTTAGGTTACACTGACGGATACCAGAATAATGCAAGAAACAAAAATGTAGGTTATGCATGCGGAGGTTGGGCAGCTTTTGTTGCAATTTATGCTGCTGCTGGAGGATTCAATACTATAGAATAGACTTCCAAGCGGAAAGTAGAGGAGGATTTTATTGGAAATCCTCCTCTACACCTAAAAAAGTCGAATCAAAGTGCGTTTCGGATTTATCAATTTCGTCCTCTCCTTAATTTAAGGAGAGGATTGAGGAGAGATTTCCTATCAAAGAATCCGAAAACAACATATATAGGGGATCACTCTTGTCCAAAATAGACAAAAAAGATAAACGCAGAGGAAAGAAATGAAAAGACCAAAAGCCTTTGTGCATCGGTTATCTGGTAACCTGACTGAATGCTATTAAATTATTTTGGCTATCTAAAATATTTAAAAACAGCATAATCTTTTATCGAATCCTTGAAAATGCTTTTAATATTGCGAATGATATAATAGTTTTAGAAATGCTCTGCGTTCTCTCTTTACCATTGCGATCTCTGCGTTCCAGTTTCCATGAAACCAATGGAAAATGGGACCTATTTTGGATAGCTTTGTTTTAAAGAACATAAAGCTTGTAAATACAAGAAAAAATCTGACTATACACATTTATTTTGGACAGCAGTGATAGGGGATAACAATGAACACAATAAAATACATCAAAAAGGTTATTGGACTTATAATTCCCCTCTTAATCATAGTGGGGTGCGCCGCTCCTTATAAAATCATGCCTCCTTTTGAGAGAGAAGAAAGGCAATTACAGACGATAGCACTTTATCCTCTTCACTTTAGCAAAGATGGTAAAGAGGAAAGACTTTTTGGATTAACTTTTTCTGATATGTTTTTCGACGAAGTAAAGGGCATGAATTATACAAAACCACTTCAATTTATTCTCCCAGATTCAACTGTTTCTGTATTTGAAAAAGCAGGAATAAGCGTAAAAAGCACAGTAAGGGGTATAGTGGACAAATCAGATGTTTCAACTGAGTATCCTGTTTATAAGCGATTATCATCTTCTGAATTTAAAGCCATTTCAAATCAAGTTGATGGAGTAATTTTTTGTGATCTAACAAGCTACAACGAAGTAGGATCTGGAGAACAGCTAGGCCAGGCAGTAGCAACTGCTTGCTTAACAGGGGGCATGGTTTCAGCTTCAGAACAGAACAGAGTAAGAATGAAGATTTCATTATTCTCTACAAAAATTGACTCTGTACTTTGGGAATACAAACCTCATTTAACAAAATCTCTATCTGGTAGAGAAAGTACACGCTCGAGTTTTTCAACCGACATCACTAATGGATTTAGAAAGTATTTCCCTTTATCGAAAGAATTTCAACCAAAATAAGATCTACCTGGGCATGAGGAAAATGTAAATCACTATTTCTCTCATGCTAAATCTTGTGGAATTATCGACAGAGAATTTTAAATAAAAGAAATTATCGTGCCCTGTTGGTTGGCAATAAATAGTGTAAATTTGTGAATTACGTTGTTGAGTAGAAATCGCAATGAAAAAACTTGTCGCAATATTGATTATGTGTGGTGTTTTCAATTTAGACAGTATCTTTGTTCAACCTTGCAAAGCGCAGGATCAAACAATCCTTTCTAAAAATTCTTTTAACCCTCATATTTATTTCGGTGGTAAGATTGGTATTGCTATAAGTGAGGGTGATATTAAAGAAACCTGGGAAAATGGTATTGGTGGTTCTGCTATTGCTGGTTATCAATTAACACCAAACATAGCTTTTAAAGGTGAATTCAATCTCTATCTTCACACACCAAAAGAAGAAAAAAACCTATTTATTGATCCATAGACTTATGAGGAAGTAGAATTCTTTGAGACTATAGGATATTTTGGTCTTTTGATGTCTTAAAAATATTCATTGATACCTGCATCCGTTTCAGGTTTTTCCCCTTTTATCTCCTTTGGCGGGGGGTTTTAAATGTTCATGTGGGATTTAACCGATGAATCATGGATGGCTACTGATATGGAAAGTATCGATGGTGTTTATGCAACTGCCTTTTCTGCATCTGTTGGGGCAGATGATTATGTTTCAAATAATATCTCTTTTGTTGCAAACGCCCGTTACGTTTATCACATTTGGTCCGATGAATTACTTGAATCAAAGGATAAAATTGATTTTAAAGGAAATTCAATAATTTTGACTCGGTGGAGCATTACATTTTTAAGATTCTTGAAAGGTAAATTATGATTAGAAAAATCAATTTATTTTGTATATTTAGTCTCATTGCATTTAATGCTCATAGCCAAATGTTTAAAACGGTTAGTGTAGAGTATACCAGAACAACCAAACAGAAAGAATCTGAAGAAATGATCAAGGGCCATATTTATTATGATGGAAATAAAACAATTGTAATCACGAAAGAACCTGTGAATCAGCGGATGGTTCTAGAAAATAATATCATATTGATTTATTATGCAGATGAAAAAAGAGCCATTCGAATTAAAAGTCAAAATCCTGTTACTCTACCCTTTTTTCAATCGTTTATTGGTTTGGTCGATGAAAATTTGGGATTAGCAAAATTAGGCTACACAATTGATAAAAATGAGTTACATGGAGATACTTTATTTGTTTATTGGAAGCCACCGAAAAATGCAGAGAAACTATTAGGTGAATTTATTCTCGCTTTAAAAAATAACAGGATAGTTTTAACCAAATCAAAAGCGCCTGATGGAAAAACCATGATTCAAACATCTTACAACAATTATATTAAACATGATAATCAATTTTTTCCATTAAAAATAAAATCGGTCTTATATTCAGAAAAAAACATAACAACTGAATCAATAATATATAATAATCCGATTTTCAATGCCCCACTTTCCAAACAAATCTCACAATTTGAATTGCCTGATAATATAAAAGTTAAGGAGGTGGAATGGTAGTAGCATCCTTTTATACAAGGGTATTTTCATATATTATTATGGGTTTTCTAATTTACCATTCTTGTAGTTTTGCCCAAATAAACTCAGATTTGAATTTTATCATAAATCATAATCCAGTCACAACTCTTGATTCAAAGAAAAAGATCTCTTTATCTTTTGATGAGACATCGGAACTTAAAATAACCTGCATGGGAATGATTCGGTTTTATCAAATATTTGTTTCTTCACAGCAAAATAACCAGGCAATATGCACATTTACTCCAAGCTGTTCGCGTTTTGGTTTTGCAGCGATTAAAAAATATGGGCCCTTTTACGGTATTTTAATGACTTCTGATAGACTTCAGCGATGTCATGGATTTTCAAGAAGCCATTATCCTACTCATCCAGAAACAGGCAAATTTTTCGATCCTATAGAACTTTACAAGGATATTTTAAAATGAAATTCAAAATAACACATATTCTTTGGATCATTTTCCTGATCTCATTTTGTTATTGTGGCGTACTGTTTGCCCAACCTAATTATTATTCACCCTCCAATATTTATCTCTTTTCTGAACATCTTTTCCAAAATGGTGATTATTTACGTGCTGCAGGAGAGTTTCAACGTTATTTGTTTTTTCCAAGTACACAAAACAGTGATAGTATTTTTTTTAAAATTGGATTATGTTATGAATTATCAAGGGAACCAGAACAGGCCATAAATTATTATAAGAAAATCATTAATAATTATCAAAACAGCAATTTATTTGACGCTGCACATTATGAAATCGCCAATACTTATTTTCAATCAGGTAAATACAATGAATCAATTAATTACATTAGTAATAATATTCAAAGAATATCATCTCCCAGAGGCTATTTTAGAATGAATCTTTTAGTAGGAGTAAACTATCTTTATCAGGGGAAATGGGAAACGGCCCATAATCATTTCTCGTCACTGTTTATCAATGAACCTCAAGATTCCGTTGATTCTACGCTTTCAATGCTCAATCATCTTGCTCAAAAAGGTGCTCATCTTTCTTATAAAAGCCCTGCTTGTGCAGGACTATTTTCTTCCTTAATTCCAGGAATGGGGAAAATCTATAGTGGCAGAATCAATGATGGGCTCTACTCTTTGTTTGTTGTTGGACTGACTGCTTGGCAGGCTTATGATGGCTTTAATAAGGATGGAACTGATTCCATTAAAGGTTGGATTTATGGAACCTTTAGTACAACTTTTTATCTTGGGAATATTTATGGTTCAGTAGTTTCTGTTAAATTGTATAATAAAAAATTAGAAGATAATTTAATAAATCAGATAGATATTGATCTGATGTGGAAGTAAGAATGATTACATGAATGTCAATTTCTTGGTTTTTGAACATCTCATTAATTCTTGCTCTGAAAATGAAAGGCGCATTTAATGTTTGAAAAAATACCGACTCTGATTTTGAATATATTTTTATTATTGATCGTTTCTTTTTCACATGCCAAAGATGTTTGCCTGTCATCTGCTGACAAATTTTATGAAATTGGTAATTATGATCTTGCCATCACAGAGTACAAACGATTTATCTTTTTCAATCCAAATGATGAAACAGCCAGTAATATTTACTACAAAATTGGACTGGCTTTTCGTAATCAAGCGAAATGGTCTGAAGCTATTCAGTCGATAGGAAAATCTATAAGTTTAACTACTCAAGATAGTATTAAAGATGATAGAGGTATATCCAAAGCAATTATCTATATTTCAAAATCCGACTTTAGTTCAGCCGAATTCGAATTACTCCGAATAGCAAATTTTTCAAAATATCATTCTCTAAGAAAGAAGGCTAATTTTTTTCTTGGTGTATGTTATTTATATACCGCTAAATGGGAAGATTCTCGTCTATCTTTTAATCATTGTTTTACAAATTCTCCATCTGTTCGATCAAAAATTGATTCCTTGTTGGAATTCTCTTCAAATTTAAAATACAAATCCCCTCGTTTGGCAAGGTGGCTATCTACTTTTTTGCCAGGTTCTGGTCAGATCTATGGTGGTGATACAAAAAATGGAATTAATGCACTGATCCTAAATTCGCTCACAAGCTATCTTTTAATTGATTCCTTGATAGAGAATCGTTTAAAAGATGCTTTAATAGGTAATATTACACTTTTTGAGCGCTATTATCGTGGTAACCGTTATAATGCTGAACAAATAATTAAAATATATAATATGCGAATAAGTCAAAATTTCGCTAAAAATATTCTGGATTATTTAAACAAAATGGAGCCCTTAATTCTATAATTTTAAAATTATTTCACCTATTCGAGTAGGCGGCTCCGGCCAATAGACCGGCGTGCGCCTCTCACAGTTCTATTGAGCTTGTCGAAATACCACCCCGATACAAGGCATCGGGACAGGCCGCTCGTACGGGTCTCGTACACAGCGGTTCATTAACCATGAGTCAGTTTAAGGGTGGTCGATAGCACAGAAATATAACCCCTGTGTTCCAATCAGGCATTTGGTATTGTTGTGCTCAGAATTGGACTACAGGCAACCGCCCAGCGTCCCATTCGGGTGCGGCTCCATTAATAGGCCATGTCGGAAGGGATTCCCAATCGAATGAGATTCTTCATCTTTCGATTCGGTTTCCCAGATGCAGCCACGTAAACGACGGCGAATCCAAACGTCAATATCTCTTAATTTGCCGTACATGTTGGTCCCAACGCGTAGAGAAAATAATTGATCCACCCTGCTTGTAAAAGATTCAATCGTGCGATGCGTTCGTCATAACTGGCAGGAATTGTCTTACGAGTGATGGACTTGATTTGCGCTTTCAGTTTCCTGAGAGCCTTGCGGTCTATTACAAGTTTAGCACGCACAGTGCTTGCACAAATCAGTTTACAGTTGGAGTTAATCTAAAGTCACTGCTGTCCAAAATAAATGTGTATAGTCAGATTTTCTCTTGTATTTATAAGCTTTATGTTCTTTAAAACGTAACTATTCAGCCATTTCGGCCCAAAAAATATTATGATCATTCAAAGCCGCCATAATGGAGGAAATGATATTGTATTCCTGTTTTTTGGCTGAAGAGGTATAGCTTTTAATGCGACAAAACATATTGGCACCGTGCTGTTTGCGAAAGCATCCGGATATGTTTTGTTTCACCTTGATCATGCGAATATCGCGTTCAGCCAAATTGTTATCAAACGGTACAGAGAAATCATACATAAATGCCAGTATTTGTCCGCGAAAGTTTTTAAAGCGATACAACAGGTTCTGTGCTTTTGATTTTTTCTTTCTGAGTCTTTTGGGATCCCTGTCTGGATTGGTCAAAAAACCTTGATCAACTATGAGATCATATTTTTTCAAAAACAAGGTTATCTGTCTGGTATCCAGACAATTTTTTCCAATCTCCTTGCAGTGTTCTACAGTATGTTTGATTTTCATGAGCAAATCTATCATGCTTTTTGCCCATGATTGCTTTTCTTCTTCAAACAGATAAATTAGTTCCCGCAGGTGATGTGCATTACACAAACAATGCAGGCATAAATATTTAAAATAAGGTTTCCAGTGATCATGAACGGCTTTACCTTTGAATTTGGGCAAAATATCAGCATCATCCATGGCTTTGACGCCGCGTTTTTTATGGATAGTATAATACGTCCATTTTTCAGTGCCTGCAGTGTGCAGCCATTGCGTTGCTTTTTCCGTTCGTATCCCGCTTTCATCGAAATGGGCTACTTTTGAGGCGATAATCTGTTCTTTGATGGTTTGAACAGGTTTTTCAATGGCTGCATAAAAAACTTTATTGATATTAAATAACGTACCTGGACTAATTTTGACCTCGTACAGGTCTTGTATAATTTCCGCAGTTCTCTTGTATGGCAACAGATGCTGATTCATCAGATAAAGAACGACAGCTTTTATTCGGTTGCCATATTGCGCGGGCTGCGAAACATCCGACGGAAACATGGCTTTTACCGCCTTTTGGCAGTTTGGACATTTTTTAATTTCGGTCTGATGTTCGGTCATCTGTATTGTTGCCGGCGGTATATCAAATACTTGACGTTTCTCACAGGCTTTAACTTTGGTTGTATTCAGTGACGTCTTGCATGCCGGACAATGATCCACAGAATGTATAATAATTTGATCCGGCTTGGCGGTCTGTTTAAGTGTATATCCTTTTCGTCCTTTT
>WJME01000215.1 GCA_014728115.1 Candidatus Zhuqueibacterota bacterium | reverse complement strand
CGATTGTGCTGATACAAATGCTCGACGGACCTCCGGGCATTATGCTCGATTTTTCGAAGGCTCTGATGAAAATCCCGTTCGATCGCAGCTTTCTTGGCAGAAATATTCTCCCCCTCTTTTAGGGAAATCTCTTTAATCATAGTCAGCTCATCAACCATCATATCGGTCAACACTCTGACAGATTCGTTACGACGGCGGTCCCATTCTTCCTCGAGATGAAAAATGGCCTTATCCAATGATGCTCGCCAGGGTTCATGCAACTCTCGAAACGCTCTTAATAGCATGATACGATCTTGAAAGCCGACACGATGGGCATTGAATGTTCGTACAACACTAAAATATTGATCCAAAGCAGGCTTCCATTGGTCCGAAAAATCGCCATCTCCGATCTGATTGATCAGCGCCATCCTGGGTTGTCCGGTCCAGCGCAGGATTTCCATTTCTGCTTCATAGTTACGTCGAAAAGGTTTGGCTCCATCGACAACATAGAGGATACCGGCCCCGCCCAAGATGGGTTGCAACAGACGGCATTCATCCACAAATTCACTTGATCCGCTAAAACGATCCACAAATTCGACCACCACATCCCGACGATTCGAAGCAGAGACCTCATGATCTTTTAGCCAGGCCAGCATCCGCCGGGCCTCCTGAAAGCCAGGAGTATCGATCAGCGTTACGATTGTTTTTTCATCAATACGCAAAGGATATTCCCGGCAATGCCGGGTGGTACCGGCCTCATTGGCAATCATGACACTATCATCTTCAGCCAGCGTCGAAACGATACTGGATTTGCCCTTGTTGACTCGTCCGATAACAGCAAATGTTGGAATCTGAGCATTCATGATTTTTCCACCATGGATTCAATGCCTATATATGGATCCTCCAGCCGATCGATGGCATGAATCCAGGCTTGACGATGGTCGGATTTTGGAGGATCATAAAGATTTCCGTTTTCAGTATTCACCAGGCCGATGACCATGGGTGTTTGCTCTTTTTTCTGTTCACGTAAGGTCCTCAAAAGAGTAAGCAAGGATTTGTCTGGCACCTCCCATGACTCTACCAGGACCAAGACCGGACAGCCATCTTTTTGTCCGAGCTTTTGTAATACGTTTTCATTTTCCGCATAATCCAATCCACCGGCAGCAGCGCTCACAAGAGTCTGCCAACCAAAACGCCTATGAACCCAGGTCGACAAATCTTCCCGATCGATGACGAGATCCCCCCAGGTGACGACGTGCGCTTTTGTATAGTCTGCAAAGTGCAGAGACCGGGAAATGGTTTTGGCTTTGGTCACGGGTACCGGCTCTTCAGAGCCGGGTGCCTGCGTTTCGACCAGAGGCCGGCTTAGACGATCAAAAAGAGCATTGTAAGCAGAGCTATAAGGAAGCCGGCCAAGGGCCAGGGTAACCATCGTGTGGGAAAGGGAGAGGATAAAAAGGCGTATCAAAAGCCCATAGACAACAACAGAACACAACAAAAAGGGCCACCAGGCACCGACAATAAATGCATCTGTGACTCTTCCCCCACTCGGCGCACCCAGATATTCAGAGGTAATGCGAAAATATCGACTGGCTTCGATGACTTGCAAAGAAGGTACGGCCTGAGGGAATAGGGCATGCCAGGGCCAGGCAAGAGCCTGCACCACATCGTGAAATGTTCCAACGGTTATTTGCAATGTGGTATTCCACGCAAACGCGAGGTCACTAAAGGTCACCAAATAAAGCAAGGTCAGGATCGCGGTCACATTAAAGGCAACGCCAAATCGTTGGGTGATGGAAACAATCAGCCATCGTTCCAGATTCCGATATAATTTTTTGGATTGCCTGAATCGATTCAGTTCTTGCCACAGGGTCACCTTTTTCTCGGAACTGATTTGTTCGACTCCTCTGGCACCCAGGCGCGCAAGCCAAAATCCAAATTCGCGGATGGAGCTATAGATTTCACCGATTCCCGGAATCCATTTGCGTACGCCTTGAGGCAACATATTCAGGACAAAAAAGAACAAAAATATCCATTGTGGAACAATAACAATAGCCCATACATTCACCACATTTATAGGGGTCGAGCCATCATAATCGAGCACGGCACGTGTGGTCGAAAAACCGAAAATAACCCCCATCAATAAAAACAGAATCAAAAGCCATCTATATCCTGTTTCGGCCAATTGGCCGGCTGTCTTTTCCCGTTGTGGCTGAACCCTTTGCAGCCATTCTTTAAAAACAGGTTCCGGCTGCTGATCTAAAATGGACAAAGAACGACCGATTTCACGATCACGGCGTCGAATTTCTACCGGATCCTGATCGCGGTCTTTGCTCAATTGTATTTCCAAATCGATCAGCTCTGCAAGTTTTAATCTTTTTCGATCTTTGGCGCGCATAAAATGGGTTTCATATTAGAGTCTGCAAGAGTATTTGATCACTTTAGCATTTAAGAATAAAGAACTGTATATCCTGTTCTGTGTGTTTATGCACCGGCCTTTCTTATTGCTTGAAATTACGGCCAGGCTTTACTATTATTAGTTATCGAGTTAAAAGACGTTGTAATTTAGCAAAATAATAGAAATTTTCAAGTCTTTACATAAATCGAGATCTCGAATGCAGACGCTAAAGATTCTCTATATGGACAACAATGCCAGTTCCCAGGAATATCCGGATTTTCTTTCCTGGCCGGAATCATGGCAAATCAAGCACGAGTCGTTTAAAAATCTTGAACATATGCAGTCCATCGACTTTGACGCTCTGGTGGCGTATGTCAAAAATCAAGAGACGGTGGAATTGTTGCTCCGCAAAATAGAGCAACCCGCTTTTCCGCCGTGCTATGTGATCATCGATTCCGCATCTCCCGCCCAGGTCTCCAGTTGGATCAAAGCGGGTATCGAGTATGTATTACAACCCGAAAGCGCCAAAAAAATATTGATAAACAGCATCTCACAGGGGCAGGATAAACCACCATCAGTCCGGGAATCTCAGAATCCGACACAGCAATTACAGTCTCTGAATCGCATTGCATCCTTGTTTGCCAAAATGCAAAAAGAAAGCGAATTGCTGGACCAAATTCCACAACTCTTGCTGGAAAGTCTCGAGTTTGACCAAACCGTGGTCGTGCTCATCAATGACGGCAAATTTGAGGTCAGGGCTGCACATGTCGAAGAACGAGTGGACACGGTTTTGCGGGATATGGTCGAAAAGATGAATCAGGGGACACTCGACCCTCTTCCGCAAGTCAAAGCACTGATAAAAGATCAAAAAAGCATTTACATCAAAGATGTCCATTTAAAAGACCTGCCTATTTCTTCGATCATCGCCACCCCTATTATTGTGCAGGAAAAGACCGTAGGATTTATTGAAGTAGATATGATCAGGCACAGTCGAGAGGTCGATGAGCGGGATGTCGCACGCCTGGAAATGTTTGCGAAAATGATTGGCTTTGCCCTTGAAAATATCCGTACCTATGCAAATCTGGAAAAACTGGTCAAAGAACGTACAGAGTCTCTGACCCAGGCGAATGAGCGATTGGGTGAAAAAGCCAAAGAGTTATCAAATGCAGCGTATGAACTGGCTAACGCCAATATTCAAATGCTTGCTGTACAGGAAGAATTGGAAGAAAAAAATAAAACGGCCAAACGATTATTGGAAGAAAAATCCAAGAGCAAACAGGAATTGCAAGCTACGCTGGATGCTTCGACCAATGTGATTATGATGGTCAATGAAAAGGGACGAATTACAGCCACTAACAGGAATTTGCACAAGTTTTTTGGCTTGTATAAAAAAGATGTCATTCATAAATCTTTTGCCCATTTCCGTGATCTTATTGCCCCCATGTTTGAGGGTCGTAATGCATTTGAAAACATGGTGCAAGAGTTGATCATCCATGCTGACGAGCCGGAATTGCAGGATCCAACTTTGGAGGTTTTTCAGGCTCGTGCATTAAAGCTCTTGCACCCCCGAGAAAAATATATCGCTTTATTTTCAACACCGGTTCGCAAGTCTTCGTCAAACAGCCGTGTATGGACGATGATCGATATCACAAAACTCAAAATCGCAGACGAGCAATTACATGCCATCGTTCGCGTGAGTCCCATACCCTATATCATTACCAGAACGAGTGACGACACCATACTGTATGTCAACGAGCCTTTGGCTTCGCTTATAGGAATAAATGCCCGGGAAATGATTGGGAAAACCACCCCGGATTTTATTGCAGAGCCGGAAAAGCGCAAATACATTTTGGAACAGGTAAAAAAATACGGTGAATTACAAAACTATGAATTAGAAATTAAACGCTATGACGGCAGTACCATTTGGATGATCGCCTCACTGGTACAAACAGAAATCGATGACGAAAAAGTTTTGATCGGCGCCCTGTATAATATCAATGAACGTCGACGGGCAGAAGAAGCTTTGAGGCGCGAACGAAATTTTGTTTCCGGGATTCTGGACACTTCCGGGGCTTTGATTCTCGTTCTCGATCCGGAAGGACGAATCGTACGCTTTAATCGGGCATGTGAAACGCTGACAGGATATGCATTCGAAACTGTACGCGGTAAAAGGGTGTGGGATCTCTTTATCCATGTAAATGAAAGAGACCGAATCAAACAGAGTCTGACCGGGTTGCGGAAAAGCCATCCTTCCACACAGTCCGAATATTCCTGGATGACCCGGGACAAGGAAGAACGTCTTATTACCTGGTCCAATACAGCCCTGTTTGACGATCAAGGCAATCTTGAGTTTATTATTTCAACCGGAATTGATATCACAGACCGCATCGGCGCTGAAAAGAAACTGGCTGAACGGCTTCGATATGAAGAGGGATTGGCTCTCTGTGTACAAGAGCTCTTAACAGGCCAGGAAATGCATACTGCCCTTTCAGCCGCCCTTTACCATTTGCAGATAGCCTCACAGGCAACCAGAGCTTATATCTTTGAGAATAAAATCGATCAAAACGGCGACCTCTATTTGCACCAGGTCGTCCATTCGCATGAGACCCCGCTGACCCAATTACCCAACAGCATTTATAAAAAGGTATTGCCTCGCTGGCAAAGGCTTATGTCAAACAATAAACCCATTGCCGGGCCAGTGAAAGATTTCCCCGAAAAAGAACGGGTTCTGCTGCAAAAGGAAAATATCAGTTCAATTTTATTATTGCCCATTTTCGTCGAAAGCCATTGGCATGGATTCATAGGATTTGACGAGATTGAAGCAGAACGTATCTGGAACGATCAGGATATCCGCCTGCTCAACACTGCTGCCGAAATGATTGGCGGATTTCTCGCCAAAGCTCAGGCCGACAAAGCCCTTGAAATGAGTGAAAAAAGATTCCGTTCTCTGGTAGAGAATGCCCATGATATTATCTACTCAACAGATGCAAGTGGCAAATTCACCTACCTTTCACCGCAATTCGAACAATATACCGGCTATCCCTCGCAAGAATTTTTGGGAAAATCCTTTGCACCTCTTATGCATCTTGACGATTCTGCCACGAATGTGAAAAGTCCTGTTCCTCCGAACGATACAGAGTTCAGATTGAAAAAGCGGGACAAGGGGTGGTGCTGGTTTGTCACACATGCCACTTCAATCAAGGATGAAAACGGGAATCTGATCGAATCCATCGGCATCGCACATGATGTCACCGATCTCAAAAGAGTTATGGACAATCTGGAACAGATCAATCAGGAACTTTTACAAACACAAGCTCAATTGGTGCAATCCGAAAAAATGGCAGCACTCGGCAGTCTGGTTGCTGGTGTGGCACACGAAGTCAATAATCCGTTGGGAGCAGTCAACAGCGCCGCCGATGTCATCAGCCGCTGTTTGATTCGCGCAGAAAATTTACCCGATTTGGCCCACCACTGCAAAGAGATGCAAGATTATGATCAACTTTTGAATCTGCTCTCTATTATGGATAAAAACAACAAAATCATCGTATCGGCCGGAAAGCGGGTCGCCAAAATTGTCAAGAGTTTGAAAAATTTTGCCCGATTGGATGAATCCGATTTTCAAAAGGCCAATATTCTCGATGGCCTGGATAATACACTCACGCTGCTCCATCATGAGATGAAAAACAAAATAGAGGTTGTAAAAAAATATAAAGACATCCCTCAGATTCATTGCTACCCCAACCAATTAAATCAGGTTTTTATGAATATTCTCGTAAATGCCATTCAAGCCATTCCGGATAAAGGCCAAATCGAAATTAAAACCCAAAATCTCAAAAAACGTATCAAAATCTCCATTTCTGATACCGGCAAGGGCATTGATCCACGCCATCTCTCACGCATATTTGACCCCGGTTTTACAACAAAAGGAGTAGGGGTTGGAACCGGATTGGGATTATCCATCTGTTACCAGATTGTCCAAGATCATAACGGGGAGCTCAAGGTTGATAGCAAACCCGGTCAGGGAACAACCTTTACCATCTATTTACCTAAAAATCTGAAACGCCAGACATTGACCCCGGAGTATGTGAAAAAATCTTAACTTTGATTTTTCTGAAAAATTGAGTACAATATTGTTTATTTCAAATGAAATGCACCTTCGATTCTTTCTAGTTTCACCGGGTCTGCGACATGAAATGTTATACAAGAAATGCAATCGGAACGTTCTCCGTTCCAACAACTAGACTATTCTCAATAATATTTTTTCTGATCGTTTCGATATGGCCGGCTTCAGGAAATGCCCAGGATTCTCTATTTGTGAAACACCGGGTCGATTCTTTACGTAACACATTTCAAACACAAACCTGGGTTGAAAAAATCGCTCTTTTGCCCGGACAGATCTTTTATCTGCCTGTCCATGTGCTATCACTCGGCATTAAAAAGGGTATCCAGTGGACCGATGAAGAAAAAGTCATTCCCCGTGTCAAGGATGTGCTTACCAGTGATGATGGCAAAAAAGGGTTGGCCCCTAAATATGGTTCGCAAATCGGCGGGGGCCTTTCTGCCTATCGCAGATCCCTCTTTCATCCGGCATCAAAGCTCTCCTTAACGATCACGGGTAATTTTGACAAACGACAGTTTTATGAACTCGTTTTTCAACGCATTCGATTTGCAAAAGAACGTCTGCAGGTGGATGTCCAGGCATTTTATCACTACCTGCCAGAGGAAGATGTTTATGGTATCGGCCCTTTTGCAAGAGACCGCGAATCCGAATATTCTATTGCCAAATCTGTTTTCCAATCGAGCCTGGGTTTTCGTGCAAACGACCGTTCTCTATTCCACCTTTTCACCAGCGTGCAAAAAAACCGTGTACGTCAAGTTGTAGAGCTGAACGATCCTGAAGCGATTCCTCTGTCACAACTCATTCCCGAGTCTGTTATGGCCCCGAATCTGCTGCTGGGTTCGCTGGCATTTGAGTGGGAATTTCTCGGGATAGACCATCCGGGCCGACCGACCCGCGGCTGGGAAGGATTTTTTCGGCTGGCCACATTTCGGGAAATAGATGGAACAGAATATGGATTTTTCAAAATGCATGCAGATATGAAAAGATATTTCAACCTGTCCTATCATCGTGCTCTGATCTTGCGCACCGCGCTGGAAATCACCGATGCCATGCAAGGCAGGAAGGTACCCTTTTACTTTCTCTCCTCAATTGGAAGACAAGAAACCTTACGCGGCTTTGAGAGGGGTCGATTTCGCGATTTCGACAGCTTTGTTACTTCGCTGGAGTATCGTTATCCTGTCTCGGGAAATCTCGATGGACTCGTTTTTATCGACGGCGGACAGGTCGCACAAACCATTACCCGTATCGATCGTCGTGCATTTCAAATCACCTTTGGCTTTGGCTTGCGCCTATGGAATGAGGAGGGGCAGCTGGCGAGCTTACAGCTGGGCAAAAGTCGAGACGGTTTTCGACTGTATTTTAACCTGAACTAGACATGATGATCAATAAAAGACAGAGGACTTTGCTAACCTCTGAACAAAGAATATCACTCTAGGTTTTTTGTTGGTGGTCTCGGTATACTTGTTATTTATAATGGGTCTGCTTGATATAAGATTATAATTTATAGCAATTTGAAATCTCTTATTCCTGAACGGTTGAATATTACAGACTGAAGAAATAAATGAATGCGTTTAAAATCTGTATTGTCTCACTCATTTTTTTTATAGGATGTGCCGGTACGACCGGACTGTATCATCCTCCAGATCCTATCCCGGATGATCGATTGGACGTTCCTCAACCGAAAAGCCGGTCCATCCATACCTATGCCGAATATTTTGAAAAACAGGTCCCTCTGCAGATAAAAGAAGCTTTGAATCTTCCAAGACAATGGCGTCATCTGACAGGAGATCCCGATGAATCTCTGAATATCGATAGCTGGGGAAACGTGCCAAATTCATCCTGGTTCACGAATCGAAAAGGGACGAGATCCATGTCTTTACAGGAATTGATCAGAGGACCCGATACCGGCAATGGGCCAGATACCAGTGAGGTCTGGACGATTACCCGTGCCAAGACCCAGGGGGTCACGCCGGGCTTTACCATAAAAGACAGCAGAGGCGATTATTATGTGATCAAATTCGATCCGCCTGATTATCCGGAATTGGCCAGCGGCGCTGAAGTCATCTCGACAAAAATTTTCCACGCTGCAGGATATAATACCCCCGAAAACTATATCACGGTTTTCGATCCCAAAATCCTGCGCATGGGGAGAGACGTGCGCTTTACCGATGAAAAGGGTCGCAAGCGGGAGATGAATCCGAACGATTTGAAAGATATTTTGACCAGGGTGACGAAAAGATCCGATGGCAAAATTCGCGCACTGGCCAGCAAATATGTACCCGGTGTGCCCATCGGCCCCTTTACCTATGCCGGATTGCGTGAGGATGACTATAATGATTTCATACCCCATGAGCATCGACGTGAGCTGCGGGGATTGCGATTGATCTGTGCATGGCTTAATCATTTCGATACCAAAGATGGCAATACATTAGACAGCTATGTGACAGTGGACGGCAAACATTATGTTCGCCACTATCTCATCGACTTTGGCGCCACTCTGGGAAGTGCCTCACATAGCCCTAATCACCCGTGGCGGGGATTTCGTTATGACATTGACCCGGCCGTGATGATACAAAACTTGCTGCTGCTGGGGATTCATGTCCACGAATGGCAAAAATTGTCCGGTGTTGTCTATCCCTCTATCGGGGTATTCGAATCCGATCTTTTTTCTCCTCTGGAATATAAACCCCAGGTACCTAATCCGGCCTTTCAGAATATGACTGACCAGGACGGCTATTGGGCAGCAAAGATTATCACATCATTCTCAGATAAAGAGTTGTGGGGGGTGATTCAACAGGCAAAGTATTCCAATCCCGATGCCGCTGAATATTTACTCAAAGTACTTTGTGAGCGAAGGGATAAAATTGGGCGAATTTTATTCCAACGCGTGGCACCCCTTGACAAGTTTTATGTAAACTCTGACACTCTATTTTGCAAAGATTTGGCCGTGCAAAACAACTATGTACAGAAACAAGACCGGATTTATCATTATTCTGTTGTCTGCCTCCCAGATAAAAAAATCCTCGATCAGGGGTCTGTTGAACTTGAACAGGGGATTCCTCTGCCCGAAAACAATAGTAAACAACTCTGGATAACGATCTCTGTCGCATCACATCAAGATCCGGATTGGCAAAGATCTGTGGAGCTCTATGCCTCAGACAAGGATGAGGGAACATGGGACCTATTGGGGTGTCAACGGAATTAATGTCCCGGTTTGAATGTTTTGTCGGCATCGACCTTCAGCAAAGCAGTTTCTCACAATAAAACGGATGAACGTATGGCACGAAATGAAAAAAACATTTTAGAACATTTTCTAAACCTGTTCACTCCGGTACGTGCAGGCGAGGGAGTATCAGCTGTTCTTCTATTTGCCAATCTTTTTATCCTTCTGACTTCGTATTATATCATCAAACCGGTTAGAGAAGCATTGATTTTGGCAGAAGGAAGTGCTGAATTAAAGAGTTACATGGCCGCCGGACAGGCGATTCTGTTGGTCTTTGCGGTCAGAGGATATAGCAAGCTCGCAAATCGTTTTCCCCGAAAGCCTTTGATCACGGTTGTTACCATTTTTTTCGCTGCCTGTCTGGTGTTGTTTTATATTTTGGGTCAATTTGCTGTTCCCCTGGGGGTTGTGTTCTTTTTATGGGTCGGCATTTTCAATCTTATGATCATCGCACAGTTCTGGGCCTTTGCCAATGATTTGTATGTCCCTGAGAGCGGTAAACGTTTATTTGTGATTATTCAGTTTGGCGGCAGTCTGGGAGCTGTCATTGGAAGTGTGCTTGTCGCCGGTCTTATCGAACCTCTCGGCGTCTATCTCCCTATGCTCATAACTGCAGGTCTGTTGCTTTTTAGCCTTGTCCTGACCTTTGCTGTCGACAAACGAGAGAAAAACCATTCAACAGAGCAAAAACAGATCGATGAACTCCCATTAAAACCCGACGGCGCATTCAAACTGGTTTTTCAAACAAAGTATTTATTGCTTATAGCGTTTATGATGCTCTTGCTAAACTGGGTCAATACGACAGGCGAATATATTTTGAGCAGAACGGTTACTGATGCAGCTCAAAACCTTGCAGCGAATTCGGGTGCAGATTTTTCGACCAGAGAATTTATCGGCAAATTTTATGCAGATTTTTTTAGTGTGGTGAATGTCGCCAGTCTGCTCATTCAGCTGTTTATTGTTTCCCGAATCTTGAAATTTCTGGGAATTCGCATCGCATTGTTGATTCTGCCCTTGATTGCCTTGGCCAGTTACTCTATCATCGCTTTTTATCCTCTTTTGGCCATTGTACGCTGGACAAAAACCGCGGAAAACTCTACTGACTATTCGCTACAAAATACGGTACGGCAAATTCTTTTCCTACCTACCAGTCGCGAAGAAAAATACAAAGCAAAGCAAGCCATTGATACCTTTTTCTGGCGAGCAGGCGATGTGCTTTCGGCTCTCTTGGTTTTCCTAGGCACGTTGTTGGCTTTTCAAACCAAACATTTTGCATTGTTCAATGTTGCAATTATCCTTATTTGGATTGTTCTGGCAGTGGTGATTGGCCGGGAAAATAAACGCTTGAGCAAAGAAGCACATGAATAAGCTGATGCACAAATTGCTCGATATTCGCGAGGGAGAAGGCATGGCAACCTCGCTAATGTTTACGTACCTGTTTTTACTGATCGCCTCTCTGCTCATTGTCAAACCCATGCGCAATTCTCTGTTCCTGACGATATATGGAGCGCAGAAATTGCCGTATGTCTTTGTTCTCGTGGCAATCGCAGCAGGCATTGTCACACATTTTTATGCCAAGACGATAAAAAAAGCACGACTCGACGTCCTCATCATCTATACCACGGCCATTGCCATTTTCAGTCTGATCCTGTTCTGGATTTTTTTTACGACTCAAATGGGGCCGAACTGGCTCTATTTCGTATTTTACATCTGGGTGGCACTATTTGGTGTCATTACAACCTCCCAATTCTGGCTCCTGGCCAACTATGTTTTTAATGCTCGTCAGGCAAAGCGACTCTTTGGGCTTATCGGTGCCGGAGGCATTTCCGGAGGAATTTTCGGGGGATATCTGACAAAATTCCTGGCTCCTGTTATTGGCACAAATAATATGATTTTTTTTACTCTGTTATTTTTGGGGGCCTGTTTTTTTATCCTCAATGCAGTATGGCGGCATAGCGCCAAACACAACTATTCCGAGCGTTTGCGACAACAACGCCGCCTTAGCAAGACCTATTCAACAGATAATGCATTCAAACTCTTGAAACAATCAAAACATCTGCTATTCATTGCCATCCTTGTCGGGATCAGTGTACTGGTGGCAAATCTCGTAGATTATCAATACAGTGCCATTGCCAGCAAAGCCATACCGCAGAAAGATGATCTGACTGCTTTTTTCGGGTTCTGGCTCTCTAATTTGAGCATACTCTCTCTGTTTATTCAGCTCGTTCTGACGAGCCGAATCTTAAAAACCTTTGGAGTGACCTTTTCACTCTTTTTTCTCCCCATCGGCATTTTTACCGGTGCCCTATTTACTCTTTTTAATCCCACACTCTGGTCCGCAGTCATGATCAAGATCGGCGATGGCAGCTTTAAACAATCCATCAATAAAGCAGGACTCGAGCTGCTCTTGCTACCGCTCCCGGGCAGCGTCAAGAACCAGGGCAAATCGTTTATCGATGTTTTTGTCGATAGCTTTGCGACCGGACTTGGCGGATTATTGCTCATTCTATTGGTCGATCAGATGGGATTTAAAGTCCCTCATATCAGTATTGTGATTATCATACTCATTGCCGTCTGGATTTTGGCAATCAATCAGGCACGCAAAGAATATATCGATTCATTCCGACAGGCACTGGAAAAGCGAAGCATAGACCTGGAAGATCAGACGATTAATCTTGAAGATGCCTCTGTAATAAAAAGCTTGATCTATACTCTGGAATCCGACAATCCGCGAAATATCCTGTATGCATTAAGACTTTTGGAAAACGCTAAAAGCGACGAATTTGTACCCCATTTGAAAAGCCTCTTTGATCACCCTTCCGATGAAATAAAAAGAATGGCATTGCGCCTCGCTGCACAATCTCATGCCTATGACTTTAGCAGCTCGGTAACTCATCTTGTAAAGTGTGAAAACATCCAGGTCAGCGTGGAAGCGATCCACTATTTATATCATCACTCCAGTGACGGGCTAAAACTTTATCATCAATTACTTCAGGATCCCAACTATAAAATCCAAAGTGCAGTTTTGAGATTCACGGCCATAGAGCTCAGAGAATCTAAAGAATTCAGAAAACAGGTTTCATTTATCGATATTTTCAATCGCTTTATCGAGAAAATCTATAATAACATAGAGGACAAATCCGGAAAAAGATACACCCGGTTGATCCTTGCGGATGTCATCGGCATTGCCCGCGAACCCGAACTCTATCCTTTTCTACAACGAATACTTCAGGATCGTTCAGACACACGCGTATTATCACATGCCATAAATAGTGCGGGCAAGACACATGATCCATCGTTTATTCCCCTGTTGATCCAGCATCTCAACACAAAAATGGTACGGCGTAGCGCCCGGGAAGCTCTGGCAGAATATGGTGATGCAATCATTGATATTTTGGCCGACTATATGCGCAATCCTCAAATAGAGAGACGCATTCGGCTGGGGATTCCCAAAGTATTGGCCCTTATCGGTTCGCAAAAATCCATCAACCTGTTTATCGATCATCTGGATCAGAATGACCTGGATTTGCGATATGCAATCATCAGAGCTCTAAACAAGCTCAACAATCAATTCTCGTGGCTGGAAATTGATATCGAACGCATTGAAAATCGTATCTATAAAGAGACAGAAAAATATTTTAAAACACTTTCTCTGTTGATCTATCAAAAGCGTGATCTAAAGGCCGTACCATCGACCCACAAAGATATCGTCAGAGCCAAAGCATTGTTGTCAAAAGCTTTGGAGGAAAGATTAGCAGATAATCTCGAACGTATTTTTAGATTATTGGCATTAGAATATTCTCCCAGAGATATTTATAACGCTTACCTGGCATTGAACAGTGGCAAAGCCGATCAAAAAGCCAATGCAATTGAATTTCTCGATAATGTCTTGAGTTTTGAACTCAAACGTGTCATCATTCCGATCATCGAACAATCCAATACCAGCCGGGCGCATGAACATCAACCCGAGCCCATAGAAAATCACGTCGATTCCGATGAAGAAATCATCCGGGTCATTCTGGAAGAAGATGACAATTGGTTAAAGATATGTGCTATTCACCTTGCTGCAGAGTCAGGGATAACGCGCTACAAGTGGATGATCGAAAAACTTGTAACCGATTCTGACAAGGCACTTCGAGAGACAGCAGTCTTTGCATTGAAAAAATTATCACAGTCAAACGCATAGCAGGTCAACAGCAGCATAAAGGATTTCCCATGTTGACGGTCATTGAAAAGGTGTTACTTTTACAAGATGCGGATATTTTCAAGGACACCACAACAGAAAACCTCTCTCATATTGCCGCCATCACAGAAGAGACTGAATTTTCGGCCAATGAAATCATTTACAGAGAGGGAGAAGCTTCTGATTCCATGTATCTCGTCGTAGAAGGAGCGATACGATTGGATCGGGGCAATCAACAGGTCATGATTGCAAACGCCAAAGATGTCATCGGAACCTGGGCTCTCTTTGATGATGAGCCCAGAGTTGTCACCGCCACAGCGCTGGAGGACTCGATGTTGTTAAGGATTGACAGAGACGAATTTTATGATTTGCTTGCTGATCATACCCAAATCACACAAGGTGTGCTTAAAACACTCTCCAAGCGACTCAAGGGCTTGTTGGGCCGTGTTCGCACAGAATTTACCCCTGGCCGCTAACATAGCTTTGCGAGTATCTCGAGAGGCTGTCGATTGGTTGAGCCCAAATTTGCCAGATGTTGCTTTGTAACATCATAGATGAACTCGGAAGTTTGGAATTCTTGTTGAGCTTTTGATCTAGATTTCTTATCTTTGACGCACGATAGACATTGCCGTAAAAGGAAATTCAGGAGTAGATCATGGCTGAACAAGAGAGTGAACAACATATTGTTATTGTGGACGATGAAGAGATTGTTTTATCCAGCCTCGAGTCTTTCCTGATGCTCGAGACGGATTATAGAGTACATACGTTTATTTCAGCAAAAGAAGCATTGGACTATATCCACAATAATGATTTTGATCTGGTTATATCGGATTATCTGATGCCCGAGATGGATGGCATCACATTTCTGGCCAAGGTAAGGGACCACAAACCTGAAGTCCCGCGCATCATTCTTACCGGATACGCTGATAAAGAAAATGCCATCAAGGCCATCAATGAAGTGGGATTGTTTCAGTATATCGAAAAACCCTGGAACAATGATGATCTCTTGATCATTTTGCGGAACGGGCTGGAAAGACAAAAGCTCATGAAAAAACTCAAGGAAAAAATCGACGAGATCAACCAGGCGTATGGCGATTTGCAAAATATTCAACAAGAGATTGTCAAAACATTTATCTGAACTCACCTGACGTATTCGCCCACATGTTCGATGCGGGTGATTATGTCTCTCTTGTTATGAATCCCTCAATTATGGATGAGTAGAGCATCACAACGGCTCAGCCGGTCCTCGAGATCTCTAGTCTGTGTGTCCACCGTGGATTTACACTTTTGAGCAATATCAACTGGATAATCACTCGCGATACGGAGCAACGATTCGCCTCTATCAAAGCGATAAAAGATATCAATTGACGGTCTCGCCACAAGAGGATAAAGTCTATGAACAATAAAACAATAAAACTAGGCGATTTTCCCGGCACTTTTTGGGTAGCCAACACGCTGGAAATATTTGAGCGAATGGCTTGGTACGGTTTTTTTGCTGTTTCTTCGCTCTATATCACCGGTACGGTGGAAAGCGGTGGCCTGGGATTTAGTGATGAAGACCGGGGCGTTTTACAAGGGGTGGTCACCTTTTTCCTCTATCTGTTTCCGGTGGTCACCGGAGCACTGGCAGATCGGTATGGATTTAAACGCATGCTGATCGCCGCTTTTCTGGTTTTGAGTCCGGCATACTATTTCCTGGGACAATTTAAAACCTTTCCGACATTTTTTATGGCATTTATGCTCGTAGCACTGGGTGCAGCCATGTTCAAACCCGTTATCATTGGAACTGTATCCAAAACAACCGACGACCGTACCTCTTCGATGGGATTTGGCATTTTTTATATGATGGTCAATATCGGAGGGTTTATGGGCCCTGTCGTGGCAGGCATCGTCAGGGGCTGGGATTGGTCCTATGTCTTCATCGCCTCTGCGGTCTGGATTGCCATCAATCTTGTTCTGGTAACCCTGTTTTATAAAGAACCCACAACCGAGCATCAATCCACCGGCAAAAGAAATCTCAACCGAGTACTTTCTGATATGGTAGAGGTTCTGGGTAATGGCCGCATGTTTTTATTTGTTTTTGTGCTGCTGACCGTGTTGGTTTTAGGCAGCAAGTATACCTCCTCGGAATCCATCACCTGGACTCATATCATTCTCATCTGTATCATATGGACTGTGCTGAATTTTATGTTTGATGCGTTTTTCAAGAAACGAGAAAAAAAGGAGCATTGGTTTATGCAGCCCATGCGCATCGGGGATTGGCGTTTCGGGCTCTTTTTATTGCTTATGTCCGGGTTCTGGACCTCCTTTAATCAAATCTTTTATACCTTACCACTATACATCCGGGATTTTGTCGATACATCTGATCTCATGCAGGCGATTTCCGCGCCTATGAACGCTTTGGGATTGCAGGATTGGTTGCAAAATGCAATGGTCGTACAGGGACAGGTCAATCCGGAATATATTATCAATATCAATGCCGGGGCGATTATTGTGTTTCAAGTCCTGGTTTCATATCTCGTCTCACGTCTTAAACCATTCACAACCATATTTTGGGGGGTCAATGTCACGGTGGTCAGCTTTAGCATTTTGATTTTCGGAACGACAGGCTGGATCGTCGTGGCCGGCTTGCTGGTATTTTCATTTGGAGAGATGATGGCCAGTCCGAAATCCAAAGAATACACCGGTAAAATCGCCCCGCCTCATAAAGTGGCGCTATATATGGGGTATTTTTATTGGTGTGTTGCCCTGGGCAATCTCTTTGGCGGCATTTTATCAGGACAATTATATGCACAATTTGCAAGGGACATGGGAAGGCCCGACCTGATGTGGGCTATTTTTGCTGCCCTGGCATTGATTACTGCGCTGGCGATATGGTTTTATGACCGGTTGGTGATCAAAAAGCATCTCGTAGAACAAAAGATAACAAATTAAAAAAAGCACCCCTTTTTGCCTCATTATTCAAGGAGAGGAACATGATCAAAAACAGAGTTGGTCTTTATCTTCCGGTATTGATGTTTATGCTTGCCGCTCTTGCATGGTCACAAACCAGCGATCTTTGGCAAATACACGACATGAATCGACCCAGACCACAAATCATCACTCCGGGCACAGCCAGTACCCAAGAGAGACCTGGCCAAGCTCCCTCTGATGCCATCGTTCTTTTTAATGGCCAGGATCTTTCCCAATGGCGAGCCATGGATGGCGGACCCGCAAAATGGGTTATCAAAAACAACGTGATCGAAACGGTCAAGGGAGCGGGTTACATCCGTAGTTACCGCGAATTCGGCAGCTGTCAACTGCATATCGAGTTTTCAACTCCATTACCGGCTTCAGGCAGCAGTCAGGGACGAGGGAACAGCGGCGTAATCCTCATGGGTCGCTATGAAGTCCAGGTACTCGACTCGTATGAAAACATCACTTATGCGGATGGTCAGGCCTCTGCCGTGTATGCGCAGTACCCCCCGCTTGTCAATGCCAGCCGTCCGCCGGGACAGTGGCAGACCTATGACATTGTGTTTCGGCGTCCTGTGTTTGATCAAGAAGGCAAAGTACAGCGACCCGCCATGATGACGGTCTTTCATAATGGGATTCTGGTCCAGGATCATGTCGAACTGACAGGCCCGACTGGCTGGTTATCGCAAAGGCCCTATAGTGCCCATGCAGAGAAACTCCCTATTTCCCTACAGGATCATGGCAATCCCGTTCGCTATCGCAATATCTGGGTCCGCGAACTGGTCGATCCGGCTGACAAGCTAATCGACAAGCCTTCTTATAGACTCGCTGATGATCTTTTGCAAAAATATGCCGGGCGTTATGGTGACTCGGGAAGGGGGGTTGAAATTCAGGTAAGGGATGGCCACCTGCAAGCAAATGTTTATGGTGTGCGGACCTTGATGTTCTATGCCGAATCAGAAACCCAGTTCTATTCACGTGAGGTGGATATCACACTGGATTTTCAACTGGATGCCGAGAATAATGTCTCGGGTGTGGTGGTTGCGGTCGCTTCCAGTCCGAGCGAGCTGAAAAAAATTGACTAGATACCTTAATCATCCTCCCGGAGGTTCTCAGGCCTTCGGGAGGTTTCGGCAGTGCTCAAAAAAGCGGGAAGAAAGACTTTCAGAGCATTGTTATCCTCATCGACCAGAGGGATAAAAACAGTGTCCTATTTTACAAGAATAGCCTGATCCTTTAATCACCCCCTTGTTTTGACTCGCCTGAACGAGCCATTAAATGTTATTGGTACTGGATGTATTATAGAATAAAAAAGGGTTTTAATCCGAATCACCCATTCGCGCCATCCCGTTCACCGATTTTTTATGGATGGTTTATCCTCATGGCAAGCACTCTGGGAATGTTGCTCAGTGCACCCGGGCAAACCATTGGGGTCTCGGTTTTTACTGATTATTTAATCGACGCCTTGCAACTCAGTCGCTTTCATGTCAGTCTGGCTTATACCATGGGTACGATCATGAGCGCTTTAATCATCAACCGCGCAGGTCGGCTGATGGATCGCTATGGTGCAAGACTTGTCGCTGTTGTGACGGTATTCTGCCTCGGATTGATCCTGCTCTATATGAGCCAAATCGATCACCTCACATCCTGGTTTGCATTTTTGGGCGATGCCATCTCGAGCATGCTCTTTTTGATCTTTGGGTTTCTCTTTATGAGATTTTTGGGCCAGGGGGTCTTGACCATGGCCAGCAAGATCATGCTCATGAACTGGTTTGATGAAAAGCGCGGTTTTGTCAACAGTCTCATGGGGACATTTTTCAGTCCACTTTTTTCCTTATCGCCCCTGTTTTTTGCCTGGCTCATAGATCACTTTGGCTGGCAAAATGCCTGGTTGTATATGGGAGTCGTGTTGTCGGGTGTAATGACTTTTGTGCTCTGGGCTCTATACAGGGATGAACCAGAAGCATGTGGCTTGTTACCAGATGGCAAGCCTCACAGCGAGTCTCACGAGTCCCGGCTGAACCAGGAAAAAAGCTGGACCATCGATGAAGCAAAGCAGACCTGGACGTTTTGGATGTTCAACCTCGGCCTGGCCATGTTCGCTCTGTATATCACTGCAGTGACATTTCATGTGGTTTCCATATTCGAGGTTGCCGGTTGGGATCGGGAAAAGGCAATATCGATCTTTTTGCCGACTTCAGTGCTCGCTGTGATTCTGAATTTAATCGGAGGGATTCTCAGCGACAAGCCCTATTTTAGAAAGAATTTAAAATGGTTCAGTCTATTCTTTCACATCGGGCTTTTGACTAGCGCGACAGGGATCTTGACTTTAACAAACGGACCCGGATATTGGCTCATCATCATCGGCAACAGCATGGCAAGCGGAATGTTTGCCCTCTTGTCGACCATCACCTGGCCTCGCTATTTTGGACGAAAGTTTTTAGGGGGTATAACCGGCTATAATGTATCATGGATGGTTTTTTTCAGTGCCATCGGCCCCTCTTTATTTGGTTGGTCATATGATGTGACAGGCAATTATTTTTGGGCTACAATAGTCTGTTTGATTCTCATCATTGCACTCTTGGCAGGAAATCTAAAAGCAGACAAACCCATCTATCCAATAAATGAAAAGTAAGAAAATGGGAGCACATTGTGAATGAATCATTTACCGGTGTGATGAAAACCGTTTCCCGGGGGGCAGGAGTCTTGCGTCTGCCGGAAAACACGTTTAAACGAACCTCAGAGGATGTATTTGTTCCGTTTGATATGGTTCGAAAATACAGACTGAGCGAGGGAGCAACGATCACTGGAGAGGTTGAAACTTCTGAACGGGGTCGTCTTTTAAAAAACATCGATTCTATATGTGGCATGGATCCGGAAGAGTTTAGCAAGCGCCCTGATTTTCGGCGACTGACGGCAATCGATCCGCAAGAACGTTTCGATTTCTCCGACAGCCAGCAGCAGGCCATGCGCCTTCTCGATATCGTTGCGCCTATTGGCAAAGGGACGCGTGGACTGATCGTGTCCCCTCCCAAAGCAGGCAAGACTACCCTGTTGAAACAATTGGCACTCTCGATTCGTCAGGCCGCACCTGAGACGCGAATTATCGTGTTGCTGGTGGATGAACGTCCCGAAGAAGTGACCGATTTTCAACGGAGTACCCATGCCGAGGTTTTGGCCAGTTCCAGCGATGAATCAGTACAACTGCACACCATGTTATCAGAGATGACCTTGGCACAATTGCGAACCGAATTAGAGTGTGGTCATGATGTCGTCGTTTTGGTTGACAGCCTCACCAGAATGGGCCGTGCATTCAATCTCCGGGGGTCAGGAACAGGTAAAATGCTCTCCGGTGGGGTCGAGGCAGGCTCACTGGATATCCCTCGCCGCTTTTTCGGATCTGCGCGGAACATTGAAAATGGCGGCTCTATAACGATTTTGGCCACTGCTCTGGTGGAAACCGGTTCGCGCATGGATGAATTGATCTTTGAAGAGTTTAAAGGAACCGGAAACAGTGAACTGGTATTGGACCGCGAACTGGCCGATTCTCGTTTGTTTCCTGCCATTCGTTTCAATGCTTCAGGAACTCGTAAAGAAGAAAATCTCTTTCCAAAAGAACAATATCAAGCAATACAGTTACTGAGACGAGTATTGGCCAAGCAGACGCCGGCAGAAACGATCAAATTTTTGTTAAAACTGACAGAACAATTTCCTGATAACCATAAAGCCCTGGCCCATGTCTCCCAACTCGCAACAGAGCAAGAGGTCTCAAAACTATTGTCATCATAGATCTGTTGCTATCTGACGAGTTTCAAGGTTTTGATTTCAAAGGGAGCAAAATCCAGCAATACACTATTCTCTCTGATCGTCAGAGACGTTTCATTTTCTTCCAAAAGGTTGGTCTCGGTGACACCGCTATGAGGATGAGTCAAAAGCAAGGTAGCACGCTGTCGTCGACCAACGGGTTCATAGAGACGCAAAATCAAGTCCCGACTCTCCTGGGCCTGCTTGCATACCTGGAAAACAATCTCGCTTGTATCCAAATATGCTGGAACCTTGATCTCTGGCTTTACTCGACCCTCCAGACGCAAGGGGGCTTGATTGAGCTGCAGGGCTTGTGCCAGGATTCTGGTATCAAACGCATGAGGATGTGGGAACAATGAATAAGTGAATTCATGCACTCCTCTATCGGCATCCGGATCAGGATAAGTCGGTGAACGCAAAAGATTGAGATCCAATACATTGCCGAGAACCTTGTGGCCGTATTTGCAATCATTGAGCAAAGCAACACCATGCGTTTTCTCGGAAAGATCGACATATCGATGAGCAGCGACTTCGAATTTAGCTTTATCCCAACTGGTATTCCGATGTGTAGGTCGTTGAACGGTTCCGTACTGAATCTCATAGTTTGCAGTCTCGCAATGCACATCCACCTCAAAAGCCACGCGCAACATTTTGTGTCTCTCATGCCACTGTACCCTGGTCTTGAAATCCAGACTCCGGCTATGACGACCCAGTGTGACATTCTGTA
Source organism: Candidatus Zhuqueibacterota bacterium (assembly GCA_014728115.1). Lineage (GTDB taxonomy): Bacteria > Zhuqueibacterota > Zhuqueibacteria > Residuimicrobiales > Oceaniaggregativiventaceae > Oceaniaggregativivens. Next base: position 4,732 of record WJME01000215.1, on the reverse strand, counting down.
CAATTTGTGAATTACCGACCGATAAAGTGAACCGAAGGCTCGAACAAAGCGGACCTTGTTCGAGCCACTGAGCATCAATCAGCTCAGTCTCTGATATTTTCATATTTTCATAAAAGATATCCACATCCCATGCATCCCATTTTACCGGTTGGTCATTGTAAAGGCTCAGAATATTCCCTCGTTGTCCGGGTTGAACATAAGAAAAATTAAACTCCCGGTCCCATATTTTGACCAATTGTCCATACGGATTAAACTCGTACCGTATCCATTCATTTTCCAGGACATAGGAACGTTGCTGTAGTGCAGTCATTTCCCTTGCGATTTTTTTACCTCTGAAAACTGAGACAAAGGAGAGGGGCGGGATGTCGATTTGTGTATATACGCCGTGTTCTGTGACCTGAACGGGCAATGGTTTGCTCTCTGAATCCAGAATTTCATGTTCGCCCCAGGATTTTGGTAAAGAGAGCGGGCGCCGATATGATACAGACAAGCTATTAAACCAGGAAAGGGTATTTGAATCTGGTTCGATCATAGCACTCGATGCCTGCTGGATCAACTCCCTGGCTTCCTTGTCCAATTCCTGATAATGTTGCCTGCTGATTTCATAGACTCGTTTTATACCGGACCCGGGGATGATATCATGAAATTGATTTAACAATATTTTTTTCCACATCCGTTCAATGGTCTCCATGGGATACTTTTCGGCAGGCAACATACTATATATGAACTCAATTTGCCGCATCAAGAGTTCCAGACGTCGATTCATTTTTTTGTTATAGGCCTGCGTCGTCAAGGTCCCGCGATGCAGTTCCAGATAAAGTTCTCCTGCCCATAAGGGGAGTGTTGAATCTTTTGGTAAAAGCCGGTCCAGCATCTCCTGAGCAGGACCAAACTGTACACGAGGACTGCCCGCCATATCGTGTTGACGCAAACCTGTTTCGAGGATATCTTCAGTGGGTCCGCCTCCACCGTCGCCGATCCCATATAAGGTAAGAAATTCGTCCAGAAAAGCTTTTTCTGCGAAATTATTCTGCGCATGGACAAGAGTTTCTGGTCTAAGTGCAGAATTATAATCATCTTCAGGGGGGAAATGGGTAATCACTTCTGAGCCGTCGATACCCTGCCAGCGAAAAGTGTGATGAGGGAATCGATTGAACTGATTCCAGGAAATTTTTTGCGTAACAAGCACAGAGAGTCCGCTTTTCTTCATAATCTGAGGCAGGGCAGCACTATACCCAAAAACATCGGGCAGCCATAAATTTCTTACGTTAACCCCAAACTCTTTTTTGAAAAACTGTTTTCCATAGAGAATCTGCCGGACCATGGATTCGCCGTCAATGAGATTGCAATCCGCTTCCACCCACATTCCGCCTTGTAGCTCCCATCTACCCTGAGCAACTGCCTTTACAACACGCCGGTAGATTTCAGGATAATGATCTTTGACAAACTGATAGTGCTGTGGCTGAGAGGCACCAAATACATAGCCGGAATATCTTTTGATCAAACTCAATTGATTCGCAAATGTTCGGGCACATTTGCGAATCGTTTCATCCAGAGGCCATAACCACTGGGTATCTATATGGGCGTGGCCTATAGCGCGTGTTGAAAGTTCATAGGCCGGACTCGTTTTTTCCTGCAAATAGGGCTGAAGGAGCTCTCTTGTTTTTTCGACTCGCTCCTGGTCTGGCGCAAACATGTCAACCGCCTGATTCAGGTTCCGGAATAAATGAGCATGTCTCACACTGGTCTTGGGCAGAACTTTTGTTTGGCTAAAAAGCACCATGGCGTCCAGATATAACTGCCAAATATCCTGACGAAACAATGCCAACTCCATATGACGGACTCGGGCTGTATAATGCCCCTCACGACGGGGATCCTGTTCGTCAGGATCCGGGCTCTGGCAAAGTCCCAGTATTTCAGCAGCCGTGGCTTCCAGCCAGAGTTCAACATGCTCATCGCCTTCCGCAGAATGGGCAATATGAAGACGATCTTTGGTAAAATGGTCGCTAAAAATTGAATGATTGGAAAGGGATTCCACCGCTTCGCCAGTGGGCAAAAACACAAGGGCTTCACCCCCGATATTGATGCGGGCAACCACGGGGTTATTCTTCCAGGCTTTGGGTACATAGCCTTCTAGATGAAACCATGCTGTCTGCCAATTTTCACCCCAACTATCGCCAATATTTATTGGCTTGAACTCTTTTTCGAGTCTTTGACTAAAGGGAAGCATGGGTTCAAATAGTGCATACCGTCCCTGCAAGGGGACACTCTCTTGATAGATGAAATGGGGCAATGCTTGAACAAATTGGTCTATACGTTCAGAGTAAAACCGGTATTCTTTTTGATTCATATATCCTCACCTGGTTTATGGCACTAGATTTGCAAATCTCATTGTAACCCGAACAAAAATGCAAAATGGGCTATTTAGCCTCCTTATTTATCTCCAAATTGTAGACAGCAAATACACTGTAGCATCTTGAGCCAATGCAGACAAGGAGTCGATATGAACGGTACACAAGAAGCAAATTCTACTCGTCTTCCCGAGTTTGATATCAAAAATAATCCTTACTCATCCGTGCTGCATTCGACATTGCAAGCCAGAGGTAAAATCGTCGCAGTGGGTGGCGGTAAAGGAGGTGTCGGGAAAACCGTTACCACTCTATTGTTGGGTGCAGCCTGTGCTCGAAAGGGAAATCGGGTCGTTATTTTTGATGCGGATTGGAACGGTGCAAATCTTCATACCTGTCTGGGGATCGACGAACCCCAAAAATCCATTTACCATTTTAGACATTCGCACCTGGCATTAAAAGAGTTGCTCATCGACACTCCCTTTCCCGGAGTTGAAATGATTTGTGGAGCAAGCGGACTCTATGCAGGCCATCACCCCACGACAAACGAAAAACGACGCCTGATTCGGGAACTCAAACAATTGCCAGCGGACCTGGTCTTTATCGACCTGGGAGCCAGCAATAATTTTCATGTAATCGATTTCTTTCTCGCATCGGATATTCGTCTCATTGTGACCACGCCAGATATCACATCGATTCAGGATGCTTTTTATTTTACTAAACTCGCAATCATCCGCAGATTATTACATGCATTTAACAACCATACACAAATCCGCCGGCTTTTGTTCAATCCGTCAGAGACCTTTGGAGAAAGCTCGAAAATATCTATTGTAGATATTCTTGATATTTTAGACTATTACGAGCCCGGTACCAAAGAGTTTGCCAGACATTTGATCAAAAATTTCCAGCCCGGTTTGATTTTAAATATGGTCAGGGACAAGTACGACCTGTATGAAATCCAGTCTTTGAAAATCGCCATGGAAGAGTTGTTGCATATTCACCCGCAAATCCTTGCATCCATCGACCATCAACAAACAGAGTATCATTCAAACCAGCTAATCGAACAATTTATCAACCAAAGAGGGATCTGGTCGTCTATCGAAAAACTGGCAAAGGAAATATTAAAGCAACAAAAAATGCTCAAATATGCCTCGCTGTTAAACAAAAAGCCGGGTTCCGAGATGTTTCGATCCAGCGAAAAGGAAGAATTGATCTGTTCTGTACGATGTACCCACTGGAACGAGTGTAATTATCAACACGGCGGACAAAAGTGCAATTTATATCATTTGCAGGCAACAATTTGAATCGAATCAAGCAGATGTTTTGATTGCCGACACACTCGTAGCGAGCTGTTCCAGCGCAGACTCGTTATACTGGATATCGATTTTATCCCCTAGTTGCTTGATCCATTGTTCGCGCTTTTCATTTGCTTTTTTCATTTTTATTTGATTGACAAGGATGGGCCGCATTTCCTGCAATGATCTGTCCAATTGATCTTTCTTTTCCTCATACAATGCCATAATCTCGTCTTCGTTCACCGTTATCGAGTCATACACCCACCGATCCAGGGCAACCTGAACAAAGAGATCGATTCGACGCGATGCAAGATCAGCCAAAAACTGACTATCCTCATCCAATCCTTTGGCGATCGCTTCTCTTGCCATAAATTCATGTGCCAGAGCTCTTTGCACAAAAAGGACAAGATCCTGTTTTTCGTACATAGGGATCGAGGTATTATCGATGGACTGAAATTTTTCGAGCAATTCATCTACGGTCCAGGAGCCATCGACAAAAGACACAGCGGTCTTTTTTAAATCGGTTTGATCGATCGAATCAAGTGTAACGTTGTTTTTTTGAAGAGTTTGCATCCACTCGAGCAAATTCGGCTGCAATTCCGGATTCACGACGAGTTCATATTTCACAAAGAGTTCTTTAAGATAGGTAGAGATAAACCGTTGTCGCTTTTCAAAGGCAATACTGCTGCGGATAGCCGGACGCACCAGATCCAGAGGCTCTGGTGAGCGTGCCCGCACATTCAACAATTTTATGATATGAAACCCGACATTGGAGCGCACAGGCGGAGAAATCTCTCCTGGCTTGAGTGAGAACGCCACAGTATCCAGTTGGGTACGCTCATAATCCCAATACAAATAGTCCTCCAAAGTTCCCCCTTGATCGGCATTTCTGCGATCCGTCGAATATTTTTTCGCCATCCTGGAAAATGAGGCCCCATCCTGAATCTGCTGATAAATCATATCTGCAAGAGACCTGGAATTCACCAGAATATGTGCGACCTGTACCTCTTTTTTTAGATATTGATAATACTCTTGAATCTCTCGCTCACTTACCTCAAAAGAATCGGGCACTATCACTCTGTACAATGG
>WJME01000214.1 GCA_014728115.1 Candidatus Zhuqueibacterota bacterium | reverse complement strand
TTGACGCCTTATATAAGCTTAGAGAAATCAATAGTTAGATGGTATGTGATTTCGAAATACTGTAGAGAATCTCCTAGAAAGCGCCCTTTGAGAATAGAAAAACTCAAAAGCAAATGCGTTTATTAACTTAGCGCTTATAGGTTGAAACCCGGGGCTAGTTGAAACCCGGGGCATCCGTGCCCCGCGATCTGCGGTCGGGGCATGGATGTGATCATCTGTTTTCGGTCTTTAAGCGGCTTCGGTGGTTTTGATTCAAAGGCGCGCCGGTAGACCGAGATTAGAGCTGTGCGGGTAGGCTGAAATAAGAGTCGGGTTGGTAGGGCAAAATGCGAGCCGGGCCGGTAGATCGAGACCTGACAGGTCTGATAGACCTGTCAGGTCGGTTGTTTTGCGCACGTTGAGAAAATGCCATACCGTAATATTTTGATCGAGTCCGATGATGCCGCTTTCGTGCACGGGGTCGTTTTGAATCTCGTTCCCAGCCTCTGGCTGGGAATGCAGCTCGTCGGCTCTGCCGACACAGATAAATCGATACCTTGCAAACCCCTACAGAATGCTATTTATTATTGCATATTATAGTATGCAATATTATATTATATTGTTTACTTTACTAAACAATAATTGAGGATGAATGTGCAAAATTATCTGTTTGAACAAAATGTACACTGGCAAAATCACACCTATGATGCCGGGACTGAGCGGGCTTTGTTGACATCCTTGACTAAATTTATGGATTTGGATCAAATACTGGCCATATCAGGAATTCGGCGGTGTGGCAAGAGTTTTTTGCTCAAGCAAATCATAAATGGATTGCTGCACCAGGGGGTGAGTCCTGAAAACATTTTATTTGTGAATCTCGAATTGCCAGCTTTTATCGGCCAGTCTGCGCCTAAGGTTCTCGATCAAATTTTTGAAACCTGGCAAAAAATTCATCATCTCAAGGGACGACTTTACATCTTTCTTGATGAGATCCAGACCTTACCGCAATGGGAAGCGTGGTTGAAATATCACTATGATTTAAATAAAGGAAAATATAAATTTTTTATCACCGGTTCCAACAGTCAGCTTTTATCAGCCGAGTTTGCCTCTTTATTATCAGGACGTATTATCGAAAAACGGCTCTTTCCATTCTCGTTCAAAGAGTGCCTGGATTTCAAGACTATTCAGTGGAAGAATCCCCAACAACGCGCTTTGAATCGGATACAAATAAAGCGTGAATTCGATCGTTACCTTCATTTCGGGGGTATGCCTGAGACGCTACCTGTCGAGTATACCGAAATCAAACGGGAATTGCTCTCTTCTTATTTCAATGCAATCCTGTATCGGGACATTATCCCTCGTTTTGGGGTGCGTGAGGGGACATTGTTAAACGAGGTGGCGATCTATTTATTAGGACACGCGTCGGATGTGGTCAATATTTCCAAATTGGCTCAATATTTCAAGATAAACCGTGTGACACTCGGTGACTTTATTCGTTATCTGACCTTATCTTACCTCCTGGTTTTAACCTCCAGGTTTTCCTTTTCGGCAAAAACGCGCGAGTTGTCCCAGCGCAAGTGCTATACCCTGGATACCGGGTTTGCAAATTTACTGCCCTTGCGGTTTTCTCCGGATCATGGAAAATTGCTGGAAAATCTTGTTTTGATTGAATTGTTGCGACGGGACAACAAGGTCTTTTTTTGGCGAAACAGCAACGAATGTGACTTTATCATCGAAACGCCTGATGGTATACGAAAGGCCATTCAGGTCTGCTATGAGCTCACCCCCTCGAATCGTTCCCGGGAACTCAAGGGTCTCCTCACTGCGGGTCAGGCCGTCAAAGCTGATGAGGTCATGATCCTGACCCTTGACAGTACAGACAGGTTGGAAATCGAACAGAATCGGGTGGACATATTGCCTGTAAGCGATTGGATGTTGTCGGAATGATGCGCTCAATGAATGGCACGAGTATCGAATGATCACCCGTTGGTGGTTTTCTCAATCAACTCCCACACCACGATATCGTTCGAGACGGACAAGACTTTGATAGCTCCAAGCCTGACAGAAAACAGGAATGAAAGAATAGGTGAGATGATTATATAGAAAACTATCCTTGTTTTTTATAAGGAGGTATATTATCTTTTATTAATATGGTCAAAAATTCTATATTTAGATGCCTCAAAATGGAAACTGACTATATATAATATTTCTTGTCAAAAGCTGGATGATTAATCTTGATATGGAATCATCTCATGCTCACAAGCCGATGAGCGGAGTTTTTGATAATGAAGAGGAGAGCGTTTATGAATAAAAATTCAACTATCAGTGAACTCGCTGCTTCAAAAAGCCTGGAGGAAATAGAAGAGGATTTAAAGATCAAACGACCAAAGCATCATATCCTGAGCAGACTGGGTTATCCCAGGTCAAAATATTACAAATTATTTACTCGGAGACAAGTTGAAGAAAATCGGAAAAAGGCTGATTCTTTTCTAAAATCTATTGACTAGTCAGCAGACAGCAGGGGGCCCGATGCTAAGGAACCACAAATCCACCTCAGACTTTGTATCCATCTCTATTCATAAAGATTTTTTAGAACTGTACCCCATAGCCAAAGATGCCATTATCTTTTTTGAAACTCACGAGGGAAAAATGTCCCTCGAGTCCATCGTAGAGTTTCGAGATGCTTTGGATCATGTGATGATGGCTTTTCAAAATTCGGAAGATAAAAAAAGATGTTCTGCTGAAACCACGTCCGCTGTAGAGCATTTGCGCAGAGCTTCAATAGAACCCTACGAGTGGGCGGTAGAGAATGTCCTGGCCAAAATTGAAACGAATAGAAAATGGAGTCTTTTTCATCAAATTCTGCTCATTCCCAAAACTATAAAGGATACACAATATCATTCTTTGGGTGCTGATATAAAGAAAGAACTCCAGGCAGGAAGAAATTGCAAGAACTTGAAAAAGTGGAGGGAAGGAATTGACCATTTCAAACGAGCCTACACTTATGCCAAAAGTCTTGACAAGTTAATTCCTGACAAAATGTTATATTATGGTAGATTATTTGACTTGTTTTTGGTGATTCTTGGTTTTCTCCTCGCTCAATTATTTTAAATATCGATCCTTCAACAGTCAAATGGCAGCCTTGACAGGTGCTGCTTTGATCAGCATAACAAGTTTTTGAATCATGTTCCCAGCCCCTGACTGGGAATGCCTCCGGTCGGCTCCGCCGACACAGGCGCCCGGGCGCTCTCTGTGGTTCTGAGGCCGGCTGTTTTTTTAGCCCGGGTTGAAAATCCGAGGCCAGAAAGGGGAGGAGACCTGTTTGAACAGAGACGTGATTTCCATTCCGTCAGGATAATATGTCCATAACATGGACATGTCGCTATAACCTGTCCATGTTATGCCAAAATATGGACACGTCGAACGTCAGTATGGCCATGGGATGACAGACCTGATAGGTTTTGGCTCTGCTGAACGAGTCCGGAATAGTACAAATTTCTACAAGGCAAAAGACAACCTCATGATCATCGACGCCCATGTCCATCTGGCTGCGGTCAACAAAGACCGCACGTTTGCGCAATCCAGATCCCTTTTGCTTGCAGACCTGCAGCAGCACGGCATCGACGCTGCCATCGTCATCCCGGACAATATCCCTGGCTCTGCCATCGGCGACCTGCCCACCTGCGTCGATCTGCTGGCCGATACCCCCAACCTCTTTCTCATGGGCACCATCGACATTCAAACCCAGGGCCGGGACTGGATCGCTTATCTCAAGCACCTGATCCTCCGCCGCACCATCGTGGCCATCAAGATCTTTCCGGGCCACGATCCCATCACTCCCACAGACCCGCGCCTGGATCCGGTCTATCGACTCTGCCAGACCCACGCGATCCCCATCGTCATCCACACCGGCGCGAATCCCGGCGACCCGCACGCCGCCCGGTATAACGATCCCAAATACATCCTGACCGTGGCCGAGGCCTTTCCGGATCTCAATATCGTCATCGCCCATCTCTTTTGGCCCAAAATCGACTACTGCTATGAGCTGACCCGAGCCTGTCCCCGCATTTATTACGACCTCTCGGCCCTGGCCGACCCGGAAGTGATCGCCGTCACCGGCCGGGACCGCCTCCTCTCCCTGCTGACCCGCATCGCCACAGACCCTCCCAACCGGCTGATCTTTGGCTCGGATGCTGCCATGTGTTCGAGGGAAGCGCATTTGCGGTTGGTGGACGAGTTGGAGGTGGGGGAGGAGGCGAGGGAAGGGATTTTGGGAGGGAATGCGATAGAGCTTTATAGAATATGAATTGTGCCTGATGAGCAAGATAACTATCACTTGACTTTTTATAATATATTCACCATTTTTAACATTATCTTTTGCTTGTCCAAAAAATCGGAGGGAGATATGCCCAAGCGCCTCAGGTTGACTCGAAAAAGTGAAAAAATATTATTCGAGACCCTTGATGTGAAAAATTACAATGATGTTTTATTTGAAAAAGATTATTCATTCTCTGAGATCCAAAACCAAAAAGACAGAGAAAAAGCCCAAAAATTTTCACATCGATTCAGAGGAGCCGTACGCCTGTTTACCGGGCGATATCATACAAAAGATGAAATAGCCGCCAAAAGACAAAAAGCCTCATCAATCACCCTACCCTAAATAACCTTTTGTAATGTGACATCAAATTCCACAGACTGCCATGGGGAGGTATCGTGAAATTTTCACCAGAAAATCATGAAAAGTTGTGTGAAGCCATTGATGTTTACAAAAAGGCAAAAACCATTATCCTCTATTCTGAAGAGCAGGATGAAGAGCAAAAAGCATTAATACAAACATACAAAGAGCTCCGGGATGCGTTTGATCACCTGATGCGAGTATTGGCATCTCAGGAAGAATTTGAAAAACATAAATTAAGTGAGTCGGATGCAAATCAAAGGATTAATGTCAACATTGAAAAGTGTATCTCTCATATCTTTAGAGCAGCTTTCGATGCAGTGGATTTGTGTGTAATTACGTTTAAAGAAAAGATTTATAATGCATTAAAACCCTTCAGTTCGGATATTCTCATTAAATGTATCAATGATTACGGTCAACTAAAGATTCGTATTGAGGAAATCAATGAGAATATTGTCACCTTTAGAAATGAAAAAGATACAACAGTAGATGGGTCAAGCACTATTCTTAATCGATATATTCAGGAAATCGACGAACTCAAAAGCATCTATAAAAAAATTCACCACTCTTTGCCTACCCTTGAAAAAATGAAACGAGATGAAAAACGTGCCTTTTGGAAAGAAAACGGTTTGAAATTTTTAATACCGTTATTGGTAGGTGTGGCCGTAACCTCGATTAGCTTTTTATTGTTTGGCAAGTAAATGATAAATGATTATAACGCTATTATGCCGATCAGGTTTGCAAAGTTTCCCTTCACTTTCTTCCGGAATACTGTTCTTATCAGCGTTTCGCCGTAAAACAATCTCCCATCCCAAACACATCCTGCGCGTGGCCGATGGTTATCCGGATCTCAACTTCGTCCTCGCCCATCTCTGGTGGCCAAAGATCGACAGGTGCTATGAGCTGACCCGAGCCTGTCCCCGCATTTATTACGACCTCTTATCCCTGGCCGACCCTGAGATCATCGCCGCCTTCGGCCGAGACCGCCTCATCTCCCTGCTGACCAGTATCGCCCCAGACCATCCCCACCGTCTGATCTCTGGCTCGGATGCTGCCATGTGTTCGAGGGAAGCGCATTTGCGGTTGGTGGACGCGTTGGAGGTGGGGGAGGAGGTGAGGGAAGGGGTTTTGGGGGGGAATACGGGAAAGGTATATAGTTTATGGGGGTGATGCGATGGATAGATCAGTACTTTGTAGCAATAGGCATAGTCAAGCCTGGCCGATTTAGAGATTTCGAATGATCCGGCTCAAAATACAGTTGAAGATGAAATATTTTGTCGTTATAATAAAAAAACTTTTTGTTCATTTACGTATATTGGAATATTTTCAGTATAGAATAATGGATATCCATTTTACATACTCTGGGTAAGAATGAATTCTTTAGAGTTTATGAGGTTATGTTGCACATTACAATTCTAAAATAGTTCTGTAGTCTTTTCAGATATACCTTTTCAGAGATGTTTGATACCAAGTTTTGTTGATATACCTTGCAGAACATGCGTGAGATTATTATAATAATTTTCCTGAAAATCCAGTCAATTTAATTCGCTATAAGCATAGTTTTGCTTCATAGACTAATAATCATACTGATTTTTACGCCCTGGGAAATTTAACAAGGACGGATATGCTAAAGGATATTCTCCAACTTCATGCCGATGTGATGCAGGATTATAAAAGCTATGTCAACAGTTTCATTTCCATCAAAGATCCTGCGATCAAAAATGAACTGGACCACTCGAATAAAGACGAACAGCTATGGCCGGAACCATTGATTCAGTTCAATCCTGCCTTTGAAACCAGCCGAACGACAGGTGAGCTTTGTGAGGATGGGACTCTGCATCCTGAAATGAAGCATATTCTGGGTGATTATAACCTCTTTACGCACCAAATCAAATCCATTCAGACTGGCAAAACCTCGGATTTTGTGGTGATGTCAGGTACCGGATCCGGCAAATCACTGACCTATATCGGTACGATATTTAATCATCTCTTTGAAACCAAGAGTTTTGGACAGGGGGTTCAGGCGATTATCGTTTACCCGATGAATGCCCTGATCAATTCTCAAACAAATGAAATCCATGATAAATATATCAAGAACTATGAATCTACGGGAAAATCCTTTCCGATCAAAATTGCCCAGTATACCGGACAAGAAGATCAGCATGTGCGTGAACAAATTCGCAATTCGCCTCCGGACATTCTTTTAACCAATTACATGATGCTCGAATTGCTGCTGACGCGTATTCAGGAAAGGGCATTATGCGATTCCATTTTTAAAAATCTTATGTTTTTGGTTTTCGATGAGTTGCATACCTATCGCGGACGACAGGGTGCGGATGTGGCCATGCTCATCCGCCGTATCAAATTAAAATGCGCGCGCTCCGTCCGTTGCATTGGCACTTCGGCAACGATGGTGAGCGGTGGCACCATTCTGGAACAAAAACGAGAAGTTGCTCGGGTTGCTGAAACGGTCTTTGCCACCCGATTTGAACCAGAGCAGATTATCAATGAAAAGCTGCGTCCTTCATTTCAAAACCATGACGATTTCGCTCGGGAGGATTTGATCCAGTCCATTCGAAAAGGAATCGATTCAAATGCCCCACGAGCTGATTTGTTGCAGCATCCGCTGGCCAATTGGCTGGAAAGCACTATCGCATTGCGACAGATGGATGGTGAATGGGTAAGGCAAAAGCCCATGACCAAAACGGAAATGATTGAAAAACTCGCCGAGTATACCGGCCTTGAGATCGAACTCTGTAGCGATCGAATCGATCGGTTGTTGGTCTGGATCGATTACATCAATACCACCCGCGATCCCGACCATGAAAAGCCGATTCTGCCCTTCAAATTACACCAGTTTTTATCCCAGGCCGGTTCGGTTTATGCGACCCTGGAGCCTCCCGGCGTGCGCACCGTCACGCTCGATCCCAATTCACCAACCATCACATTTGATGATACACAAAAAAAAATGTTTCCCCTCGTATTTAGCAGGACATCGGGCGCTGATTTTGTGTGTGTGTCTATGACTCCCCAGCAGACTTTGTCACCGCGTGAATTTGGCCAACCTACCCGGGGGGATGATGAGGATGAAGATGCTTTAATTGAGGGATATCTTTTACCCTATCCGGATTCGTGGAAGCCGGATTCAGATATTGAATTGCTGCCGGATCAATGGCTGAAACGCGATAAAAGTGGCATGATTAAGGATATTGATAAAAAAGTAAAATCTTTTATGCCCGAATTGATCTGGTACGACGACCAAGGCAATTTTTCTTTTGAAAAGCGAAACGATTTGCCATGGCAAGGCTGGTTTTTGCGAGCCCCACTGCTATTCGATCCTACATCAGGGATGACCTACGACCGGCGCACCAAGGAAAATACAAAATTGGCCCGTTTGGGTTCTGAAGGACGAAGCACATCAACAACGGTGCTTGGGTTCTCTTTTTTGCGCCATATGCCCTGGCACGGATTCGATTATGCAGATCAAAAACTGCTCAGTTTTACCGATAACCGCCAGGATGCTGCGCTCCAGTCCGGACATTTTAATGATTTTGTCAGAACGATTCAGATTCGTTCTGCGCTCTATCATGCTTTGCAGCAGAGCAATGATCACCAGCTGGACCACAGCACGCTCGCTGCGAAGGTTGCCAATGCTCTTGATCTGAAGCTCTGTGATTATACGCCTCATAAGGATGATGATGTGTTTCCTTCTCAACTCCGGGATCTGGAAGGGACTTTGGCCGACTTTATTACCTATCGGTTGATTGCCGATCTGCAACGGAGTTGGCGGGTTATTTTGCCGAATTTGGAACAATGTGCTTTACTCAAAATCGATTATGCTTATCTGGACGAAAATTGCAGGCATGAGCCTCTTTGGAAAGATCTCGAAATTTTTAATGATCTTTCACCGGCAGAACGCAGCGAGATCGTCTATCATATTCTCGATTATTTTCGGAAAAGCTATGCGATTCATTCTGCTCTTCTTTTTTCCAAGACCAGGCTCGAAAGTGTGATGAAAAATGTAAAGTCGAAATTAAAATATCCATGGACATTTGATGAGAATGAACGCATCGATGAACCCCGGTTTTTATACATCGAACCACTCAGAAAAACCGGCCGTCTCTATACCGCAAGCATCGGACCGCGCAGCATGCTGGGCCAGTATTTGCGAAAATTTGCCAGGGAAAAGGGATTCGATTTGTCGCAGCAACAGTATATCGAGTGGATGCACCAGGTATTAAACGTTCTTGCCAAGGCCTGGCTGGTTGAGGAAAAAGCCATGAATGCCGAAGGTAAAGAAACCGCGATTTACCAACTTAACCTGACCCAGATTATCTGGAAATTAGGGGATGGCCAAACCCTGACCCAGGATCCGGTTCGACAACAAACATTTCGTGATTATGTGCCCAAACCCAATCTCTATTTCCAGCGTCTGTATCGACTTGATTTCGCACAGTTAAAATCCATCGTGAGTTCAGAACACACCGGTCAGATTCAAAACGAGGATCGTCAGGAACGTGAAAAGCTTTTTCGCTCCGGAGAACTCTGCGCCTTGTTCTGTTCCCCGACCATGGAATTGGGTATCGATATTGCCAATCTCGATGTGGTGCATATGCGAAATGTACCGCCGAGTCCGGCCAATTATATTCAACGTTCCGGTCGAGCCGGCCGAAGTGGCCAGGCCGCGCTGGTTTTTACATTTTGTTCTATCTATTCGCCGCATGACCGGTACTATTTTAGAAATTCGGACAAGATGGTTTCCGGGGTGGTGACACCACCCCGACTCGATCTGAAAAACGAAGAATTACTCCGCAGTCATTTGCACGCGGTTTTTCTCTCGGAATTCGGTCTGGCAGAAATCGATTCTTCGATTGCCGATTTGCTCGATATGGATGATAGAGACTCTTTGCCTCTTAAAAAGACCGTCCGGGATCATCTGACAAAATCCCGCACCGAGTTGCTGGCCCTGGCAGAGCGCTGGATTCAGGCACTGGACGAGCCGGTTAAGGGAGAACAGATCACCGTGGAATGGGCTCTTTTAGTCCTGCAATCGATTCCTACTAGTCTGGATCGCTCGCTTGACCGGTGGCGTAAACTCTATTGTGCAGCAACACAGCAACTGAATGAGGCACTGGCAGTGATATCCTCTGGTCTTTACACCAGCAACAGTGAGGAAATGAAAAAAGCCAAACGGCAACAGGCTCAAGCCCTCCGCCAGGAAGATTTGCTCAAGAATAAGCCCGGAGCCGGTTCTTTGCAGGTGTCAGAATTTTATCCTTATCGCTATCTTGCTTCGGAAGGATTTTTGCCGGGTTACAATTTTACCCGCCTTCCCCTGCGCACATTCGTTCAGGCACAAGATCGGGGCGAATTTATTTCCCGGCCCCGTTTTGTTGCCTTGCGCGAATTTGGTCCCTCTAATATCATTTATCACAATGGTTCCAAATATCGCATCGATCAACTCGTAAAGTCTCATGCCGAACAATGGATCAAACAGGCCAAAGTCAGCAAAAAGAGTGGTTATTTCCTTGAAGGTGTCGAGTATAACCGCTCGACCTGTCCATTCAGCCAGGCCTCTCTTTCAGGTGCCCAGTCCACGATTTCCTATGAAAAACTCGTCGAGATGGATGAAACTCGTGCCTCTATCACCGAGCGCATAACCTGCGAGGAAGAAGAGCGTGTCTCTCAGGGCTATGATATCAAGACCTATTTCCGCCTTCCGGGTGGACATGAACGACTCATACGGGGTGTCATTCAATCGGGTGAGGAATCTCTGTTCCGGTTGCATTTTTTGCCTGCGGCTCAAATCGTGCAGGTGAATGAGAAATGGCGGGTCACAAAGGAAAAAGGCTTTTTGTTGGGTCTGGAAACCGGCTTTTTCAAGCGCCAAAAGGATCTGGAAAAAGATCAATCCAAAGATCCGATCAATTCGGTACAGCTGGTCACGAGCGATACGGCAGATGCCCTCTACCTGGAGCCCATGGAATGCCTCGGATTGGACGTCGATGGCGTGATCACGCTACAGTATGCGCTCAAGGAATCGTTGGTTCGGTTTTTTAATGTGGAACCAAACGAAATTGGCGTGACCTCTATGGGAGCTGAAGAACATCCCAATATCTTTCTCTATGAAGCATCCGAAGGCAGTCTGGGAATTCTGGGTCAACTGTTAACTGAACCGCAAAAATTCAACAGCATCATTCAGCAAGCCATTGAACTTTGCCGTTATGACGACGAGGAATACAAAGAGCCGGCATCGTATGATGATCTGCTCAGCTATTATAACCAGCGGCATCATGATATTATTGACCGGTTCCTGATCAAAGAGGCTCTTTATAAACTCGCCTTAAGTCATGTAGAACCCCTTACTACAGAGACAAACAAGACTTATGAGGAACACTATCAATGGCTGCTACAGAATATCGATCCTCAATCGGAAACCGAAAAGCGTTTTCTGGATTATTTATATAAACATCGGCTTTGCCTGCCTGATGAACCGCAACCATCGGTGCCCGGGATTTTCGTCAAACCGGATTTCTTTTACCATCCCGACACCTATATCTTTTGTGATGGAACACCGCATGATCAGCCAGAGATCAAGGCAAAAGATCAAGAGTTGCGTGATGCCTTGCGCGCACAGGGCAAGTCGGTCATTGTCTATTACTATAAAGATTCGCTGGATACTCTTGTATCCAAACGTTCGGATATATTCAGGAAGGTAAAGTGACATGGCTTTTAATCCCGGTTCCATGGTACGAACGCGCGATCGCGATTGGATCGTGATGCCCTCACCCGATCCGCAGGTTTTGCAGCTCAAGCCGCTCGGCGGCAGCGAAGAGGAATTGACCACCATATATCTGCCGTTCAAGTTTCAGGATGATGTTGTTCTCTCTTCGCAATTCCCCATGCCCGGTCCTGAGGATATCGGCGATCTGGCATCCGCACAATTGCTTTTCGATGCCACTCGTTTGGCATTCCGAAATGCTGCAGGACCGTTTCGCAGTCTGGCAAAACTATCTTTTCGTCCGCGCTCTTATCAGATGGTACCGTTGATTATGGCACTAAAGCAGGAAACGGTACGGCTTTTGATTGCCGACGATGTGGGCGTCGGTAAAACCATTGAAGCGCTCCTGGTCGTCAAAGAGATGCTGGAACGACGAACGATTAAGCGCTTTGCGATTGTATGCCCACCGCACCTTTGTGAGCAATGGCAGTTAGAGCTGGAGAGTAAATTTGGGATTCAGGCAGTTATCATCCGATCCAATACCCAGGCCCGGCTCGATCGTGATATCCATGGTGACACCAGTGTCTATCAATATTATCCCTTTCAAATTATTTCTATCGATTATATCAAATCTGACCTGCGACGGCAGGTTTTTATTCAGGAATGCCCCGAACTCATTGTTGTCGACGAGGTGCACACCTGCGCCCAACCCAATGGCCAGGAAAAAGCACGGCAGCAGCGCCATGATCTCGTCAATGCCATTGCAAGAAAACCGAATCAGCATCTGCTGCTTTTAACGGCAACACCGCACAGCGGCAAACCCGAAGAGTTTCGTTCTTTGCTTAAATTTTTGCATCCGGATTTTTTGGCATTTAATGGGGGAAGCGCTGACGAAAAGCAGAGAAAAAAGCTGGCTGTCTATTTTATCCAGCGCCGCCGCGCAGATGTCAAACGATGGATGGGTGAAGATACGCCGTTCCCGGAAAGAGAATCAGGCGAATATGCCTATCGTTTGTCCAAGCCTTATGAAACATTCTTTTTTAATGTCCTCAAGTTTGCCCGTGATCTCGTCAAGGACACAGACGGCTATCGTGGCAGGCAGCGATTTCGGTATTGGAGTGCCCTGGCCCTCATGCGCGGGGTGATGTCAAGTCCTGCTGCCGGGGTCGAAATGCTGATAAACCGCATGCGACGTGAGAACGATGATCGGCAAGAGACTGATATAAAAGAGACCAATCCTCTGTTGGAAGACGAGTACGGCATAGAAAGCGATATGACACCAGCCGCTGTGGTGAACAAAACCGAATTTTCATCAAAACAGAATCAGGAATTGAATCGCCTCAAGGAGCAGCTCGAAAAGCTGGCCTCTCCTGACCATGATTATAAACTCGCACAGACGATTCAGGTCATTGGTGAGTGGCTCGAAGACGGGTTTCATCCGGTGATTTTTTGTCGTTATATCGCCACGGCCAAATATGTGGGTGAGTGGTTGAAAGTCAAATTGAGCGAAAAATTTAAACGAGTGGATATCCAAATCGTTACCAGCGAAGATCCGGATGAGGTGAGAAAAGACCGCATCGAGGGTATGGAGGAATCGCGCTATCGGGTTCTGGTCGCCACCGATTGTCTGAGTGAGGGGATCAACCTGCAAGATCTTTTTTCCGCTGTGCTGCACTATGATCTGCCCTGGAATCCAAATAAGCTGGAACAAAGGGAGGGACGCGTCGATCGCTTTGGCCAGCAAGTACCCAACGTCAGGGCGTTTTTGCTCTACGGCGATGATAATCCTATAGATGGTGCAGTGCTCAAGGTGATTCTGCGCAAAGTACGTGAGATCAGAAAATCCATTGGGGTTTCTCTTCCCTTTCCTGAGGAGAGCCAGACGATTTTGGATGCGGTGCTGCATTCGGTGTTGCTGGATGCCAACTGGTTGCAACGAACTCTGGAGCAAACCTCCATGGATTTTGGCGAAACCGATCCCATTCTCGAACACCAAAAACAAGCGACCCGGGCATATGAAGAGGCCGCGGGCCGGGAGAAACAATCGCGATCGATTTTCGCACAACACTCTATCAAGGCTGATGAAATCGAGACCGACCTCAAGGATGCCGATCAGGCGATCGGCAGTCCGCAAGCAGTCGAATCCTTTGTGCTGCGTGTGATGAACACGTTGTTGGGTGTACAATGCGATGCAAAGGCGCAGGGATATACCCTCTATCCGGTCAATCTGCCTGCGGTGCTCAAAGAGACATTGCCGGATCCGGGGAAAAGGGGAACCCTGGATATCACCTTTCATTCACCGGTTCCTGAAGGATTTTTCTATATCGGCCGGAACCATCCGTTTGTCGAACAACTCTGTCAGTTGGTTACGGCCAATGCGCTGGAAAAGGGAGGTGTTTTTCATATCGGCCGGGCTGCAGTGGTACGCAGCAAACAGGTACAGTTGAAAACCACGATCATGATTTTCAGGGTGCGCAATGTGATTGAAAATAAAAAAAGCGGCGATCAACTCATTGCAGAGGAAGCGATCATCTGGGGGTATCGTGGCACGCCACAGCAGAGAGAATTTCTTTCGCAACAAGAGGCCGCAGACCTTCTTAAAGAGAGTGAGGCCAGCGCCGACCTGTCGCCACAGGCACGCGTCCAGTTTTTGGAGGAAGAGATTGAGCGGTTGCAACACCTGGAATCCGAGCGCGATGCTCTGGCCTTGCAACGCGCCGAAATGCTGGTCGATGCCCATGACCGCTTTCGCAAGGCCATGGGAGGGGGCGCGTATCAGATCGTAAAGCCAGTGCTACCCATGGATGTGCTGGGATTGTATGTCTTGTTGCCGGGATAGGATACTATGAGGCAGTTTATGTAAAAGAGCACATGTCGTCCCTACGGGACGAAGAATTATTTTAGGATGTATGTGCTATAAACATGTTGCCCCTAGCGGGGCAAGGCTTGAGATTAAAAAAGTTGTGCAGTGTTTGATCTTGGCTAAAACAAATAAACGAGATTTGATTTTTGGGGTTTGTCATTACCGAACACATTCGTCCCGTCAGGGACGAAATGTTTATAGAATTGAGATTAAAAAAGTCAGGGACGGGATGTTTATAGAAACAATGGAACGAACGATTTTACCGTCCCGTTAGGGACGGAATGTTGATGACTGTGATGTTTCACATTGCCTAAAAAGAGCACATGTCGTCCCTACGGGACGAAAAATGGTTTTATGGTTGTGTTGTTGCTATAAACATGTTGCCCCTAGCGGGGCAAGGCTTGAAATTAGAAGGGTTGCGTTGAATTTGATTTCAACAAACACAGATTGACTTTTTGTGTCTGTTATCGCTAAAAACATTCGTCCCGTTAGGGACGAAATGTTTATAGAAACAATGAAATAAAAGATTTTACCGTCCCGTAGGGACGGAATGTTAATCTCGATTTGTCATAACCACCTTTTATTGTGTCTGGTTCAGGAGTTTGATAGCTCATAATCAAAGTCAGTTATAGCAGAAAACCACGAACAAAAAGGAATATATCATGGCAAACACCTACACCCAGATATACCTCCAATTCGTTTTTGCCGTTGAAAATCGCTATTGTCTGATTCAACCACAATGGAAAGAGGAACTGCACAAATATATTACCGGCATCGTGCAAAACAATAATCATAAAATGTTGGCAATAAATGCCATGCCTGATCACGTGCATGTTTTTGTTGGATATAAACCTAATCAATCTGTGCCAGATCTGTTACAGGACATCAAAGGGGATTCATCAACATGGATTAATGAAAAAAGATTTTTACGTGGGCACTTTAATTGGCAGGCTGGATTTGGCGCGTTTTCTTACTCTCATTCTCAAATTGATCGGGTGATAAAATATATTATGAATCAGGAGGTTCACCACAAAAAGAAAACCTTTCAACAAGAATATGTAGAATTATTGAAAAAATACGAGATAGATTATAATGAAAAATATATTTTCCATCCCATAGAAACTTAATTTGCTTCACCAAACTAGTTTATACAAACTGATCATCATGACCAAGACAGGATAGAATATGCAAGATTCTATTTTCATAATAAAAGACGACGGAAAGCTGATCGAGATGGAAAGAACAGATTATGTTACAGAAGACACTTTTCAAAATTTGCTAGAAGAATACCCCTCATTAATACCTGGTGCACAAATAGACAGGGATAACCCCCGAAAGTGGCTGATGATTGGTCGTGAGGTTGGAATACCAGGTGAGCAAAATGGTTTTGAACGATGGTCTCTAGATCACCTTTTACTCGATCAAGATGGTATACCTACTTTTGTTGAAGTAAAACGCGCATCTGATACTCGAATCCGTAGGGAGGTTGTGGGACAGATGCTCGATTATGCCGCTAATGCAATTGCATATTGGTCTGTCGAAACGATTCGACAAATATTCGAGAATGCCTGTGACCAACAAGGTGTTGATTTTGAGTCAGAATTGGTAAAGATATTTGGGATCGATATCGACGTGGATTCCTTTTGGGAAAAAGTCGATAATCATTTGCAAATCGGTAAAATTCGATTGCTCTTTATCGCAGACAGAGTTCCCAAAGAGCTACTTCGTATTGTCGAGTTTCTCAATGAACAAATGAATCCTGCAGAAGTGTTGGCTGTCGAACTGCCACAATATAAGGGGCATGGATTAAAGTCGATTTCACCCAGAATACTGGGTCAGACCGTACAAGCGGAAAGAAAGAAGGGACATACCTCAACAACCAAAAGATTAAAATGGACAGATGATCTTATCGAGCTGGAACTGGATGCAATGCCTTCCAAACGAGCTAGCTGTATAAGGACCTTTCGTGATTTTGTTAGAGATCATTCTGAAAAGTTTCCCAATATCGAATACGGCACGGGTTTTTGAACCGCTAGTATCAATTATAAAAATCAAAAACATTGGCGTCTTTTTACACTTTATTTTAATGGTACTTTGGGTGTTAAAGGTCCGAATCCTGAATTTACCAATTACGACAATGTCCAAAGTCTTTTAAAAAAATACCCTGATCTGAAATGGAATGCAAAATTCAAGTCGGATGGTAGCAATACACCCAGTTTTTACAAACGAATGGAAGATATCTCTGAAAAGGAAATTGAGCGATTAAAGTCTTTTTTGATTGAATTTACCGATTTATAGATAAAATTAAATGTCGTCCTAACGTGACGAAAATTGGTTTTTTCTAGACATTCCGCTCCTGGCGTGGTGAGACCAGAAATTAGAGAAGTTCCGCAGGGTTAAATTTTAGTCAGGACAAATGAACACATTTTGATTTTCTTGTGTTATAAGCTCTCAAAAACATCCGTCCCGTTAGGGTCGGAATGTTGGTGGTTGCCAATTTGCGCATGCCTTGGAAAGAGCACATGCCGTCCCTACGGGACGAAAAATGGTTATGTGATGATGTTGCTATAAACATATTGCCCCTAGCGGGGCAAGTCCTGATATTGAAAGTATGAGGGATTCCATTTTTATCATAACCAAAGAACAAAATTTGAATTTTTCGTCCTGTTATGCCGAAAACATTCGTCCCGTTAGGGGCAAGGCTTGAAATTAAAGAGGTTGTGCAGTATTTGATTTTAACCATAACCTATAACCACAAATTGATTTTTTTGATCTGTTATCGCCAAACACAATCGTCCCTTTAGGGACGAAATGTTTATAGAAACGATGCCAAAAAGGTTTTTACCGTCCCGTAGGGACGGAATGTCGATGGCTGCCAATTTGCACATACCTTGGAAAGAGCACATGTCGTCCCTACGGGACGAAAAATGGTTTTGTGATGTTGTTGCTATAAACATATTGCCCCTAGCGGGGCAAGCCCTGATATTGAAAGTATGAGGGATTCAAATTTTATCATAACCAAAGAACAAAATTTGAATTTTTCGTCCTGTTATGCCGAAAACATTCGTCCCGTTAGGGGCAAGGCTTGAAATTAAAGAGGTTGTGCAGTATTTGATTTTAACTATAACCAATAACCGCAAATTGATTCTTTGATCTGTTATCGCCAAACACAATCGTCCCTTTAGGGACGAAATGTTTATAGAAACGATGCCAAAAAGGTTTTTACCGTCCCGTAGGGACGGAATGTTTATAACATCATGCCAACGGAACCGCCATGAAATACACCAGCATTCGTATCGAAGGCAACATCATCTCCCCGGATCTGTTCGATCGGATCGAACAGGATGACCTGTCCGGTCAATCACCGGCCGATTTCAGCTTGAAATCCAGGGTCAAAGACGAAATCGCCCTTGCCTGGGCCGATGCCCAGGATCTGTGGCGTATCTTTCAACACCGCCTGGAACGCCTCGATGCCTCTGCCACGGCTACCTCTGAAACCCGGCGGTTTTGGATGATTCCTTTTCTGGCTTTGCTGGGGTATGAAACCGAGACTGCCCGTGCCCGCAATGTCAATGGCCAATCCTATGCCATCAGCCATCATGCTGCCAACCGCGATGGATATCCCATTCATCTGATGGGTGTACGGGACCAGCTGGATCGTCGGCGCAACGAGGGCGGACCACGGTTGTCTCCGCATGCGCTGTTGCAGGAATTTCTCAATCTCGACGATCACCTCTTTGGCATGGTGAGCAACGGACTGCAATTGCGTCTGTTGCGCGACAGCAGCCGCCTGGTAAAATTGTCGTTTCTGGAATTCGATCTCGAACGGATTATGAACGAAGATCTCTTTGCCGATTTTGCCCTGCTGTTTCGATTGTTGCACGTCTCGCGCATGCCTGTGGCCAGCGATGCTGGTGCCGAGAGCCTGATCGAACAGTATCACCAGGATTCGCTCGAGGCCGGTTCGCGTATCCGCGATCAGTTGCGCAATGCATTCAGGAATTCTATCCTCGACCTCGCCAATGGTTTTCTCAGACATCCGGCCAATCAGGAACTGCGCCAGGTCGTGACAGACCAGTCTTTTACGGCCCGGGATTTTTATTCATGCCTTTTGCGGCTCATGTATCGCATGCTGTTTTTGATGGTCATTGAAGAACGGCATCTCGTGTTTAAATCCGGTACCGATGAACGTCTGATCCGTATCTATGATCAAGGCTATAGCCTGTTCCGGCTGCGGCGGCTGGCGGAAAAACGCTTTCTCGCAGACGGCCGCTATCACGACCTGTGGATCGGACTGCGCCAGACGTTTCAACTGTTTCTAGATACCGGCACAGGGGAAAAAATCGGGATCCTGCCGCTCAATGGCGAGCTGTTCGGCGAGCAGGCTCTGGGTCCTCTCGAACAGGCTCATCTGGATAACCAGGTGCTGCTCACCTGTATCCGTCATCTCAATCTGTTTGAACATCCTGAAACCGGGCAACCGATCCGCGTCAATTATGCTGCCCTGAATGTGGAGGAATTCGGTTCGGTCTATGAGGGACTGCTCGAGAGCGAACCGCGTCTGGTGCCTGAGGGCAGCCGCTGGCGGTTCGAACTGATAAAGGGCAGCGAACGCGGTGCCACCGGTTCGCACTATACTCCGGACGAGCTGGTCAAGCCCCTGATCGAGCATTCGCTGGAGCATATACTCAAAGAGAAATTAAAACATGAAACCAAAAAAGAATGCGAAAAGGCCCTGCTCGACATTACAGTCTGTGACGTGGCCTGCGGCAGCGGTCATATCCTGCTCAATGCAGCGCGGCGCATCGCCACCACTCTGGCGCGCGTGCGCACCGGCGAGGACCAGCCGTCGCCCCAACCCTATCGCCAGGCCCTTCGTGACGTGATCCGGCATTGTATCTATGGTGTGGACAAGAATCCCCTTGCCGTGGAACTGTGCAAGGTGTCGCTCTGGCTCGAAAGCCATAACCCGGGCGAGCCTCTGAGCTTTCTCGACCACCGCATCCGCTGCGGCGATGCCATTGTCGGACTCGCCCACTGGCAGGAACTGGAACAGGGCATTCCGGACGAGGCCTTTGCGGCGCGCGATGCCGATGACAAGGCGGTCGCGTCAGCCTTGAAAAAGCAAAACAAGGCCGAGCGCAAGGATCGCAGCAGCTATAAAGAATATACCGCCATCATGAACAAAGGCATCCGCAACCTGGCCGCTGAATTTCAAAAGCTGGATGCCATGCCCGACCATACCCCCCAGGACATCGTTGCCAAACAGCAGGCCTATGAACAGCTCACCAGCGGCAAGGCCTATTGGAAGATGAAAACCCTGGCCGACATTCAGACCGCGCAATTTTTCGTGCCGAAAAAGGACCGCAAACACGCAGTCACTGACGGCCAGTTTCAGCTCTATCTCGCCGGCGAGCATCCAACGGGTGTGGCCGTTGGCAAGGCCCTGGCCGTGGCGCAGCAAGAACGCTTTTTTCACTGGTTCCTCGAATTCCCGGGCGTGGCTGGCCGCGGTGGATTTGATTGCGTGTTGGGGAATCCGCCATTCTTGGGGAATCGAAAGATAAAAAGCACATTTGGAGCTCGATATCTCAATTGGCTTCAAATATATTATGCTCCGGCTGGTGCCGTAGAATTGGTAGCTTATTTTTTTAGACGAATCTTTTCCCTTATTAGATCCGGTGGATATCAATCTCTTATTGCAACCAATACAGTTGCACAAGGAGATGCTCGTGAGGGTGGATTGGCTGTTATCCTTAAACAAGGCGGCATCATTAACCATGCGGTGCGTTCAATGCGCTGGCCAGGCGCAGCCGCGGTAGAGGTAGCGCTGGTGACGATTGTCAAAGGCAAGTGGGATGCAGAATGTGTCCTGGATCGCAAGCCGGTGGCCTTTATTTCTTCCTATCTCGATGACAGTGAGGCATTGGGAGATCCCTTCCCGTTACAACAGAATGCCAACAAGAGCTTTCAGGGGTCTATAGTACTGGGACAGGGCTTTGTGCTCACTCCGCAAGAGGCCGAAGCACTGATTGCAAAAAATCCAAAAAATCGAAATGTGCTCTATCCTTATCTCAATGGTGACGACCTCAACAGCCGGCCCGATCAGAGTCCCAGCCGCTGGGTGATCAATTTTCATGACTGGCCCCTGGATCGTGAATGGGATGAACAGCAAAAAATACCCAAAGGTCCGCCTTATGCTGCTGATTATCCGGATTGTCTGGCGATCGTGGAGCGATTGGTAAAACCAGAAAGATCGCGATGGAAGAGGGACAGAGCAGGCAAAGAACTTGTAGGGCAGTATACGCTTCGAAACCCATTACCTCACAGGTGGTGGCACTATGCAGATAAACGTCCGAAACTCTACCGAACCATCGCGCCGTTGGAGAGGGTGATAGTTACTGTTAGAATCTCTAAATATACAAGTTTTGTTTTTTTGAATAACGGTATTATTTTCAATGATAAATGTATTGTTACATCTCTTGAGCATTGTTACAATTTCACGATTCTTCAATCGTCTATGAATGATGCTTGGGCGTGGAAAAATAGTGGTACTTTGGGTGGAGGAACAATCATATATTCTCCAACAAATTGTTTTGAAACTTTTCCTATTCCTCAAAACCTCTCAGAAATCACCTTGGAAAAACTGGAAATTCTGGGCCAAACCTACTACGAACACCGCCAACAGCTGATGCTAGCCCTGCAAATCGGCTTGACCAAAACCTATAACCTGTTTCATCGACGCGATCTCAAAATCGAGGATGTAGAACGGGTAAGCAAGCAACCGGCCGACATTGCCGAGTCCGGCTTTTGGGATATTCTCAAGCTGCGCGACCTGCACCGCGAGATGGATCTGGCAGTACGCGACGCCTATGGCTGGAGCGACCTGGATCTTGAGCACGGTTTTCACGAGGTGAGCTATCTGCCCGAAAACGACCGCATACGCTATACCATCTCTGAACTTGCCAGAAAAGAGGTGTTGAAGCGGTTGTTGTTGTTGAATCATGAGATTCATGAAAAGGAGGTGAATGCAAAAGAGAGGGAAGAGCAGATGGGGTTGGGGTTGTGAGTTAAACTTAACATCCTTAATAGA
Source organism: Candidatus Zhuqueibacterota bacterium (assembly GCA_014728115.1). GTDB lineage: Bacteria > Zhuqueibacterota > Zhuqueibacteria > Residuimicrobiales > Oceaniaggregativiventaceae > Oceaniaggregativivens. Next base: position 3,263 of record WJME01000214.1, on the reverse strand, counting down.
TGCCAAAAATGTGTTTCTAAATTTATTTTGTTCCAGAAGCAGGGGTAAAAGAAGGTATGGATGATTATCTAACTCCCACACGTCTTGAATTGATATCATGGTTTGAAAAACAAGCACCAACACTTGGAGAATTATATCATGGATGCTTAAAAATACTCTATACCGATTGTAGAATACCAGGTTGGGTACGGTTTGTCTCTCATGGAATAAGAGAAATCCGAAATAGGTTGCCGCATGAAGTAGCAGGTATAGAGAAGGATAGGCGTTATAATTTCACTCCTCAAGTAAACAAAATAGCAGATCTATGGCATGAACATTCTTTTACGTTTGATGGTTCACCTCCTGTCACGATGCAAAATAATGACGAACCAGAAAATGAGAGTGTAAACATTTCATTCGAATTGTATAATAAAATATCCATACTCATTGGAGATCACAAGCGTGTTTCTCTGAGAAATGAGGAAAAAGCAACAAGATGGATTAATTTTATGATCGGTAGCGAGAATGAAATTGAATCGAGTGATCCAATTATTCATCACTGGTGGAATACGACTGAGTACTTTATGAATCTTACTCATGAAAATAATAGCCAATTGATTGATAAAGCTTTTTTCCAAAGTGAATTTTACAAAAGATTTCAAACATTTGAATCAATATTATCCAGTCTTGTTAAAAGTTTTTATAAAACTACGGAGGAGTTGGATGCCATCCTGGCCGAAACCAACAAGCGAACAAATTGATAAAATGATTTCATCGATAGCGCATCCTGCTCAGAGAAGATATTTTTTTGATAATCTTTGTAATCCTGAGTGGATTGAGCCATTGTGTGAGCGAGGCTTTTTCCAAGTTGCACCAAAAGCTGTTATAAATAAATCGAAAAATATTGTTCAAAATCCAGCTTTCCCTGAATCAAAGTATCTGAAGAGAATGGTACATTTTTGTCCGGAACAAGTCAGTGAAATCTATCTTGCAATGAAAATCCATGAAAATACTTTGGTGTACATTGATATTTTAGAAATTGCATCAAGTGTTCCGTTAGAATATACAATTAAGCTTATTGACACACATGTACTTTCATGGCTAAAAAGTATTGATCAGATCCCAATTCCTTGCGCCGAGTATCTACAAAAGCTTGTAAAATACTTGTTAATACAACAAAACGAAAAGTACGCATTATTATTGGTGAAAAAGATATTTTCGTTTCAAACCATACTACAACCTGAAAGATTGGAAAATTATTTTTATACTGACAAGCGTGAAATACAAACAAAATTAGAACATTATGAGTATGAATCCTATCTTAAACAAATTGGCAATATTTTTATTGAACAAAATAATACAACTTTTTTGAATTATTTAATCAATTTGTTGCGTGGTGTCTTGAATTCCTATAGTGGTAACAAAAATTCGCATGATTGGTCAAATATTTTAAGACCTGCCATAGAAGAACATGATCAAAACCTTCATACAGATATTGCTGACTTTATTATTTCTGCAATAAGAGATATTGCTGAAAAATTTATAAGCATTGATAAAAATTATTTTCCAAAAATCACAACTCAATTATTTGGTATAAAACGACCAATTTTTTATAGAATAGCACTCTATCTGACTAGGAAATTTCAAAATATGTTTCCGGATCAGGTGAAAACAATTTTGTTGAATCGATCATTTTTAAATTCTGTTGAACTGCGACATGAATATGGCTTGTTGTTAAAAGAAGGTTTTTTCCTGCTCGATGAGGCAGATCAAAACACCATTCTTGCCTGGATTGAAGAGGGACCAATCAGTGAATCTTTAACCGAAGAAGATCAAAATACAACGGATAAAGAGGAGAATATTCGTTACAAAAAGAATTGGCAGTTGCAATATCTTTCTTTTATTCATCAACATCTAACACCCGCATGGCAGGCTAAATATCAAAAGTTGGTAAATGAAATGGGGAGACCCGAGCATCCCGAGTTTCTAATTTACATAAAAAAAATCCCTGGATATACCAGTCCCAAATCAACTGAGGAATTGGCTAGAATGGAACAGGATGATTTGTTAGACTATCTTCTCAATTGGAAATCACAAAACAATTATGAAGAGAGTACAGAAGGCTTGGCACGATCACTGCAAGGATTGGTGAGTGAAAATCCTGAAACATATCTGTGGATACTGGATCATTTTGCAACTATCAAGCCTGTTTTTCTTCGTGCCACTGTATCTGGAATATATGACGCTCAAAAACAGCATAAAAAATTCAACCAATCTGATCTTTTAACATTATATTCAAAAATCGTAACCTGGTTATCTCTGGATTCACAATCTCAAGGTAATAATAGTGACTGGCGTCAGGTTAAAATGAGGATATTGGAAAGTGTCGATACATTATTACAAAAGGATGATAATTCTGATTTTGAACATGACAAATTAATTAAACAAATTATTCTGCTTTTGACAGATGATATTGATCCTGAGCCGGAAAATGAAATATATAATTCATCAAGTATGGACCCTTCCAATCGGGCCATTAATGTTGTTCGAGGGCAAGCGTTGCATTCTTTGATCAAGTATGTTTTGTGGAAACGGCGATATTTTGAACAACAAAATATGCAAAAGGAGTTGGATTCCGGTTTAAAGATAATGCCAGATGTTCAAACTGTTCTGGAGAACCATTTGGATGTAAAAAAAGACCCTTCTTTTGCTATTCGTAGTGTTTACGGCCAGTTGTTCCCTTGGCTGGTCAAAGTCGACAAGAATTGGTCCAAGACAAATGTAGATCGTATTTTTCCTGATGCAGCCGAATTTGGGGATTATTTTTATACTGCATGGTCTGCTTATATCTCTTTTAATCTAGCTTATAAAAGCTCTTTTGTTTTACTTGAGAAAAAATATCTAGCAGCTATAAATTTGATAGGAACCAAAAGTGACCTAAAAGTACGTATCTCAAACCCTGATGAAAAATTAGCTGAACATTTGATGCAATTATACTGGCAGGGTAATCTGGATAATGATTTAAAAAATTTGTTATTGAATGAATTTTGGGAAAAAGCAAATGCTGAATTGACAGCCTATTCGATACAACATGTTGGTATCTCTTTGCACAGGACGAAAACAAAGGTGGATCAAGTTATCCTTGATCGGCTTTTGGAATTGTGGAATGAACGCATTGAGATCAATACTCAAAAACATGAACCAAATTTTAAAGAATTGTCCAATTTTGGGCATTGGTTTTCCAGTGGAAAATTTGATGCAGAAAAGAGCCTTGAGATGTATCA
>WJME01000213.1 GCA_014728115.1 Candidatus Zhuqueibacterota bacterium | reverse complement strand
GTGGGAGACTGCGTGGGAGAGTAGGTCGTCGCCGGATTTTTAAATATAAGCGGGTTGATGTGTATCCAACATCAACCCGCTTTTTTTTATCCGGAAGATCCTCCCCAACCGCGAATAAACTCGAATGAACACCAATGAACCCCCAGATATGATACAACTCGCTTTTTTGCAGAAAGGGGCGTCGTGAAAACCTGGAAATCCACAGATCTACGACAATCGTTCGTGCGGTTGTGGATTAAAAGGAGAATCCCGATCCGCTTGTCAGCGCACCGGGATCTTTGATTTTCCTTGTCGGTCTTTTAAAACTCATGACCTCGCGCAAAGGGCAACTATTAATACAACTTGATCGCCTGTAACACTCTACCGTCGCCATTCCAGGAATTGGCTCGCCCTTCCTGTACCGTCATGATCAAATCCACCGTTGTGGTCGATGTGAATTGAAGAATAAAGGTTCCTTTTTCCAAGATGTAAGATGATTTGAAATATTTTCGCAGAGGATAAACTGTACTGCTATCACCTGGCTCTACGATGGTTCGGGCTTGAACGTCAACGGTCATCTTGTTGTAGCGTTTTTGCAAAAAATTGCATATTTTTGTTGAAAATAATCAACAGTTTTTGAATCAATATGATGCAAATCTCTGTTTTTCTTTATGCTGTTTGCTGGTATGGATTTTGCTTATTACTCATTGGAGCTTTATATCAAAACCGGATAAATCGACATGACAAAATACACGGTCCTGATTGCAGAAGATGATGAAAATTATGCTCAACAATTGGCAGAGGTGTTGCAAGGCGAAGACTATGGTGTTCTGATTGCAAGAGATGGGAATGAGGCCATAAAGATTTTTGAAAATCACCCTATCGATCTTGGCCTTGTCGATCTCGCCATGCCCGGTGTCGACGGCATGGGGATTTTAAAATTTGCAATGGACAACCACTTTCGCATTCCCCTGATTATGGTCACAGGGCACGCTTCCATTGAACGTGCAGTGGCCGCGACAAAGATGGGCGCCTATGATTTTATGGAAAAGCCGGTCAGTCTGGATCGTCTCCTGATCAGTGTTCAGCGTGCCTTGGAAAAAACCACACTCGAACGGCGAGCCAGATGGATGGCCGAGGATTTATTACAGCGGTACAAGATGGTTGGATCGAGTCCGGCCATGATTCAGCTCTATGAAAGGATCGACAAAATCGCCCCGGCAGAGTGTTCGGTATTGATCACTGGTGAAACAGGTACGGGCAAAGAACTGGCCGCCATGGCTATTCATATGCAGAGCCAGCGCAGGAATAATCCATTCATTAAAGTCAATTGTGCGGCTTTGCCGAGTGAATTGATAGAGAGCGAATTATTCGGCCATCGTCGGGGAGCTTTTACCGGGGCCATTGAAAACAAACCCGGCAAGTTTGATGCCGCTCATAGAGGATCGTTGTTCCTTGATGAGATTGGCGATATGAGTCTTCCCGCTCAATCCAAAATATTGCGCACCTTGCAAGAAAAGGAGATCGAGCCTATTGGCTCTCATCAATCACATTCGGTAGATGTGCGGATCGTAGCGGCAACCAATCGTGATTTGCATCAACAAATGGGCGATCAGGCATTCAGGCTGGATCTGTATTACAGACTGAGTACGATTGAAATACATATCCCCCCATTGCGGGAAAGAAGAGAAGACATCATTCCGCTGGCAAACCATTTCCTCAAGATGTTTTGTCAAGAGAATAATCGTCTCATAAATGGCTTTGAGTCCGGGGCTTTGCAACACTTGGTCAATTATGACTGGCCAGGTAATGTTCGTCAATTAAAATCTTTGGTCGAACGGGCTTGTTTGTTTACGACCAACGATATGATCTCTGAAAAAAAAGTTGTCGAGATGATGCCAGCACAAGACGAAGAGCAAGATGATATCGAAGCAGGCAGCTTTTCAACGTACAAGACGGCTAAAGAAAACTTTGAACGGAAATTTTTAAAGCGTGCTCTCATTGCCCATCGATGGAATATTTCTGAAACCGCACAGGATTTGCAGATGGATCGAACGAATCTTTACAAAAAAATCAAACAGCTGGAAATTCACCCGCCCGAACGTCTCGAATGAGATCAGAATTGCCATCAAACTTTTTTTACAGAGAGCTCTATGATTTGCCCAACCACTTTTTTTTCCTAAAATATACCAACAGCAGCATAAAGACCAAAAGCATCACTCCCCAAATAGCAAAGTATCCATATTTCCACTCGAGTTCTGGCATATATGTAAAGTTCATACCATAAATACCGGCCAGGAAGGTAAGGGGAATGAATATCGTGGCAATAATCGTGAGTACTTTCATGATTTCGTTCATTCTGTTACTCGCACTCGAAAGTTGCAAATCAAGCACGTTGGAGATCATATCCCTAAAGACATCGGCCGTTTCTATGATTTGAATAACATGATCATAGAGATCTCTGAGAAAAAATTGCAGATTGTTTTCAGAAAACCGGTTCTCCATCCGACTTGTTGTATTGATAAGCTCCCTCACAGGCCAGACCGATTTATGAAAATAGAGTATTTCTCGCCTGAGTGAATAGATTTTGTGCAAGTCACTTTCCTGGGGTTCAAACAGGGCTTGTTCTTCATAATCTTCAATTGCGCTTCCGATTTGCTCCAGGGTTAAAAAGTAACTGTCAACTATCACATCGAGTAAGGCATAAATCAAATAGGTACTGCCCAAGGTGCGGATTCGGCTGGATGGATTTTCCATTCGTAAAAGTATGGGGTCTATTGCCGAGGAAGAGGTTTCAGCAAAACTGATGACAAGGTCATCCAAGAGCAGTATACTGGTGTGATTCCCTAAAATCTGTTTATGTTCATTGGTGTAAAACTGCTTAATGGTAAGAAATAGCAGATCATCATACTCTTCGATTTTGGGACGCTGTATCGTATTCAAGATATCTTCCTGTACAAGTACATGAACTCCTAAATGGTCGCATAATTCCTTTATTAACAAAGCATCGCACAGCCCGGTAATGTGTAGCCATTTCTTTTCCGGCTTTTTGAGCAAAGGGGCCAGTTCCTTAACAGTATCCGGTCTGGATAGGGTCATGGTTTCGGCATTATAGGTTACCAGTCTCAGCTCTGTCTTTTCTTCAAAACACTCGCCAATATAGACTGGTGTTCCCGGGGAGAGTCCGGTCTTTTTTTTCATTCGTTGCAAAAGTCTGAGCATAATTAGGCCTGCTTTTGTTTTTCAGGATCTTCGAGGACAATACTGAGAACCGCTTGTCCTGCTTTGGGTTTGAGATTGGCATCTGTTGAAAAAATCGAGATCGATTTATCCTCATTGATCAGAAACATTGGAATGGCGCGGTCTTTATAATGCTCTTTATACTGATCAAAGGTAAAATTCTCACTGAGTTGAGTCTTTTTTATCACTGCACCCATGGTAAACATATTTGAAAGACGATTAAAAGTACAATCCGGTGTAAAAAGGTGTCGTCCTTGCTGGCTGGAAGAGATGATTTCTTTTTGATTTTTACTTGTCTCCTGAGGCGGAAGTTGATAGACATTGCTGACCCCAAATATCTCCTTAAAATGTATGACGGCCAGCGAATTCACCTCATTATTCGGGGTCAATGACACTAACCGTCCAATGCCACCGAGATCCAACCGGTCGATCGTGCTGTCTGCCAGGATGCTTCCAATAAATGTACGCAATCCTTCCAGACGTGCTGCAGCGATATTGGCTCGATTGGTATCCACAACGAGCACATCATATGCTTCTTTTTTCAGGGCCATGGCTATCTTTCTTGCCCAGCTATGCGCACCGACAATGAGAATGCCTTGTGGATTGGGATGAGCCAATCTCAACACCCTGGCCAGTGGTTTGGCTGTAAGTCCATAAATCGTAACCGTCGAGGTGATGATCAAAAACATAAGAGGGACGAGCTGTTCAGCACCTTGATAACCTCGCTCCTCGAGCCGAAGCGAAAACACCGAGATGACAGCAATCGCAACGATTCCTCGAGGGGCAAGCCAAGAGAGAAAGGTTTTTTCCTGCCAACTTAATCCACTTTTAATGGTCGAAAGAAACACGGATAGCGGACGCGATACGACAAACAAAAAAATAATAAACAAGACTTCTTGCCAGCCAATGTGTGCAAGGGTCTGTAGATCCAGACGTGCTGCCAGAATGACAAAAATTCCTGATAAAAACAACACCTGCAGATTTTCCTTGAATTCAGCGATATGCTTGATATTCACCGTTTGCTGGTTGGCCAGTATAATACCCATAACCGTCACTGAAAAAAGTCCACTCTCTGCCTGCAAATGATCAGACAGAGTAAAAAGAGTAATGACGAACATGAGGGCCATGATTTCCTGAAGAAAATCAGGAATCCAGTATCGTTTCAATAAAAACACCATGGTGCGGGCAGCCAAAAACCCAAGCAAACTGCCCACAAACACAGTGATTGCCAGAGCCTTAACGATCATGAATGACGTGTCCTGGATTCCTCTCAGCCATATTCCCTCAAACACCAAAACGGCCAAGAGTGCTCCCACAGGGTCAATCATGATGCCTTCCCATTTGGCTATTGAGCCTATACGACCCAGAGGACTGATATGCCTGAGAAGAGGGATGATGACCGTTGGACCCGTAACCACAAGCACGGCCCCAAATAAGAGGGCCAGTGAGGGATTAAAATCCAGTAACCAGATGGCCGCCACCGTGCTGGTGGCCCAGGTCACCAAAACCCCGAGGGTAATCAGATTGCGAACAATATGACCGATTTGTTTGAGATCTTGTAATTTTAAGGACAATCCACCTTCGAAAAGAATAATGGCGACTGCAAGAGATACGACCGGAAAAAGAAGGTCACCCAATAACTTATCCGGGGCCAGCCATCCCAAAATCGGGCCTGCCAGGAACCCAAATAATAACAGTAACAGAATAGAGGGCAGTCTCAGCCGCCAGGCCAGCCATTGTGCGCCTATTCCCAGTGCAGTGATGATTGCGAGTTCTGTTAGAATGTGTTCACTCATTGTTATATCCGCGATATTTCCATATGATATCAAATCCTGTTGATTTTTCGTCGCCTTTTGTCGCTTGCAAAAACAACCAGGGTGTCACTTCGTATTCCATAGATACTTTTTCCGGTGCCACCTCAGTTGACCGGCTAAAGGCTAGAGTGCGCTCATAACTCAAAAAAAGATCGTCGGTAATATACTTGCCAATGACCACACTTGCCTGACGCCAGTTTTGATCTCCTTTGAATTCAATGATATCCAGATTCAGCTGCTGCTGCAAAGCTGATGTCAGGGTACCTGCAAATCCTCCTGCAATGATATTGGTTAACATTCCACCCCCCAGGGGACCCCCCGAAGTCTCCATTTCCGATCGTTGAGAAAGCGTAAGTTGATCATAGGGCCGACCGAGTATCAGATAAGAGATCGCATCCCTTTCTTCGATGGGCTGACCTTCGAGCATGAAAGAAATGTCAGGTTCTTGCAATGAACCGCTGATTTGAATCGTCAACTCTTTTTTGATTCCTTCCGGAGATCGGAAGGTATAGAGGGCTGTGAAATCCAAAAGGGGATTGAATTTTTCTCCCCCCTGAAATTGAATGGTCCCTTCATTGATGCGAAATCTTTTGCCATAAATTTCATAAAAACCGCGAATGGTTTCTATGGTGCCGAATATTTCAAAATAGGCATTATTCTTGAGGACATCGAGACTGCCTCTGATCTCTATACTCATATCCGGACTCTTGATCCAGGTATTCCGGGGAATGCGAACCTGGATTTTACCTTGCAGGTTTTCTATAGTATTGGTAAACGCTGGCGTCGTTTCTTGCACCGGTTTTTGGATCTCTTTTTGAGGCTGCAATTGTACGAGCAAAGGTTTGTCTCCTGGCGATTGTGGAGAATCGGTTGCAAATTTAGAAATATCCACACGCGATCTCAGCACGGTCAGCTGACCATCATACCGCGGTTGATTCAAGCTGCCATCAACGGAAACTTGGCCATGAATCCGTGCCAGCAGCCGAGGGGATTGCATGATCAGGAAATTATCTGCCTCGATAGTCAGAGATATGTTCGGTGAAGGCAAAGTTGACTGATAGTCTATATAGCCATTTGCATTCAGATCGCCCGAACCCGTTTCCAAATGAAGACTTTTAAGGTCAAATCGATTCGGTTCACTTTGACCTTCAAGTAAGATGTTGTCATATGCGATCCCCATGCTCGGAATACGCAGACTGGCATCCTCGATTTTTAACGAGCCACTTGGCTTGGGGCTCTGGAGCGGATCTTTGATTTGCAAATCCGCTTGCATATAACCTTGCAGTCTGGTAACCTGGGGAACCAAAAATTGCAATACAGAGAGATTGAATTCCTCTGTTTGGATGTTAATGATGCCACCTGGTTGTAGCAGTGTGGTATCCGGTTGAGTGAAACTGAGCGACAACGGAATCCGGGCACGAAAATCCAGTTGCTCTTCACCTCGGTTCCATGTCAGAGATGATCTCAACAGGTCTTCTTTGTATTCGTTATTTAATTTCCAGTCGCCCATTTGCGTTCCACCCATTCCAAGGCTGTCGATGCGGGTCTGGCCTGTGAATATCGGACTTTCTGCACTGCCTCTTAGTTGAAACTCGCTCTGAAGAGACCCCTTTAAGGGACTGTACTGTTCAAGCAAAAAAGAGTAGGGACTCAGATTTACATCTGTGATGATCAGGTCAGCCTCTATGGCCCCCTGGAAATTCAGGTTAGATTCCAGCTCTATTCTTCCTTTGTTTGAGGCGAGATAGAGATTTTGTATTTTATATTCCGGGGGATTGATGAGGATTGTCGCTTTTCGGCCCATCGTATGCCAGGTCGTTTTACGCCATTCATTGTACAGAGAATCGATTCTGATACTGACCGGAGGATCTTGATTGACTGTAAAGTGGGTATAAAGTTTTTCTTCGGAATTGATGGTCGCGGAAAGTCGATTTTCAATGGTCGAATCCAATTGACTGTCCAGCGACAGACTGTCGACCCCTATGGAACCGACATCTATCCTGTTTCCCCATATGTGGCTTTTGCCTTTTACGCCAGAGGTATCGATTGTTCCCGTGAACGAAATGTACAGGCTGTCTGCTTTCATGTCGTTATAAACCGCCTGGTGAATTCTCGCAGTGACATCAGCATGTGTTGAGATAGAATCCCCTTTTAAATTTCCGGACACCTGCATTGGAAGGATCAGAGGTTCCAATGCTATCCATTGAGGAAAATAGAGCGTGTCCGAGATCATGAGAGCCAGCTCTATGTCATGCTGCAAATTTTGCGAGATCTGCCCTTGAATATCCAGACCGGCAAAAGGTGTTCTCAGTTTGGCGGTGCGCAACAATAGTTCTCTGTTCCGCCATGTGCCGGCGATGGCAAGGGTGTCGATGGAAAAATCCGCTAATTCCATATCTTCGCTGGTTATATAGAGATTCGTTTCCAAACTCGCCAGATCCGTAAAAGAGCCGTCGGCTTGCACGGTCAGAGAAACATCAGAGTCCAGTTGTTCATTTTGAGTCAGATTTTGAATATTCAGGCTCATGACCCGACCCCTTAGCCCGAATGTCCTGACCTGCCGGGTATAATCGATACGACCGGTTAAATCTACAGCCCCAAATTCACTGTCTAAATAGAGCTTGAGAGTCGCGCGTTGACCGCTGGATGACAGGTTCAGATTAAAGCGTTGTAATTGTTCATCCTGCCAACTCGATTCGGATAAATTTACCTGTAAAGAACCGGGCGAGGTCATATCAGTGAATCGGATATCTGCATTCAGACTGCCATTCAGATCTGTCTGCCATAATGTGTCTCCCATCCATGATTCCAGATCGATATTCTGAAAATTCACCTCGCCATCAAACTGGGTAAACGAGGTTAGCTCTCCTTGCAAGGAGAGCCGCTGATCATCCGAGCGAATCAAAAGTTCTGTTTGATGAGCCGGGTCCTGGTATTGCATATTTACAGAAACCGAATCGAGTACCCGGGGAGGCAAAGAAGGGAGGATAGGCTCAAGTTCCGTAAAATCAACTCTAGGTGAACGCAAAGCGAGCGACAGAGTTTGAGGATTTTTTAACGGGACGAGGACATTCCCCGTGATCCGGCTTTTAGCCAGTTGCAGGACAAGGTGATTCAGATCCAGTGTATCCTGATTGACTTGCATATTAAATCCGAGTCGATCGATTTCGAGATCAGGATGCAATGCTTGCAACGAAAGAGATTCGAGGTCAATATTCATCTCTTTGTCAATGGCAACAGAGAGTGTGGCATTCAACTTTTCGATTTTATCGGGTAACCAGAAAGGATCCAGGGCACTCTCAAAGACCATTGTCCACTCGTTGAGCTGCACTCTGTTCAGATAGAATTCCCATTTCGGGCCGGAATTTTGTTCTTGAGATTCAGGTCGCGGTTCCTCTTGCTGAGGTACAATCGTACTCACGTTCCATGTCGAGTCAGGTCTTTGAACCAGATAGAATCGTGCACTGTCGATACGAATCACATTGAACGCAATGATATTATCCAGGAGTTCAAGGGGACAAAGCCGGAGGTCGAGTTCAGGGATCATCGCCAGGGTATCCTGCTCCTGAGTCAATATGATATCAGAAAGACTGAGAAAGGTTACAAGGTTTCCCTGAATTTTACCGATATGCAAGGTCGCGTTGAGGTTTTGATTGGCTGCTTTTATCGCTTGTTCCTTCAATTGTCCTCTGAACCACGGGGTTTGGCTGACAATCGCGACAACAAGCAGCAGGACAAAGAGAATCAGGGTAAACCATGTGAGAATACGAATAAATAATTTAAATAGTTTATGCATAAAAAGCTCTGTTTAGAATGCTTGACCAACACTGATATGAAACTGGGGGGTATAGTCCCCTTCGCTGACAGGATATCCCACATCCAGGCGAATCGGACCAATAGGAGTGCTATACCGCAATCCTCCGCCGACAGCAATACCTGACTCGGAAAGATTCCAGGTCATAGAGGGTCGCCATACCTTTCCGGCATCGGTAAAAACCACCACTGAAAATTTATTCCATACCGGAATGCGGAATTCTATACTCGTTTCAAGCAGACTGTTGCCTCCGACGGGTCTTCCTGCAGAGTTTTGTGGCCCCAGTCGTGATCTCGCCCATCCTCTGTTGGATTGGCTGCCTCCGGTAAAAAAACGCTCCTCGATAGGGGTTACCTGATCTCCCAGGATAGCCCACATGCTGCCTATTTTGATGCGCCAGGCAAACACTGTTTCATCGAATACGGGATGATATCGCCGCCATTCAAAAAGATAGCTGGCATAATGAAAATCCGATTCAAATCCCAGCCCAGAGAGCGCCAGCGTCAACGCACGATAGGAACCGGTTTGAGGAGAAAACAAGGGCTGGGAGCTGTCTCGGGTTAGCGAAAGACGTAATGAGGATTTATTATAAAGCGATTTCTGATAATTGCTAAGGGCTTCCTGTCGGGTCAGTGTGCTGACATCCAGTTGGTCCTGTTCAAGGGTATATTGCACAAACCCATAGGTGAATTTTCTGAAATTTTGCTGATACAGCACGCTGGCACCAACACGCTGAACCGAAAACCCGGGTTCTCTTTCTTTGCGGTAAAAAGGATTGACTGTAATTTGTGCTCTGGGAAAAAGAAATGCGGGTTTGATCCATTGTGCACTCGCATTGATCGGCTCCAGCTGAGAGTGTCTTACCGAGAGATTGATCCTTCTGTCTCTGCCCAACATGCCCAGTAATTCCATTTTGACAAAAGTCCTAAACTCTTCTTCACGTCCATAGCCAACGCCCAGCCTGGACGTGATACGGGGAGCTTGCTTGATCTGTATTTCTATAGGAATATATTGTCCTTCGATTTGATCAACCAGTGCGCGAACCGATACATATTCAAAAAGTCCCAATTGAAAGATTTGTCGCTGAGAGTCTTCCAGGTCGGATTGGCGAAAGATATCGCCCCTTTCAAAGGTAAGCTGCTTTACAATAGACTTTTTAGGTGTCCAATCATTTCCTCTTACGATGAGTTCACCATACAGACATCGTTCGCCGGTATCGATGACATATTTCAGATCGATAGAGTGTTTTTGGGGATTTAGCGCTGGCTCTGAATTGACTTTGACCGTCGGGTACCCGTTTTCAGTAAATATTTGGGCAATGGTTTCCCGATCGTTCATAAAGGCTTGATCCCGAAACCGTTCACCGGGTCTGAGAGTGAGATCGAGCTCATTCTTTTCGCGAACTCTGTTAAAATGTTCTTTGTTAAAGTGATCCACATGAGAAAACGAAAAAGAAAGGCTGTCCACGCGGATGGGGGTGTTTTCCTGTATAGTGACCTCCAGGTTCACGACTTGCTCGTCATGATCTGCGACGACCTGCGAATCGATTTCCACAAAGAGGAATCCCTGTCGTTGATAAAACCGGGTTAAAAATTCGATATCACGGGAAAATTCGGCTTCGCTAAACGTGGGGGGATCCTTCCAAAATAGCACTTTATTCAAAAAAGATTGAGAGTTGGTCGCAATTTGTTCTTTTAACCGGCCATCTGAAAAGGTGGTATTGCCACTGAATTTAAGCGACTTTATGGTATATCCCTCTTGGGCATACAGAATTACGCCGGACAACAAAAAGAGTATTAGAATCAATAGTCTTTGCAAAAAAGCAACTCCGCTCTTTTATCATAGATAACTATTACAAGGGTCAATTTATTTATAACAATTATAATTTCGGAATGAATCCCAGTCCCACACCATTTGTGGGATAGAGCACACCATCGACGAGACAGACCGCCCCCAGGCTGGGATCATCCAATAAATCGAGATGACCATCCAGATCAGCATAGCGTACATTGGATCTGGCAAGTGCAAAATGCACTCCGGCAGCTATACTCAATGCCGCTTCGTCCAGGCAGCCTACCATCGCTTCAAGGTTGGCCGAGCGGGCTACTGCATTGATCATCATGGCTTCTGATATGCCTCCCACCTTGGCGAGTTTGATATTGACCATATCCACGAGATTACCCTGCGCCAGCCGAAAGACATCCCGCAATGAATTCATACTTTCATCTGCCATTACAGGGATGGGAACCTGGTCGGTGACTTTGCCGAGCTGTGCAAGATTACCTTTGAGTGTAGGTTGTTCGATGAGCTCGATATTTGCAGGGAGTGATTTTTCGACAAACCAAATAGCTTGTTCAGCAGAATATCCCTGATTCAGGTCGACTCTTAGTTCAATCTCTTTACCAACGCATTCGCGGATTTTAATGATTCTTTCTACATCGACAGCCGGGTCCAATCCCCCCTTTATCTTTAGGCTTTTGAATCCCTGGTCGACATATTCGCGGGCTTGTCTCAATGCCTCGTCAACCGGCATGATGCCGAGGGTGATGCTCGTTTTAATACTAGATCGGTACCCCCCCAGCAGTCTCCATAAAGGGATACGGCATACCCGGCCGAGGAGATCATATAACGCCATATCGACTCCACAAAGCATGGAGGATTGTTTAGGGAATTCGCTCTTGAGCATTTCCAGGATATGAATATAGCGTAGAGGATCATGCCCCCTGATGAGCTCGGCGACTTTTATCAGACTCTTTTGGACCCCCGCTGGGGATTCGCCCGTCACAAAGGGGTCTGGTGCAGCGCATCCCCAGCCCTGAATCCCGGCGTTCGTTTCGATACGGATAAACAGATTGGTGCATGAAGAGACGGTCTCATAGGCTATGGTATAAGGGTGTCGCAGTCGCATGGTGACCGGAATCGTTTCGATATGGGTGATTTCCATTGGGCAATCCGTGTATTTAGTACCTACGTTGATATATTTCTTCAAGAGACATGGATTGAAGATCGGATACAAATGCCACCAGATGTTCGATCATCAATTTCCATATTTTTCTGCCTTTTTCAGCATTGGCTTTTGTCGGATCCCCCATCACTCCGGTCGGCGAGATTTTGAAGGTTCTCGCATACCAGTCGACACTTCGCTTTGAGCTGAAATTGAGATATCTGTTGGAAAAACTCGGTGTGAATTCCTTTGCTTTGTCCATCTGTACCAGATGGGATCTCACCGCAAGAGCTGTGCTGGTTTCGGCTTCCCCGGCATGGACATCGTTGCGGGTTTCACAGATGTGCTCGATATCCACATCACTGGTTTCTCCGGTTTCTACGCACGTAAAGATATGCTTGTCTCTGTTGATCATCTGTGCTGCGTTCTGTAAGGCAGGAATATTCCCGCCGTGGCCGTTAACGACGACCAGTTTTTGGATACCATGTCTTGCCAGGCTGGTTCCGATGTCATAGACCAGCCTCACCAGTGTTTCGTTGCTGACACTGAGGGTGCCGCTGAAATCCATGTGGTGATAGGATACCCCAAAAGGCAGTAATGGGCAAACCAGAGGTTTGGGCTCCGGACATGCCCTGGCAACCTCTCGCGCCAGATAATCCGCATCGAATGCATCGGTATCCAACGGCAGATGAAGACCATGCTGTTCAATGGCTCCCACAGGCAGCAGGGCCAGATCGACCTGACTGAATTTTTCTCTGGCTTCAGGCCAGGTCATTTCTCCTAACAGATAGCTGTTTGATGCCATAGATTCCTCATAACAATTGTTCCAGTAAAGCTGACTGCCATTGATTGTTTTGCAAGACCAATGTATTTTTTACATATTGAGAAAAGATTTTGTAAACCGGATAGAGATCAGGTGGCAATTCATCTATGGGTGAAAATTCCGGATGAAATCGCAGAGATTCGATCTCTGTGTGTCTGCTGGTCTTTGACCATGGAGTGATGATTTTTTTTTCCTGCAAGATCGCCAGCAGATGCTCTGCTCCCTCTGCTTCCTGGTGGATCGACTCTTTTTCCAGGGCTTGCAAGCAATGACGTATTTGCTGTAGAGTATACCCGCATTTTTGAGGATCTGAACCCATGGCAATCACCATGCCCACGATCCTCCGGCATTTTTCGCATTTGCCACAGGGCTTTACCCGCTTTTCCTCGATATGTGCAGCATGACAGGAAATTTGGTGCTCCTGTAAATCCGGATAGCGCTGTACCAAAATTTTCTCGATCAGGAATTCGGATAGCGGCCTGAGCAGAGAAAATTGTTTTATCGGCCAACCTTTATGACCGTAATAGTTGGAAAGCGCATGATCGAAATACCGGCTCTGATCGTACAGGCCATCATAGTGTGAAATTCCTCGAGTTTCTACTTTTCGGGTGGTATCGTATTCATCGCCTATAAGAATTCTGTTGATTCCGCGCTTGAGCACCAGAGGCAGAGCACCAAATAAAAAAACAGCAACAGTCCAAAGTCGCACCGGATACTCGTCTGCCCGTATTCGGCTAAAATCCTGGCGAATAAACGACAAATGCCTGAGCATCCAGTTAAAAATCCGGTCTGCATTGGTCCATACCCGGGAAGTCTGTGGAAAATGGTTTTTTAGATGACGATATCCATTCAGTGCCGTATACCAATGCCGGCCCGATTCATTGATAAAGATGGGATGCGGGGATTGATTCAATTCGTTCAGTACCCCAAAAGTGAGCAAGCTTTCTTTACCGCCACTGCTCAGTATCGCATGCATTGATGTTTCCGGCATCTTGAGGGAATAAATGCCGGACTCGAATGCGTCGGGAAAATAGAGATCAGCCTGGCAAAAGGGTTGTCCAGGGTCAAATTCGAGGGTCGATGTATCGATTTTGAGAAAAGGATTGGGTTCTAGAAATTTTTTGACAGCGATTTCAATCGCTGTATTTTCCAGCATTGTTCGAATAAACTGCATATCATAATCATCAAAAGGTCCCCTGAATATCATCTCTTTGCAAAAAAGGCCGTAATTGATCGCCACCTGAGCCCCGATCATACTGGCGAGGCTTTGGTCTCGCTGGTCCCTAGGATCAAACACAGCCTCTTCCCAATGATAACTGAGATGATTGATAAAAATCTCTTGCTGTTGATGAATCCGATAAGGCATTTCGAGTTTGTCGGGTTGCATTTGGACGGGCCCGACCTCCAATCGGTCGATAACGCTCAAGTCCGGATGAAAATGACTCGCTGCCATGCTCTCTCCCTGTTACTGTACTGATCAGGTTGGCCGATATTTTAATAAAATAGGAACCAGAGATCCTGCTCCATGAACAAGTACATCGACGACAGGTAGGCCGGTCTCTGTTTCGAGCTGGCGGGATACTCTGTCGAGTTCCGAGAGACCCAACCCTTCGTGATTCAATGTTATCGCTCCGACAGGCTTTTCGGAGATCGTCTGAATAGCCCGGATCTGCTGATGCAGAGGATGCAACGGATAGCCGGGAAACCCGTCGTACTCTGTGCGCATGGGAGCATGTTGCAGGACAATGACATCCGGCCGACCTGCTGCGAGGATTTCAAATCCGCCCGGGTAAGCCGGGTTCATGAGACTGCCCTGTCCCTCGATAACGATGACATCCGGATGTTGCTCTTTCCAGGCGCTGACAATGGCATGCTCGATTTCGCCTGAGACAAAATCATTGATGAGAGAGTCGAGGATAATGGAATATCGGGCACCTTGCAGCCATGC
>WJME01000212.1 GCA_014728115.1 Candidatus Zhuqueibacterota bacterium | reverse complement strand
GTATAGGATTAATGGATGATATAAAAGAGAGCCTGTCGGCGGATGAGAAATATACAGCTTTACTTGAGGTGCCGGCATGACAGCCTCTTCTGGGCGTTTGCCGTTAGTATCATCAAAAGAAATAATCCGTGTATTAAAGAGGTGTGGTTTTGATTATGCTCCCAAGCGGGGTAAAGGAAGTCATATCGCTCTCATAAAATCGGATAAAGAAAAAGAATCACGATTGGTTATTATTCCCAAAAAGAAAGTTATCCCCAGGGGAACTTTGTCTATTCTCGATCAAGCGGGCTTGAGTAAAACAGATTTTATTTATCTTTTGTAGAATTGAATTTTAAGAGTTGAAAAAGAGCAGTTGATAAAGAGCAGTTTAAGAGTTGAAAAGTTGAGGAAAAGTAGTTTAAGCGTTGAACAGTTGAACAGAAAAAATGATTAGAAAGTGCATAGATATTTGATTATTTATGTCTTACATTAAATTTCTCTTAAACTCTTAAACTCTTAAACTCTTAAACTCTTAAACTCTTAAACTTCTCAACTCTTAAACTCCTTTTTTTAACTGCTTTTAACAAAGCTATTTGAATAGTCATTTTTTTCATTTTTTTATTGTGCTTTGTGAAAAATCTTTATATTTTTAACAGTTGGGCAATGCTGGTAAACATAATATAATTGATTAATCCGTATGAAATATTCAGAGAATGCTGAAAGAAGAATAGAATTACAGTTGTTACCATAATTAGCATTATTTTGAGGTTTATCATTAGTAGAAAGAGTAACATTTGTTTAGCCAGATGTCACAGCCCATAGGGGAATATTGAGCATCATCATCGGTCTGATAAGCTCGTCAATCTTTTCCGCATTCCAGCAATAAGCGAATGTTGCACAAATCATCATTTACTTCATATGGAGCATTTTTACCCTTGACTGGGCCGGGTTCGGCAGTATAATTAGGCTTATTCTTGCATCCTTTGTTGGCGCAAACATTTGCACCAATGTCTTGTCTGGCAACTTTTTTGATAATGAATAGTTTAAGATCTGTCACCTAAACAGGAGAGAAAAATTGAATAAAAATTTTGGTAATAAACGTCCGCTTGACATGGCGTATACCGCACTCAATGCTGCCAAAGTATTGTCCTCTATGGAAAAGCAGGGTCGAAAAGGCACTGCAAGAGAACTGGACATTCTCAACGATGCATTGCATTTGTTCTCAAAAATATTGTCCGGTTCTTTGGTCATTGAAGGCAAGAATAGCCGTTTGAGTCCCGATTCCGACAGTATTGCGGGTTTGAGTTATGCCATTAGCAGTTTTGAGCAGATGGGTGCGACCCATATGGGTGATCTATCAAAATCGATACGTGGATTGAACAGAGACCTGCAAAAGACCATCGAGAACAAGCAACCCGTTGACAAAAGAAAGAATCAGCAGCTGATCGAATTTTTGATACACCTTTCTGATGCCATAGCGGAACGAATTGCTCACCCAACAGAACACATTGAAGAACATCCGTTAAATTCCATGGTCAGGTAAATTACTCTTTATGAACCAGTACAATCTTATTGAGATCATTCTTCAGCAGGTTGTCTACAAGATCAATGCAATTAAAAGTGAATGTGCATCCCTTTCCAAAAAAGAATTTCCCTCCTCTCTCGCACTTTTGTTGATCACTCTTTTCAAGAATTTTTGTCTCTATTCAGAAAGAGCACTGGATAAATTTTATGAGAAACATGCAATAGACGAGATAGAGGAAACTGCATTACGTGATCTGCATTTATTGAATTTTGCGGTTAATAATATGGGGGCTGATTTGCGTTATATATCCGGGTCCATGGTCGATAGAGTGCCCTGGAGTCTGGTCTCTCCCTTACAAGGCTTTTTAGACGAATTGTTGCCCCGGGAATTTCAAGTACAAATCATTTTGCGGCCACACTGGCATTATAATTATGGGATCAGCAGAGAAAATTTGATCGAGGTTTATCGAAATATTTTTAACGGAATAGCTAAAAATTTGAATCTCCCGGATCCGGACGAGTTTTTTAGTGATCTTCCCGATGATATCCGTTCAGTTTCGTTTCCCTATTTGGAAAAGAAAAATCTTTTGATGCATGCCAATTTCGGACACGAAATTGGCCATCTCATTGTTCATAAAATTGTAGACGAGAAAGAGGCTGATTTTATTAAAAAAAGCCAGCCCCAGTTGGAAAAGCTTTTTTCAAAACAACCGGGCATCAGGATTGATAAAAAATTTGAATTTGGCCAAAAACAACAACTTGCACATTTGATGGATACGGCGATTAATATGTGGAGACGGGGGATGGAAGAACTGCTGGCTGATTATGTGGGAGTGAGGCTTTTTGGACCTTCTGCATTATTCGCCGCGTTTGAGATTGCCATTAACCAAAAAGAATTGCAACGGAAATCCTGGATTTCTCCTTCTTCCAGGAATGGCTTTTATCCGCCCTGGCCCTATCGTATCGCACTCATGTGCGAGGATTTAAAGGAAAGTTCTTTACTCGAAATGGCAACCTTTGAGAATGAGGAGCTGAAATCAAAGTGGATCGGTTATTTTCATTTTATTCAAGATACTGTACGCGATTTTGATTCACAGAAGAAAAATAATGAATTGGAAGAGGTTGTGTATGGTTTTATTGAAAAATATCGAAACGAGATGAAAAATCGTATCCAAAAACTGGGCATAAAATTTCCGAATACAAGAGATTTGTATGATGGTATAGAATATCTTTATGGGCGGCTAAAGCACGATATTCCCCCAAATGCTGTAGAAAATCATCTCGTAACCACTGATTTGCCATCCTGCATACGGATTACCAGTGCATGCTGGCTTTACAAATTGGATACGATTCTGACGCGGTTAAAACCGATAGATTCTGTTCTTTCTATGAATGAACGACAAAAAAAATTGAACCGTCTGGGATTAAAAGCCGTGGAATATTCTTTTATTCAAAACCTTTGGAATCAATATGAGCCTGCTGCTAAAAGATGAAATCATCGATCTTTTGGATAAACCCGCGATACAAAAGCGGCTGGTTATCACACCTATTCTCGATCGTGACGAGCAAATTGGCGCATCATCCGTTGATGTGAGACTGGGAAATGAGTTTATTATTTTTCGTAAAGTCATGTTTCCGGCCATAGATATCGGAAATCATGAATCTATCCGAACAGAGCAGCTGAAATACCAGGAGCGCCTTCGCATCAATTTCAAGGAACCATTTGTCTTTCATCCCAATGACCTCATTCTTGGGTGTACATTCGAGTATATTGCACTACCAAAATCCATCGGCGCTTATCTCAAAGGACGATCCACATGGGCACGTATGGGCTTGATCGTCTCTGCTCCAACCAAAATTGATCCTTTTTTTCACGGGTGCCTTACCCTGGAACTCCACAATGCCGGTGATGCCCCCTTGGTTTTGTATCCCGGAGTTCCCATTGCACAATTGGTGTTTCATCGCTCAACAACCGAAGCAGAGTATAAAGGTCATTATAATTGTGCAACCGGACCTCAATATCCCCGAGTCCTGAGTCTATCCGAAAAGAATAAATTTTGGTTTTCAGAGAGATAAATCAGAAAAGGCTGATAAACGGGATCAGGTCTTTTGTGAATTTTATGCCTTTTTTAATGCTTATCCAAGCTTTTTCGTTTTTAAATTCTTTTTTAACAAGTTCAAATATTTCTTCACGATTGCAGAAATTTTCTTTGCTCACATTTTTAATGGCATAGGCGACAAGTTTTAGATAATGATCCAGTTGATTAAATGTCTCTGCATCACTTTTTTCATCAATTTGTACGATCATAAAGTCTGAAATGTCTTCATTCACAACCTGGTAAATCACAAGAAATGGCCAGGGGGTAGAAATGGGTTTTCTCGTGATCAAATTTAAAATGCGTGAATAGGAACTTTGTAGCGTCTCATTATCAGGCCTTTCTACCAAATAAATCAAATGATCATCACTGTCGGCCTGTTCCTGATCATCTTCAAGATAATATACAGCCAACCGCTCTCCACTGTCATAATGTAATGCATCGAGATAGTTTTTATTTTCCAGAATATTTCGTATAAAAGGTGCTTTTTTGTCGTAAACAATAAAGGCAAAAACAAGAGCCTCCATATCACCGGATATCAGTTTCTCGAGATGTTTTAGAAATTTTTTCCTTTCCACGTCATTCATCATATGAACCCCTCTTTTTTTCGTTATTGAATAATAAGGGCTGAGATGAATTAATGCAAGAACTTTAATGGCTGTTTGAATAAAATCACGGATGATAACCGGTCCACGAATTGACAGGACTGAAAGAAAAAAATAGTCCAAAGACTGCACAAATGGAAATAGAGAAAAAAGTCAAGTTGAAGAAAAGCAGTTGAGGAGAAAAAGAAGTTGAAAAGTTGAGGAAAAGCAGTTTAAGAGTTGAAAAGTTGAGGAGTTGAGGAGTTGAGAAGAAAAGCAGTTAAACAGTTGAAGAGTTGAAAAGTT
>WJME01000211.1 GCA_014728115.1 Candidatus Zhuqueibacterota bacterium | reverse complement strand
TGCTGAGTCGTGTTCCGGTGATTGCTACCCGTGCTGGTGGTGTGATAGATATGATAAAGCATAATATTAATGGATTTTTATGTGAATTAGACAATTCACATAAAATGGCTGAACTGGTTGAGCATTATTTAAAAAATCGCGAACAATATGTTTATATTCTTGAAAATGCTTATTCATATGCCTTTGCTACATTTTCCCATCAAAAACTTGTTGAAAATGTGGATTCTCTATACCAGTTCCTTTTTAAAAAAATGTCTAATTTAACTGATTGACCTTGAATGAAATCACTTGTCATTAATGCGACCATGCTTAACGAACAAAGCGGTGGATTGGGAGTATATATTCGTGAATTGCTATGTGGCTTAGAATCACGTACATTTCCATTTGATATCAAAGTCGTGGTTGATAAAAATTTTTCCAAAATCGATTCCTATTTACCCGTAAATATTAATTCCAAATATTTTGCTGATCGAATAATAAAAGAGGTCTTTCTCTGGCCATCACTAATCCGAAAATATCAGTGGGATTATTTTCATTCACCCATGTCCTATTATCCATCGAGTGTGCATATCCCTTCTTTGGTTACCATTCACGATCTTTGCTGTTTTCATTATGCTGCAGGATATTCATTATTAAGAGCGAAATATTTGCAAAAAATGATTTCATCCTCTGCAAAGCGGGCAGAAAAAATAATTGCAATATCAGAATTTACTAAACAGGACTTGATTAATACATGTAAAGTACCTGCTTCAAAAATTAAGGTCGTTCATAATGGAATCAATAGCAAAGAGTTCCAAAAAATTTATTCAGATGCAGATAAGGTCTTGATTCGTAAACGATATTCGCTCCCAGAAAATTATATATTAATGATCGGTCACTTGGAACCCAGAAAAAATTATATTCGGCTATTGCAATCCTTCAAAATTCTCAAGCAAAAATACGATATCAAAGAATCGTTGGTAATTGTCGGCAGAGAAAATTGGAAATTTCAGCCAATTTATGATACTCTACAGGAATTGAAACTCGAAAAGGAGGTCTATTTCACGAGTTTTGTCCACCAAGGGGATTTGGCTGCGATTTATCAAGATGCCAAAGTATTTGTCAATGCATCCCTATTTGAGGGATTCGGTTTGACACCTCTAGAGGCTATGGCTGCAGGAATTCCTGTAGCTGTTTCCAATGCGACATCTCATCCTGAAATTGTAAATGATTCCGGAATCTATTTTGATCCTTATGATCCTGAAGATATTGCCCGCGCTATATTTGTATTGTTAAATGATTCAGATTTACAAAAAAAACTCGTGAAAAATGGATATAAAAATATTAAGAGATTTGAATGGCATCAATGCTGTAACTCAACTTTTGATCTTTATGAGGAGATAATAGTATAGAATGAAAATTAAAATTATACACGTACAATCAAGAATTTGTATAGGTGGCCCTGCAGTACATACTGATATTTTATTGGCTCATATGCCCCATAAAAAATATACTTCTTTGCTTATAGGTGGTAAAGTCGACTCTTCCGAGTCTTCGAAATTCGAACAGTTTGTGGAAAAGGGCATTGATATCCGAGTGTTACCTTTTATGAAGCGCGATATATCCATCCTTGATGACTTTATGTCTATTTTTCATTTGTATAAAATTTTCAAAAACGAAAATCCGAAAATTGTTCATACCCACACAGCCAAAGCCGGTACGATTGGTCGAATTGCCGGTAAACTGGCAGGAGTACCTGTACTCATTCATACATTTCACGGTCATACATTTAGGGGTTATTTCCCGGACTGGAAAAATAAAATTTTTATTCATATTGAAAAATGTTTAACGAAAATGAGCAGTGCGATTATAGCAATCAGTTCGTCCCAAAAATATGATCTTTGTCAAAAGTATAAAATCGCACCCAAAGAAAAAGTCGAAATAATACCTTATGGTTTCGAGTTGAAAAAATTTCAGACGATAATAAAAACTGATCAACTCAAAACCGAGTTCGGATTGAATAAAGAGATGACCCTTGCAGCTGCAATCGGCCGGCTCGTGCCCATTAAAAACTATTCGATGGCCCTTAGAGTCATTCATAAGCTAAAAAAACAAAACAACCCCATATATCTGGTGATTGTCGGAGATGGTGAAGAAAGAAATAAACTCGAATCTCTCACTAAAGAGCTCGAGATCGAGGATCATGTGTTTTTTTATGGCTGGGAACAAAATATAGAAAAAATATATGCAGGAATAGATCTCATGTTGCTCACTTCGAATAATGAGGGAACCCCTGTGACGATTATCGAGGCAATGGCAAGCCGGGTTCCTGTCTTTGCAACACGTGCAGGGGGGGTGGTCGATATGATACAATCCGGAGAAAATGGTTATTTGTGTGATCTCGATGATGCAGACGCAATGGCAAAACACATTATAAAGTATTTAAATAATAGAAACAATCATCGTATAATGTTGGAAAGGGCTTTTTCATATTCTACCCAGACCTTTTCTTATCGACGAATGATCAGTGATATGGACTCTTTTTATCAAAAGTTAATCGTCGCTCGGGGTAATTTGACTCGCAAATCCCAATGTGTTCAATCTTGAAATTTTATATCAATCTGATACAAAAAGTGTTTTGTTTTTCCGCTAAATATTTGTATTTATTAGTGAATTAACTTGGAATAATATTTGTAGCATCTGTCAAACAAGCTTTGACGTTTGGGTTCGGCAATTATTGGGTAGCCTCTTGATGAATATCATATTGTATTTTTTTATTCCATTTTTCGCTTCATTGCTTCTGACCCCTCTGGTGCGGCGTATCGCCGGTCAATGGCAGGTATACGCTCATGTCAACGGACGCTCCATCCATAACCATCTTACACCCAAATGGGGCGGTGGTGCGATTTATCTGAGCTTTTTGTTAGGCTCTTTTATTTTATATTTGCTTTCCGTTGATATCCTCGATTATCATACCCGGGCTATCGTTGTTTTGTTTTTCTCGTCTGCCGCGGTCTTTGTTCTGGGCGCTTTTGATGACAAGATGGATCTGGGGTGTAATCTTAAACTCGCTGTCGAGTTGATTGCTGCAGTTGCTTTTTCCATTTGGGGCTGGAGGATAGAGGTCATTGTTCTCCCTGGTTTTGAGGCTATCCCTCTGGGTTGGTTCAGCTATCCCCTTACCATTCTATGGTTGGTGGGAGTGACCAATGCCATTAATTTGATCGATGGACTCGACGGACTGGCATCGGGAATCATTATTGTGGGCTCTTTGTTGAATATGGCCATTGCTGCACTCTTTGGCAATGTTGTTGTGGTATGGCTGTCTCTGGGCCTTGTCGCAGCTGTGGCCGGATTTCTAAAATACAACCTTGCACCGGCATCCATTTTTATGGGAGATTCCGGGAGTCTATCCCTCGGTTTCATTTTTGCCAGTCTTTGTCTCGGTGCCTCAACGGTTCATCCGGGACAAATAGCGATTATTGTGCCAATTGTTCTGATGGCATTGCCCCTCGCCGACACCATTTGGGCTATTGTCAGGCGGGTTCGAAAAGGCATCCATCCCTTTCATGCTGACAAGCTGCATATTCATCATCGGCTTGTGAACCTCGGCTTTTCTCAAGGAGGAGCCGCTCTGATTATGGTATGTATAAGTTTTGTAATGGGCCTTATCGCTTTTATCTTTGCCAATAATATACATGCTGAAGTCACTTTGCTCGATCTTTTACAAAAAGAGCTGGCTCAAAAAATGTCTACTTTTTAACGTCCCGAAACTTTTGTTTCGATCAGGCGTTAAGATTCTTGAAAATATGAAAAATCGAATATTTTACATAATATGCATGTTCATATCCTCTCTGTCGACATTGCATGCCAACGGTCTGAACGATGGTTACACCATCACCCGACATGAAAATGTAATCGAACTCGAGCTAGAATTCCCCGAAATAAAGTGGGAGAAATTTCTTGTCGAAAATCAGGAATTTGTAAAACCCCATTTGGATGACCTGCCTTCTCTCTCAGTTCCCGGATATCCACAATTGCCCATATTTACCCGAGCCTTTGCACTCGCGCCTAATGAATCTGCTTACGTAGAGATTCTCGATAGCGTGGTCGTTGAATCTGCTTGTGACCCGATCTATCCTGCTCTCTCTTTTCAGGATGAGACAAAAGTGCCTGTCGTTCGTAAACATCCCGAGGTCTATGACACCAATACTTTTTTCCCTCACCGATTTTGGAAAAATGAAACGGGCAAATTCAGGGACTCTTTGACCACACGTTTGACCCTTTTCCCCTTGCGGTATAATGCAAAGCTCGGCAGGGTAAAGGTCTTAAAGTTTTTAAAATTGCGGATCATGATTGTTCCTGCGACCCGGATTATCCAAAAGAGCGGTATAAATCAACCACATCCATTTTCCTGGTACGATCCGAACAAACCGTATCTAAAAATCATCACTCATGAAAATGGTGTTTATTCTCTTTCCGGCCGTGATCTTTTGACGCGATTTGCAAAGCCGATATTACGCGAACACGTAAAACTTTATATCGGGGGTCATGAAAATCCAATCTGGATAGAACCTGAACCAACGGGTTCCCTGCAGGAAAACGACCGGCTCTATTTTTGGATCTCCAGACGTAAAGGGGATAACTCTTATTATCATCCTTATAGCGACGATCAGGTCGCCTGGCTTACGATTGGTGATTCTCCTGCCAGACGATATTCTCTGATATCGAGTACACCCGAACCTGCTTTTGCACAGTCATCTATTACAAACGAACATTTCGAGGTAGACAGGTTTTATCATGCTGGCAATACAGATAGCGACGTGCACAGAACAGAACAAATGCCAGGTGAAGGCTGGATTTGGGCTCAGTTTCTGCCTGGGGACCGGTTCACGCATCAATTCGATCTTCCCGACTTTGATCCTGATGCCGATAGTCTGGTTTTCAATGTCCTTGTTCGGGGAACGACCTTTGCACCCTCGAGTCCGGATCACCATTTGGTCATTCATGTCAATGACCATCAGGCGTTTAGTGTTTTGTTCAATGATCGTGAAGAAAAGAACGTCTCATTTGCCATTCCTTCTGATTGGGTGAAAAATAAAAATAATGTCGTGACATTTGAATCTCTGTCCTTGATGGATGTAGAACGTTCACATTTTTATCTGGATTGGTTTACTATTCAATACAAGAAAAAAAATGTCGTTTCAAATGGATTTTTGCAATTGTCTCAATCCAGTTCGAGCGCTCTATTAATTCGAGGTTTTAAATCAGCAAACATTAAACTTTTAGATGTAGAAAACGCCGTGGCAAGCAAACCATCCAGGGTGGATCAGGGACATACGATGGATATTAAAGTGTCTTCGGCTGGTTTGAGTGATGGGAATTACGCATTGTTTCATCTCGATGGAATTAATACCTTTTCGGCAAAGCGGGGATATAATTTGGTCGGGCTCGATCATTTGAGCGGTGATATTGTGTTTCAGAAAAATTTTGATACCTGGCTTTCACCCGAAAACGTCACAGAAATGATCACTTTTCTTCATTCTTTGCCTGATACTGTTTACGTCCTGTTTGCTATCCGGGATGAGGGCAGTCACAATATGACAGAAGAAGCGTATGAGGCTATTGAACAATTTGGCAGCCAATTCATCCGTCAGGTGAAAACGCGTGATTCCTGGGCTATGATCGGTCGAAAAAATGGGTCAAAAGATCAGGTTTTGGAATCACACGTCTCTTTAGGAGGGGGACCTGCTGTTGTTCATACAGAAATAGATTTCCAGCGAGGCGTGAATACGTATCGAGGGTTCTGGGGCTCTTTTGCAAATGAATATAAATGGGTCGCATTTGATGATTCCAGTTTTACACTTGCAGATTCTATATATATTGACGATTCTTCCAATCTTTCGGACCCCGGCAATAGTGCTGAATATATCATTATTACAACTATAGAATTTTTGCAGGCCGCTTCCCGGTTGAAAAACTATCATGAAAATGAGAACGGCTTACAATGCAAAGTTGTGCAAGTAAATGATATATACGATGAATTCAATTACGGTTTAAAAGACCCATTTGCGATAAAATCATTTCTTGAATATGCATATGAAAAATGGTCAGAACCCAAATTGCGATTTGTTTTATTGTTGGGCGATGCTTCGTGGGATGCCAAGCAACACTTTAATGGTAAACAAGACTTTGTCCCGACCTATGGCCATCCTGTAAGTGATGTCTGGTATGGCTGTTTTGACGGACCAGATGATATCTTGCCCGAAATCGCTATAGGGAGAATTCCGGCAGAAACATTAAGTGAAGCCCAACAAATTATAGACAAGATCATTGCTTACCATGACACTCCGTCGCATTTGTGGAAAAAAACGTTTACGTTTATTAATGGTGGGTTTGATCGATATGAGCAAAAAGCGTTTTATGAGCAGTCTCGTTATCTTGCAAAAAATTATGTACAACTTGCTCCGATCGCCGGTAAATCCAATTTTATAGATAAGACCAGTGAGGGATATCGGGAGGGTGAAAATCGGCAAGAGATCCTGGATCGCATCGATGAAGGTACGGTCTGGCTAAATTTTATCGGCCATGCAGGAAGTGCTACCTGGGATTTAATGTTTCATAATCCCGATATTGATGAGCTGAACAATGCGCGTCGATATCCGTTTATTTCATCCATGACTTGTCATACCGGAAGGTTTGCCGAACCGTCTCAGTCCAGCTTTGGGGAAATTTTTTTACGGGCAAAAGAAAAAGGTGCGGTCTCGTTTTTGGGAACTTCTGGGTGGGGTTTTGCTTATGAGGATTTTTTATTTCTTCGAAAATTCTATCCTGCTATTGTTCATGATGGAGAGAGATCTCTCGGGGACGCCTTGAACCAGGCAAAGTGGCAATTTTGGCAGACCAATGGGGGAAGTATCAATGTCCATAATATGATCCTACAGTATAACTTGCTTGGCGATCCGGCTATGAGGATTGCCGTTCCTGAAAAACCTGATCTTTTATTCGAGTCTTCAATATCTCTAGACCCCAAAATCCCCTCTGAATCAGATTCAACAGTCGATCTGCAGTTTACCATTCAAAATGCCGGTTTGGCTTGTCCGGATAGTTTCAATGTACAACTCTATTACGAACATCCCGATGTGGGACAAAAATCCTTTGCAACGGTTCACCTCGATAGTATCGATCTATATTCAACCTTTTCTGTTGAATTGCCGATCAGTGATTTGCTGGGACAAATTACCGTACGAGCGATTTTGGATCCGGAAAACACCATTGATGAAGTCGATGAAACCAATAATACCTTTACAGATCAATTTACGGTGCTGTCTCGCCGTCTTTCGCTAATTTCTCCCCCTGATTTTGCCTTGCTGGACCAGAGTCCCGTATTTAGAGTCCAGGACCCCATGATTCAGAATTCTCAGGGAGAGACCATTCTTTTCCAAATAGATAGCAATCCTGATTTTTCCAGTCCCGATCTTATGACCTTTGAATCTGGTGATCATCCCATGTTTTTTAGTTCGTGGGATCCGGAAAAAACATTTGATCCCGGAACCTATTACTGGCGGGTTCGTCCATCATCTGATTCACTGGCTGCAGCCTGGGCTGAAAGATCTTTTACCATTGGTGCTTTGAGGGGATGGACTCAGACCAGCTCCAGAGAGTTTGAACGTTGTTCAGGGTACCAATCTACCGTAGACAGTTCGGGTATCACATTGGCAAAAAAATCCCAGGCAATTTATGTAGAATCAGCCGGATATTCCGATGGTGTGTTTGCAAGGTTACTTTCGGATAATAAATCTCTGCATATAGCCAGCAGAGGCCATAACATGGTTGTCCTGGATCCCGTCTGGGGAGCTCCTATTTTTTCAAAAACATATGATACGTATAGAGATTCTGTAAATGCCAACCAAATGGCTGAAAAGATCCGTACGCTCGAGCCTGGCTCGATTGTGCTTTTGGCTATCTCGGATGAAGGTTCACTGAATATGACCGAAAACGCTTATCAAGCCCTGGAATCGCTTGGCAGCACTATGTGTCGGAAAGTGGGAGGGCGCGATTCCTGGGCCCTGATCGGCAAAAAAGGCGCAGCCCCCGGCAGCGTGCCCGAAGCATGGGTCAAGAGTACCCTGGGTACGGCTTCAGTGAGTGATACCCTCACTTTTTATCATGAACGGGGTACTGTGACTTCGCCGCGAATAGGCCCCACTTCGAGCTGGAAAGAGCTCACCTGGCAGGCGGATGTTTTGGAGAATACCTCGATATATCTGGATGTTGTGGGAGTGAATTCACAACTTTTTGTGCAGGATACCTTGTTCAGAGATGTTTCATCGTCAGCAAACCTCGATCTTTCGGGTGTCGATGCGGCCCGCTATCCTGAAATGCAGCTGATCGCCCATTTGAATACCCGTGACGGTCGTGTAACCCCTGCTTTGAAAGAGTGGCAAGTTGAATACGATCCGGTACC
>WJME01000210.1 GCA_014728115.1 Candidatus Zhuqueibacterota bacterium | reverse complement strand
GATTTAAGCTCTTAAATCGTTCCAAGTGGGCATTATCATTTAATGTTGATTTTTTTTACCCACAATATTTTTATAAATTTTAAAATATTTAAATAATGAAATGGGGGTCAAGATCGCTGATATCGCGAGTATCACGCTACTGAAAACGGGTATTTGAAACACAAAAGAGAGCATTACCATAATATAGGAAACCAATGTATATTTTCCAAGCAGGTTGGATTCGCCAATCCGCCTTGCTTTGCTAATGAGGTGCAAGCTGGCAGTTAAAATGATCGCATCTCTGGCAATGACCATGAGTACAAACCAAAAGGGCAGGGTTCTATAAATGGATAAAAAAATAAAAATGACGCCAATATTGATCTTATCTACCAGAGGATCCAGCATTCTCCCCAAATTCGAACGAAGGTTCATTTTTCGGGCAAGGAAACCATCGATATAATCGGTCAAGCCGGATAGAACCATCAAAAAGATAACGATCAGATTGCCGCGCATCGTATTATAGCCCAGCTGAATGATGATGAATGGCAAAAAGATTAATCTGGATATGGAAATCAGATTCGGTAACGTAAGTGTTTTGTCATCGTGCTTGAGCATTTCTGAGATGGCTCGCTTCATCAATCATTCCTATGTTGTGAAAAGCTTGATCACATCCAAAACCAATGTCGGTTTTTTCACCAGAGCAATGCGAAAAATATTGATCAATGTCTGTTTCTCTGGTGGCATTTCGAGAACACGATCCGCGATCTGATTGAGTTCCTGGTCACTAAACTTGTAAATGACTTTTTTGATACGGTAGAATTTTTTTAATTTGTTACCTTCTATCTTGTTGAATGTTTTGCTGTATTCAGATAACCGACGTTCAGAGCGATCATTTTCTTTGATGCTTTTTCCTGCAATTTCTCCGGCAATTTTCCCACCGATCATGCCATTAATGATACCCCCGCCTGTCATCGGATTGGCATGGTGTGCAGCATCCCCAACAATCATAAACCCGTCTGCGACCACTTTTTCGAGGGGTAGGGAGCAGGGTACGCTTCCTATTGTCGTGGTCAGGGCAGATACATTTGGAAATTTTGTCAGAAATTGATCGAGATATTCCATTGGAGATTTTTCAGTATATTCCCCCGATATTCCGAGACCAACATTTGCCACTCTGTTACCCTTGGGGAATATCCATATATATCCACCGGGAGCTAAATCTCGCGAAAAATAAAAGTGAATATCGGTGGGTGCGACATCGATTGGAGACGCAGTGATCTGTGCGCATGTTTCAATGTCTTTCATCGCGGTACGGGTTTTAATTCCGGCCCAACGCCCCACACGGGATTCAACACCATCTGCGGCAATGATAATTTTACATTTTATGTCAAAAGTTTCACCCCGGTGATCTAGAGTAATCCCTTTGATTTTTCCATTTTCTTTGATCAAACCAGTTACATTTGCCCTGGTATACAAGTGTGCACCCTGTGCGACTGCCATTTGAGCCAAATCGTGATCGAAAATTTCGCGATGCAAGACATAGCCGATCTGATCGGTATTGATTTTGACTGTTTTCCCATGAGGCGAATGAAAAACAGCACCGGTGATCTCTTGTGCGATCCATGAAGATTTAATCTCGACAAGCGTTTCAAGACTCTTGTGTGATACGCCTTCAGCGCACCGAACGGGAGAGCCTACTCTACGATCTCTCTCAAAGAGTGCGACAGAAGCTCCCTCCCGGGCGGCATATTGAGCTGCCATCGACCCTGCAGGGCCGGCTCCGACAATTATTATATCGTAATAATCATTCATCCGAGTGCTCCAGTGCTCGAACCGGACATATATATACACAATTCATACACAGAGTACACCGGTCTTTTATGATGGTCAAATGGAATTCGGCAAGATCAATTGCATCATGTGGACAAACTGCAACGCAGGTACCACAGAAATCACACTTTTTTTCAAGGTGTAAGAGTTCTGACATTCCACTTCCTATTGTAGAGTTTGGAAACTCGGATAATCTATTTGAAATCTATGACGATAATACCACTTTGCTAAAAAATAGACGATTAGAATCAACAAAAGATAAGCAGGGAAACGGTAACATACAACAAGTGATAATACAAGGGTAGCAATTTTATTTGTCAAAAGAACATCTTGGACAGATCTCGAGAATAAAGTCTTGAAATAAAAAAAAACCATAAGCAAGGTTGGAATAAAAATCACCCAATCCATAAGGAAAAGCCCCAGCATCATTCCAAGAGTATTGGTTATCAATCCCATTTTAATGGTCGGACCCGGCCCGTATTGAACAGCAACAGTGACTTTATGGGCATTGCGATCACCATGGATATCCGGGATGGTGGTAAAAAAATAGATGCCAAGAATTCCCAGAATGTAAGGAGTGGCATGCCAAATCATCTCGATAGAGAGTTTTCCGCTAATATTCCAGCCCACTGAAAAAACCAAAAAATAACCGATAATATTTGCGATAACCCCACCCCAGGGAGAATTTTTCAGGTTGAGAGGAGGTGAGCTATACGCCCAGCCCATGACAATAAACGACAGAATCATTAGAAAGAACAGATCCCAGCGCGACCAGAAAAGCATGAGAAAAGGTGCACATCCCAACAATACCATTTCCACAACAGCACACCGCTTGGGTATGATACCATCTGCGATGAGATATAGTTTTCGATTTATTTTATCCGTTTCTATATCTTCCAGCTGATTGAGAATAAATACCGCACCCATCAAAAACGAGTAGCTTGCGATCACCCAGATCGTAAAAGGGAGTGATTTTTCAAATCCTGTGCCAGTGCCAAAGCGCAATTGGGCCCAATGACCCACCAGAACAACGGTCCATACAGGAAAAAGCAAAGTCGGTCGTAAAACAAAGAGATAATCAAAAAACTTGAGCCACGATAGTATAGTCATTGAGAACGATTCGCCGGCTCAGGAATCCACACCGACGGGTTCCTTTTCATGTTGAAATTTACCGATATTATCTTCAATGCGGATAGGGTATTCTGCTGTAAAACATGCAGCACAGAATCCGTTTCCTGTATCGGCAACGGCCTCCATGAGGCCTTTGTGGGACAAGTACGCAAGACTGTCACAACCCAGATAGTCACGGATTTCTTCGATACTGCGCTGATTGGCGATAAGTTCAGAGCGACTGGGAAAGTCCATACCATAAAAGCAAGGTGATATAATGGGTGGTGAACTGACCCGAATATGTACTTCTTTGGCCCCGGCTTGTCGGATAAGTCTGACCAATTGTTTTAGCGTCGTCCCTCTCACAATAGAATCTTCCACAACCACGACGCGTCGCCCGTTCAAAACCCCTTTGACTGTATTAAATTTAACACGGACCGAGAAATCGCGCATATTTTGTTGTGGATTGATAAAGGTTCGACCGATATAATGGTTGCGTATCAGACCCAACTCGAATTTCAGATTCGAACGTCTCGAATACCCCACCGCAGCTGTATTGCTCGAGTCAGGTACAGAAATGACAATATCAGCATCAGCCGGACTTTCGAGCGCCAGAATCTTTCCCAGTTTTCTGCGGATTTTGTCCACATTTTCATTAAAGATCCGGCTATCGGGTCTGGCAAAATATATAAATTCAAAAATACAGGCATATTTATTCTGTTCATCAGAGTATTTATAAGACCGTATTCCGGTTTGATCTATCTGGACAAGCTCACCTGGTTCAATATCTCTGATATAATTTGCCCGTACCAGATCCAGAGCGCACGTCTCTGATACCACAAAATAGACACCATTTTTCTCTCCTATGCAGAGCGGTCTCACACCATGGGGGTCACGAGCTGCATAGATGCGATCTTTTAACATCATTACCAATGAAAAGGCGCCCCTTAGCTGTCTCATGGCTTCGATCAGCTTGTCCACCATTTCGACTTTTTTGGAACGAGCCATAATGTGGGCCACTACTTCGGTGTCAGTCGAGGTTTGAAAGAGGGCACCTTGTCTTTCCAACTCTACGCGAAGTGTGCCGGAATTGGTAAAATTCCCATTGTGACTGATGGCAAACGGACCATGCTGAGTGTTAAACAGCAGAGGTTGGGCATTGACCAGATGAGTCGAACCGGTTGTGGAATAGCGATTATGGCCAATGGCAAGATGTCCTTGCAGCGCATCCAGGTCTTTGGGTTCCGCAAAGACATCGGACACCAGACCCTGACCGACTTTGCGATACACCCTGTGACCGTCATTGCTGACGATACCTGTGCTTTCCTGACCTCTGTGTTGTAAGGCATAAAGCGTCAAGTAGGTTAGCTGAGATGCATCCGGGGTGCCATATACCCCGGCAACTCCACAGTTTGAACGAGCTTTGTCTTCTTTAATATGGCATGCCTTTGTATAAGGTGCAGCTTTGTTCATTCTATTCACCAATTGAAATTAATAAATAGCCAAATCCTATTCCCAGTATGTCGGCGACCAGATCTTTCCAGCTTGCAGTTCCCGTTTGGCTGGTTCCATCGTAAACTTCTTTTGCAATACCCAAGCTCAGACTAAAACCTATACCGATATTCTTACTTGCTGGCAGAGAAGAATCCATCTCTTGTCTGGCTGCGTAATACCCCATTCCCGTCAGGAATGCGCTTGTCACAAAGTGGTCAGCTTTATCTTTGGCAAACCATCGATCTTTTATGATTTGGGAATTTTTCAGCGTATGGACAGAATCGGTTTGTTCGACAAATAGATCGAGCGCATAAATCGGGCTTGTACTCAATAAGAAAATGAAAATTAATCTAGAGACCCAATTCATGATCGATCCTCTGCATCGCTGTTAAAGATATGGAAATGAATTCTTTTAAAGAAAGTTCCATTTCCTGGCAGGATTTTATTTGATCACGATTGGCACCGCGGGCAAAACTTTTGACTTTGAAACGGCGAAGAATAAAATCGGGATCAATGCTCTCTAGTTTTTTATCAGGGTGCATTAAGGCGGCTGCTACAATCAAGCCGGTTACAGGATCTGCTGCATAGATGGCCTTGTCCATGAGTGTTTTGCGCTCGGCCAGATTGTTATGGCACTTTATTGCATGCAAAATATCCGAATCGAGGTCATATGCCTTTAACCATTCGGTGGTTAAGAGAGTATGCTGTTCGGGTGTATTTGCAGTCGATTCATAATCCAGATCGTGCAATAAACCAGCTAATCCCCACATCTCTTGAGACTCGTCAAAATGGTTTGCCAGTTCCCGCATCACGGCTTCGACAGCCAGAACATGTTTAATCAGGTTTTTATTTGACATTTTCTCGTTCACGAGCACGAGGGCTTGTTCGCGAGTCATAGGGTATTGTCCTTTAAAAATAGTTGCGTGTGATTAAAATATACATAAAAATTGCCAATATTGCAATGGGACAAAAAAAGCGGATCAAAAATGACCAGAGATTTGCAAAATAGAACTGATTGTTCTCCAGGGTCACTTCTTTGATTACATTTTTAACCCCCCATTTGTATCCGACAAAAATCGCAATAAAGAGTGCACCGGTCGTCAATGAATAATTGCCCAAAAGGATGTTGGCAAAGTCCAAAAAGCCCAGCCCGATGAGAGGTATGTTGCTAAGCCAACTCACGGCTCCTTGCGAAAGAGCTGAAGGAACACCCAGAATCAGGGCCAGTAACGTCATCAGCAGAACAGCTTTGGGGCGTCTCCATTTTTTTTCATCGACCATATAAGCGACAGGGACTTCGAGCAGAGAAATGGTTGAAGTCAATGCTGCTACAGTGAGGAGCAGGAAAAAGCCTGCACCAAAGATAAACCCACCGGGCATCTGTTCAAAGATGGTCGGCAAGACCACGAAAACCAACCCTGGCCCACCTTCAGGATCGAGTCCCATAGCAAAAAGTGCCGGAAAGATCATCAGACCTGAGATGATCGCGATCAGAGTATCGAACAGGCAAACATAGCCGGCCGAGATTGCCAGGTTTTCTCGCTTTGCAATATAACTGCCATAGGTAATCATCGTTCCCATACCCAGACTGAGTGAAAACAGTGCTTGTCCGAGGGCATTCGCAAGCATGGAAAGAGAAATTTTACTAAAGTCGGGTTTGAGGTAAAACGCCAGTCCTTCTTTGGCGCCTTGTAGTGTTACTGAACGGAGAGTGAGGACGATCAATAAAAAGAGTAAAACAGGCATCAAAATTTTTGCCCACCGTTCGATACCGGAAGAAACGCCGCCCATCACGACCATGCCGGTGATTCCCAGGAAAACGACGAGATAGATAAGCGATGTTTTGGGATCGCTTACAAACTGTGTAAAGTGTTGCATGGCCTGTTCGCCATTCATGTCGGTGAAAGAACCGCCAATGGCTTTGATAAAGTAACCCAGCGTCCAGCCTGCGATGACCGAATAATATGAGAGGATACCAACGCCGGTGGCGACTCCTAGAATTCCCAGCAGCGGCCACCATGAGCGATTCGCCAATGCACTAAATGCACCTACCGGGTTTTTCTGTGTGTGCCTTCCGATGGCCAGCTCGGAGATCATGACGGGCAGGCCGATGATCAGAACAAAAATGAAATAAAACAGCACAAAAGCAGCGCCGCCATTCTCACCGGTCACATAAGGAAACCGCCATATGTTGCCCAGGCCGATGGCTGAACCCGCCGCAGCGAGAATAAACCCTATTCGAGACCCCCAGGCTCCGCGATGGTTACTAGACAAATCCATACAATATCAATCCTGTCAATATTTAGTCCCATGGTAATGTGAATTTGGCACAACAGATCGGTACATAGCCTGTATCATTCTGTAAGGGATAATTCAGTGCAAGAGAAGTACTGGAATCAAAGTCATAGAGATGTGCATCTACATAGGCATCGACCACGCTATACAGCATTACCCCTGCAAGCCACCACAGCGATAATCCACGGTTATCTCTGTGAAATGCCTTTGCAGCGGGAGTCGTTGCATTTTGAGCCCATTGATTTTGAAGTATCGCATTGACGATCAATCCGATTTCTCCACCTGCAATGACGACCCCTTTGAGCGGTTTTTTATTATAAAACTGTCCCCATCCGGGCACAGCCAGGGATCTTAACATGGCCCCTGTAGGAGATTTAATTGTCGAGGCATCGACAACAATTTGTTCAGGATCTTGCACGAACAGAGTGTCTGACTGGTCCTGGCACCAGCCATTGCAGCCCAGGACAAACACCAGGATCAATGTTAAAAAACAATCACGCATATTAGAACACGGCTATAGCTTCGATTTCAATCAAAGCGTCTTTGGGTAAATTAGCGGCTTCGACGGCAGAGCGTGCCGGTCGATGTTGGCTGAAAAACTGTGCATAAACAGCGTTCATTGCTTGAAAGTCGCTGATATTTTTTAGGAAAACAGTGGTTTTCACTACCTTGCTGAGGTCAGCTCCTGCAGCTAGAAGAACAGATTGCATATTTTTTAGGGCCTGAGCGGTTTGTTCTGCAATATCATCGGACACAAAGGCTCCACTCTGAGGATCGATGCCGAGTTGTCCTGCAGTAAAAACCATTTGGCCAGAGTCGACTTTGATTCCCTGGCTATAGGGACCGATGGCTTGAGGCGCGTCGTCTGTCTGAATCATTTTCATAGCATGCCCTCACTATTGGCTTTTTTATCTTGACCGTGCAGATAGGTCCGGGAATAATAATATTCGAATATTCGTACCATCTCGTGTTGATCTTTGTCGGGTTGATCGGCCTCCAGTGCATCGATGAGTTCTGATAACGTTATTTCATTCAGGTGGTTCAGATCATCGCGGTTTAACGAATCGGAATGGCCGTCTTCCATGATTTCCACCAAACTGCTCACAGGGATTTTTTTAAAGGCAGCGAGATAAAACTCGTCAAATTGTGTTCCTGAACCCTGATTAAGAACATAAATGACCTGAAGAAAATCCATTCTGTCACGATAATGACGGCGTGAGGTAAGTGCATCGAACACATCAACCACAGAAAGAATCTTTGCCAGCACGGGAATTTCCGAACCGTTCAATCCATGAGGGTATCCGGTTCCATCCAGGCGCTCATGGTGTGATGCAGCAATGAGAGGGACTTGCGAAAGATTCCTTGAAAAATTGATTTTTTCCAAAATGCTCTGGGTGTAGAGGGGATGGTCCTGAATATGCCGGAATTCATTATGGGTCAGCCGACCTTCCTTTGTCAGTATGGCTTCCCGGACTGCAATTTTCCCAAAATCATGGAGTAACGCAGCTGTACGGAGTACTTCCCGTTCCTGCTCGCTTAATTTAACCACCTGGGCGATTGCATCTGCATAAAGCGCGATTCGGCGAGAGTGGCCAGCCGTCAGTGGGTCGCGTGCATCGATGGTTGTTGCCAGCGTCTCGACAAAACTGTCAAATGTCTTTTTTTGTTCTGCATAGAGTTGAGCGTTCTCAATTTGGGTCGCTGAGATGGTTGAAATGACGTCGAGAATCTCCTCATCGTCACGAATGAATGGCCCGGCGAGCTTGTTCAGAGCCTGGAAAACACCGATGATCTCCCCCAGTTTATTCACCATGGGAGCCGCGAGAATTGTCCGGGTACGGTATCCTGTTTTCTTGTCGATATTGGGATTAAACCGATCATCTGCATACGCATCCGGAATGTTCACGACCTGGCCGGTCGTGGCTACATATCCTGCAATACCGAGGTGAGCCTTGAACCTTATTTCCTTTTCGCCATGGGCCACCCTTGACCAAAGCTCTTTTTTCTCTTGATCCAGAACAAAGACGGTACAGCGATCACAATGCAAAACCACCTTGACTTCGTCCATGATGATCTTTAAGAGCTTGTTCAGGTCGAGTTCGCGGGATATATTACGCGTGACGCTCAGCAACATTTTTAGTTTTTCATGTTCCCGGCGATACGCTTCGAGCTCACTGCGGTAAGCTTCGTTATTTTTTCCAAGTATGGGCATATATCTCTTTAGAATTGTTAGAGTCGGAAAGAGTTATGAATCCTAGTCCTATCAGAAACCAAAGTATGGTAATCACTTCCTGGTCACCATAGTTCCATTCGAAAAAGCCATTTATGTTGAATGCCACCCATGCGGATAAAGCCGAAATGACGCTAGCCCATCCCAGGCTATATTTGATAAACCCGGTTTTGAGCCGTTGAACGAGACGGATCATCAAAGTGATCATCATGTTCAAAAAAGCGATCAATCCAATCGTTCCCATGATTACAGCAATATGCACATAGTTGCTATGGAAATGTCCGACCCCTTCGCTCTCATGGGGCGGGGCATACTGTTTATACATTGTCTGAGTACTGACATCTCCTATTCCAACCACCGGATGATCTTTAAATATTTCCCAACCTATGCTCCACCAATGAATTCTTTTTGCATTGGTTCTCCAGGTGGGATCAAACATATGCTGGACCCGGTGGCTAAATTCAGCAGGCTGTAGTAATAATACGATCGCTACCATCACGGGTATGGTTAATAATAATTTTTTATTTGCCATAAACATGATGATCAAGAGTCCGGCGCCAAAGCCCAACCAGGAACCACGGGTAGAGGTCAAGATAAGGCAAAACAGATTGATGACGCCACTGGCGAGAAAGAACCATTTCAGCCGGTCATGCCAGCAGAGTGCACACCCCCATCCCACCAGAGCACCGAGCATGGTTATGCCACCGGCGGTCATGGAATTATGAACATGTCTTACGCGTAATGAAGGATCCATAAAATAGGATACAATGCCTGTCACAGAATACAGGGCGGTTGACAAGGCAAACAAAAACAGCATATAGAGTAACAGGCGGCGATTCTTTATGCTGGTGGCGACGATATATACAATCGGTATCAGCAAGTGGCGTTTCAAAAAGATGACAGATTGAGGGACATTGGTTGAGAAAATCGTTGAGACAAGCGCTGCGAGAACAAATAACAGGAATGCCCATTCCAGGCCCAAGCGTTCAAAAGAGATGGTTTTAAGCCAGAAAAGCCTCATCAACCAGGCAAGTGCGGCAACTCCTATGGCAATTTGAGTGAGTGCAATCGAAAAAGGCATGGCAAAGGCAAAGACATAAAGAGCCCATGTCTGTATTGTTTCCAGCGTGGAATCTGTTTTTTGAATTGCCATATCTTTATGTCCTGAATTGCATATTATAGAGTTTTTTATAGAGCCCTGTCGCTGCAAGTAATTCTTTATGCTTGCCTTTTTGGACAATATTGCCGTTTTCGAGCACAAGAATTTGATCTGCATGCAGCACCGTTGATAAACGGTGCGCGATAACAAAAGATGTTCGGTTCTGCATGAGTCTTTCAATCGCTTGTTGTACCAGCAATTCGGATTCGGTATCCAGGGCAGAGGTGGCTTCATCCAAAATCAATATCGGTGGATTTTTTAATACTGCCCGTGCAATAGCCAGCCTTTGACGTTGTCCACCGGAAAGTTGGATGCCGCGTTCACCGATCGGTGTGTCATATCCTTTGGGCAATCGTTCGATAAAGTCATGTGCATTGGCAATTTGAGCAGCTTCTTTAACCTCATCCACCGAATGATCCAAAAGTCCATATGCAATATTATTTTGTACTGTATCGTTAAACAATATCGTTTCCTGCGTGACAATACCCATTAACCGTCGCAGATGTTTGAGTTCAATTTGGCGAATATCCAGGCCATCGAGTGTAATTGAACCCTGTTGAGGGTCATAGAATCGCGGTATCAAGTCGACCAAAGTGGATTTTCCCGCCCCGCTGGGACCCACAAGCGCAATGATTTGTCCTTTATTTACGGTAAGGTCGATATCATTTAATACCGGAGATTCGGGATCATAACCAAAGGTAACGTTTTGGAATCGAATCTGATGAGTAAAAGTGTTTACCGCAACAGGATCAGGAGCATTCACGATTTCGGGTTCAAGGTCGATAACATCAAAAATTCTTTTTCCTGCGGCCAGTGCTTCCTGGATGCGATTATTCACCGAAGACAGCTCTTTGACCGGGGTCATGACGCTGAGAATTATCACTAAAAATCCGATAAACTCTTCCGGGGCCATCATGTCTCCGCGCAATACCTGCCGCCCACCGAACCAGAGAATACCAATGGCCACACAGGTTCCTAAAAATTCTGTGAGGGGAGAGGCCAAATTTCGGGTTCGTGTAATACGCAACATGGTTTTATAGAATGCATGGGTTTCGCACATAAATTTTTTGATCTCGAATTTTTCCATGGCAAATGCTTTGACGATACGCGCCCCGCTGATCG
Organism: Candidatus Zhuqueibacterota bacterium; assembly: GCA_014728115.1. Classification (GTDB taxonomy): domain Bacteria; phylum Zhuqueibacterota; class Zhuqueibacteria; order Residuimicrobiales; family Oceaniaggregativiventaceae; genus Oceaniaggregativivens. Next base: position 67,549 of record WJME01000210.1, on the reverse strand, counting down.
TTTCCGCCAATACCGAGGTGACATCCGCCATTTTTTCTTGTGATTCTGTGCTCTGTTTTCTGAGCTCCAAACCTATCCAGGAAATAATGGCAATGCTAAAGGGCGCCACAATAAAAGAGATCAAGGTCAACTGCCAACTCAAATACAGGGCAATGGCCAGAGACGCCAGAATTGCCAGAGGATTTTTGATCAATGTGACAAAACTTGCAGAGACTCCGCCATTGACCAGGGTTACGTCATTGGTGATTCTCGAAATAAGATGACCGGCACGGGTTTCATTGAAATACCCCAAGGATTGATTGTTGATCTGTTTATAGAGATCGTCACGAATATCGCGAATGGAACCCTGCTCCACGTGAGCCATGAGGTACTGTTGCATATAGGCGAAAAAATTTTTTCCCAGCGTAATAATCAGAATAATAATACATATCCTTTGCAGGGCTTTTTCACGGCTTTGTCCCTGAAAAAATGACATGAACTTTTCTTTCAGTGCTTCCTTTGACTCACCCAGCCGGGAGGGAACGGCATTGTCCAGCAATTGTTCAGGTGAATCCAGAGTGGTTTGCGAGGCCGTTTGTTGTGCTGGCGGTTGAAACAGAGTGTTTAGAAAAGGAATCACCGATAACTGGAATGCGCTATTGAAAAGGGTGAAAAATAATATACAGATAACCGAGCCAAACAGACTAGGCCCATAGGGCCGGATATATTTTAATATGCGAAAATACAGTCTCATAAAGGGTATGGGTTCCGTTTCTCAGAGCTTTAGTTTGCTCAAGCCAATGTCGTTTGTGCTGTTTTTTTGCAAAGGGGGTTCTCATCGGCTTGTAGCCGAATAAAACACTCCTTGTGGGCCAGGATGCTACTCATTAAGATCTTTATAGTCTACATCATCAATATCGTTTTCATCCAGATCGAGCGGCTTGGATTCGGATTCGCCTTTTATCTCAACGTCTGACTGTGCAGAAGGTTTGAAAATCAGTGCAAGGACTTTGCTTGCCAGATAAAACATAATCCCTAGTAATAAAAGTCTGATTAAAATCATATTCAACCTCTCTTACCATAAACCTGGAGGTTTAAAATCGAAATTCAAAACGCTTGTTCGTGAATCTTGTTTAAATAGGAACGGCAGGTGATTGCCGCCATCCTATATCATGATCAATCAATAAAAATGTGTTTATATTTCAGGAGAATAATATTCGATACCGGAATGAGGTTTTAGTATTTGTTTTACCAGATCATTAAAATGTTTTTCGTTATGCACAAAATCTATTTGCGTGCAATTGACCACAAAGAGCGGAGTCGCAGAATAATGAAAAAAGAAGCGATTATAAGCCTCATTCAGTGAACGTATATATTCTTCTGAAATATTTTTTTCAAAAGATCTCGCTCTGTATTTTATGTTTTGTAATAATCTTTCTGGTGTCGATTGCAAATAAATGACAAGATCCGGACTTGGAATATCTTGTTCCAAAAGGGAAGCGACCCGATCATATAGCAAGAGTTCCCGATCATCAAGGTTAAGCGTAGCAAAGATACGATCTTTGGCAAATAAATAATCGGAGATCATCATATCGTGAAACAGGTCGCGTTGAAAAAAGTCTTGTTGTTGGCGATAGCGGCTGAGAAGAAAAAACAGCTGTGTCTGGAACGCAAAGCGTTGCGGATCCCGGTAAAAATCCTCCAAGAATGGGTTTTCTTCTGGTTGCTCGTACATCACTCGGGCATTCAAGACTTTTCCCAGCATAGACGTCAAGCTGGTTTTGCCTGCGCCAATGACTCCTTCGATGCAGATATAACTCGGATTTAGCACGGGTGTTCCTCTTGGACTCTTTGCTCGAATCGTGCGCTCGATATAATAGGTTCAACCCGGTTCTGGTCAGGGCATTGAATCAAGGCCTGATGTATGGTTAATTCAGTCCCCGGTATATCCAGATCGGGAGCGATTTCATGTAATGGCATGAGAACAAAACGCCGATTTAAAAGTTCCGCATGGGGAATGACCAGATGGGCTGTGTCGACTTTTTTCCGGTTATATAACAGAATGTCGATATCAATGATCCTTGGTCCCCAGCGAATTAAACGCTTTCGCCCCATATGGGTTTCGATCAACAGAATTTCAGCCAAAAGTTGATCCGGACTCGAGGAGGTCTCTGCAGCAACGATTGCGTTATAAAAGTCTGGTTGCTCTTTGAATCCCACCGGTTTGGTCTCATAGATGGACGAAAGCTTGTCGTGGACAATATCAGCCTGATCAAGCATTTGAACTGCGCAACTCAAATTCGACAGCCGGTCACCCAGATTGGAGCCTATTCCCAGATAAACCCTATTTTTCTCGAATGATTTCAATTTCAGTGCCATTGGCTAAACCGCCAAGAGGCGCAAAAGGCTTTCGCACTTTGATCTTTACTTTTGGAACACCAAATTTGTCTAGCAGGGCAGCCGCAATGCGCTGACTCATCGTTTCGATGAGATAAAAACGTTCGCGCAAGACAATGTCTTTGACAAGATTATACACCTGCCTTACATCGATCGTGTCTCGTATACGATCGCTCTGAGCTGCCCTATGAGCATCAAATTCGAGTTCGACATCGATCTCGAATCGTTGCCCATTCTCCCGCTCATCCTCATATAAACCGTGGTAGGCATGAAAAATCATGCCCTGTACGCGTAATTTATCTCTTGGCATCTTTTATGCATGATTTCAATAGTTACCTAGATAGCAGCCAATATACCAAAAACTGTACAGATTGTCAAGCGAATTTAGGCTAAAAAAAGGTTGTCTAAGGTTAATAAAAATAATTGTGTGAGTGGTGTCAGGGTCAGTCGTTGCACTTGCTGAACCCCCTGTTCGCGTTGTATCATATCGGACACTCGATGTCTCTAAATGGAATGACTCTGGAGCTCAATAAAGGAAGATGGATATGTTTGTTCTGCTCTCCGCTAATCGATTACTGATGGTTTCTCTTTTTCTGATGATACTCATGTCCCTGGTTCATCCACAATCCCCCTATCCCGATGATGGCTTGGAGGCGATGCCTATCCAGCCGCTTGACCTTGACGTTGCGCCAGCGCAAGTGACCCTCACCAAAAGTTCCGCGATAAAGCATTCCGTGCCTTCCACAAGTCGTACGCCTGCAGACACCGGGTTACAAACCCGAGTGCGGATAGACGACGCACCCATCATCGGACATGAGCTTTACCTTCGTCTGAATCCTGAAAAGTGCCTCTCCGACTCGGTTTTGGTTACGGTGAGTACTGTGACTTTTGATGGAATTCAGTGGCAGAAAACCGGGAATCTCGATGCAAATCAGTCAGTGCGCGTCGATCTGGAGGGACTAACTCTTTCCGAAATAGATTTGAGTCTGAGCAATGTTGAGGATCATCCCTCGACCATAGAATCTCTGACCATCGACAAAGTCATTCTCTCTACGCAAAAACGAGTGATGCTATTGGGCAATTCGATTACCGCCGGCGTAGGTGCCTCTGATGGCATTGGATACCGAAAACCGCTGTATCATTATCTCAACAATAACGGTTTTGATGTGGATTTTGTCGGGAGCGTCGGGGATCCTCCTTATGAAGGGCATTTCAAGGGGGGGTACAAGGTGGCAGATTTTTATCCGCGTAGCCTTGGAAATGCCGGAACCGGCCGGCTGGATGTGACCTATTATATGGGCAAACTCAGACCCCATATCGTCGGCATACATTTGGGTACAAATGATATCAATAGCGGCTATTTTGATCCTGCACCTTATCCGGATAACGACGAAGATGGGTTCGATGGTGGGACTGTTGCTGGCCAAATGGCTACCCTGGTCAATTATCTCTTGCAGTGGCATAACGGTAACCAGGGTTCAGAGTTGGAAGCCATTATTGTAAATTTGATTATACCGGTGATCTATCAGGATGAGGCCATGGTAGAGTACACCAGCGAGGTTGCCCATCTGGTCAGAGATTTTCAAACAGGGGCTGTCACCGGTCAACCTGAACCGGTCTATCTTTGCGATCAGTTTTCCCGTTTTCGGGAATACCCATTTTTATGGCAACAGGATGCGCGTAAATTGTTTTATGACCATTTGCATCCGAATGATAAAGGTCACCTGCAGATAGCGCGAACCTATTATGAGAGTTTTCGTGAGGTTTTATCTGGCCCCCGCTGGTTTAGTGACGTGACCTGGTGGGAGCAAGCCGCCGGTCTGGATCATTATGGCTCATATCAGGGAGCTGCTGTAGGTGATGTGGATAATGACGGCAGAGAAGAACTCTATGTGACCAGAGTAGCACCTAACGAAGCCTTGCAACAAGACTTTATATTTCGCAATTCACCCAATTCCCCGTTTGTTTATCTGGATCAGGCCGGCCTTTCTGATCCTGGAGGAAGCCGAGGAGCCGTTTTCGTCGATATTGACAATGACGGGGATTTGGATCTGTTCAATGGCCATTCGCCGGGCCAAAATCGACTCTATGAAAACCTCGGCAATTCTACTTTTCAGGATATCACGGATCAGGCTGGAATTGTTAATCATGGCTCCATAACCACGACAGGCGTCTTGGCCTTTGATTGCGATCTGGATAATGACATGGATCTCTATGCGATAAATTCCAGAAACAAAAACGATCTGTATATCAATGATGGGTCAGGGTCATTTCAAAAACAAGACCGCGGTGCGGATGACCATGATGAGCCTTCCATTCCAAGTCTCTCGGGCAATGCCGTGGATTTTGATATGGATGGAGATATGGATATCTTTATCGCCAAACGAGAAGGCCCTAATGCCCTGTTTGTGAACAATGGCAATGGCTATTTTACCGAGCGAGCCTCAGAATATGGTCTGGATCTGAGTCACAACAGCAATGGCGCAGTCTGGGCGGATATGGATAATGATGGTGACCTGGATCTAATGGTGACAAAAAGTGCTTCGAGCAGTGACCCTACTCCCAGGTTGCAGGTATACCGCAATGATCAAACCACATTTACGGATATTTCTCTGTCTGTCAATCTCTTTACAGATGGGTATTCCACGCTTGTAAGCGATGCTGACCTGGATGGAGATCTCGATCTTTTGCTCTCTAATGAGCTCGATTACTATACGTTTTACCGCAATGATGGAACCTGGAATTTTACCCAGATCGAGGATGCCGGTATTCGTGTGTTCGGCGGGGATCCCCGAGGAGCGACGGTGTTGGATTATGATGAGGATGGAGATCAAGATTTTTATTTTGTCCGTAGTGATGCAGGAACCGATACCGATTATAAATATAATGTTTATAATGTATTGTTGCGGAATAACCAGGAAAGCACGCATCACTATTTAAAGATCCATGCCACAGGGCCTGAACATTGCGCGAGTGCGTTTGGAACCGATCTCTGGATCTATCGCGCCAGTGAACTGGGAAATCCTGATGAACTGGTAGGATATAGACAAATTGTTTCATCGAGCGGACATCAATCTCAGTGGTCCATGGATGCCCATTTTGGACTCGGAAATCTCTCTTATATCGATCTGATCGCCCGTTTTAGCGACGGAACTTTTCTCATTAAACGGAATGTTTCTGCCGACCAAACACTTTATATCGAACCGGGTATGTCCGGAGGATCGGCCGGTGCACCAGATCATTTGACGATTTATCAAGGGGATCAGCAGCAAGGCACTGTGGGTACCCGGTTGGATGACCCGCTGGTGGTTCAGCTAACGGATGCAGAAAATCGCCCCAAAAGTGGAATACAAGTCGAGTTTTCAGTCACCCAGGGAGATGCCCAGCTCGTCGCTCCCATAGCACTCGGAGATAATATTTGGGTGGAAGCCGAGTCAGGTCAACCCCATCAGAGTGCAGTCTGGTCCTATGATGAACTGAGCTCTGGATATGGTCTTGTCATGACTCCTCTGTTTTGGGATGAACCCGGAAGTCTTGATCTCGATATGAATGTGCCCTCCGGTGGATCTTTTGCTTTATGGATACGGGCAGCCCAGGTTGCCGGTACGAGCCGCACCGTGGATGTGCGGGTGAACCAACAACCTCCTCTCGGGGTGCCGATCACCAATTATCAGCAGTGGGCGTGGATTCGTGTAGCCACTACAAGCGATCCTGATAGAACATTTGACTTGAATAATGGTTTGCACAAACTTTACATTTCACTGCCTGCAGGAACACTTTTCGACAAGGTTTTGCTGACACCTGACCTGAATTATGTTCCCTCGGGCACAGGTGAGTCCGGCCCATCACCAAACTTTACCGATAGCCAGGGATTTGCGAGTCGATTCCTTGAATTGGGACAAACAGCAGGCCCCATCATAGTGCAGGCATTGGTCACAGATCCTGTCTGGTCGTCGCTGCCGGGTGTAGAATTTCAAATACTCGCAAAAGCCGGTGATCCGGTGTCGGCGGTTAAAGGCAATGATGGTCAGGTCGGGGATATTGGTGTTCCTTTGGCCCAACCTTTTTTACTGACCTTAAGGGATGCCTTTGGCAACCCGGTCAAAGATTTTCCAGTGCAGTGGAGTGTAAAAAGCGGAAGGGGAACCTTGGATCCTGGTGGGCTTTTGCCTACCAATACACAGGGGATCAGTCAAACCGGGTATATCCCCGGTGATGCCGGCAGTTCTCAAAATATTCAGGCCAGTGCTGCCGGAGTGCCGGGAACCCCTTTTGTGTTTCAGGCGACAATTCGGGGTGTTGCGGATGTTTTGGAAGAACAGAGTGGAAATAATCAAACCGCTCCAGTCGGTGAGGTCGTTACCCAGGCACTAAAGGTTAAAGTCAAAACAGAGAGTGGTGATCCCGCTGTCGGGTATCCCGTTGTATTTACAGTCAAAGAAGGGCAGGGAAGACTTGCCACCCGTCGTGAGCTCTTTTCGTCATCACCAGGAGATAGTGTGATCACTGCATCGAGTGATGATCAGGGGATCGCGACCGTTTATTGGAAACTGGGACCTTTGGCCGGCTTGCAGCAGGTTCTTGCTCGCGCCGATGGGTTGGCAGGTTCTCCGGTTTCGTTTCAGTCGACTGCATTGACACGGGATCCTTATCATATGATCATGGCGACAGGAGATGGACAGCAAATTCCGGTATCTTCCTTGACTCCTGAACCTTTGGTGGTGAGAATAACGGACGAGTATTCCAATCCGATTCCGAATCATCCTGTCCGTTTTACTTTGCTCACTGAAGGAATGTCTTTTGACGGTGTTTCAGGCCCTCAGGTGGATGTTCTCACCGACAATAGTGGATTCGCAAGTATCAAGGTACGCATCGGAACTGTGGCTCAGTATGATTATTATAAAGTCATGATCGCATCACAATATTCTGGACAATCTTTACAAGGATCGCCATCAGAGTTTAAAATAAGCGGATTACCTGGCCCGGCTTCCACAGCTGTCAAGCTGACAGAGGATGGGTTGATCGGGACGATCGGGGAAATATTGCCTCAACCCTTGCAAGTCAAGATTACCGATGTTTATGGAAATGTCATTCCCGATTATGTTGTCGATTGGAGTGTCGTTCAGGGAGGAGGGAGTATCGAAGGAGCAACTGCCTTTTCTGAGCCCACAGATGAGAGAGGACTGAGCACTGTCAATTTCCGTCTGGGTAATCAGGCCGGGACACTGAATCAGATCGTAAAGGCAGAATTCCCTGGCTTGTCTCCCGCCAGCATTCAATTCACTGCATCAGCCAGGGCTACCCGCCCCCACAAAATGATCTATGTTTCCGGAGACGGTCAGAAAGGGCCGGTTCAAGCCACTATCGCTCCTCTGCAGGTTAAAATTCTCGACGCATATGACAACACGATTTCAAACCAACCGGTAACCTTTACTGTAACCTCTGCTTTGGGACATATCGGAGGCACCAAAGTTTTTGATACGGTGAGCAGCGGTGACGGGATCGCTTCTGCCGTTTTAACACTCGGTGATGAGATCGGTGATTCCAATCATGTTGTCCTTGCCTCCAGTACGTTTGATAGTGAGCCATTGCTCAATAGTCCTGTTCGTTTTATCGCTTCTGCAACGATGGGGAATCCGCATCGGTTGATACCCATTACGGATGGCACCTTGATTCTCGGCGCTGCCTATCGTGAGCTTTCGGATCCTGTCACCGTTAAAGTGGTTGATGACGAAAACAATCCGGTTACCGGCATTCCTGTGGAATTTCAGGTGGTCAAAGGAGACGGGCAATTATCTGATGGCTCTAAACGTGCTGTCATTTACACAAATGCAAAAGGCCTTGCAGAGGTTGGTTGGATATTAGGGGCTGCTGGAGTGGACCAGCAGATAAGAGCGAGCGTAACCTTTAATCAAAATCCATTGTTAGGATCGCCTTTGTTTTTTAATGCCCTGGCAGCCGAAACTCATGCGGTGGAAATGATCGCTACGAGTCCTTTGAGCAATGCACTCGAGGTGGGTTCAGTTGATACCCTGTCAGTCAAGGTTGTGGACGCCTTGGGCCTTGCAGTTGTCGATCATCCGGTCGGGTTTCAGGTTCAAGAGGGTTCAGCCGGATTGGGTGTCGATCAACAGACAGAGGCCATTGCCCGTAGCGATCGTAATGGGATTGCACGTGTTCAGGTAAAAATCGGAAACACAGCAGGACAAAATTCATATATAATTCAAGCTTTTTCAACAGATTCGCAATCTTACCCCCTTGAAGGGTCGCCAGTGCAATTTGTCTATTCTGCTTTGCCGGCTTTTCCGGATATCAATCTTTCCGAGATCTCTGCTTCGACTCCGGTGCCTGCTACAGGCTTGGCTGGTAGCAAAATCCGCGTACTCGTCAAAGATAAATACGGTAATCCCGTACCCGGAGAAACCGTCATGTTTGTATCCAGTCCGGCGGAACTGGATTTTCAAGCTTCGCAAGGGGTGACAAATGCTTTTGGTGAATACTCTACTGTTGCCAAATCGGTTAATGCCGGTGCTTTTATCATACGGGCTCGATTGAATAATGGTGGTTATCTCAGCGAGTCAGCCGTTGTAGAGTTTATTGAATCTAATGCCTCAACACTTGAGACTTTTGGAAACAACCCGAGGATTGTTTATCGCAACTCGGAGATAAAAGATTCACTTGCTGTTATTGTCCGGAATTACACTGGCCAACCGGTCTCTGGTTATCCGATACACTTTGAATGCAATGAGTTGGTAGAGATAATGACCGAAACAGAGCGTGTGACCAATAGCGACGGGATAGCGAGTGTGCGTATCAAAGCTACTCAAGAAACCGGAGCCGCTACGGTTACGGCAAGCGCATCGGGTCTCGAAGGCGATCCGGTCACATTTAATCTGCAGGTGTCTGACCCGGAAAATATTCAATTATTTGCCTTGGATTCGCCCTGGACCGGGACTGTAGATACACACGGTGCAAGTCCGTTTGAATGTTTGGTTGGGGATGCAGAGAAACGGCCTATTTCGGGTATCCGGGTTCTGCTTACTTCTATGGATGTACAAAAGGTTCGGGTGGATAACAACAGCGTAACCAGTGGATCAGACGGCCGAATCAGAGTGGATTTGACATTCGGTCAAAAAGCTGGTAAAACACAAGTGCGAGCTCAGGGAGATCCTGGTTCGTTTATCCTGGAGATACCTGTAGAGGGCATACCGGATTCACCCGAGGAGTTACAGCTGTCTGGCGGCAATCAACAAATTGTGCCTGTCAATACTCTATTGCCGGAATCACTACAAGTGAGAATCGTTGACAAGTTTCAAAATGGAGTGGCAGGTATCCCGTTAGATTTCGATATCGTTCAAGGCGATGGCGTATTGATGGATGGGGGATCAAGAACCACCAATTCGGATGGATATGGGACTGCCGTCTATAGGACAGGCGCAAAGACGGGTGTACATTTGATCAAGGCAACGAGTCCGGCGGTTCCGGATTACACGATACAATTTCAATGTCTTGCAGTTTCGGCTGGTCCGGCTGCTCTGGAATTGATTTCCGGAGGAAACCAGGTCGGTGTTGCAGGACATCAATTGGCAAATCCCATACAAATAAGAGTTTTGGATGAGTTTGGCAACGGCGTTCCGGGGATTAAAGTAAACTTTGAGGCGCTTTTAGGAAATGGAGCGCCTGATCCGGCCATTGCTCAAACCGATGCCAGGGGACGAGCCAGTATTCGATGGGTACTGGGAAACACCACAGGCAGTCAGCAATTACAGACAAGTGTGCCTGTAAATCCCGAATTAAGCTTGACCATAGGGGCAACCGTAATGCCCAATGGCAAACCCTTGATCGAGGTTGAGGAATTTTACCGGATCCGAGAGGGAGATTCCCTGGGTTTTTCAATCACTGTCACCGATCCGGAAAAAGATCCATTTAGTGTGGGGGTATTGAATTTACCATCCGGAGCCTCGATGGATTCGTCGTATTTTTTCTGGTCACCTGGCTATGATCAGGCTGGTGAATGGGAGGTGACCTTTGTCGCACAGGATAGCGCCGGGGCGCAGAGCCAGCGTGTTGTCAGCATACAGGTTGATAATACCAACCGGATACCAAAGATTGTCGCTGATGCGACAGAACCGGCAAATTTAAAATTGGGATCTGTTCACAGAGGCGAGAAAATCAGATTTTATGTTGCTGCGACAGATGCGGATGGAGATACATTGCACTATGTTTGGCTGGTCAATAAACGCCCTCGCTCCACCGGTCAGGAGTTCATTTTCGATTCACAGCTCTACGATGAAGCAATGCTCGAAATCACTGCATTGGTTTTCGACCAGCAGGATACCGTGTCAGTTCAGTGGCAGGGTGATTTGATCACTCGTGTAGAGTTGGCAGCGTTTTCTGCTCGTTTTGAGCCTTTTAAGGGGTCAGTGCTCGTTTGGAAAACAAGTGCACAAGTCAATCATGCCGGCTTTTATGTTTGCCGAAGCGAATCGAAAAATGGTCCGTTCAAAGTCATCAGTGATTTGATTCGAACCAGTGCTGAACGACAGTATACCTATGTTGACTCTGACGTTCCTGCTGTTAAGTCGATTTATTACAAAATACAAGATATCGATGATCTGGGACGAGTTACGGATCATCCTGCGATACAGATTGCCGGAATTTTGCCCAGTGAATTTGCATTATATCAAAATTATCCAAATCCATTTAATCCTGTAACGACCATACCGTTTTCACTACCGGAGAAAAATATGGTGCGGTTGGTCATTTATGATATCAATGGTCGTGTGGTCAGAGAATTGGTCAACTCGACATTGTCCGCCGGGTATCATCACATCGAGTGGGATGGATGTAACGATTATGATGAACGTATCTCTTCTGGCGTATATTTTGTGGCCCTGACAATGCCGGGAAAAACCGCAACACGAAAAATGATTTTATTGAAATAGAGGGTAGCATTGCGTGAGCATCATGATGAATGCTCACGCTGTTGTTCATTGACTTATTTGATGAGATGCATTTTGATGGTTTGCTTGTATCCTTTGACGATCATGTGACAGAAATATATACCTGTTGATTGACGATTTCCCCGATCATCTGTTCCGTTCCATCGAATGGTATGGTATCCTGCTTCTAGTTCGGAATCGATAAGCGTATTGATTTTGCGTCCGATCAGGTCATAGACGACAAGTGTGGTATGAGTATGTTGTGCCAGAGAAAATCTTATAGTGGTTTCCGGATTAAAGGGATTAGGATAGTTGCCCAATAATCGAAACGATCTTGGAGAATCAACATGAATCTGGATCGGTTCGTGCATGGTTTCGAGTCCGTTTAAATCGATATCGGAAAGACGATAATAATAGATTTTGTTGATGCTGGCATTGTTGTCAATGAATTCATATTTTTGCACATTATTGCTATTCACCGCTCCTGCAATGAGTTGTTGGTTCAGCCTTTCATAAAGGCCGTCACGATCCTCTGATCGATATATATTGAATCCCATATTTTCAGATTCACTCTCTGTTGTCCACACGAGTTTAACATTCGTGTCGATTATTTGTGCACTAAAACTCGATAATTCAATTGGATATGGATCTTTTAGGACGGCTGTGGTCAATAAGGGGTTTTCCACATAATCCATCAAAGTTTCCCCCAGTGTGCGATCCTGATTGGCGGGCATGAAAAAACGATAAAATCCGGCTGCATAGATCCCAGGCGTCGGATCATGAAATGCAATTCCGGTATCTCCCCAGGACTCTCCATCACCCGTTTCAGCAGTGCCATCGCCGGATAATCCGGAAGTCGAGTGGTCATAAAAATAGAGCTGCTGTGGATTGCCGATATCGGGCAAGGTCACAAGCTGCACCAGGGTTCCCGGGGAACCGGATATTTGCCCCATAATCGTATTCAAACCCGTCAGATCGTTATCTATGATATCGCTCGCATTCAGACCGTCTATTTGGATGTCGGTGTTGCGGTTGCTGGAAAAGGTCATACCATTTGCTGCAGAATTGAGATCGAGAGAGTGACGCATATAGGTCACACCGAAATTGTCGGGTATAGCACCCAAACCCGATCCGGTAAGCGAAGAGTAGCGATAATACCGTTCCGAGATCGCCTTTTGGTAGAAAGCTGAACCAGAGCCAAGTCTGACATTCACTTCTCTGATCACCCGTACAGGTCCATCCTTGATCTTTACTGTTGAAGTGAGAGCTTCTTCGGTGAGCTCATAGGTCAAAGCATTTACCGTTCCATTGATACGGATTTTTTCTCTGTCCAAAAAGTTGGTAGCGTTCCCGCCGCCTTCCGTCGATATGGAAAGTTCGTCGAGCAATACATCATTATCGAGAAAAGCCAGAGAATAGATCTCTGAGACAATTTGATCTGCGGTGTGATCGACATAATCGTCTGTAAACTCGATGGTTAACGAGTGTGATCGATAGACATAGATCCAGGCCTGATTCGCGGTTAACGGGTCTGATGTCCTGATTTCATAACGGTGATAAGATCTAGAGTCACTATCCAGGATCCAGTCACCTGGAGTTGCCTGATCACCCATATCCTCGGCCATAAAAGTGAGTTCATCATCCTCGTCGAGAATTCCATCATCTTCGTCAAAGTATTCCATGTTTGAATTAACATCATCAAATTGAAAAGGAATCTGTGTCCATTCATCCGTGCTTTGTGAATAGCGGTAAACGAATAGCTCATTGAATGGTACACCATGAAAAATATCCAGCTCATTCCCTGTGACAATGACGGGTTCATAATCCCGTACAAGACTATCTATCTGAGCAAGACATGGAATGCTGAGAAAATATAGCATACATAATAAAAATGGGGCGTTGCGCATTGTCATAGAGCAGTCCATCCTTACGAAAATGAATTTGCTGCTTTTGTTATGAGTTATGCACATATCATGCCATCCTGTTGTAATGTGGAGTGATTTGCTGTTTTTATTCGCTTTTAGCGAGGGGGGCAAGCTATTAAAATTATTATAATTAATTATTTTATTTAATTTTTAATTTTTTGCTTTGCTGCTCCAGGGCTATGAGCACCAGAGATGTGACATTAAACTATTACAATGTGGCATTATTTGTTAATTTGCCAGAGATTTCATATCTTTGGATATGAATGACAAACAACATAAAGTGGAGACATTGGATCCTTATCGTCACAGAGAGGCTGTGTGGCAGTTTCTAGACTATTTTGATTTGCAACGTCAGTCCCCATCGCTGTCTTTTCTGCAAACCTTGACAAGTCATTATTCAAAGTTCCCCTATGAGAATATCAGCAAGATTTTAAAACTTTACAAGGACTTTTTTTCAGTTGACCGGATTCGGTTGCCCGAGGAAGTGTTACACGACTATATCGATCAGCGTTTGGGCGGAACTTGCTGGTCTTTGACTTTTTTTCTACAAACCATTCTATTGAATTTGGGATATGTGGTATATCCTATCACAGCACATATGCGAAACCGTCCGAATTGGCATTGTGCGCTGATTCTCTTGTGGCAAAAGAAGCACTTTTTAATTGATCCGGGTTATCTGCTGAATGTGCCTCTGCAGCTACATCCGGATCAACCCAGAGTATTTCATACGGAACATACTGGAGTCGAATTGCACTTTGATCGCGCAGAAGAGACCTATCATCTTTATACGTTTAACCGGGATCAGCGGAAATGGCGATATGCTTTTCAAGATCTACCAGTCCCTTCTGACCGGTTTTTACAGCTGTGGCTGGATTCATTTTACAAAGGAACGATGCACAGCGTTCTGATTACACGGGTGAAAAAAGAAGGAATGCTCTATTTGCACAATGATTATTTGCAAATATCGAATAGATATGGACGCAAAAAAGAGAATCTGGAAAATAAATCTTTGCATATCGTTCAAGAATTGTTTGATATTTCCCCGGAATTGGTCAAAGAGGCACGGCGGATCATTCCTTTGCATTTGGAAATGGAACGCCAACATGGAATATACAAGCCAAAAGGAGAAAAACAATAGGATGGAGCCAGGTTCACCCCTTCCAGTCAAGCTCATTTCCGGAGTTTTGTATAGCGATCGCACTCTTTGCGAGCTTGCCTTTGAGCATTTGGAAAATAAATATGGTGCTATAGATTATAAAAGCAAAATATGGGATTTTTCATTAACTGACTATTACAATCCCGAAATGGGTACACCTATTTATCGACAATTTATATCATTTTATGAACTTGTCGATCCGGTACGATTACCGCGTATTAAAATCGATTGTAATGAGATCGAAGACCAGTTACGCGTCGAAAATCTTCGCAAAGTGAACCTCGATCCGGGTTACATGGATTATGACAAATTTATTTTGGCCTCTGCAAAATACAATGCTCAAAAAGTCTATCTGGATTTAGGAATCTATGCGGATGTTACACTCTATTATAGTGGGGGGCGGTTTACACCTTCTCCTTTTTGTTTTCCTGATTTTAAATCCAACCGTTATGAAGAAGCGTTTTTGCATATTCGGGCCAAGTACAAGGGGCGATTGCGCAAAATGATAAAGAGAGCTCAGGACTCGTCCTGAGCTCTTGAATATTTATATCACCATACTCATGGGATTTTCCAAAAGTTTTTTCACATCTCGCAAGAACAAGGATCCGGTAGCCCCATCTACGATACGATGATCGCATGACATTGTCACTTTCATCCGTTTTCCGACACCGAGTTCACCGTCTGTAACCACGGGTATTTCTTTTATTGAACCTACAGCGAGAATGGCCGCTTCGGGCGGATTGATTATCGCTGTAAACTCTTCAATCCCATACATACCCAGATTGCTAATAGTAAACGTAGCGCCGGTATACTCTTCAGGCAAGAGTTTACGCTCTTTGGCTTTTCCTGCCAGTTCCCGGACGCTTTTGGCGATCTGGCTGATGCTTTTTTTCTGGCTATCACGGATGACCGGTGTGATCAGTCCTTCCTCCAGTGCCACGGCGACACCAATGTCGACATGGTCGTGAAAAATGATTTTATCTCCTGCAAAAGAGCCATTGACATATCGGTGCTTTTGCAGTGCGATAGAAGCAGCCTTGATGATCAGGTCGTTAAAGCTGATTTTGACATCGCTTTGTGAGCTATTGACCATTTTGCGAAATTCTGCAGCTTTGTCCATATTGATTTCCATGGTCAAATAAAAATGGGGCACCATGGACTTGCTTTGCAGCATTCGTTTGGCAATGGCGGCGCGCATATTGCTGATAGGCATTTCCTCGCCTTTGACCTGTTCAACTTTAGCCGGGGGCGCTTTTTGTGGTGCAGGTTCGGATGCGGATTCTGTGAAATTCAAGATATCGCGTCTGATAATCCGGCCGGCAGTTCCTGTACCCGGGACCTTTCGCAGGTCTATGCCTTTTTCTTCGGCCATTTTGCGGGCCAAGGGAGACGCCTTGATACGTTCATTAGGTGAAGTCAAGAGTTCGTCGGATGCTGCCCGATCCGGAACCGGTGCCGCATGGACAGGTTCTCTAAATGGGGCGGGTTCGGTCGATGACTCTGGTTGGTTTTTATCCCCATCATCCTGGCCTGTCCCGTTTTCATTTAAGAGATCATCTATTTCTTCGTCTTGGTCGGCTACAACAGCCAGTAATCCTCCGACAGTGACTTTACCTCCTTCGGGGACCACAATTTTTTTGAGAATTCCGGCATCAAACGACTCGAGTTCCATGGTCGCTTTGTCGCTTTCGGCTTCTGCAATCACCTCGCCAGCCTCTATTTCATCGCCCTCATTTTTGAGCCATTTTACGAGTGTTCCTTCTTCCATCGTATCGCTCAGTTTGGGCATAATAATTTTGCTTGCCATATCGCTCCTCATTGACTAGATGTATAAGACTTTTTTGGCAGCCTGAACGACTTTTTCCGCATTGGGACGCACAGCCTCTTCCAGATTATGGGCATAAGGCATGGGAACGTCTTCACTGCTTATTCTGATTACGGGGGCGTCCAAATAATCGAATGCTTTTTCATTAATACGTGCAGCAATTTCAGCTCCCACACTGGCATAGGGCCATCCTTCTTCGACGACGATACATCGGTTCGTTTTTTCAACTGATGTAATCAGCATCTGCTCATCCAAGGGTTTAAGGGTTCTCGGATCGATGACTTCAGCTTCTATTCCTTCCTGAGCGAGAATGTCGGCCGCTTCCAACGCGACATGGGTCATTTTGTTCCATGCGACCAGAGTGACGTGCTCTCCTTCCCGTTTGATGTCTCCGACTCCGATGGGAATGATATATTCTTCTTCGGGAACCTCGCCTTTCATCCCATACATGGTTTCACTTTCAATAAAAATCACGGGATTATCATCTCGGATTGCTGATTTTAACATTCCTTTGCCATCACGTGGGGTGCTGGGGGTCATAACAATGAGCCCGGCTACATTACAGAACCAGGGATCCAGGCTTTGGGAATGCTGGGCCGCGAGCATGTGCGCGGACCCGCCGGGACCTCGAAACACCATAGGAATTTTAAGCATGCCACCCGACATATAGCGCAACTTGGCTGCATTGTTGACGATTTGGTCCAGTGCAAGTATGGAGAAATTAAATGTCATCATCTCAATGATCGGCCTCAAACCGACCATGGCTGATCCTATCCCTACCCCTGCAAATCCTAACTCGGCAATTGGCGTATCGATAACGCGTCGGGTACCGAACCGTTCCATGAGTCCCTGACTTACTTTATATGCACCATTGTAATATCCAACTTCTTCACCCATCAAATAGACGTTAGGGTCTCGCTCCATTTCCTCGGCCATCGCCTGATTGAGCGCTTCTCTAAATGTAATTTCAGCCATTTGTTTGCTCTCTATCTGGTTAATTATCCGTGACTTGAGTTAAGCATAGACATCTTTAAAACGTGACTCTAGAGCAGGAAGAGGACTTTTTTCTGCAAATTCTACAGATTCCATGACCTCTTTTTTAATTTCACTCTCTATTTCTTTAATTTTTTCCTTGGTCAGCAATTTTTTTTGCAGCAATAATTCCTGAAATCGCACGATCGGATCACTCTTTTTCTGTTCTTCGACTTCTTCTTTGGTTCGGTAATGAGAATGAACCGGATCTGACATAGAGTGTCCTCTGAAACGATACGTCCGCGCTTCGATCAGTGTCGGTTCTTTGTCCGCGCGGGCGCGTTCTATCGCTTCAGACATGATATCATAGACTGCCAGTGTATCCATACCATCGACAGTGGCTCTTGCCATATCATAGGAGCAGGCTTTTTGCGATAAATCCCATACCGCTGAGGCACGTTCAAGCGGTGTGCCCATGCCATAGCGGTTGTTTTCGATGAGATAAATGACCGGTAATTTCCATAATTTCGCGAGATTGAGTGATTCATGAAAGGCCCCCTGGTGGACAGCTCCTTCACCAAATGACACAACAACCACCTGATCGAGTTCCTGGTATTTTATAGCAAAGCCAATACCTGTTGCAAGTGGAATTTGCCCTGCAACAATACCATGTCCGCCAAGGAAACGTTTTTCAACATCGAAAAGATGCATGGATCCACCTTTTCCCTTTGATACGCCCGTTTCTTTACCAAAGAGCTCTGCCATGACCGGGTTGGGATCTGTTCCCTTGGCCAGGATATGACCATGGTCTCTGTATGCGGATAAGAGATAGTCATCTTCTCGCATGGCTGCTACGGTGCCAACTCCTACGGCTTCCTGGCCGATATAAAGATGACAGAATCCGCCAATTTTTTGCATACCATACATTTGAGCAGAACGTTCTTCAAAGCGACGAATCAACAACATCATTCGATACATCCATAGTAGCTTGTCATTGTCTGGTGTGTGTTTCATGATTTGGTTTTTCCTTGCGCTTTTTATCTGGTTAACTATATAATACAGACTGTTTTGATTATATCAGAAAGGGATGCAAAAGAACCATCAACCCTTTTACAGGATCGAAATAGGATCGACGTCGATGATCATTTGTATGTCTCTGGTGCGGTGTTTTTTTCGAAACGTCGATAGGGCTTGGCGAATCAGGGCTTTGATTTGCTCACCGCCACTATCCCGCTGTTTCAGAGTCATAAACAATATTTGCCAGCGATAATTCCCTTGAATTTTTTCAAGATGTGCGGGTGCCGGGCCCAAGATCTTACAACCCTCGATTTTATCAAAAAATTGCCTAAATTTTAGAGCTGCTTGTTCAATTTTGAGTTCATCCGGCCCTTTGAACAATATATTGATGATGCGGCTGAATGGAGGGTAAGAGAGTTGTCTTCTGTCGTGGATTTCTGTCTTGAAAAATTTTTCGTAATCATGAGTTTTTGCAAACTGTAAACTATAATGATCTGTAGCATAGCTTTGAATAATGACATGTCCTTGTTTGGTTTTTCTGCCTGCGCGACCTGCCACCTGAGTCAACAGTTGAAACGTTCGTTCACCCGCCCTGAAATCGGGAAAAAACAGACCTGTATCTGCAGAGATCACACCAACCAGGGTGACATTCGGAAAATCCAAACCTTTGGCCACCATCTGGGTTCCCAAGAGAATCTGATGCTCACCCTTGCCGAATTGATTCAACAACCTGTCATGCGCCATACGCCCCCTGGTGGTGTCCTGATCCATTCGAATCACTTTTATTCCCGGAAAGAGCTGATACAACTCTTCTTCGACTCTTTGAGTCCCTATACCCTTGAGATAGATTTGCGTCCCATGACATTGGGGACACTGTGAAGGCGCCTTTCTGGTATAGCCGCAATAATGACATTTGAGATAATGGCCTGCCCTGTGAAATGTCAGTGTGATTTTGCAATAGAGACATTCTGCTTTATAATCACAATCCTGACACTTGAAAATAGGGGCAAAACCACGCCGATTTTGTAAAAGAATAACCTGTTCACCAAAGGCCAGTTTTTCGTCGATTTTCTCTCTCAAACGTCTGGAAAGCATAATCGGTTCTTTGCGACCGATTATTTTGGGCTCGCGTTTCATATCGACAAGTTCGATTGAGGGCATCGGGATATCATCGATTCTCTTTGGCATCCGTAAAAGCGTATATTTTTCCGCCATGGCGTTAAAAAAAGATTCAACAGAAGGGGTGGCAGATCCAAGCACAATAGAGGCCTTGCTAAGGTTTGCTCGCACAATCGCCAGATCCCGTGCATTATAGCGTGGAGCCATATCATATTGCTTATAAGAATGCTCGTGTTCTTCATCTACGATGATCAGGCCCAAATATTGCAAGGGAGCGAATATGGCTGAGCGAGGACCGATCACGATTTTGTGTTTGCCCTCCCAGGTCTGGCGCCAAGAGTCATACCGTTCACCCGGAGACATGCGGCTATGAAAAACCGCCACTTGCTTGCCAAAATGGGATCTGAAACGATAGACCATCTGGGGGGTGAGAGAAATCTCCGGTACCAACACAATGGCACTTTTTCCCTTTTTAATAACGTGATGAATCGCTTCGATATACACCTGGGTTTTGCCACTTCCTGTGACACCATGCAAAAGAAATGAGCCAAATGTTTCACGGTCCAGGTTTTGAATGATAGAGTACAAGGCTAGCTTTTGGTCCTGATTTAATTGAATATCCGGTGGGGGGGAAAGCGGTTGTGAGCTGTAATAATCCCTAATGATCTCTCGTTGTTCGATCTGGACCAATTTTTTTTCCTGCAGGGCTTTGATCGCCGAATGATGGACGGTGGTCATACGAACCAAGTCACGCCGGCTGACACCTTCGGGCTCGTATTCTCTTATTCTTTCCAGGCAAGCGGCTTGTGAAGGCGCTGACTCGCGCATTTCTTCGATAATGTCTTGCACTTTTTTTAAATCTATCGATTTGTCCAAAGTTACCCAATCGATAAATTTTGGGGAGACTTGAGGTTTGGGCAAGTTGAGTTCGATACGGATAACGCGTTGCTGACGCAGGGCTTTGATACTCGAATAGGGGTTGTTACTCGTCACCTGTTCTATCAGTTTTTTCAGGGATATCACGCGGGGTTCTTTGAGCAATCGAATGATTTCAGCCTGAACCGGTGCCCGTTTTGATAGTTCCAGGTAAAGCGTATGTGGATCCGGATGCAAGAGTCTAACAATTTTTTCAGAAAAAAGATGTATGCCGGCGGGCAGAGCTGCCTTGAGCACTTCACCCCACCCACACAAATAGTATTCTGCGACCCACTTTGACATGGCCAAAACAGCGGGTGTAAAAAGAGGGGTAGGATCGAGAATCTGTTCGATTTTTTTTAATTCAGGATAATCGCTCTCTTGTTTCAGGCCAACAATAAACCCTACCATTTTTCGAGCTCCAAATGGAGCCAATACCCGGACTCCCAATGAGACATCTTCAATCAGATCCGTCGGGATGATATAGGTATAGGCCTGATTTACTGGAACCGGGAAAACAATATCCGCGTATCTATTTTGGGATTCATTTTTCACGAACTAAACATACTCAATTTTTAGAGATTATTCAACTCTCTTTTCCTTGAAATTTAAAGGTAAATTATTAAATTGTAGGCAATAGATTTATATTCAATCATTGGAGGAACTCATGAGATTTTTACTCGTACTGGTAATGGGTATGACATTGGCAGGTATGATGGCCTGTTCGAAAGACCAAAAAGCCGGAGGAGATGATTGCACACCCCTCAGTCAACAGGAAATGCAGGCGATGGTCGAAAAAGTGAAATCCATGCCTATGGAACCGGTGAAAGAAAATGAAGTTGCAGTACTGGAAACCAATTATGGAAAGATGGTCATCGATCTTTTTCCTGATAAAGCGCCACAGCATACAGCTGCCTTTAAACGATTGATCAATGCCGGATATTATGATTGTACCAAATTTCATCGTGTTATCAACGATTTTATGATCCAGGGGGGAGACCTGGCAACCCGGGATGAGAATCCAGAAAATGACGGTGGAGGGTCTGGCCCGGGATATACTCTTGAAGCTGAATTTAATGATGTACAGCATGAAGAGGGAGTTCTTTCCATGGCGCGGGGCAGAGATCCCAATAGTGCAGGCTCGCAGTTTTTTATCTGTCTGACCCGGGAAAAATGTCGTCATTTAGATGGCCAATACACGGCATTCGGGCGCGTGGTTGAAGGATTGGAAGTGCTGAGAAACATCGGAAATGTCGATACCAAAACATCTCCTGTTTACCAGGCTCCTGTCTTGCCATCAGAGCCTGTTATTATCACTGACGCTTTTATGCAAACACGTTAATACTGGAAAAGTGTATGAGGCATCTTTGTCTTGCTTTTTTTATTCTTTTATCTGGCTTGTCGGGGCTTGGCGCTGAACCCAAAAAGTATTGGGTCTATTTTACAGACAAAGGGCCTTTGACCAAATCTTATCCCTCTATTTCAGAACGGTCTATGGAACGGCGTGTCAAGCGGACACGCCCTCCTTTTTTTGATTCGACTGATATCAAAGTTTACAAACCCTATATCGATGAGATAAAGAAGCGTGGAATGGCTGTGGAAAATGTGTCCAGATGGCTCAATGCCCTATCCGTAACTGCTTCTTTTACTGACATTCAAGGATTGAGGGATCTGACTTTTGTACGAGATGTTCGTCCGGTTCTCACCACTCAGATCCCCTATCCCACTCGTCATCCTGATTTGAACAAGGGGATTCCCTCTTTTTTGTTGCGTTTTGATTATGGTAGATCATTTACCCAAAACCAGCAGATTCGTATTGTCGATGCGCATCAAATGGGATACTCGGGTCAGGATGTGCTTGTGGCTGTATTCGATACAGGGTTCAATCTGAATCACGAGGCGCTGTTACATTTGGATGTTCTGGCCAGTTATGATTTCATCCATGATGACTCGTTTGTCGGTTACGATTCTACTCAGGATACGATCAATCAACCTCATCACGGTACACAAATCTTGTCGATTTTGGCCGGATTTAAGAGCGGAGAACTCGTTGGGCCGGCTTTTTCATCACAATTTATTTTGGCCAAAACAGAAATTGCTAATCAAGAAATTATTGCAGAGGAAGACAACTGGGTTGCTGCTGCAGAGTGGGCCGACAGTATCGGTGCTGATATTATCAGTGCGAGTTTGGGTTATAATAAATGGTACCAAAAGGAGGATCTAAACGGGTCTATCCCGGCCATCACCCGGGCTGCAGATTTGGCGGTTCAAAAAGGTATGGTGGTGGTGGTCGCAGCTGGCAATGAAGCAGATGACGAATGGGGTACAATTCTGGCTCCGGCTGACGGAGATAGTGTTATAAGCGTAGGTGCTGTGGATTCACGGGGGATCATTGCTCCCTTTAGTTCGACCGGTCCATCCGCGGACGGTCGAATCAAGCCTGAAGTGGTTGCTATGGGAATGTCTGTACGAACTGTGCATAATCCTCTGGGAGAAAAAACGGGTAGGCGTTATGCGAGTATTAATGGCACATCAGCCAGTACTCCCCTGGTAGCGGGGGCTGCTGCTATTCTGTTATCTGCTTTTCCCGATACCGAGCCCATGCTGATAAGAGAAGCCTTGATTCAAACCGCGGACCGAGCTGATACTCCGGATAATGTATATGGATACGGCCTTGTCAATACTGTGAATGCTCTTTATTATCTCGGAAATCCGTTTCCTCTGATCGATACCCCTGAAACGGTCGCAGCTTATCCCAATCCATTTTCCGCTGACAGAGGTCTGATCATATCATTTACTTTAAAAGAAAAAAAACATATTACCATACGTATTTTTAATTCACTGGGACAAATAGTTGCAGTCCTCTGGGATGGTCAGCGGTTGGCTGGGAGCAATCAGCATGTGACCTGGTATGGCCGAAATCTACAAGGGCATCGAGTAACCAGCGGAGTCTATTTTATTGAATTCCTGTCAACAAAGCGTATTGTTCAAAAAGTCACTTTGCTAAATTAGGTGCAAATCATGGGAGTATTCAAACGTTCGATCGGTTTGGCGTTGGGCGGCGGTGGAGCCCGGGGATTTGCTCATATCGGTGTTCTTAAAATTTTAGAGCGCGAAAAGATCCCCATCGAATTTATCGTAGGGACGAGTATGGGAGCCATTGTCGGCGCAGTTTATGCACAGCTATTGGATGCCAAAGCAGTTGAGGAAAAATTCAAGAGTTTATTGAAAAATCCCTCATTCAAAACAACCGGACTCGATGCATCTGGTAAAAAGCGTTTGTCTGATAACTGGCTCGACCATCTGGCAAGAAATATCAAGGAATCTGTGGCGATGAATGTAGCTGCTTATCGACGATCTGTGTTTGGTATGGAGAGATTGAGCACAACGCTTGAATTTTTGCTAGAGGATGGGCTCTTGCAGGAAACCCGCATCCCGTTTGCGGCTGTAGCTTCGGATCTTATCGATGGGGATGAGGTGATTTTGAATAAAGGTTCTATACTCGAAGCCGTGACAGCGAGTGCTGCATTACCCGGTTATTTGCCTCCGGTCGATACCAATGGCAGATTGTTGATAGATGGCGCTGCTACTTCGCCTGTTCCGATACGAGCTGTAAAAAAGCTTGTGCCCAAAAGCAAGGTGCTTGCTGTAGATGTTTCCAAGATTTTGCCCAGAGAGCCTGAACTCGACAATATCATCGACATCGTGTTGCAAAGTTATCAGATTACCGCGCGTCATTACCATAACGAATTGATCAAGGAAGCCGATTTTCTGCTGCAACCCAGTGTTGGAGAGTTCCATTGGTCACAATTTGATAAACTCGAGTGGCTTATTCAGGAAGGTGAATTTGCTGCTGAAAACGCCCTCGCAGGAATCAAAAAGTTGGTCAAAGGATGGTTCTGAACCCTATGAACAACTATTGCATTTGCATTTCTTTTAACATCGAGGAATCCACCACCCGATTTCTGCCCATTTTTTTGGCCATATAAAGTGCTTTATCTGCCTCATTCAAAACCTCTGCAGGTGCAGAGCCATCCTGTGGGAACGAAGCCACTCCAATAGAAATGGTTATTTTGCCTGCTGGCAATTTTTCTGTGCCCGGAAAATTTGAATTTTCTACTACTGTGCGCAATTTTTCTGCCACTATGACAGCCCGTGCAGCGTCGATTTCCGGCAATATGATCACAAATTCTTCTCCACCATACCGGCTAATTACATCTGCTTTGCGAATATTGTTTTCAAAGATCTCTGCCATATGCTGTAGAACCTGATCACCCATAATGTGACCGAGGGTATCATTATATTGCTTAAAATGATCAATGTCGATCATCAACGCAGACAGGCGACGATTATACCGTTTAGCGCGACCAATTTCACGTGCATAACGCTGATTGAAATAACGCCGATTAAAGACCCCTGTCAATTCATCGGTAAATGCCAGGTTTTTTGTTTTTTGATGAATAAGAATCCGGGTCATTACTGATGTGACATGGTCTCCGATGCGTTTAAGAAAGTCAATTTCTGACCCTGTAAATGCATCTGACATGGGCCGTCTCAATAATAAAAGCCCCATAAATCCCAGGATCTTGTTGGCAAGCGGGATGGCCAGAAGAGAACCCTGTGAAGAATTGAACCATTTTAGACAATGATTTTGTTTACTCAAGTCCCGGCAGTAAACCGGTTTTCTCTGCTCAAATGTTTCTTTATAAAAGAATGTATCGGAATTATAGTCTACGATTTGTCCTTCTATGGTATCGCGGCCGAAACATGCCCGGACTTTCATTTCTCGAGTCTCTTCTTTCAGCACCAAGGCAAAACTTTCGAGATTAAAATGAGCGAGGAAGAATTGGCGTATGGTATCCAATGTTTCTTTATAATCAAGCACCAGAGACAGGGAAGAATTGATTTGTACAAATAATTCCAGTTCATCGAGGCGGGACTGTAATTTGCGATTCGCCACATTCAACTCTGCACAATGGGTTTGAAGATTTGTAGAATCAATGTCCACAGGATCTATCAGTGGTTTGATGTTCGAACTTGACACGTTATGTTCACCTCACGCTTTGAGTCTTTACGCTTGTTAACAGGTGAACAGCAATTTTTATGCCTGAATTTCAAAAATCCAACAAATAATTCATATCAAAAATTTTAAGGGCAGCCATGCCTTGAATAATAAAATATCAATAAAAACAGCAACTTATTCTGTGTGTATCAAGAATCTTCTGCAACAACGTGTTCAAGTCGACACTGAATACCCAGTACATATTTGAACAAAATCGAAAAAGCTTCTCGCCATCCTTGTGGGGCTTGAAATCGGATTACAAAATTGTAAAAGTGGCTGTGTTCATGATCAAAACCGATACGCAATTTTGCTTTGCTGTAACAGGCAAAAAGCGTGGCGTGGTTATTTTTATGACGATTGAGATCAAAGAAAAGATCGACTTTGCTGTCAAAGATCGAATTTAGAACTGCTTTTTTAGGCAATCCGAATGCATTGAACTCTTGCTCTCCATAACTGATCACATGACATAACCTTGGGATGTTTTGTATGGTGTGGCGTGCGTCATGCAAAATCGTGAGGCGTGCGTCTCTAAAAATTTTGCGAAACTCAGACAACTGTCCTTGTGCATACTGGTGTCCTTGACTATCAGAAGGTAAGCACAGCAGGATGTGTCTGGCTTGTTGCAGTTCTTTACCAATGTTGATGTAATGCGGTGGCTGCCATTTACTTTTGATGCGGCATAGTTGGAAATAGAGCTTTTGTCCTAATGGTTGCAACATGTTTTACCCAAATGATTAATTATCATGATATTTTAACGATAATATTGTTAAAGTTCAACAACTATTTCAAAGCTGCCATTTGATCTGAAAACTGAATTGATGTTCTGATTCTCCCAGCCATTCATCAAGCCCGCTGCCATGTTTTGCACGATCCCGGTAACATGTTTGAAGCGCAGACAGGGTCAATAAAAATTTTGCAGTTGGCTGAATGTATAAAAGTAGTCCTGTTTGAGCGCCGCGTCCATAGAGTGTTTTGAGAGCAAAACTCCCCGGCACACTAAAACTATAATGATAAAATCGAGTGCTATAATGGGGAGACTCGTATAGGGTCCAGTGTACGATGATACGAAGGGGTTTGACATTTAAATCGAATGACTGACTCATCAATATCGCGTTAAAGCGGTCCCGGTTGATCATCGAGCTATGAAACTCTATTTTGTTTCTCCACAAAACGGATTTTGTCAGCGTGCCATCAAGTGCAATGCGCCACTGATCAGAGCGAGTTGTCACACTTTTGACAACACGGTTTCCATAGGGGTCCTTTTCGGACATGAGTGGATAGCTAACCTTGTTTTTGTATCGACAGGCAAAGGCCCATACAGGGTTTATACGATAATCGATCTTTCCCATCCAGCTTGTATTGGGCATCAGCAGAGGACGACGGGACTCGGGCAGGGTATTGATAGAGTGGTCGAAAAAAGCTGAGAGTTTGATTTTTTGCCTGCTGTGCCACAAGAGACCCCAGTAGATGCCTGTTTCATTCTCTGACCGATTGGCAAGGCCTGATCCCAGCTCGGAGACTGCGCCGCGTTGATAGTGACGATAAACCAGAATCATTTGTGAGGATTTTTGCTTCCAAAGACATCCTCCGTTTAGGGCATATCCTCCTCCTATAGTTAGAGTCCATTCGAAGAAAATGGGAATTTTATGCCCCTGAAGATAGACACTTGCCGATTTACGACTGGAACCGGCAAATGAGCCTATTTGTTCCAATTCCTTTTTATATGTCAAGGGCAATGATGTGCTGGTTTGTCGAATGCCTACCGACAGCATAAATTGTTCAAAAGGATATGAAAGCAATAAACCAATAATTTTTTCTTTGACTTTATTCTTTTTTTCTTTTTCTGTTTCAGACCGGTAATATCCGCTATTGTAAAAGCTGGTAATTCTATTGTTTTCAAGCGTTGCGGCTTTATTTCTTTGACTAAAGATTGCTGTGAGATGAACGGGGCGATAAACTTCCACGGCAATGCCCCTGTATCCCTGATTTTCATTGGTGGCCAGAAAGGGTCTTGTTCGGTGTTGCATTGGTTTTGCATTATGAATGGGCTGATCCGAATAGCCGTAGCGATAGGGCGAGTTGGTGTAAAGGCCTGTACCATTTTCGAGTGTGAATTGACCGACCAGGCAACGACTGTTGAGGTGGGGGATCGAGACATCGAGAACCCCGGTGATATAATCAGTTATTGAGGCCTCACCAGGGTCTTTTTCCGTGACCAATCCTGTTTGCAAGTGATCACCCACTCTAATATCGAGCCGATTATACATTCGGTATCGGTTGCCGGAGAATTTATGCTGTAATTCTCCTTTTGATTTTTCGTTTCGAAACGAGAGTCGATGCCGGCCTTTCAGGATCAGTGAGGTGTGTCGTGCGGGAGAGAGCGTAAAGATCTGTTGAAAAAAGTGGATCTCTGTATGTGAAAACAAGCCTTCGGCAATGAGTTCCTGCCATGATTGAAATCCATTTAATCGCGTCCTGGTGCTGATGATTCTTTCTGCCTTTTGCTCGGAAATCCAGGGGAGCTGTAAAAGCTCCTCTTTGCTGGCGTGGTTAATCTCGATAGGATTATCAAATAAATCCTGCAATGCAGAATTCTCACCTTCTGATGCAATGATTTGCTCCCAGTCTGCCCATTGGGCAGGTAGAGGCAATGCCCAAAAGAGGTAAAAAAGAGAAAAGAGATTTGTAATATTTATAATACCAGTGCCAGTGCGCATTGATGGGTCAGTCCCAGGGTTAGATGAGAGTCGAATCCATATTCGATAGAAAGATTATGGATGAGCAGACCAAAGCCAGCTGCAAATCTTGATGGTTTTGTACCTGTCCCCAAGCGTAGGGTCAATGAGGAAAAGGGGCTGTATTCTGCTCCACAACGGATATCGGTGGCAAAGTCGACGTCTTTGAAAATATCAAAATGTAAAGACCATCTAGGGGAAAGAAGTGCATGAAACCCTGATTGCATGCCTTGAGGAAGCGGTTCCTTGCCAATGTTTGCCCCCAGGCAATTGGTAATGGTAGATCCAAAATACAGCCCATTCAGGATCTTTACCTGCAGGCCCAAATCGAGCGCTGCCATCCTGGCCTCTCCATAGCCGGCTATGGAGAGTTGCCCGAGCCGGGTATTTATCCCGACACACATTGCAGGACGTATTGATTTTGAAATCCCCACAACGCAAGTTGTCTCGTGATAGAGCTCATTTCCCAAAGATAAAACGCCGAGGTTGATCATGTGATTTTTACAGTCAAAGGCTCCGACCAGAGCTGAAGAGTGGATATCAGTGTTGTACAGCCTTGAAAACGATGCATATAGGTAAAGCGAATGAGATCCATGAGAACTGGCTGGATTTTGTAGCATCATTGAAGGATCATTTTGTGCTGCACAGCCGGCTCCGGCGAGGGCATGATATCGCACTGCGATGTTTTGGGTTTCAAATGCAGCCTGCAGAGGGCAAGAAATCGTCATCCAAATGATCGCAACCATATAATACTTGCAAAAAAGCGTTGAAAATATCATATTATGAGGGTCTTTCATGGAACCCAACACCGCCTTTAATGGTTCATTCTATACATCGATGATATTTTGGAGGTCTTATGCGTGTTCTCTTGAGAACCGTTGTTTTATTCCTGATCCTGGTGTCCGGCTTTGTCTATGGGCAGCGAATCGAAGCTGAGGTGGAATTGGAAGAGGAAGCATTGCCTCAGGACAAGCGTGAAAAGCTCCGTGATTTCCCGGACAAAGTCATGCACTATTTGAATAGCTATGATTGGACCGATGATCCTTGGAATACACCCGTGTATATCAATATACAGTTGATTCTTTCTGATCGATCTTCCGGTGCAGAAGAACGTTATGACGGTAAATTGTTGATTCATAACAATTATGATGTACAGTTTTTCGATCAACGCTGGCGTTTTGCACACCAGTCTGGTGATATGCTGGTTCACAGCGAAGGAACGCTGGATTCTTTTACAAGTATGCTCGATTTTTATATCTATCTGATCCTGGGTTTTGAGTTTGATAAATGGGGTACCCTTGCTGGAAACGTCTATTTCGAAAAAGCAAAACAGATTGCCGAACAAAGTAAATTCGGCTTGGGTCGTTTCATTAACGGTTGGGATCGTCGTCTGGAGCTGGTCGAAAGATTGCTCAGCGACCAACACCGTCCTTATCGGGAAATGGTTGATTATTATTATTATGGGCTATCCTTTGTGAATCAAAACAATGCCAAAGCCCGGGAACATGTTTCGACTGCGATCGAACGATTGGATGACATATTACGACTTGATCCCGAAGATGAATATGCAAAAAAATTTATCGACGCTCATTACATGGAGATGTTGGAGATCTATCGTCGTGCTCTAGACAAATCCCCACTGCGCACAATGATGATTCTCGATCCATCGCATCAAAGAGCATATCAGGAGATATTAAACAGATAATCTCGTTATAATAGTATTGTTTTTCGAAGATAAAGTCAACTAAAAAATGTAAAATATTTACATTTTATTAACTTTCTCCCTTTCTTGCTCTGTCACTTTGGTATGAGGCGGTGTGATCATCTTTGCTTTTATTGGGTCTTTCGAGTTTCCTCCAATGCCTCTTTTGATTCCCATCTATGAGGACCCATAATCATTCTGAATCGATAGTTTTGTGTATTCTTTGTTTCTGCCTTGTTTTAATGTCGCGAGCATTTCAATCTTGCTAAAATTTACTTGCTTTGCGTTTACTCAAATGGTATATTGAATAAATTCAGGGTGATAGTAATACCTCTGGCCAAAGGTGGTGGACGCGTTTTGAAAATAGCTGTGATATCGGATATTCACGCCAATCTTGTTGCCTTGGAAAAAGTTCTGGTATCTATCCGCGAATATCAATGCGATATGATTGTGTGTTTAGGCGATATTGTGGGCTATGGTCCAAAACCAAATGAATGTATTCAGATGGTCGAAAAAGCGGCTGATATTGTGTTGTTGGGCAATCACGATTATGCTGCTATCGGTCTTATGAATGTCGACAGTTTCAACACGTTTGCAAGTCAAGCAATACAATGGACTCGGCAGCAATTAACTCCAGAGAATGCAAAATATTTGCAGCAGCTCCCTGTGGAAAAGTCATGGCAAGAGTGCTTTTTTGTTCACGCTTCACCATGTAATCCGGACTTTTGGAATTATGTTTTATCACCAAGAGAAGCCGAAACCGAGTTTGAGTGTTTTGAGCAGCAGCTCTGTTTTATCGGGCATTCTCATTATCCATTGGTTTTTTCCTATCATCCCAAAATGGGAGTGAATAAAGAGTCCTCTGTAAAAATGGTGTTGGAAAAAGAAAAACGATACATTATTAATGTCGGAAGTGTCGGGCAGCCGCGTGACAATAATCCCGAGGCATCCTGGGTACTCTATGATCGTGACCATGCTCTTTTAAAACGTTTACGGATCTCTTATCCTGTTGAAATTGTCCAAGATCAAATGCGAGACCACCATCTACCACCTTTTTTAATCGAGAGGCTGAGTCACGGTCGTTAAGACCTATAAACCCGAATCATGGGGTAGATAGATGCAAGCTAGGCAACGTGAGAATGGCAAACGGATTGTACTTTCTGAAGAGAGTTTTAAAAAAGTTGCAGATTTATTACAGGATTTTTTAAAACGATCCCGGGCAACTCTTTGTGTATTTGCAGACATGAACGGTTATCCTATTGCTTATCAGGGATACCTGAATCAATCTCAAGTGGCTTCTCTGACTGCCCTGGCCGCAGGAGATTTTTTAGCCACATCCGAAATGGCAAAATTGACTCAAAATGGCGATCGTTTTAGCTTTATTTTTCATGAAGGAGTCAAGCAGAATCTATACTTGTGCAGCCTGGGAGATGATTATCTTCTTGTCGTTCTGTTTCACAAGTCCATTGCTTTGGGATTGATCAGAGTGCTGACACAACACATTATCGAGCAATTGCAACAGTTGTTAAAGCAATTCAGGCAGCAATACCAGGAAAATGTGGAACTCTTTGATAATGAATTTCGTGCTCTTCTCGGCAAAGAACTGGACAAGGCTTTTGGTTCAAAACGCTCTTAATCGATATGCATATAGATTGGGCTAAAAAAGAAATCCTGTTCAAAATTGTCTATTATGGACCTGGCTTGAGCGGCAAGACGACAAATCTAGAGTTTATTCATGCCCATCTCGACGATAAATTAAAGAGCGATCTCATCTCCCTCAAAACCCGAGAAGATCGTACCTTGTTTTTTGATTTTATGCAACTCGATTTGGACGCAATTCAAGGTCGCAAACCTCGGTTCTTTTTATATACCACACCCGGGCAAGTACATTACGGGTTTAGCCGCAAGTTGATTCTCAATGGTGCTGATGCCGTCGTCTTTGTCGCTGATTCGCAACGATCACGTATGGATGCAAATTTGGACAGCTTGATGGATTTGGAAACGAAATTGATCAACCTGGGAA
Source organism: Candidatus Zhuqueibacterota bacterium (assembly GCA_014728115.1). GTDB lineage: Bacteria > Zhuqueibacterota > Zhuqueibacteria > Residuimicrobiales > Oceaniaggregativiventaceae > Oceaniaggregativivens. The sequence continues at coordinate 35,780 of WJME01000210.1, read as the reverse complement.
AAACCCTTGCTCGTTTTCCATGGGTTCTTCAATATAACAAGCGGGATTGTTCTTCTGCTGAATCGATCGGCTTCTTACAGCGTAAACTCAATTTTCTTAATGTCCCCTATTTTGAAGCCACTGCGATAACCGGAGATGGTGTTTTTGAAACCTTGAAATCGGTGATCACACTCGTGTTTGAAAAGATGAAAGATTGATTCATGAATACCTTGTCATTCGAAGATTCTCCATCAGTTCAACAGGTGATAAAAAATGCGATGAAAGAAATCGTTTCACAGGGTAATTACGAATCTGTATTTCTCCTTACCGATGAAGGATTAGAGATAGCCAGATATAGCCGGCGAGATATTTTGCATAAAAAACGGGCCGTAGAGATTTCATTGCTCATGCACAAAGTCCAAAAGATAATTCGTAACATCGGCAATTTGGCAACTATAAAAGAAATCCTGGTCGAAGATGAATTTGGCAAAAAATTGGTGTTTAGATTTACCTTGTTTTTTGGACAATCCGTCATTCTCGTCGCAATCGTTCCTCCGCGTAAACCCTATCGGGGATTCAGCAACCAACTCGAGCAACTCCTGACCAGTTTACAGTACCCCGTAGAATAACATTTGTACCAAAACATTATGATGGACGACTCGAACAAAAAACCTGCAAAAAAGGCTGTGGTCTCCTGGATTCTATATGATTTTGCCAATACGGCCTATTCCATGAATGTGGTTTCTCTCTATTTCGGCACATGGTTGATCATTGATCTGGGCCAAAGCGATTTTGTGTTTTCTCTGTCTAATTCCATTAGCATGATTCTGGTCGCCCTGACCATGCCCCTTTTGGGTGATTGGTCGGACTGGAGAGGAACAAAATTAAAACCTCTGCTTTGGTTCACATTAGCCTGCATCATGGGGACCGCTGCAATGGGTGGTGTCGGAAAACTGGTCTCCCTTCCCTGGCTGATCGTTGCAATGGCAATGACCTTTTTTGTGATAGCCAATTATAGTTATCAGGGTGGCCTGGTTTTTTACAATGCTTTGCTCCCTGCGGTGAGCACCCGGAGAACCCTGGGACGCGTATCAGGCTATGGTGTGGCAATGGGGTATGTGGGGGCTGTGGTTGGTCTTTTGGTGGCGCAAGTCTTTGTGGAAGGAGAGATTTTTTCTTTTTCCATTCCCGGCATTCAGGCAGGAGGAACCGTTGCCTCATTTATCCCTACAGCAGGTTTGTTTCTGCTGTTCGCTCTGCCAACCTTTTTCTTTGTCAATGAGCCAGAAGTAAAAGCCAGATATACGGAAAAATGGACCGTCAGCAAATCATATCAAAAAATATTGTCCAGCCTCAAAGATACACAGAAATATCCTGGATTGTTGCGATTTCTGGTCGCAAAACTCTTGTATGAGGACAGCATACAGACGATTATTCTCTTTATGGGAGTCTATACACAGGAGGTCATGGGCTTTACCAGGGGGCAGGCAAATGTCTTTTTAATGTTCGAAGTACCTTTTGCAGTCATTGGCTCTGCATTGTGCGGCATATTAACTGATCATTACGGGCCTAAAAAAACTCTGCAATGGGTCATTGGCGGTTGGATCATTTGCCTTTCTATCGTGGTCACGACTTCGCATACGGTTATATTTTGGATTGTTGGCGCATTTGTGGGCGCTTTGATGGGATCTACGTGGACCTCTGCCCGGCCTTTGCTCATTTCTCTGGTTCCCAGAGAAATGCTCGGAGAATTTTTCGGGCTTTATTCACTATCCGGCAAGGTGGCAGCGATCACTGGCCCTCTGATTTGGAGTTTGACCACCTGGACTTTTGCTTCAATGGGAACGGTTGTAAAATATAAAATGGCAGTACTGGCTTTGGTCTTGATTATGATTGTCGGTTTTTTTATCTTGAGGCCTGTACCAGATTTCCATAGAAAGAATATACAATCTTGAAATTCAAAATTGTATCTCAATGATACAATGTATCAATTGTATACATTTTAACGTATTTTATTTGCTTTTTATACCTGTATTTACTCTGTTTTTATTGAATTTGCATCGTTGCTCGGCATGAGGTTTGGTACAGACATTGCAGACATTCTTCTACTTGTTGACTCGAGGAGGTTAGATGCAAATTCAGGGTGATATCCTGATTATTTCAGGTCAGGGTGATACACTATTTTCTATTCATGATTTTTTCCGTTCGCGCCAGATAAATATTTATTCGGCTGAATCCATACAAGAAGTTCGTCTCGTTTTGGAGGCCAAAAAATCCATTGTTGCCACTGTTGTTGATCTATGCCGACCTCCGCAGCATCCGGAAAATATTGTGGAAGAGCTCGCCATTAAAAGCGGCTTTAAACCTCTGATAGCCATCATCCCGCAGTCAGATATATATACCGTTGTACATGCCATTAAGCAAGGAGCTCATGACTATATCATGGCTCCCCTGGACCAATCTGAATTGCTCCAGGCTTTAAGAAATGCTACCCATTTATCTTTAAGAGAATCCTTGTTGAATGCTCGCCGTAACGGCTGGGATCGGGAAGGCGCTCTTCTCGATTTTACACCAAAATCACCGGTCATGCGTGAGAGGATGCAAAAATTAGCCATAACAGCGAGATCTGCCACTCCCTTGACTCTTATGACGGATCCCCACAGTGATGTCACTGACTATGCACGCCTGGTTCATTTCCTGAGTATTAATCGCTTTGAACCGTTTGTACATTTGGATGGTCAGTTCATGACGATCAACCATATCAAATCTATTCTCCCCCGACAAAAATTAAGGGACAACACCGGTATACCTGATCGTGGAACTCTATTTTTTTACAATGCTCTGTCTTTACCCTTGGCTTGTCAGCATGCCTTGTTGGATTATTGGGATGAGCAGGAACGTTTGTATTACCAGCCCGAGCTGCGTTTGGTGTTCGGAATAAACCAAAGACTTTCTGAACGACGGCATCCTCGCCTCGATTCCGAATTTGCAGATCAAATTCTTGCCAATGTGATCGAATTCCCTCCGCTGTCGAGTCGGCCTGAAGATATCATTGCAATGGCCTATTACTGGATCGAATTCTATGCAAGAAAATATAACAAAGAGATCAACGAACTCGATGAATCGGCCAAGAATGCCCTTTTGTCGCATAGCTGGCCTGGTGATTATTGGGAACTGGCAAACCTGGTGGAGAGGGGAGTGCTCTTTTGTCAAACCGATACATTAAGACTGGAGGATTTGGGTGACTTTAAACAAAAGAAAAATGCGATAGAACTCGTTTTGCCTTCGCTTCAGCTCGAATGTGCGGAGCAAGTTTTGATCGATCAGGCTTTGCGAGGAAATGATGGCAATATCAGCCGCGCTGCATCAACTCTTGGAGTGAGTCGGGGGACTCTGTATAACAAGATGAAAAAATACGGATTGGAATATCAAAAAGAGCGATAGCCGTTATGTCCTGTGACACAGATGTATCACTTTTCACCACATCATTTGGTGATCTGCCGATATAGACACCGTGCGAAAGTCTTTTGGATTTGCTGGTACAGAATTTACTGAAAATATGGCTTTTTTAAATCCGAATTACGTGTAAATTCTTTCTTGCACGCTATTTAGTGGCACAGCAATTGCAGTCAATTATTTGCTTATTGGTTTATTTTTTGAAAGGGTATCTCTTGAAAAGGTATAGCTTTTTTATCGGCATCTTGTTGATTTTGACATCACTGGCAGCACAGCAAGTCCCAGAAACCGGAGATTACATTCTCGGTGAAGAAGAAACCTTGCAAATGGATGTTCATATATGGGGCCAAGTAAGACAACCCGGAGAATTTCGTGTGACTTATGATACCAATCTGATGGAATTGATCTCTAAAGCAGGGGGGCCCACCGAGTTTGCAGCATTGGAAAAAGTAAGGTTGACACGGGAATCAAAGGGATGGTTTCTGTCGCGTGACGGTCTAAAACAACTGGTCTCTGAAGCCAAGGCCGGGCGAATCGATGAGGACCGTATCGATGATATTCTCAACACTCAGTTGGGAAAACGAATGATTGAATATAATTTGTCTGCTTATCTCAAAGATAAGGAAGGGATGCAAGCGCCTCCGCAATTAAAACCGGGGGATGTGGTCTATATCCCGCAAAATACAGGTCATAAATGGCGAGAAATCGTACGTATTGCTCATGAGGTTGCCGTGATCGCCAGTGTCTATGTCTGGTACTTGCGCGCAACCGATGAAAATTGGTAACAAAGCCTATTAAAATTAAAGGGAACAGAGTTCATGGCAATTGAAGATCGCGATCAATCTGCAGTGTCTGCATTTTTGAATATCGTATTGAGGAGGGGCTGGTATATCGTCGGAACATTGATAGCGATTATGGTTCCGGTTATTTACTATAATATTTCGGCCACACCGATTTATGAGGCCAGTTGTACAATCATCTATGAAGAACCTCGTATGTCTGTGAGCGGTGCCTATTCGGCTCCGGAATACAAGCCCCGTGAGGCCTTGCTCAATCAAATTCAGGAAATAACCAGCCGTACGGTTGCCCTAAATGTTGTCGAAGCCTTGCCTGAGAGAGTCATCAACCATTTGGCTCCCAAAGAAGAAGAAGAGTTGGACGAGGAAATCGATCTCAGAGCTTACTATGCGGCCAAGATTCGTAAAAACATGGATGCCAAACCTGTTGCCGAATCCGATGTGATTGCGCTCAGTTATCAGGATTCCGATCCCCGCATTGCCATGACTGTGGCGAATACGATAAGTGAGGTATTACAAGAACGTAATTTGCGATTACGACAAGAGCAAGCCGGGGGAGTAAAAGAATTTATCGCAGAACAGCGCAACCGATACAAGGAACGTCTCGATGAGGCTGAACAGAAATTACGTCAATTCAAAGAATCCAATCAGGTCACTTCTCTTGATAACCAGGTCGAAGAACTCATTCATCGAACCTCGAGCATAGACGCGCTTTATCAAACTGTAAAATCTGATCGTGAAAAAACTGAGGAGCGGCTCAATACGATTGCCGAAAAACTCTCTGCCAGTCGTGAAAATTTAGCGCCTTCTGTTAGCAACATCTCTACCCCCATGATACAGCAACTCAAAGAGGAGTTAAAAGATAAACGCACTCAATACATACGGCAGCAACTTGCAGGTGTTCCCGAAAACAATCCCAAAATGGTTCAGTTACGTAATGATCTTGAACAAATTCGCGACAACTTGTCTGATGAAGCCCGAAAACTGGTAGAGCAAGAGAATTTGATTGATCCGCTTTCTCAAATGGCTTCTTTATATGAGGAAAAAATCAATCTCGAAATTGAGTTAGAGACATTGAAGACCCAAGAGCGTTCATTGGCACAAGGTATTGCCCGGTATGAAGCGCAGTTGAGCAGGTTGCCGAGCAAAGAATATGAACTCGCACGTCTTACCCGTGAAAGAGACCTGGCCAGCAGTATTTATGCTTCTCTGTCACAAAAGCACGAAGAAGCTCGCATTGAAGAAGCGGAACGAATTGGCAGCCTTCGCATTATCGACCGTGCCGATCTGCCCCGTGCTCCGATTAGTCCCCGCAAAAATCTCAATCTGGCCATAGGTATTGTGCTCGCATTGACAATGGGTCTTGGTTTGGCCTTTTTTATGGAATCCCTCGATACGTCTATCAAAACGCCGGAAGAGGTAGAGCGCAAGATCGGGTTACCCGTCATTGGATCTATCCCTCGCGTTCATCCAAAACCTGCTGTGCCTGAAGAAACGGAATACAAAAAACCCTCTCCGGCTCTTATTGCCTACTATTCTCCATCTGCTGCCATCGCTGAGGCATACCGGACACTGCGAACGAATTTGCAATTTGCACCGGGCGATGAACACATTCGTACGTTTATGGTGACCAGCTCTGGGCCTCGTGAAGGAAAATCCACGACCTGTGCAAATTTGGCTGTCGTCACCGCGCAAATGGGATTACGTACCCTGTTGATCGATGCGGATATGCGAAAACCAACAGGACATCAATTCCTGGCGCTGCACCGATCTCCGGGTTTGGCTGATATTTTATCTCTTTACTTTCTTAAAAATCGCAAAAACGGCAAGTACCAGACCCAGGAAAAAGAAGCCGATCTTGAAGAGCCCTCTAACCGAGCTCACGTTGCTGTACAACAAATGGCATCCCTTTCTGTGGCTGTTTCCGAAGCCATACAAAAAACATCCATTTCTCGGCTTGATTTTCTGAGTTCCGGGGACTATCCAGAGAATCCTTCGGAAATCCTTGCAAGTGACACCATGAAAGACTTGTTAGAGTTGGTGAGCGAAAAATATGACTTTATCGTCATAGATGCTCCGCCGATTATCGCGGTAACTGACGCTGCTGTCCTCGCGCCAAATGTGAATGGCATTGCCCTGGTGATTGAATCCGGGCGAAATGACAAAGAAATTATTTTAAAAGCCAAAGGAATGCTCGATCGAGTGTCTGATCGTGTGGTGGGCGCGATAATCAATAACATCCATGAAAAGAACCTTTATGGAGATTATAATTATTATTATACCTATTACACTGAAAAAAATCAGTCAACCAAGCGGACTTGAGTAAAGACGAGGACTGGGAGGAACGGATGCAAATAAAGCGGAAAATACTGGCTTATGGTACGAGGGTCTTGGATCTCAACATCCTTTCTGTGTCCCTGCTTCTCGGGCTTTATCTGTATGCTCCAGTAACCCCAGCAGTAAGTTTTACTGAATTGATTTATATCAAGATTGAACTCGTCAATTTGTTGGCTTTTCTCATTTTGCTCTATACCTGGAATAGAATTTTTTATCACTTTGGGCTATATCAAAAGCGCAGGTTGGATAACCAGTTAAAAGAGTGGTTTGATATTTTCAAAGCGGTTTCCTTTTCCGCTCTGGCGCTAGCTGTGACAAGCTTTTTCTTTTGGAGTCATTATGTCAACCCCAATGTCATATTGGTGTTTTGGGGAGGCTCGTTGCTTTTGTTGATTCCTGCGCGCACCCTTGTCCGCTTTTTTTTGGTCTATCTTCGCAGCCATGGAAGAAACCTGCGGCATATTGTATTCGTGGGAAGCGGCCCCCGGGCTCAAACCGTGGCCCAAAAATTATTGAAAAGACGTGATCTCGGGTATCGTTTCCTCGGTTTTGTGGATGATAATTTTCTGGTTTCTGCCAGCCATCCCGTAGATGTGAAAGACCGTCTTTGTGACCTCGAAACTTTTCCTTCTTTTCTAGAACATCATGTCGTGGATGAAGTCTTTATCGTTTTACCGATAAAATCCTATTATGAAAAAATTACCGAGGTGCTTGAATTATGTCAGGAATTGGGTGTGATTTGCAGAGTGCCTTCTGATTGGTTCAAATTCAAGATCAGTGATCACGCTTCATATGTTGCTGATGGCGTCCCGATTTTTTCCATGCAAACGGGAACTCATCGTTTTCAGGATTCGTTATGGCTAAAACGATTGTTGGATATCTTTCTTTCCAGCTTTATGATTTTACTGTTTGCACCTCTGATGCTATTGATCGCCACATCGATAAAGCTTTCCTCGTCCGGTCCGGTTTTGTTCAGACAGGAGAGAATTGGATACAATCGACGTAGATTCAAAATGTTAAAGTTTAGAACCATGATCAAAGATGCAGAGACCATGGTCGAAAAGTTGGAGCATCTCAACGAATCAGATGGTCCCACCTTTAAAATAAAGAACGATCCTCGTATCACTCCCCTTGGACATTTTTTGCGCCGAACGAGCCTCGATGAACTACCGCAGCTGTTTAACATCCTCTCGGGTGATATGAGTATTGTGGGGCCGCGGCCTTTGCCTTTACGCGATGTCGAGGGCTTTACAGAACGGTGGCACAAGAGAAGATTTAGCATGCGGCCCGGATTGACATGTTTATGGCAGATTAATGGCAGGAATGAACTTTCATTTTGGGAATGGATGCGCTTAGATCTTGAATATATTGACAACTGGTCGATCAGCCTTGATTTGAAAATTATGTTCAAAACCGTGCCGACCATTATTAAAGCAACCGGACAATAAGGATCCTGTAAACGCAGTCTGTCGAGTTTGCGTGTATAATTGTTTTAAAGCTCTGAACGAAATTCCGCGGGATGAAACCAGCGAAACGATGAGGCTCAGAGCCTGTTTGAATTCAGCCACTGGATTTGCGCTTTTTTAGGACGTGCAAAGGCTTTTATTGTTGTTGAGGAAAGTTCCATGAAACCACTGGTAAGTATAGTATTGCCTTGTTTGAATGAGGAAGAAACCGTTGGACTTTGTGTGCGCAAAGCCAGGCAGACTCTTTCTCGTTTAGGTCTTCATGGGGAAGTGATCGTTGCAGATAACGGTTCGACTGATCGCTCGATTGACATCGCCATACAAGAAGGTGCTCGTGTCATCACCGAGTCGAGAAAAGGATATGGCAGCGCTTACCGGGCAGGGATTAAGGCTGCAAAGGGAAAACTGATCGTTATGGCGGATTCAGATGACAGCTATGATCTGACAGATCTGAAACGCTTTATCGACCCGTTGCTCAATGGCACCGATTTTGTCATTGGCGATCGGTTGCGTGGGCATATTGAAAAGGGAGCCATGCCCTGGCTGCATCGTTATATCGGAAATCCGATTTTGACCCGTTTGCTGAATATTTTTTTTCGAGCCAAAATCGGCGATGCTCATTGTGGAATGCGATCTTTTACAAAAGATGCATATCATTCCATGAATTTACAAACCACCGGGATGGAGTTTGCGTCCGAGATGATCATCAAAGCCTTACAACGAGACCTGAGGATAAAACAAATTCCCGTGACCCTGAACCCCGATGGTCGTAGCCGACCACCGCACCTTCGATCCTTTCGCGATGGTTGGCGTCACCTTAGGTTCATGCTGCTGTATAGTCCGACTTATCTCTATTTTTGGCCAGGATTTTCCCTTTTTCTGCTCGGAATGAGTGCCATGTTTGCCTTGTTGCCCGGCCCGGTTCAGTTATTCGGGCGTATGGTGGATCTACATGTCATGGTTTTGGGCAGTATGATGGCTGTCCTGGGCTTTCAAATTATTAATATCGGACTCTTTGCAAAAATTTATGCAATGACTCATCAGTATGCAAATCAAAATAAATCATGGTCCCGTGCCTTTGGCTTATTCAATCTGGAACGCGGTCTTGTGCTGGGGGCCATCATTTTCGCTGTGGGATTTATGACTGATCTCTATATCCTTATCGAATGGATAACGAACGACTTTGGGCCCCTCAACCGGGTTCGGCTGGCGCTTGTGGCGTCTACCCTGATGATTATAGGAGCTCAGGTCCTTTTTTCTTCATTTTTTCTAAGTATGCTCGGTATTGAACGAAGACCAATGAACTCCAATGGGACGGATGTTGTATGATAATTTTGGGACTTTCCGATGTGGCCGGTGCTCATCATAACAGCAGTGTAGCACTCGTTCGCGATAATCATATTCTTTTTGCCGCATCTGAAGAGCGCTTTACACGGATAAAATATGATATGAATTTTCCCCGTAATGCTCTGGATGCTTCTTTAGAACACGCACACCTTAAACTGGATGATATCGACTATTTTGCAGTGGGTTACCCACCATCATCATTTTATAATGATCTCTTTGAGCGAAATATTTGGGATGGCATTCGAAGCTTTGGTGGCTTGGTAGGACCAGGAGCCTTGATCATGTTCAAATACCTGGTACCCAACTTTAAAAAAATGTACAAGCCTGCGGCTTTTCAAAATGGTCTTTTGGAACTGGGTGTTCCGCAGGAAAAAATCATTTTTATGGATCATCATGCAAGTCATGCCGCCAGTGCCTATCGTTGCAGCGGATTTGATCAATGCCTGTCGTTGAGCATGGATGGTTTTGGGCCCAACCGTCAGGGTAAAAATATCGCAGGCCAGGTCTATCGATGCGAAAATGGCCACATGGATCTTTTGGAAGAAATTCCTCTGTATGCCACTGCATTGTGGTTTTCTGCGGTTACTGTTTGTCTTGGATTACATTATATGGATGGTGAGGGAAAGACCATGGGCCTTGCCGCCTATGGTGACCCCAAAATCTGTCAGGCAGACTTGGAAGAAATGGTTTTCGAATATCAGGAGCAAAAATGGCGCGGATATGATTATTGGATCGATTATGTGATGACCCCCAGAGAAGACGTATTGGTCAAGACCCGGTCCGGCCGAAAAATAAACCGGCTGATACAAAAGCATGGTAAAGCCCACGTTGCCGCTGCTGCACAATCCCTTTTGGAGAAAAGACTCTTGGGATATATCCGTGTGCTGAAAGAAAAATATCCGTTTCAAAAACTTGCCCTGGCCGGAGGGACCTTTTTGAACGTCAAGGTAAACAAATTAATACGTGAACTCGATGGCATCGATCATGTTTTCATTCATCCTCATGCCAGCGATGGCGGGACGGCAATTGGTGCCGCATTGGAATTGGCACATCAAAAGAACGGCTCCTCTGTAATCCTCGAGATGAATGATGCCAATCTGGGCGTGCAATTTTCAGATGATGAGATCAAAACCGAACTCGATACCTTTGCAAATGACATCGAATGGCAGTTTTTAGGTGACGATATCTCTGAATATGTCGGGACCGCCCTGACCCAGGGAAAGGTTATCGGGTGGTTCCAGGGCAGAGAAGAGTGGGGTCCGAGGGCGCTGGGTCGACGCAGTGTCCTGGCTGATCCCCGTAAACCAGAAACCCGCGATATGATCAACAGCCAAATGAAAAACCGCGATTGGTTTATGCCGTTTGCTCCCAGCTGTATGGAGGACAAGGGGCATATGTATTTTAAGAATTTTTGTCCCACTCCTTTTATGACCATGGCGTTCGAAGTTGTCGAGGGTAAAGAACAAGATATCCCATCAGCCATTCATGTCGATAACACTGCCAGAGTTCATAGTGTTCGGCCGGACAACCCTCGATATTACCGGGTCATCGAAACATTCTATCGTAAAACCGGTGTACCTGTGATTTTGAATACAAGTTTTAACAGACATGGCTTACCCATTGTGCATCGTCCCAAAGAGGCCTTGGAACATTTGTTATGGGGATGTGTACATGAATTGGCCATTGGCGGATATGTGGTACGCAGGAAAAAAAAGGAGGGCTAGAGTAGCACGTGCTGAACATCTCTGTTGTTGTCGTGTGCTACAATGAAGAAAAAAAGATTGCGGAATGTATCCAATCGATCGTCGAACAATCGTATCCGGCAGATTCTGTACAACTGATTATTGTTGATAATGAATCTACAGATGGTACTCGCGATATCATTCGATCGTTTACTAAAGACTATCGTCATATACAGCTGGTGACCAATCCTGAACGCAATATTGCCAAAAGTCGCAATATGGGGATCTTGGCGTCCCGGCATGAAAAGATCGCCTTTTTGGATGCTGACTGCATCGCTCCGCCGGATTGGTTATATCATTTTGCCACAGGCTGGATGCTTTATGGGCAAACGACAAGATCACTTGCTGCAGTAGGAGGGAGTAACAGACCTCCGATTGACAAATCCCGTTTCTATCGTGCACTCGACGCGTTTTTGGATAGCTATCTCGGGAGCCATGGTTCGGTTCAGGGACGACACTTTCAAGCCGATAAACGAGTGCCGCACCTTCCCACGGTCAATGTGATGTATGATAAGGCCATTCTTCAAAGGGTGGGAGGGTTTGATGCTGGATGTGGAAATATTGGCGAAGATCAGGATTTATCCTTTCGCCTGCAAGATCATGGTTACGGGTTGATGTATTTACACCGGGCATTTGTTCTTCATAGAATGCGTGATCATTGGTGGGCTTGGCTGAAAAATATGATTTTATACGGAAAAGGTCGAATATGGCTGTTTAAAAAACATCCCAAGCGAATTCAGCTGCATCTGTTGATGCCTGCTGCATTTGCCGGGTCTGTGCTATTCTTGTTTCTGGAGCCCGTGCGAATTCTCTGGATTATTTACTTTACTCTAACTCTGATATCATCTTTATGGAATACATGGCAAAAAAAATGTTTACCCCTCTTTCCCGATGTGTTGCTTTTATATCTGATCACACATTTCGGTTATGGCGTGGGAGAGTGGATGGCGTTGTTTATCAAACGCCCAAAACCTCAATACCTCGACCCCTCATAGAGACCGAAATACAAAAAAAGCGGTCAAATACACGGCGATTCGTGTTGAGCTGGCTGGCTATTGCTTTGCTGATTCGCATTGTCTTTGTTTTGGTGCTTGAACCTGACAAGTATTATTTTAGCGATACCCGTCACTATGATGCAGCCGCCCGTTATTTGTTAGAGCATGGTAATTTGCCTAAAGATTATTATCGAGCTCCACTTTATCCTGCCTTGATGGCTGGAGTCTATGCGGTTGCCGGGCATTCTTTTCTTGCCGTAAGGTTATTCGAAGTGTTGTTAGGAACCTTGCTTTGCCTGCTCATTTATCAGCTTGCGAACAATCTATTCGGCTCCAATGTTGCCAAATTATCGCTGGTGCTTTCGGTCTTTTTTCCACACTTTATTATCTTGTCTGGAATTTTGTATCCTACGTTGTCATTCACCTTGTTGCTCATTCTCTGTGTGTTTTTGCTTTTTCGACACGAACACGGATTGCTTTATGCTTTTCTTGCCGGTTCTGTTGCCGCGCTAGCGGCTCTCAATCGACCGGCGGTTTTTTTCTTACTCCCGGTCTGGCTGACATGGCTTTTATGGGACCGGACATTTATTGTAAAGAAGCGCATCTTACGACTGGTTCTATTCATATTCGGTCTTTTGTTAACGCTGACACCATGGACGATCCGCAACTATCATGTGTATCATCGACTCGTCCTGGTTCAAAATCTTCCCCATACCGTGCTCCCAGATTTAGAGGACCAGGAAGCCAATAACCACGAAATCAATTCCGGTTTCCAAAAGACTGTCGATTATTTGGCGAAAAATCCTACAGGGTCTCAAAAAGATGCTCTTTCAAAAACCATAATGCATTACGTGCACGATCCTATAGGGACGCTAAAATATGTGGCAAAAGAGATGGTCCATTTCTGGGCGCCATATCCGGATCGACTGGACAGCGGTGATCCCAGTTATCGTAGTGCGATCTATTCTCAAGACGAACGCATGTTTACAAATGGTGAATTATTTTGGAAGCTTGTGCCCTATTTCAGCACCATCATTATGGTTCCCACGATGCTGCTTGCACTCTTTGGCCTGGGCTTGCTTTATCCCTGGAATCAAAAAATGATATTTTTGCTTCTGACCATTGCAAGTATGGCGTTGGGATATTCTCTGATCTATGCTGAAGTACGGTATCGAATTCCCGTGGAGCCTTTTATTATCATGTTTACAGCAATTGGTTTGGAACGTTTCACCCATATAAGCAAAAAGCTGCCTTTCAATGTCAACCATTAATCGGAAAATACTTTTTTGGCAATGGCCTATCGTTATTTTGCTCTCCCTGGCTGTTGGCCTGGGCATGGTGATGCTGATCCAGATGTCTTGGATTGCCCTTTTGCTTTTTGTGTCGTCATTGATTTTTTTATTCAGCATGATGCTCATCAGTGATCTGAAAAGATTTTTTCTCGGATTTCTGGTGATGACCATCCCCCTGGGAGTGGATATAAATTTCATACACGTTTTCGAAAATCAAGCCGGCGCAGCCACTATTGGGATTGCGCTGCGGGATATTTTTGTGTTGCTGCTGTTGGCCTGGTGGATTCTGGACAGCCATCGCCGTAAAGGACGGGTGTTTCGGTTCACCGCGCGTCTAACCGTACCGGCTATCTTGTACTTTGAAGCCTGTTTAATCACACTTTTATGGGCTCCACGACTCGACCTCGCTTCCTTTGAATTGGTACAAATGGGCAAAGTGCTCATACTCTATTTTGTGGTGATGAATCAACTCGAGGACAAATCGGACGTCAATTTGGTCGTCTGGAGTTTGGTGGCAGCTGTGGCCTTTCAATCGTCTTTGGCTATGCTGCAAATGGCGGCCGGCCGACCTTTGGGGTTAGAATTTCTGGGAGAGATGCAAGTAGACCTGGAAAGCGGAGATCAATTAAGCCGTGTCGGAGGCACATTGGGGCACCCCAATCGCCTGGCTATGTTTTTGGAACTTTTATTGCCTCTCTGTTTCGCTGCTTTTCTTGTTGATAAACGTCCGAAATGGCGGATGGCCGCAATAATCATCTTTACAGTCGGTATGGCTGCCATGATCATGACAGGCTCGAGGGGCGGCTGGATTGCAGTTCTCGGAGGAATGGCATTATTATTCTATTTTTTGATTAAACGAGATCACATGAAACTCACTTCTGTCTTGAAACTCGCATTTCTTTTGTTTTTCATTTTGGTCATCGTTTTCTCCATTTTTTCGGGTCAAATCATTGAGCGAATCACCGGTGAAGACCACGGTTCTGCGCTCAGTAGAATTCCTATGTTTCAAATCGCCATAGAAATTATCAAAGATCACCCCTTTGGGGGCCTGGGCATCAATAATTACCAGGAAATAATGCGTGAATATAACAACACCTATTTGGGACGGCTTTTTTCTACTATTCCCAGACCTGTTCATAACATGTATCTGCTGATTACAGGTGAAACCGGCTTTTTGGGGTTTGCCATGTTTTTATGGATGTTGGTGGCTTTGATGCGAATGTTAATACAAACCACACGTGCAGCTGATCCCTTTTATTCTATTATTTCTATCGCTCTTTTAGGGGGGGTGGTCGGATATCTTGTTCATGGTCTTGTCGATAAGCACCCTCCGGGTGGTTCACCCCTGTTTTATCTTTTGATGGCGCTGGCGGCAGGTGCTTTTTCTTTATCAGGGAAAAACGAGTCTACTTTTGACAGGGGTGAAAAATAAATGCTCAGACAAATGTTTTGGAAGATCGGGCAGGTCACATTTCTTCTCAGCCTGACCATGCTGTTTGCTGCCTTTTCTTCTATTCTTTTGGGGCGGATTCTTAGTCCGGCGGACTTTGGCCAATTCGGTTTAGCAAGAACGTTGATCCTGTTTATTCCGACCATGGCGGTTTGGGGTCAGGATATATCCATTGCCCGTTATTTCAGCCGTTCGGCATTGCCATTGTATGCATGGAAAAAGACGTTACGTTTCATTGTGCTGGTGTTTTTTGCTCTTGCTCTGACCGGTGTGCTGGCAAGTTCATTCATCTATGATTTGCCGGTTTGGATGATTCTTGCGGTCGGGTGTGGTGTTCTTTGCTATGGGATGAATATTCTGCTTTCAAGCATCTTTAGGAGTCAGGGAAATTACAAATCAGCAGTGATTTTGTTATCCGGATTTCGGGGACTCTATTTTTTGTTGCTTGTTCCTATTTACTTTATCGGTCATTTATCCGTACAGTCTGCTGTGATTGCATATGCTACCATTATTATGGTAAACGCCGCAATCGGATGGAGATATACTTTAAAGATCTTTCCACAAGGCGAGCAAACTGTACCCAGAGAAATGCATTTGACCGGACTTGTATTTATGGGCATAAGCATTTCTGTCAATGTGATGGCGTCTCTGGATTCTCTGGTCATATCCAAAGTACTGGGTTATGAAATTTTGGGTTTATATATCGCGACCCTCGTCCCTGTCCAGGCTTTTAACATTTTGGGAAGAGCCGCAAAATATGTCTGGGTGCCGGAATTCAGTCGAAACCGTTCTTTGAAATGGCAAAAGCTCAATCTATTTTCTTTGCTTCCTGTTATATTGGTCGCCGCATTTTTTTATTTTACTGCAGAGTGGATTTTGGAAATCTTGTACCACGAAAAATATCTGCACGGTGCCCCGCTGTTGCGCATTTTAACATTTGTCGGTGCGATTCGGGTACTCTATAATTTACCCTCCAGCATCATTACCGGCAAGCTCGGACTTGCAGCTATTCGATGGCACTTTATACTGTCTATTTTGCTGTTGGTCGTCTATTCAGGGGCTTTGATTTGGATCACTCCCCGATATGGGGTCATGGGCGTTGGTTATGCCTTGCTGGGGATCTCGGTAGCGCGATTATTGGCAGGATATTGGGTTGTACTTAAATTCCCGGATAAAGATGAAGAAACAAAACATTAAAACTCTTTATTATTTTTCTAATGAACTCATACCCAGTCCTATGGCGTGCACTATTCAACAGATGCACATGTGTCAGGCGTTTCAGCAAACAGGATTGAAAACAACCCTTGTTCGGCCCTGGTTTTTCTCGGATGCAGTGAAAAAGCCAGATTCGTTTGGCTATTATGATATACAAGTCGAGTTTGAGATCGTCCGTCTGCCATCTTTGATGTCGTTAAGTAAACCGGCGTCAGGGAAAAAAATGAGGATCCCCGCGATTGGTGGATTTTCGCTCATGTGGTCAATAAGACGCTTTTTAGATACGCTACGACGTGATAACAAATTGGATCATGCGGTCATCTATTCACGCAATTTGAACGCAGCTCTTGTTGCATTGAATACGGTGAACAAAACCCCGGTCTGGTTCGAAGCGCATGCGATGCATGAGCCCTTACCCCGATTCAGACGCGTTCTGGAACAGGTAACCGGAGTGGTGACGATATCCTCCCTGCTGCGCAATGATCTGGCAGAAATGGTTTCTGAAAAAAAGGTGATGGTTGTCGAACCGGATGGGGTCGATGAAAAACGGCTGTATCAAAAGATTCCACAAGATCTGGCAAAAAGACAACTCGGATTGAAGGAACGGTTCTGTGCCGTTTATACAGGAAAAGCTTATGCTGGCAAAGGGGTGGATATTATCCTCGATGCTGCGAGACAGATGCCACAGGTACAGTTTGTTCTTGTCGGTACCGGATCGCTCATTCATTCGGATAATGTCATTTGTCTCGATTATGTCCCTCCTGCGCAAGTCCAGCTCTATCAATGTGCTGCAGATGTGGTGTTGTTACCAAATACGGAATCAGGGCCCATCCATAGGTATACCTCGCCCTTGAAATTGTTTGAATATATGGCAGCGAACCGGCCCATTATTGCCAGTGATATCCCGGTATTCAAAGATGTACTCGTTCATCAAGAGAATGCATTGCTTTTTAAAGCGGGAAATTCCAGGGCCCTGGTTGCTGCAATAGAAACACTTTATCATAATCGCCATGTCGGGAAAGACTTGTGCCGGAAAAGCCGTGAACAGATCGACTCCTATACCTTTCAAAATCGCGCCAGGCGAATTCGTCATCTCATGGAAACACATGTTTAAATTGAGGTCTTATGCAAAAGAAACCAAATATATTATTTATCTCAGTCGATAGTCTTCGTGCAGATCATATGTCCTTATATGGGTATAAAAAAGAGACGACACCGAACTTGTGCCGATTGGCAGAAACGAGTGTTTTCTTTGATCAGGCTATTTCCGCTGCTGCATGGACAGGTGCTTCTGTATCATCGATGCTTACCGGCTTGTACCCGGTGAGTCATGGATTCACGAATGCCCGATACTACCTGGATGACGACATTCCTACCCTCGCAGAAAGATTGTCAGGGATCGGTTATTCCACTGCGATTTTTTCAAATAATCTTTATATCACCGATAAAACGGGTTTGACAAGAGGATTTGACAAGTACTATTACAAGGGTGTCCTGCAATCCGGTTCCCGCACCAGAGCGGGTAAATCCTCCCGGTTCCCGGTACCTCTTTCGTTGTCCCAGCGAATGATGATCAAAGATATACTCGACTTTTATCGGCCGTCTGCGGGATTAAAACGGGATGATGGGGCCGAGGCGACGAACCATAGTATCCGACAGCACATCCTGAATCAGGGCGAGCATCCATTTTTTCTTTTTGTGCATTATCAGGAACCCCATTCGATTTATTTTCCGCCATTACCCTACCGTCGCCGCTATTTTTCAGGTTCCTGGTTTTCCCAGTACAAGTATCTCGATTTCGATCATATCGGGTTTTTTGCCGGACGTAAACAATTCAGTCAAAAAGAGATCAATGCCTATACCGAACTCTATGACGGGGAAATCGCTTACCTTGATTATCGACTGGGCCAATTATTTGACTGGCTAGCGGATTCTAAATTGCTTGATAATACACTGATCATTTTTACAGCCGATCATGGTGAATCGATGGGGGAAAACGGTTATTTATGGCACGCTTTCTGCATATATAACGGACTGATCAAGGTTCCTTTGATGATAAGGTTCCCGGAGTGGTTTCCTAAGGCTCAAAATAATAGAGACTTGGTTCAAAATGTCGATCTCGCACCCACAATTTATGAAGGATTGAATATACCGTGGGATTACAAAAATGAAAATCAAGGACAATCTTTTCTGAATGAATCGACGCGTGAAGCGGCATTCTGTCAGTACGACAATCCCGAGCGTATGGTAGATCGTTGGCTTGTACGCAGAAAAGATATTGATAAAGATGAATTTAAACAATTTTTTCGTTCTTTGACATCCATTCAAACGCGCGATGAGAAATTGATTCATTCGTCAGATCACCGGCACGAATTTTTTAATCTCAAGCAGGATCCGTCTGAAAGCGTGAATCGCTATTCTGATGATAAAGAGAGAGCGCTGGAGATGAAAAAACGATTGGATGAGTGGCTTGGGTCATTAAAACCGCATGTGGCAAACAGTCAACAGGAAGACTTTGATAAAGAGACATGGGAGAAAATGAAAGCCCTGGGATATGCCTGATAACAGCATAAATCCATATCTATACGCTGGAAACCAGAAAATCCAGTTATTGTTTCTGATTCCTTCCCTGTCTACCGGCGGAGCAGAAATTCAATTGATCAATTTGATCAAGGGATTGGATCGCTCCCGGTTTTGTGTCCATGTGGTAACGCTGTACAGCAGTTTAGGGTGCAGTAAAATGCTCCGGGAACTCGACATCGAATATTTGGAACTCGAAAAAAGACATGCCCTGGATTTTCGGTTTATCCTCCCCCTCCATTTTTGGATACGTCGGCATCGAATCGACATTATCCATGGCATCAATGTGTCGGCACGGTTTTTTGCCTGGATTCTGGGTCGCATGAATCGTTGCAAGGTGGTGGTTTCAGAGCGCAACAGTCAGCCTGTGTATTCTTCAGCGGGCAGCAGATTGTATCATGCAATAGAGCATTTTACCAACAGAAAAGCCGATTGGATCGTTGCCAATAGCCTGGCAGGAAAGAGATTTGCAGAATCGTTGGGTGTTCCATCGAAACTGACAAGTATGATACCCAACGGAATCGATCTGGATCGTCTTAAAAGCAACGGCTTGGCACGTCAATTTAAACAAGAGATAGGTCTTAATATAAACTCATCCGTTGTCGGCATGATCGCACGACTCTTTCCGCAAAAAGATCATCAAACATTTTTAAAAGCAGCCGAAATCGTTGCATCAAAGCGCAACAATTGTTATTTTATCTTGGTCGGTGATGGTCCTGAGCGTGACGATCTTGAACAACTGACCCGACGTCTTTCTCTGGACGATCGAGTCATTTTTGCTGGCAACCAATCCCGCATCGGCGATTGGCTTCAAATAATAGATGTGGTTGTACTGACCTCAAAGCAGAGTGAGGGATGCCCCAATTCGATCATCGAAGCGATGTCAATGGCAAAACCGGTGATCTTAACCCATGTTGATGGTAATCGAGAGTGGATTACTGATCGACATAACGGAATCCTGATCCCCCCACAACACCCGGAAATTCTGGCTCAGGAACTCACTCATTTACTCGATTCTCCCGAAAAGCAGCAAATGTTGGCCAGGAATGCTAAAGAATATGCACAGCAAAAATTCTCCTTGTCAGCAATGATCAGCTCCTATGAAAACGGGTATACAAAACTCTTAATAATGGATTCAAAACGAGGAGCTGAAGTGAATCAAGAACAGACTTTACCCCAACGGCGCGTTCACATGTTCGGAGTTCCGGTCGATGCTTGTGATCTAGAAGGCTGTGTCGATTGGATCAATTCGCAAATAAGGCAAAACACAACTCGTCATATAGTCCTTGTAAACGCAGCTAAACTCGTCAAAGCTCAATGGGACGAAGAGCTGGCAGCCATTATCAGAAAAGCGGATTTGGTAGGGGCTGATGGTGTCCCTGTGGTATGGGTGTCCAAAATATTTGGCAATCCGCTGCCAGGGCGGTTGAATGGTACAGATCTGATGTATCGCATTTTTGAATTGTCGGTACAAAAGGGATACCGGCTATACTTGCTTGGGGCGAGAACGCAGGTCATTCAAAAAGCTGTGGATCGTTTGCGACAGATGTATCCTGGAATTCAAATCGCTGGTTATCGATGCGGGTATTTTAATGACGAACAGGAAATCGATTCTGCTATTCTGGAGATCGCTGAATCCGAAACAGATGTATTACTGGTGGGTATGAGTTCACCCATGAAAGAAAAATTTGTCAGACAATATATCGATCGATTTCATGTTAAAGTCATTCATGGTGTCGGAGGAAGTTTCGATATTCTGGGTGGTTTGACTAGACGTGCGCCCGTTTGGATGCAAAATTATGGACTCGAGTGGTTCTACCGCCTGTGTCAGGAACCAAAACGGCTATGGAAACGATATCTCGTCTTAAATAGTCTGTTCATTGGGATGACACTCAAAGAGGGATTTAAAAGAGTTGCCAGCAGAGGAAACCGCATAGCGCATTAAAGGAGATGAGGATGAAAAGAGTTTTTCTAGCATTATGGATGGTTATTTCAACACAGAGTTTTGCTCAATCAGATGTGTGGATGAATATGGGACCATTTGCAGGCGACGTTGTCTCTGTCGCATTTGCTGCCAATAGTAGCAGCGATGTTTATCTCGGTCTGGCCGATAAAGGCGTCTGGAAGTCCAATGATGGGGGAATGACATGGTTTGCCAGTAACACCGGATTGTATGGCCAGCAAATACAAGTTATTGAAACTCACCCGGAACAAAAAAATGTCGTGTTCGTTGGAACTGAAATCACCGGCTTTTTCAAAAGTACAGATGGGGGTATCACCTGGACTGAAGCCAACAACGGTTTGATCACCGTAAATATTCGTGACATCGAGTTTGACAAAAGCAATGCCAACCATATGTTTCTCGCTTCTGATTTTGGGCTGTTCGAGTCTCTTGATGGAAGTGACAGCTGGATATTGTTTGATTCTGATTCCTTGAAAAGTCTTGATCTCACATCTGTGATATATGATCCCCAGGACTCTACTCTTTTTGTCGGCACAAATGGTGATGGAATGTTTCGCAAGAGTCCGAATGTCAATTATTGGCAAGACATCAATATCGGATTGAGCCAAAGTGAGAAAGCGATGAAAGTTCATGATGTGATCCTAACAAACAACCAGGTGATGATTGCTACCAATGATGGTGTGTTCCGGTCTCCAAACAGAGGGGATAGCTGGCTTCCCTCAGTCAATGGTTTGACCAATAAGATGATTTATGATCTTGAACTGGATCCGGTCAATCCTGCGATTATTTATGCTGCGTCACAAGGTGGGGGTCTGTTCAAAAGCACTAATGGTGGCTTGATGTGGAATAGTCAATTCAATTCGGGAATCGAAAATGAATATTTGAATTGTTTAACCGTTGCGCCCAATAAAAACCAAACCGTCATTGCCGGCAGCGCAGGCGCTGGTGTATATATCACCTCGAACGGAGGCTTTACCTGGGAGCCCAGCAACCAGGGGCTAAAGAATGCCGATGTGCGGTCAATACTCCCCGATCCGGCTCAGGAGAATGTCGTTTATGCGGGTGTCAGTGGTGCGGGTGTTTTCAAGAGCGCTAACGGAGGCCAGGATTGGAGCCCGATGAACAACGGATTCCGCAATCTATTGGTCGAAAAAATAATTGCAGATCGCAATCAGCCCGGTACTCTTTATGCCGCTGTTTGGCGGAGCGGAGTCTATAAATTCGTTTCTGGTTCTTCTATCTGGACCCAATTGAAAACCGGCATGACCGATACCCAGGTACGGGATCTGATCATCGATCCCTTGAATTCCAATGTTCTCTATTGTGCAACTCTGGGAGGTGTTTTTAAGACCCTTAATCAGGGCGCGAATTGGAGCCCTATGAATACGGGATTATCCGATCTGCAGGTGCGTACTCTGGCGATCGACCCCTATAATTCGAATACCGTGTATGCCGGAACTCAAAATAGCGGCGTATTCAAATCCGTTAATGGTGGCGCCAGTTGGTTTCAGGCCACCAATGGAATCACCGCAAATGAAATTCGTCAGCTCATTGTCGACCCGACCAACCCTCTGGTGATCTATGCTGCGACATGGGGAGGAGGAGTGTTTCGTTCGAATGACGGTGCGGTGAGCTGGAAACAACAGATCAATGGTTTAGGGGATCTTGTGGTAAAATCTTTTGCGATCGATCCTTCTGATTCTCAAATTTTATATGCCGGTACACTCTTGGGAGGTGTCTATAAAAGTAGTAATGGCGGTGATCTGTGGACATTGTTGATCACTGGTCTGGAAGAGTTTGAAATCGCTACCCTGTCAGTGGATCCCAAAAAGACGAATGTCATTTATGCCGGAACCCTGACAGGTGTCTATAAAATGAATCAAACAGCAACCTCTGTGCGGGAAAGGACGACACAACAACCTGTCAGATTTTCTCTGGAGCAAAATTATCCGAACCCTTTTAATCCAGCAACAGAAATCCGGTTCTCAGTGGCTGATCCAGCCACGATCGATATTGCGGTTTTTGATTTGCTGGGTAACAAGGTAACCCAACTCGTTAACAAGCAATTTTCCCCTGGTCAATACTCGATTACATGGGATGGCACAGATACTCGTGGCAATCCATTGGCCAGCGGAGTTTATTTTTATCGTATGACCTCAGCAGGATTTACCAAAATGCGAAAAATGGTCTTAACTCGCTGAGGATTTACGGGAGGCGGTCGAGGTGAATATAAAGATCTATCACATTGCAAACCTTTTCATTTTAGCAACTTTTGGATTTTGTTTGGCCCAAGGGGTAACCGGAAGAGAAAAACTGGTTCCCCCAGATTATGCTACGTTTGAACCTCCTCAAACTGTGGGTGATCATTATATCGATCCGGTGTTTAATACCCGTGTCACCCGAATTACCAATAGCCATGAGTTTGGCAATGATGTGCTGGGAGGGTATTTTAACAACTCTGAAGTTTCTGTTTTTAACAAGGATGGTTCACTCTTTATCACCACCGAAGCGATCTGGATCGATGGTGAGCGCAAGCTCGCTGCGTATTTATACAACGGCCGTACTGGAGAACGGTTAAAATCGCTGGGTACCAACAATATGCAGCCCTGGTGGATTCGTTGGGCCCTTGCAGGCCATTATACCCAAAACGGTCAAAAGATCAGTTTCGACCCCAATACACATTTTTACAAATACCATGGCAATGAAATTCGCCTCTATGACGTTCAAACGATGAATTATACGGTCCTGCGAAAGTTTAGCGAATATACAGCTATCGGACCGGCAGGAGGTGAGGGTGACCTCTCTGATGATGGCCGGTATTGGGTTCTTGACGGTGACGCGAAAGAGATTTTTGTATACGATCTGATCGATGACATCAAATATCCTGTCAGCACCTTCAATCTAGGGACATTGGGAGCCAATGGATCGGCCGAGGGATTGGATTATGCAGCAATCTCACCCAGCGGCAAGTATGTGGTGGTTTGTTGGTCAACAAAACCCTCTTTGCAGCGCGGACATGGCATTGAAGTTTACGATAAAGAATGGAATTTTCAGCGTCAGGTTTATCCCGATATTATTCACTGGGAACTCGGTATCGATTCATTTGGTCATGAAGTCATTTATACCGTTGCTGGGTTTGCATTTCCAGAGTTCTTTTCCTCTTATGGGGTCAATCCGGGAGATGTGATCTCTATTAGATTATCCGATGGCTATATCAGGCTTTTATTGCGAATGGATCCATGGGCTCCACAGGTCATGTCTGCGTGTCATTCGGTTACAGGGGGGGATAATGTTTTTGTCTCTTTTTATCCCCGTGTTGAAAATCCATTGCTGGATGGCTGGGCACCGTTTTGGGGAGAGATTGTTCAAATTCCCAGTGATGGTTCCCAGAATGTCAACCGACTTGTACATCACCGTTCGCGACGCATCGAGGGCAAGATCGAAAAATATTGGCAGCCCGATGCTGTTGTCAATCGGCAGGGTGACCGGATTCTTTTCCGCAGCACTTTTATTTATGACATTGCTGATGTTTATATGCTAGAATTGAATGACCAGTCTTCAGAAATCGATGATATTCCGCCGAATGAACCCTCGAGCCTGAAAGCCGAAACTATGGGACCCACTCGAGTGCGTTTGGTATGGACAAAGCCCGATCCCGCTTCTGATGGGGATGGCGCTATATTTTACAGGATTTATCGCGATGGTGTTTTGATCGGAGATGTGCAGGATACCGTGTTTATCGATTCTCTGCTTGTGCCGGATCATAGTTATTTTTATCAGGTTTTTAGTGTCGATAAATCTCGATTGGTCTCGGAACGTGCGGTGCAACTATCATTCAGAACCGCTGAAGATGATGAGCCACCCTCTTTAATGACATTGCAGATCCTGTCGAATACTGCCCTATTACTGGGATATTCCGAACCGGTTGAAGTCTCTTCTGCCGAAAATGCAAGTAATTATATCTCCTCGGGATTTCAGGTGCTGGACCTCGCTTGCTCAAAAGACGGGATGTATGTGACGATACAGACAAGCGAATTACAAAAGGGATCCAACTATTCTCTGCTGCTTGATAATATTTATGATCGCACCACCAAGCTCAATCCCATTGCCATGACAGATCCGGTAGAGTTTACTATTATTTCACCCTTTTCCGATGATTTTAACCAGCCCTTGGACACCCGATGGCAGCCTATGCATCCCTCGCGGTGGAAAATCGAAAACACCTCAAATCCTCGGCTTTTATTGGAGATGCCACAGGATGTTGCACAAGAAGGGAAAAGGTTAGCCGAAATCATTCTTGTTGCGGACAGCCAATTTTCGAGTCCGGATTTTACCTTTAGCTGTCAAGCTCAATCATTGGAAGATCTCGCGCTCGATCCTTATGCGGATTATGCGATTGTTTATGGGTATTTGGATTCACTCAATTATACCTATATTCAATATCATACGTATGATATCGTGATCAGTGAAATCAAGAACGGTGAGCGTGTGGTTGAAGAAAAAATTTCTGCTCAAAATGAAATAGAACATCCCAATCAAATAAAGATTCAATTGGATAAGGATCAATTGCATATTTATTTTGCTGAACATTTAATATATTCGACAGAGCGGGTAGGATCGACCTATGGTAAAATCGGGCTGGGTTCCTTTAATGACCGTGTTGCCTTTGATAATATAGAATTGGTTTGTTCATTGCATAAAGATCAGATTCCTCCTAAACCCCCAAGCGGGATGATCGTAAAGCCATTGCCATGAAATCTAAAGTCATTGTTATCGGATTATCTTTAAACCGGCATGGAGGGGTAGCCTCGGTGCTCGCGACCTTTAGCCATGCCGGCTTTTTTGATCATCCTTCCATTATCTACCACCCCTCTTGCAGTTCTCAATCACGCTCCATGCGATGGGTTTCAACGCTATGGCAGTGGATATCTTTTGTACGGTATTTCCGGTATCGCTGTTTGGCTCATATTCATTGCTCTTCTGATGCCAGCTTTTTTCGCAAAATACCTTATATCGCTCTGTGCAAGCTTGTGAGGTTTCCGGTGATTCTGAATATCCATCCGAGTCACTTTTATGACTATATACTGCAATCAGGGTTGTTGAAACGTAAATTTATACTTGGCGTATTAAAATCGTGTCAATGTGTGGGATTTGCCAATCCCGACCTGATAGAGCCTTTTGGGAAAATATTGCCCCATCAGGAGTTGATTCATTTGCCCAATCCTATTGATCTGGAACGATACCGGCCTGGCAATTCCCCCAGAAAAAACACGCTACTTTTTTTGGGATTGTTTTCAAAGGGCAAGGGATTGTTCGATCTGATCCAGGCCGTTTCCAATATTAACAACGGCCCTCAAAAGGTTCGTCTGACGTGCGCCGGCGATGGAGATATTGCATATTTACGCAAAGTGATCCGAAAAAGGGGTCTGGAAAATGACATTGAGATAAACGAATGGGTTGGATATGAGAAAAAGTTATCCTTATACCAATCCTGTTGCGCTTTGGTCCTTCCCTCTTATAGTGAAGGATTTCCCATGGTTGTTTTAGAGGCAATGGCATGTGGCTGTCCGGTCATCACCACCCCTGTGGGTGGATTGAGTCGATTAACAGATGGACATCAGGTGTTGTTTGTGGCTCCGGGGGCGATTTCTCAAATCGAAAAAACCATCAAGCAACTGGTTGCAGATGTCTCTTTACAACATTGCCTCACAAAAAACGGTTTGAATTTTGTGCGGGATCATGATGTCAAGAATGTCATGACCACCTTAATTGACCTCTATACGAAATTCCTACCCCAGCTCGACACCAACCCTTCTTATCGCCAATAGAATCAATAGCTTAAAAAAATATTGACTTTGCAGCGATAATTTTCTATATTTACTGATGGCATTTTGCGAGAGTGGCGGAAATGGTAGACGCGCTAGACTTAGGATCTAGTGTCCTTTGGACGTGGGGGTTCAAGTCCCCCCTCTCGCACTTGATCGGCGACGAGCACAATAAATGGCTGGTTCGGCGATTTTTTTTTCGCGATTTTTTTCTGAACAGGCATGGTTATCAAACTCAGGTTTTATCAAATATCGAGGATGTAAATTGGATTATCAAATCGAAACGCAAAAAAACTGGCATACGGTCGTGACTGTCTCTGTGCCAGCTGAAAACGTACAACCCAAATTGGATGAAAACTTTAAAGTTTATCAAAAGAAAGCCAATATTCAAGGGTTTCGTAAAGGTAAAGTGCCCAGTCAGTTGATACGGAAAATGTTCGGATCTCAGATAGAGAACGATACCTTTCAACCTTTTATCGGTGAAGCGTTTAACAAAATATTCAAAGAGCACGAATTCGACAATATCAGTGTGCCAGAGATTGGTCAGATGAATTACCATCCTCAGGAAGGATTGGTTTTTACCATCGAATTCGATATCCGTCCCGAGATCAAGGTCGAAAATATTGAAGGAATGACGGTAGAGCGTGAGCGATTTATTATCGAGGAAAAAGATGTTCAGGATGTACTCGAGGATATCCGTCAGCGTCAAGCGATGATCTATGATGTCGAGGGCGAAGCACAACCGGGTCATTTTTTATCTACTGACCTTCAGGTGGTCGATAACAGCGGCATCCCTGTTATCGGGCAAAAATATGAAAATCAATCTATCTATTTGGATGAATCCAATAAAGAGATCACCTCTCAGCTACAAGGGGTGACCGTAGGTGATGAGCGGATTATTTCCGTCAAGACACAGAAACAAGAGCCTGAATCGGAACTTATCGAGACCGGCAAAGAGAATGAGCCTGAAACTGAGCAACGTTTCAAAGTGATCGTCAAGGCAATCAAGGAAAGACGTTTGCCCGAACTCGATGATGAATTTGCCAAAGATGTCGGGAATTATGAGAGTCTCGATGCGTTAAAAAAAGAGATTGATGAAAATTTGCATCAGCGCGCAAAACTGGAACAACAATATGCATTTCAGGAAAAATTGGTTGGAGAACTGATAAGCCGGAATACGATAGAGGTTCCCCCTTCCATGCTCGACAAATACCTGCAGGCTGTTATTCAAGACACCCAAAAACGCCAAAAGGGCGAGGTGGATGAGGACGTGATTCGGGAGCAATCCCGTGTGACCGCTGTTCGCCAGATCAATTGGCTCTTGTTGCGGGAACAAATTATTGCCGATGAAAAGATCACCGTAAGCGAGGAGGAAATCAATGCTCTCATCGATCAACGGCTTGAAACGAAACAGTTGACCGAGGAGCAGGCTGCAGAGATCAAAGAGGACAAAGATCGTTATTCCCGTTATGGCGATGAGATCATGCAGGAGAAAGTCTTTGCCTTTCTGGAAGAAAAAGCCGATATTAAAGAGACAGAAAAGCTCTGGCGTGAGGTGCACAAAGCCTCTGGAGCGGAGCATCATCATTAATAAATAAAGGTTGATTATGGCACTTGTACCAATGGTTGTTGAACAAACCGGGCGTGGCGAAAGAGCGTTTGATATCTTTTCGCGGTTGCTCAAAGAGAGGATCATTTTTTTGGGTACAGCGATAGACGATAACGTCGCAAGCCTGATCATTGCCCAGCTTTTATTTTGCGAAGCAGACGATCCTGAAAAGGATGTCTATTTATATATCAATTCTCCGGGGGGGTATGTTTCTGCGGGATTGGGAATATATGATACCATGCAGTATATTAAACCCGATGTGGCTACCATTTGTATGGGACAAGCTGCCAGCATGGGGGCGGTTTTGCTCGCATCCGGAGCCAAGGGAAAGCGCTTTGCCCTTCCCAATGCTCGGGTCATGATCCACCAGCCCCTGGGAGGAGCTCAGGGTCAGGCCAGTGATATAGAAATTCAGGCAAAGGAGATTCTGACTTTACGTAAGCGACTCAATGAAATCCTGGCGGATCATACCGGTCAGCCTGTCGAAACGATTTCAAAAGATTCTGATCGAAATTTTTTCATGAGTGCTAGCGAGGCAAAGGATTACGGGCTGATCGATGAAATTATGAACCGCAATGAATTGCTCGAAAAAAAGACCACCAAATAGTTGTAAATAGGAAGATTGGATGGATCAAACCCACAATAAAAGTCGCAGACTGGTCATTTGTTCTTTTTGCGGCAAAAATTCCAATCAGGTCGATACCATAGTCACCGGTCCTGATGTAAGCATATGTGACGAGTGCGTCAGCATTGCCAACAAGGTTGTTGCTCGAGAACGCAGCAAGAAACCCTTTAAAATTACCAAGGTTCCTACACCGCAAGAGATAAAGAACGAGCTCGATGCCTACGTGATCGGTCAAGAGGATGCCAAAAAAGCCATCTCTGTTGCCGTCTATAATCATTATAAGCGCATTGATCAGCGCAATCAGAACGCTGAAATCGATTTAGAAAAAAGCAATGTACTTCTTATCGGGCCTACCGGTACCGGCAAGACGCTCATTGCGCAAACCCTGGCACATTTTTTACAGGTCCCCTTTACCATTGCCGATGCCACGAGTCTTACAGAAGCGGGCTATGTAGGGGAGGATGTAGAAAACATTCTCGTCCGATTGCTACAATCTGCTGATTATAATATTCAAAGGGCAGAGCGCGGTATTGTTTATGTCGATGAGATCGACAAGATTAGCAGAAAAAGTGGTAATCCTTCCATAACCAGGGATGTGTCTGGCGAAGGGGTTCAACAGGCATTGTTGAAAATTCTCGAAGGCACGATCGCCGCTGTGCCTCCTAAAGGGGGGCGAAAACATCCGGAAATGGATTTGATCAAAATCAACACCAAGAATATTCTATTCATTTGTGGCGGTGCCTTTGATGGTTTGGAAAATAATATTGCGAGTCGTATTGGCAAAAAGTCTCTTGGGTTTGGGGCTGATGTGCAGAGCAACAAACTGGACAAGAAAAAGATTCTTCCCAGTGTCGAGCCGGATGATTTGCTGAAATTCGGACTCATTCCCGAGCTTGTAGGGCGGTTGCCTGTTATTGCGACCCTGAATGAACTGGATACTGCAAGTATGCTGAGAATTCTGACTGAGCCCCGTAACGCTTTGTTAAAACAATATCAACGGCTTTTGGAAATCGATGGTGTAAAACTGCATTTTCACCCGGAAGCATTGGAAGAAATCGTGAAAATCGCCAAAAGACGAACTACCGGTGCGCGCGGGTTGCGTTCTATCATGGAAGAGACAATGATGGAAATCATGTTTGCACTTCCTTCGAGATCCGATGTGGCCGAATGTGAGATCACCAAAGATGTTGTCTTGACCGGGGCAATGCCCAATTACCGCTTGAAAGATAACAAAGATAAGCAAGCTCAAGATGATGCTGCCTGATCGAGCCTGATTTGCCAGGAGATCTCATGAAGCTTTTGTCTGCCGAGTTTATTAAAAGTGCTGCATTACTCAATCAGGTGCCCCAGGACAACAAACCCCATATCGCAATCGTGGGTCGTTCGAATGTCGGGAAATCGTCCTTGCTGAATGTGATCATGAATCGAAAGCGTCTCGCCTTGACCAGTTCACGGCCGGGTAAAACCCGTCTGATAAATTTTTTCCTGATCAATGATTTATTTTATCTGGTCGATTTGCCGGGATATGGGTTTTCCAAAGCGTCCAAAAAGGAGCAGCAACACTGGCAATCTTTAATCGAGTCTTACCTGAAATCGATTCCTCAACTAAAACTCATCATCTTGCTCATAGATATACGGCATCCAATGTCGCCGTTGGATTACGAAATGCTCGAGTGGCTGGCTTTTTTTAACCATCGTGTCATTGTCATTGGTACAAAAGCGGACAAACTTTCCAGTAATCAGCTGGTCAAACAGATCACTTATTACAAAAAAGCGCTTTCTCCATTCCAAATTACTGAAATTTATTCATTTTCGAGTATTACTCGTAAAGGTAAAAATGAAGTTTGGCAGGCTATTTCGAGTGTTATTAGTTAATAAATTAAGGCAAAAAGTGAAGAGTCGATCATAAATTAAAATAACCCTTGATTCTTTAACAAATTATCTTAAATTACTTTTCTTGTGCCGGGCAACTTATTCTAGGGCGACTTGTTTTGGCATGGTGATAAAGCGCTTGACAATATAGTAAAAACCACTTAAATTCATTTTTGATACCATGATTTGTTGAAATTGGGGCGAACTTTGGTTTTACTTAAACATCAAACGATTGCCCCCTTTTTATACGTGTGGTGAAAATAAAAAGTTACAAAAATTTATTAACTTTATGGGTGCTTTTGTTACATTCTGCTTTGGACATTTCTGTACAAAAGGATATTGATCAGAGAAAATGGATGTAACGTTGTAAATGGTAGAATAAACCTACAAAGGAGGTGGAGCGGGTTATAACACATGCTATGATCAAAACACAGTTGAACGTTGCACCAAAACCATAAGAGGAGGAGCTTAAATGAACTACAAGTCCCTGCTATCTCTGCTGGTCTTAATGCTGGTAGCAGCACTTATGACTGGTTGTGTAGATGTTCCAGCGGACGGGCCAACACCGCCGGAATACAAAGCCCAATTCAGATTTGTCCATGCTGCCAACGACGTGGGTGACGTCGCCGTAAGCGTGGATGGTCAATCCGTTGGGAATCTTTCCTTTGCCGGCGTGATCCCGCATTCGGAATTTCTGGCAGGTAGCCGCACAGTAAAACTGGGGAACGAAGAGTTTCCTGTGGCTATGTCAACTGAACAACGCGGCACTGTCGTTGTCCTCGATCAACAACAAGGCGCTCGAGCCTATATAAAGTTGGTCGAACGACGCCTTTTTGATGCTGAAACAACAGAACAAGGAAATCTAAGGCTGGTCCACGCTGCAAAAGCACCTGCCGTAGATCTCGAGGTGGTCGGATCGGACACTTCATTTGCCTACGAGGGCGTAGGTTATGAAGCAGCAACACCCTATGCAAAAATTCCAGCAGGTACATATGAAGTAATGGTATATGCTGCCGGTGACACCAATGCGATTTTGACAACCAGTGTCAATGTCGGTAACAAACGACATTCTTCGCTCGTTGTCGGTGATGCTGAGGCCGGTACACTCTCTTTTCTCAATTTAGAGGATAATTAATCGGCTAGTCAGACATAAACAATTTAGGTGTTAATTTTTTGGAGGCAGACTTATGAAACGGATGGTTTTATTAATTCTGGTTTGCACTGCTCTTTTTCCGGCTCTGGTCTTTGGAGCCATTACCGGAAAGGTCGCCGGAACCGTTGTCGATAAAGAGACCGGTGACGTCTTGCCAGGTGCAAACATTGTTATCGAGGGAACTTCTCTCGGTGCTGCAACTGATGTAAATGGCGAGTTTGTTATTCTTTCTGTTCCTGTTGGAACATATCGAATTCGAGCGAGCTTTATCGGCTATCGAAATGTGACCATGAGCAATGTCCAGGTCAACTCTGACTTGACCACTCGGGTCAATTTTGAATTGCCACCAGAGGCTCTCGAAGTCGGCGATATCACTATTGTTGCCGAGCGACCTCTGGTCAATAAAAATGCCACCAATGCCGTGCGTATCCAGGGATTTGAAGAAATTCAAAACATCCCCACCCGTTCGGTTACTGAAGTGATCGCCTTGCAGCCTGGTGTTGTGGTTGTGGATGGCGATATGCATATTCGTGGTGGCCGTACGCATGATGTCGGATTCTATCTGGAAGGTGCCAACACACGCGATGCTGTTACCGGTGCCAATGTGGTCACAGTCATCCCTGAAGCTCTGGAAGAGTTCCAGGTGGAAGCCGGTGGGTATACCGCAGAATATGGTTCTGCCAATGCCGGTATTGTGCGTCAGACCTTGAAAAGCGGAACTCCGGAATACAAATTCACAGTTCAGGCTGAAACCGACAATTTTGCCGAACAGGGTGAAAAATTTCTGGATACCTATTCCTATGGATACAGCGATTATACCCTGACCGCTTCCGGCCCGATTCCCTATACCAATAATAAACTCAAATTCTTTATCGCCGGTCAGAATACATTTCATCGGGACCGCCTCCGACAATTCTGGAACGGGTTCGATTTTAACAATGCCGACAGCTATGTGGATGCGAACAATTTTCCGCTGGTCTCGACCACTTATAATGAAGAGTTTGACCGCATCTATATGCCTGATGGCAATATCCCGCACGCTTCCCGCAATCGCTATATTGCCAATGGTACCGTGGTTTGGGATGCCAACCCTTTTCAGGTTCGATTGGGCGGATCGTTTATGCGCCAGGACCAGGAAAGTGTGCCGACCAACTTGCCCGGACGCGTCTTCAATTACGGTCGCGTGGAACAGGCTGCACAAAGTTCAGCCCTTATGAACTTGAAAGTGACTCACATTCTCAATGCACGTTCATTCTATGAAATCAATCTCAATTATTTTGATCGTCGTTTGAAAAACTATGACCCGTTTTTCGAGGATAATATCTATTCATATTGGGACAGTACAGCCAACGCCGATCTCGGTTACGAGTTCTTGAGCTGGTCGAGTCCCCGTGCCGGAAGACCCATTGACATTTATGGCTTTAACTTTACGCCCAATGGAAATCCGACAAACTATTCCAAATTCAAACGCAGCTATATGGGCGGCTCCTTCAAGCTGACCACTCAGTACAAAGATCACGAAATCAAGGTCGGTGGCGATCTTCAGCGCTGGACCACTCGTGGCTACTGGCTGGATGAACGGACGTTGCTCACCAATACCCGTAACAATCCCGATCAGTTCCGCAAGGCTCTGGATGGCGATCAAAAAGCCTATGGTGAATTGCGAAATGCAATTTCCATGAATGGATTTGGGTATGATGCATTTGGCAATGAGCTGGGGGATGACGCCGGCTTTAATGGCCCCAAACATCCTGTGTACATGAGTGCGTTTTTACAGGATCGTTTCGAGGCCAACGATATTGTCATCAATGCGGGTTTGCGTTTGGACTATATCGACAATGATGAATATGTGTTTAGCGATCCGCAGAGTCCTGCCTGGGATCCGGAATTGCATCAATTGCTACTCGATCAGATGGTCGACAAAGATCCATTTATCGGCGTCAGCCCCCGATTGGGGTTTGCATTTCCGGCCAGCGACCGTACAGTCTTTCATCTGCAGTACGGAAAATTCATCCAGTCCCCGAATCTCGATGATGTGCATGCGGGTGAAGGCTGGATAGATCGCGTATTCCAGGGCGGTTTTGCATTTGTTACGCCACCTGCTTTTGGTTTGGATCCGGAACGCACCACCCAGTACGAGGTCGGTTTCCAACAGCAGGTGTCGGATAATTCGTCTTTTGATATTACAGCATTCTATAAAGATATCGATGGCCAGATCCAGATGGGTCGTGTGGTGACCGACATTAACGCCGCAGCAAGGACGTACAATGTACTGGTCAATGGCGATTTTGCCACCACCAAAGGTCTGGAATTTTCATTTACTCTGCGCCGTACCAACCGCATCGCTGCCCAAGTCAACTATACCTATTCTAGCGCGTTGGGTACAGGCTCTGTGAGTAATGAAACATTTGCCAGTATTGAATTAGGTACAGCCACTCCTACGGTTATCAATCCTCTGGATTGGAACACTCCTCACAGCGGTAGTGTGAATTTCGATTATCGTTTTGGCCAGGGAGATGGTGGTCCCATCCTGCAAAGATCTGGTTTGAACATGCTCTTTACGTTCAGCAGTGGTCATCCTTACACCTTGTTCGAAGGTGACTTTGGCCAGCAAGACGTCAGTTTTGCCGGTATGATCACGGATGAGAGGTCCAGACGTCCGCTCGAAGCGATCAATACATCCAGTACGCCCTGGGTCTATTATCTCGATCTTCGCCTGGACAAAACCGTCTCTTTGGGTCCGGTTGACATGAATCTCTATGTGTATGCCCAAAATTTGACCAATCGTCGTAATGTTCTCAATGTTTTCCATCGTACTGGAAACGCCTGGGATGACGGCTTTTTGTCCAATCCGGAAATCAGCGGATCCATTGTTCAAGCAAATGGTGGCGAAAAATTTGTGCATATGCATGAAGCCATTAACCTGAATGGAAACGGTGTCAGCTACCTGCGTTACACCGGCAATGACATGTTTGGTCTGCCGCGTCAGATTCGCGTGGGTATCCGTTTTGAGTATTAATCCTCCACCACTTGGATGGACGATAAATGAATACGAGATTTAAAAGCTGGATCTCATAAAGCGTACTAATCGAACGTTTGGAGGTAATAATGCATAAATTATCGTTGCTTATCCTTTTCCTGGTTGCGATGGCGTTGTTCGTGCCCTACGAGCAGGCGTCCGCGGCCCTGGAAGGGAAGGACGTGCTCTATAGAACTGAACAAGCCTCGGATGGACCGAGCCGTACTCTGGTCAATATCGGTCAGGTTTCGTTGTGGATCGATTCCGATGGTCAATCTGCTCATGATCCTGATAATAACTCGGGACTTTTTTATCCCCGCGGTAGCAACCCGACCACAGCCGTGATCTATATCGATGGTCTGGTCTGGGGTGGTCAGGTCAATGACGGCCAGGATCCCGTGATCCGCGTCGGCGGTCAGACCTACAGCGTCGGTACTCAACCCGGACGTATCGTGAGCCCGGGTGTTGCCGAAAATATCAGCGATCCTGGCGTCAATCGCGTCTGGAGAATTCGTCGTGACTGGCAGACTGCCGACCTGACCCTGGATGCTGCCGAAGTTTTTCGCGTCAGCGCCGGTGCTGTCGATGCAGGTATGATTACCCAGCTTCGCGATCAATACGAATTCGACTGGATCAACTGGCCTGCTGATCGCGGCGCTCCGTTTTATGATGCAGACGGTGATGATATCTATAATCCGCAATTCAATTCTGACGGCAGCCCTGTTCTTTATCCTGATGGCGATGAACCCGGGTATGCCGGCGGTGATCAGGTCGTTTGGATCGTCACCAATGATCTGAGCGATGCCAGAACCTCTGCATTGTACGGTTCCCCTCCCATTGGAATGGAAATGGCGTTGACCCTCTGGGCCTATCGCCGTTCCGATGCTTTGGGTAACATTATATTTAAAGAATACAGTGTGGTCTACAAGGGAACGGCTTCGACTCCAGCCAACGCGACAATTGACAGTCTGTTTTTCTGCCAGTTCTCTGACCCTGATTTGGGTTCCTATGGTGACGATTTCGTTGCTTCAGATACGGCACTCAGTTTAGGCTATGCT
>WJME01000209.1 GCA_014728115.1 Candidatus Zhuqueibacterota bacterium | reverse complement strand
TACTGGCCCATCGATATGAACGAGGCAGTGTACTGATTACCAGCAATCTGCCGTTCAGTAAATGGGAGGTGATCTTCAAAGACCCGATGACCACAGCGGCTGCCATTGATCGACTGGTCCATCACAGTGTGATCCTCGAACTGAATGTGCCGAGCTATAGAGCAGAACAAGCCCGAAAGAATAAATCTAAAGATATGTAATATCCATAATTTTGCCCCCATGGGGGCACCCTCAGGGAATACTTGTTATGAGAAAAGGGAAGAAATAATTGTCGTTGAAAGGAATTTATTATTGACGTCAGACATACAACTCTGGAAATTGATAATTCTTCTGTAAACACTTAATATGTAGTCGCTTACAACGATAACAAGAATTGTCGGACTGATGTTGCCGCAATTTAGGCTTGAATCCTAGAGATGAAAATATTTAAATAACTATTTATTTATCTATCTGTCTATTTCTATACTATTAGCCGTGATAGATTTGGATAAATAACTCATAAGTCATTATATTACATAGAATTGTGAAAATAGAATGAACGCTAGTTAATAGGGTAAATTTAATCAATTTAGCATTGTCTTTTCTGTAAAAAGAGTGTATTCTATCCGGAAATACATATTGATAATAAAGGAGGTTTTATGGATTTTAATCTGGTGAATCAGTACGCCGAAGAAATCAAGCAAAGTGGTGACGCAGAGCAGCACAAAAGGCTTATTTCGGATTGTATTCCATATCTTTTATACCTTAGAACCAAGTTCGGTTTTCTCAGCATTCCAAAAGAAGACATTAAAAATGAGCTAGCTTATGATGCGGTCTCGGATGCAATTATGAAGGAAAGCGATAAACTCCCTTTTATCTATCGCCTCAAAAATACATTCAGGGATATTTGCCGTAAAAGAATCCGCATTACCCGAGAGCACGATTCTAATCTGATGATAGAAAAATATGATATTAGAATCCCTAAACTTCTAATGGGAACCAGCGCACCACAAAAATCTCCCCCGACTCAATCTCAGGATAATGAATTGGTTGAAATGGCTAACAATATACTTGCTGACCACGATCCCTTTTCAAAAAAAGTTGTTTTACAAAAAACCAGGGGATCAACCTACCCGGAAATATCAGATATTTTTGAAACGCCTTCTAATGAATGTAAACGAGTGTACTGGCATGATATTGATGTCATCCGGACAATACTCAACGCAAATCCTGAAGAAGAATAGGGAAGGAAGAAACTATGAATTGCCCAAAAAGAGCAGTTTTACAAGATTACATTGATGGAGAATTATCTCAAGACGATAATCAGTCGATCATCAAACATATTCAATCCTGTACTAAATGCAAAGAACAACTACGGGATATCTTCGTTCTACAAAAAACTTTAAGCAAGGTCATCCAAGAAGATCCTTGTCCCCCAGTTGAAATCCTTGAAAAATATGCAAAAAACATTGGCTCGACTGAAACAGCCGGTACTATCAAAGAGCACATTGATTTATGTGCTAACTGCCGATCTTATGTTTGGGCATTCCAGGCAACTGAAGAAGAATTAGCTCAATGGCAGTCACAAGAAGAGCAGTCATTTAAAGAATACCTGGCACAAAATCAAGGATTTGATGCCGCCAAAGCGGTGTTATTAAAATTATTACCTAACAAAATTGAATTATTCGATAAATGGGGATTAGCAATCCTATCATGGGTATCTGGTCTCAAAGATAAAGCTTTAGAACAGTGGCCTTCCTTAACATCAAGCCCCCAATTAGCCGGAGTCCTTGGATTTTCCGAAGAAATTGACCATTCGACAGAAGCAGCCTCTATTATCATGGCCACGACTCTTTATATTTCCGAATCCATTTCTGATGGATCTATTGAACCTACAAGAGAAGCCGTTGAGCAGGAAATTCGACAAATTGCTCCGGTACTTGGTGCAGGAACACAACTTCAAGAAAGACTAATTGAGACTATTCCAGGGATTGTCCTAAAATCTCTTTAGATATCCATGCCTGATTATTCGGTCAAATTAATTGGACTTTCTTTAGTTGCCCTGTCTTTAGTTGTACTTATTTATATCGGTAAGAAAGTTTTTCAATCCGGTATTGAATATCTCAGCAGCCGATTATTAATGCTGATGGGAATTATTAACGCATTCTTATGTTTACTGCTTTTCATATTTCAGGGCATCGTTCAAATTAATCATTCTTCCATTTCGACTCCGGGTAGATACTTTTTGCTTTTCATTATAAGTCTAATTCCGATCAGATTACTCTGGAATTATTTTTCAGTCAAAAATAAAATTATTCATCAATACAACCTGAAGTCTTTTCAAAATAAGGATATGACAAAAACCATTCATGAAATCGCAAAGGCAATGGATATTCCTGCTCCTGCATTATCCACTTCGGATAAAGTAAAATTTCCTTTTGTTTTCGGGCTTCATTCAAAGGATGCAATATTGGCAATTCCATCAACTTGGGCTAAGGAAGAAAAGGAAAATAAAATTCCGATCCTGATTCATGAATTAGCCCATATTCGTAATCATGATGTAGGTTTTTTGACTTGGTCTCAAACCTATACCAAAGATTTACGACTTTTACTGATTTTTTTGCCTATCTTGTTTATCGCGATGCATGTTTTTCAATGTGAGCAAGTCATAATCTCCTTTTTGATATATCTTGCATGTATCATCATTCTTGGATTTATTTTGCATCACATTCGCAAAACCCTGGAACTTCAAGCCGATCTGACTTCGGGTATGCTGGTTGAGTCTGGAATTATAGAGCAGACAATTTCAACACAATCAACTACATTTGCAAATCAGAATTATACCTCAACCAACAATCTTCAGATTTCCTGGATTAAATCAATCCATCGTCAGCTGGCAGATAAGGCATTATTTTCAAAGCATCCGAAATTCTGGACAATTCTTTATAATATATTCAATTATTTCAGAACTACTCATCCTGAAAAGGCTAAACGCTCAAAAAATGTACAATCGATCCATCAAAAAATGATTCATTCTCAAATATCTCCGATGAATTGTTTTTGGGCTGGTATGACTCTTGGAATATTTGGAGTTATAATCGGTCTATTAGGATATTGGATTTCTAAACCTCACTATGCTTTTGAGGATACAGACTGTCTTCTTCTGGCTTATACAATGTACGGTTTAGCGGCAATCCCCGCCGTCACTTTTTACGGGCTTTTTATAACCCTTCCAACATTTGCTTCCCTTAACAAGTCAAAGCTTTCAACAAGATTTCTGCTTTATTTATTCAATCGCTATGCTATTACC
>WJME01000208.1 GCA_014728115.1 Candidatus Zhuqueibacterota bacterium | reverse complement strand
TCATGAGTTTGGTTTACATTATTTATAATATATTTTCACCGGAATGGATGATCATCAATGCATAAGGGTAAAGAGATGAAAAAATCCCATTGTCAGGCTCTGGAAAAAATCAAAGGCAGCAGCCAGCAGATCATACGCATCAAAGCGCAGATCCAGAAAATCGCGGCCCATGCCCGGCTGCCGGTGCTCATCACCGGCGAGACCGGCACCGGCAAAGAGCTGGTCGCCAATGCCCTGCACGCCTGCAGCGACCGCCACGCCAACCCCCTCGTCAAGATCAACTGCAGTGCCATTCCGGAGAACCTCATCGAGAGCCAGCTCTTTGGCCATTGCAAAGGAGCATTCACCGGCGCCACCGAAGCCCAGACCGGACTGGTCGAAGAAGCCCACACCGGCACCCTGTTTCTGGACGAAATCGGTGAACTCCCCATGCCCATGCAGGCCAAGTTGTTGAGGTTTTTGGAGGATTTTAAATACCGAAGACTGGGGGAGGCGCGGGAACGGCATACAAATGTCTGGATAATAGCTGCCACTAATAAAGATATCAATGAAATGAATAGTGAACATGGTTTCCGATCAGATCTTTTTTACCGTTTGAATGCAATGCATTTGTATATCCCACCATTAAGAGAAAGAATCGCTGACATTGAAATACTGATAAGACATTTTGAACAGCATATCAATAGTGAGGTCAATGGCAAGTCTGTTTGCAAACGACAGGATCTCCTGCATCGCTTAAAATGTTATAGCTGGCCAGGGAATATACGTCAATTAAAAAATGTGATCGAGAGATTAACCATTATGGAAGATCCTGCAGAACTTTTGAATCTAATAGAAAATGAGCTTCTGTCGTGTGTTGACAGTGAGGAATCTCGGTTTTCAGACATTGAGCGAATAGAATGTATCGAAATCACCAAAGTGTGGTATGCAACCGGAGGAAATAAATCAGAAACAGCCAAACGGTTATGCATTTCGAGAAATACCTTAAAAAAACGCCTGCAAAAATATGGTATTGAAGATCAGGTGGTCAAAGTTTGACCACTACTTAACTTATTGAAAAAATTACTCTTACCCACGTCCTCAAAAATTTGCTGGTCAACGATTGACCACCCCTTATAATAATAAAAAACATCACCTTGACTCTATTTCAAGCCAAAATTGCTGGTCAAAGTTTGACCACCTATTTTATTAACAAACCACCTTCCTCAAAACACAAACAATTAAAAAATAATAACTTGCAACAAGAAAAATATTGTGGCCCAGAAATTGCGTATCACCAAATAAAAAGAAAGGAGCTAAATCATGAGATCTTTCAATGCATTAATTAAAAAAGTTTCTATCTATAGTCTTTTAATTTATGGTATTGTGTTTAGCGGAGACAAAGAAATACGCAATAAAAATGTTTCATCACCGGATGTTGCCAGTTTTGAGCTTAACATGAATAGCTCGGTGAACAACAAGGGTGACCTGAATTTAGATATTCCCCTTGTCTCGTTACCTGCTCGAGGTAATTTAAAATTTGATTTAACTTTAAATTACAACTCTTCTGTAAAACTTGATCAACCGGCTTCCTGGGTAGGTCTTGGATGGTCACTGGATATCGGAACAATAAGTCGGATTCCTCAAGGTAATATTTTTACCAATTCAAACACGGATGATGTTCATCCTCAAGTAGATTTTGCTCGTGCAGTGACTGGCACAACCGGCGATATCGTTTCTCAACCGGATATATACAATATGTCACTTAACGGTCAAACATATGAATTGATGATGAACACGAGTGAATCGACAATTTCAAATTTTCCATTTTCACCTTTTGCCTCATCCATAAGTGATGAAAATCCAAATCTAAGTTGGTCAAATATCAGTTGGATGAACTGTAATTTTATACCGTTTCCCTGGCAACCATTTAAATTTGTCATTCGTACAGGTTCCACCTCAATCGATGGCTATTCACCGGATATGGAAGATATTCAAAAAATTCTTGTATTTGGCCCGGATGGCACACGCTACGTTTTTGGGCAACCCCTGCTCGGTGAAGCTGAATTCCCTTCAACCTCTGGTAGTTGGAGTAAACATCGGTTTATTCAGAATTGGAAATTAACCGCTATCCTCGCACCTAATTTTAATTACAATTTCAATGCCTTTGATAACAGCAACTATGATAGTGAAAACGGAGGATGGATTAAAATTACCTATAGGACTTGGGATGATACTTTGGAGAATAATCAAGAAACAGAACAAAATGCAAAGACACTTGATACAATTACCAAATCCAGTCCCGATTTGTTTAAACAGGTTACTTTTCCTTATCGAATTGAATCACCCACACACTTTATTGAATTTGTCACAAAAAAACGATTTGACAGAGATTTAGCTTGGAAACAATACCATGACACTGATCCCCTGACAACAAGCATGTATGTTTGTTTTGAACGTTTACTTGAAAAAATCGTTTTGTATAAAAAAGGAAATGCGAGCCTGAGTATACCTGATAAAATAATTAAGGAAATCATTTTCGATTATGAAGATAATGGGGCAACATCGCGAACAAGTTATTCGAGTTATCCTGAAAAATTACAGAAAATGCTCTCCAAGCTTACGTTAACAAATATCTCTATAAAGGGATACAAGAATCAAGACAGTTTTCAGTTACCAAAATTTAATTTTACATACAATGATACTGACTTGAGTTGGTATGAAATTGATGAAGACATAAACACTTATCCTGTTGTAGATTATCAAAATGAATTCGGCTATTTCGATAGTGCGCCCTTGAGTTGGGGGATAAATTCTGATCAGGAAAGTAATTTCTGGCTCTTAAAAGAAATCGAGTATCCGGAAGGAGGTAAATTATCCGTACAATATGAAAGCGATAGTCTGCACAGCTTAAACATGACAACCAAACTGTTTGTCCATAATAATCTTGATTATACTACCTCCTCCAACACCTTTTCTGAAAACAAGACAGGTGGTGCCCGTGTTACCCAGATTATCAAGGATTCTCGAATACATCAAGAGGGGCCAGACACCTTACTGTATTCCTATG
Organism: Candidatus Zhuqueibacterota bacterium; assembly: GCA_014728115.1. Classification (GTDB taxonomy): domain Bacteria; phylum Zhuqueibacterota; class Zhuqueibacteria; order Residuimicrobiales; family Oceaniaggregativiventaceae; genus Oceaniaggregativivens. Next base: position 757 of record WJME01000208.1, on the reverse strand, counting down.
GTACGGGCAGAACATCAGGCATACCTGAAACATACTATCGCAAGCAGATATCAGATGTAACAGTTCCTTATTATTACTCTGGTATGAGGGGGCAATTTAACGTTCTCTATGACCGCGTTACAGAACAAAGGCCTGATGGTTCAAAAGTTCATAGATATTACCACTCGAACCAAAATACACAACCGGATGAAGAGCAGCTTACTTATAAATCAGGAAGAGGACATCTTGCTTTGATTAGTGGTAATAGTACATGGTCCAAGCATTTATTGGATAGTACCGTTGTTTTTGATAAAAATAACCAAAGACGCTCATCTGAACATTATCACTATACCACATGGGGCGATCAATCGGGCACCTCGATTGAATTAAACACGCTTATACCTTCTTTTTCAACCGGAGGGGGTTCGACTCCAGCGATAAAACAAAATTTTGCAGCGAGTCTTCTAGATAGTGTTATAAAAAAAGAATTCACATCGTCTGGTACCAAAATTTCAGGAGAACGATTCACCTATAACGATGATGGCATCTTGCCTGATGAAAGAGAAATATTTTTCGACAATGGCGCAAATCGAGTCTTGTATAAAAAAGAGACAACCACTTTTAGCCATCTAACCAGAGCGACTGCTACTGAGAATCTGATGTTGAGGAGAAACTTTCGCAAAAATATCAAACAACGTAAATTATACGATAAAAATGATAACTGTCATTCTTCAAAAGCACACGTTTTCCAATCTGTAGGGTCATCACCCTATACTAT
>WJME01000207.1 GCA_014728115.1 Candidatus Zhuqueibacterota bacterium | reverse complement strand
GTCCATGGAATCGCCTGGAAGAGGAAGAGCCCTTTATCTTTGGTATCGAAAAACCAAAGGGGGCGGGATTTTATCCTCCTGACATGACCAAAGAGGAATTTACAAACTATGTAAAAGAGCATCCGGATCAAAAACAGGCGCTCGAAGGCACCTTTACCGTTGTACGCCGGCAAGACGGCGCTTTGCAGGCCATCCCCTACCACCAGGCCTATCCCACCCTGGTGGAATCTCTTCATCAGACCGTCATGGAAGCCGCCGAACTGGCCGATGAACCGACATTGCGACGCTATCTGGAATTGCGCGCCCGGGATCTTTTGACCGACAATTATTTTGACAGCGACATGGCCTGGATGGATCTGGAAGGCAATCTCGAGATCGTTATCGGTCCCTATGAAGTGTATGAAGACGAGCTCTTTAATTACAAAGCCGCCTATGAGGCGTTTATCTGTGTGGTTGATGTGAAGGAGAGCGAAAAGCTGGCCACCGTGGCCCAATATCTGAACGACATGGAAGCCCACCTGCCCATTCCGGATGAGTACAAGAATTTCAACCGCGGCAGCTCGTCTCCGATCAAGGTCGTGCAGGAAATCCTTGCTGCCGGCGACACCAAGGCAGGCATTCAAACCACGGCCTTTAACCTGCCCAACGACGAACGGGTCCGGGAAGCCAAGGGCTCGAAAAAAGTGATGCTCAAAAACGTGGCCCAGGCAAAGTTCGACAAGTGCTGGATCCCCATCGTCAACACCATCCTGGCCGAGGAGCCGCTCTCCAGGGTCTCTTTTGACGCCTATTTCAATCATGTGCTCATGCACGAAATGAGTCACGGCATCGGACCCGGCAACATCACTCTGGCAGACGGAACCCAGACCACAGTGGCGCGCGAGCTCTCTGATCTCTATTCCGTGATCGAAGAATGCAAAGCCGATGTGTTGGGCGTGTACAATATGATCTTTATGATCGACAAAGGGGTTTTTCCCAAAGACATGGAACCGTCAGTCTATGCCAGCTATCTGGGTGGCATGTTCAGATCCATTCGCTTTGGCATCGACAGCGCGCACGGCGGCGGCGTGGCGATCCAGTTCAACACCCTGATGGAAAAAGGCGCCTTTTTTCTCAACGAAAACGACAAACTGGGCGTGCATCCGGAAAAAATCATGCCTGCTCTCGAAGACCTGGCCACCGAGCTGCTGACCTTACAAGCTCTGGGCGACTATGACCGGGCCAGCCGCCTGATCGAAAAATATCGCGTCATGTCCCCTGTCATGCAACAAATGATCGACCGGCTCGACCACCTGCCCATCGACATCCGGCCGTCGTTTCCGGTGGCAAAAGAGTTGCTCGATATCATGTGAGCCTGGATAATCCAGAAAGGTCACCAATGTCACGAAGAAAAACAAAAGTTTATACTATTAATGGCTTGTGTTTTGGCTTTGTGTCCTTTGTGCCCTTGGTGGAGTATGTTAGAATACCGCAACATCTTGTTAAACGAAAAGCCGTTTTTGTTTAATAACGTCCGGGCTTGTTTAACGATCGATAAATAAGGAAAAGCTGAATGATAAAGTAGGGTCTTACCGGACATTCCAAGTTGAAAATACCAGACTTGAATTCGTTGCAGATAAACCCCAAAAACAGGACAAAAAAATTCACCACAGAGTAGACAGAGGGCACAGAGAATAAAAAAAGACATTGCATCGTCATTTCATCGGCACCAAAAATTTCTGCAAGGAAACAAACTCTTGACTGTTTTTATGTGCTTTGGCGCAAAACGGATAATACCTTAATTTTATCGAGTCAGAAAAGATTTCCAGTTTTCTCTGTGTTCCTCTGCGATCTCTGTGGTTATCTTGTAAGGATCTATAAAATCTATTTTAGACAAGAGTGAGAACAACGTATTAAAAAGGTGGTTTAATCTGTTTTCCGCTGCGCCCGCTGCGTTCATCTCCTCAGTCAATACCGGCCAGTAACGGCACCAACCTGAAAAAAAAAGACCACCCTTCGTGTCCTTTGCACCCTTTGCGCCCTTCGTGGACCCCTCTTCTCGCGAAAAAAAAACACACAATGCATAAAAAACTCCTTGCGCAAATCGATTTTTTTTCGTTACTATATAAACACAACACACTTGTTTCTGCATCTTTGACCGGCATCGCGGGGACTATATTCGGGGAAATTCTATGCACACACCATTACAAGGCTCAAAAACAGGCTGAGGGATCTGTTTTTGGGCCTTTTTGTGTTTAAAAGCAATACCCTCCGGAAGCCATACCTCCCGGAGGTTTAGGTGGTGACTGTGAACTATTTTTAAATCTGTAAACAGATTTTTTTACTCTGGCCTCCGGGAGGTTCGCTCCTCGGGAGGTTCGCAAGTTGTCCCCAGCAGGCGTCCTACCTCTTGCCGGGTCAGAACGACCGGCAGGCGTCGCGGTTTTTTGGCCCAATGGATATCCCGGAACTCACCGGGGTCCATGTGCAGCACATTTTTATAGAGAAATACGATAGCATTGAGGGCCTGATTTTGCGTAGAAGCTGCGACATGAGCATCGCAGGCAAGATGAGTGAGGAATTGACTGATTTCGGTCCCTCCCAATCGCGGGGATGTTGCTTGTTATGATAGATGACAAAACGAGTGATCCAATGGAGATAAGCTTTTTCCGTTTTGAGGCTATAGTGTTTGACACGAAGGACATCACGAACCTGATCGAGTAATCTTTTTTCGGCCATGACGAGTCTCCCCTGTTGAATAACGCTAGTAGGTGTTTTTTTGTACACCTTTAATATATAGCATCTCATCGATATTGTCAAGAAATTCTTACCAATAACAGGTCATTGGCCGTTTATTAAAATAACCGGTCAAAGGCGGATATAGCAAACTGGGGAAACAATTAAACAATTGTTTTATAAATACCTTGAACAAACCACCTATTTTTATAATGGGTCGGTGGCCGTTCAATAACTAAGTTAGGCTATTAATACAATGAGATATTGCAATGAGCATAAATGAAACAGTACTAGAAATGCATTACCATAGTGCACTGCTTGATGTTTTCAGAAAAACACTTGGCTTAGGTAAGGGGAAATTTAATTTCTTCAAATATTCTCCCCAAAAGGAATGCTTTGTGGGATTTGACCAAGCATATGTCCAGACTGATTTGAGTGAACATGATTTATTTCAGAACTTAAAATCGTCAGCAATCAACAACAGATATCAGCTTAAAAACTTTTTCTTCGGGTACTTCCTGCAATTTAAAGTAGTAAAAAAGATTCATAAACGGTCAAGATTTACACCAAAAAATATAAATCGAAATCCGCACCTCAGAGTTTCATTGGATACAACAAAAAATGTAAACTCTGGCTTCTCACAGCATGAGCTTTTATACAATCTTAATCAGAATAATGGAGCCTTTGTATACTACGCATGTCCAATGCTGTTTGAAAGAACAGATTTATACAATTGCAACCCTGATTTGGACCTTTTGCGACTTGTAGTTGTTACCAGTTGCCCCTCGACATATTCTGATAATGAAAAGCATTTCATCTATTTCGATAATATTACTTCTTCACCAGTTTGGTGCAGTGAGCCTGTAGAAGGGAAATCTATTTCACCAAAAGAATTTGCATCAAACTTAGTAGAAATTTTAACAACAGAAGAATTTTATCAGAACATTGTGGAACTCTTTGAGAATTTGTTAAAACCAATAAAATCAGAGAGTGAAGAAGAAAAATCTAGAATACTTGATCATGTATCTGATCAATTTTTTCTTATTCAATTCCAGGCAGAGGAAGAAGCCTAACGAATGCATGCACCCGATCACCCCCGCCGTTCGTTCCTCACTCTGGGGCTGGCGGGTGATGCCGGTGTTAAACTGCATTAGCTTAAACTGCCGGATAGTTAATCCAATATGAATGGACCAACTCATCGATTAATCGCAAATATTGCTCTTTCAAGCTTAGATCAGAAAGAACGTCATATACTGTACCCTCGATGGGGAGGTATTGAATCAGGAGCTACACTATCTGATGATTTCCGAATAATGTGGGAACCTAAAGTGGCTAGTACAAAAAATAAGCAACTAGTCCATCGATGCTATGTTGATAGTGAAAATTCGAAAAACCATGGTTGTGTAACTAGAGCCCTAGATCATGCAGAAGGAAGTATTAGTTTCATAAAGGATTATATGGAGGATGGGGAATCAATGGGCTATACTGAAGACGAGTTTCTCGAAAATCTGGGTATGTTTCTTGGGATTGCAAGCCACCATATCAGTGATCTTTGTACACCTGTACATGTTGGACACAAAATGGACTATTTAAAAGCTGGTGCAAAATCACAATCAGCCTTTCATAAAATATTGGAACGAGATTTAGTCCGGTATTCCTGTCAAGCCCAAATTACACTGTCAAAACCGCAAAAGATATCAATTTCCAAAAGATATTTCTTCAACATCGCAAAAGATACATACTCCAATCAATTTGTCAATCTTGAGGAAATCTATTCAAAAGATGATGTTGAGGGTAAAATAAACATGACCTCATATGTCATTAGCCATAGTATAAAACATACAGCTAATATATGGCACACAGTACTCTTGGAATCTGGAATGGAAAACCGGACATGGTCAATGCAACCGTTGCTTTGATGCAGTCTAACGAATCATTGAAGCCGACCGCTGGCGCGGCGGTTTAATTCCACCGTTAGAAATGTGAATAAACCCTGAACTGAGAATAAAAACATTGACAATTCGTACCATTTTTGGTACATTTTAGTTATGACAAATTTATTCCGTTTAAAGGTTATTTTTTACAAGACTGAAACAGGAAACGAACCTGTAAGGGAGTGGCTTCAGTCATTAAGGCATGAGGAAAAGAAAGCCATTGGCGAAGATATTAAAACCATACAATTCGGGTGGCCTTTGGGAATGCCATTGATCCGAAAATTGGAGAGTGACTTGTGGGAAATCCGTAGTCGTCTGAAAAACCGAACAGCTCGCATCTTGTTTTCCATTATCGAGGATAATATGATATTGCTGCACGGATTTGTCAAAAAATCTCAAAAAACCCCAAAACAAGATATACAATTAGCGAGAAAAAGAATTCAAAATATTAGGAGTCAATAATATTATGGGTAATAAATATTTTGGTAGCAATTTCGATGATTTTTTAAAAGAGGAAGGCATACTTGCTGAAGTCGAGGCAAATGCTATAAAAAGGGTTGTTGCCTTTCAACTTGCAGATTTGATGCAAAAAGAAAACATCTCCAAAACAGCAATGGCCAAACGAATGAAAACCAGTCGATCATCTATCGATAGATTGCTCGATCCGCAAAATAAATCTGTAACCCTTCAAACACTTGAACGAGCCGCTCTGGTTCTTGGAAAAAGGTTGGAAATTAAATTTGTCGGAGCCTAGACATTCCTAACCTTGGCATTAACTGGATAAAAACGCCTGGATCTCTCGCATCGATATCTGTGGCTATTCAATGTGCTGTTTTTTGATTTTCTTTTTTTGCGTTTTTACCAGTTATACCAGTCGTTAGGGTGCGACGCGATGTCGCATAATTGATTGTTTGGGAAGGAATTATACTCCTTGTCCAAACCTGATATGTTCCTATCAGACTCTAGGATGACATGCTACCTTTGGGATGATGAAGGGGTGTGAAGCTCATCCGACAATGTAC
>WJME01000206.1 GCA_014728115.1 Candidatus Zhuqueibacterota bacterium | reverse complement strand
AGTTTGGATTAGGTTTCCAATCTGACGACCTTGCGACGTGATCGTTCCCAGCCGCTCTGGCTGATAATGCAGTTGGCCAGCACTACCGGTAGGACATCCAAAATCTTGTGTGATTAGATTGGATGAAATGAAATCCCAACCGGTAACTCGAGAATTTAAGCAGAGTATATATTAGATATGGGTCGCCTCCGGCCTCCTCGGTCCCGCACCAACGCCTGCTGATCGAGTCTGCGGGGTCGGGTCATGTATCTGGCCGATACCAATTTGCTGTGTTTGGTCAAGCGTTGGTGCGTGCCCTGCGGGGTCCTGCGGCGGCTTCGCAAGCCTCCTCGTCGCCGCATCCACTCTATCGCACAACAGGGAATCACCATGGCAGCTAAGACGTGCTGGCTGTTTGGTCATATATCAGGTTCGGTCAAGAGTGGCTGCAGCTCCTGCGGGGTCTCGCTTCGCAGGCTTTTTGGGGGAAAAGCAAACGGAACCGCGAATAGATGCGAATGTGATCTTTTTCTATTAGCGTATATTCGAGGTTAAAGAGAGAGCTCTGATTACGAGACCATGCTGGTTAACCCTGATTTCTATGCAATCTCTGTATGCTCACCCTGGAAGTGAGGACAAATGGTGAATGGATGCAAATGAACATGCATTGGCAGTAGCGTGCTTTAGGATTCACGTTCACGATAGGAGGGGTCGGGGTGCATCTTTTTAATTTTAATGGCCAATTTGAGACCCAATTGATTCAAAATTGCACTCAGGCTTGATAGTTTTGGATTGCCTTTATCAGATAATAATTTGTACATATTTTCCCGGTTGAGCGACGCATCTCTGGCCAGATTAGTCATTCCCCTGGCTTCGGCAACATCTCTTAGGGCCAAAAGAAAAACATCTTGATTGCCATCTTCAAGTGCCGCGTTCAAGTATTCAGCAGCTTCGGACGGATCTCCAAGATCCCTTAACAAGCCTGCTTTATAACTTTTTGTCAGTTTGCTCATTTTTTCTCCTGCAATAATCAGCCCAATAACTTTTGGCCTGTCTTATATCCCTGTTTTGGCTGCTTTTGCTTCCACCACATAAAAGAATGATGAGCCTCAATCCGTCTTTTCCAAAGTAAATTCTATATCCAGGGCCATAATTTATCCGGAATTCAAACACTCCTTTACCTACCGATTTACAATCTCCCAGATTGCCTAAAATAATTCGATTGAGCCTGGCGCGTATTACGGCACGGGTTTTAATGTCCTTGAGAGAACCGAACCAGTCTTCAAACGGGCATTTGCCATCGACTGAAAGGTATTCTTGTAATTCTATCCTGGTTTTCACATGAAATGTAGTTTAAAAGTTACAGTTTGTCAATAGAAATAATCCGTGATATGAATAATTATTGGGATTTTCCCGGACACGATTCGACATTCTCCAAGACTCTTTTGTTGTCAGGAATTGTCAGCCCATTGCCGTAAGGAAGAGGAATAGCAGACTCTGGCAGGGAAAAGGGCAAAGATTAAGTCATCAGAACGGCAACTCTTCTATGTCATCATCAGAAAGGGGGTCATGGGGTTGATCGACCTCGTCTTCTTTACGCTTTTTCTCCCATTCTTGCATTTCTCTGTCTTTTTTCTCCTGACATTTTTTCAAAATCGCCAGAGACACGGGACTGGCTGAAACATATCGTCTGACCGAGTCGTGCAAAAACATTTCTCCGATTTTTTCATCCTCTGACCAGCACGAGGCCGTTCCCAGTTCACACCAGGGCCTTTGAAAGCAATCCGGACAATAGCCAGTGCAAGCGCTTAAAACCCAGGATCCTTCGGTCATGATCTCAAAATCCTCTTTGAGCATATCGATCAGATTCTCATACACCAGCCTGGGCGGAATGCCCTCCTGAAAATCTACACAAAATTGGGATTCTTTCAAAAGATCATACAGGTGATCCAGCTCTGCGAGCAATTCTTGCTCGCTCAGTTGCTCAGGATCTTTGGGAGTATAAGGCGTTGCGAGATGCTCCAAACCGCTGAGACGAACCCGATGTCCTTTGACCCAGCGTGTGAAAACGAACCAATCATTGTCAGGCGAAAGATCCGGCTCTACAGGTGGATAGAGATATCCATCGGCTTCCATTTTTTTTCTGGATTGTAGCTCGTTATATTTATCCACCCAATCGAGCAAAGACTGCAATCGTCTGTTTTCCCAGGCCAAGTCATCCGGAGAAGGAAAAAATACCTGCTCGATATCGAGATTCCGGATCACGAATTCGTTTTTCAATGACTGGTTTTCCAACCTCAGATCAATATTTTCATCGTTCATGGCTGGCCTCCGCTACCATTTTTAAAAATGAACTATTTTTAGTAATTTTTTGTCGTATTGTACGATATATATAATAATAATAGCGAAAATTTGTAAATTTTGCAAGCAAAAAAGTGGGTAACGGATGTTCTGCACAAAGGATTTAAGGCATTGGCACCGCGAATGGACGCTAATGAACACGAATGAGAGCAGTCTTGAACGTATTCGTGTCTATTCGCGTTCATTCGCGGTTAAAAAGAGAGCTCTGATCTCGAGACCATGCTGATAAACCCTGATTTTTATGAAATCTTTTTGCAAAGGAGGGTAAACTGGAAAAAGTATGAATGGACAAAACGATCGATTCTATTGATGGAATTACAATAAATATTTTGTAACTTTACAAAGCACATTTTTGTTTGTGACTATTGCTCTCACTTTTACCTCTTGTTAACAGGAACACTTTATGACCGTACAAACCATTTGCATTTCGCCGCAAATTCGCATGCGGCGAGAGTTTTTCGGGGGATTGCTGTATGATCGCCGCAATGGTAATATAATCGAGATCGATAATGAAGCGTTTTTCCTGCTTTGTCATCTCGGCAGCGACTGTGTAAATCAGAATGCCCTGGTTTCCTTTTTGTCGGATAATGACCTCATCAACGCATCCCCGGATAAAATCCGGGAGGTCATCGATCAGTTACTGCAACTGGATATTATACAATCTTGCGGGCATGAACAGACGACCCATGAATTTACTTTTATACTTTATCCAGAGGTGCAAAACCACTATGGCTTGTCTGCGCCAGAGACTGTACACTGGGCCATAACGTATGACTGTGATCAGGGATGTCCTGATTGTTATGCGAGTCGGTTTATTCAAAAGAGTCCGGCATTGAATACAAAAGAATCCCTCATGCTCATTGACAAGCTCGCGGACTGGGGTGTTTTCCAGCTCGCTATCGGCGGGGGGGAACCCTTTTTGCGAGACGATCTGCCGGACCTGGTGCATCACGCCGCCAGCCGGGGACTGGATGTACACCTGACCACCGGCTTGACGAAGTTACATGACGATTTGCTAAAACAGTTATCCCCCTCTGTTAAGGTCCTTTCCCTGGGAATCCGGTCAGATCATCTCAGATCCGAAATGGGGTGTGCCGGCCTGAGAGAATGGCGAATGTCCGTTCAAAATGCCGGAATGCTCGCGTCTGCCAATCTGATCCTTTCCCGATCGGTTTTAACAGAATTGCCGGAAATAATCGACCGGCTGGTCGAAACTGGCTTTATCAGAATCGTGCTGCTGCGCTATAAACCACCGGCAAATATCGATCGCTGGAAACAGGAACGACCCAAAGGCGAGGAATTGAAATCTCTGCATGCCATCCTTGCCCGAATCGTAGATAAATATCCTTTTCTGCACCTCCGTGTTGATTGCGCCCTGAGTTTTGTGCAGCGCCATCTGTCACCCGAGCTGGCATCCCGGTTGGGACTCAAAGGCTGTGTCGCTGCCCATCGCATTCTTGCGGTGGCTCCGGACGGCTCGGTTTATCCGTGCTCACAACTCGTGCACGAACGCTGTTATGGGGGCAATCTGCTGGAGAGTGATCCCAAAGAACTGTGGGACGGATCGAAAACGCTGCAGCGATACCGGACGTACCAAATTCGTAAATCCTTCAAACAATCAGCATGTGGAATCTGTTTGAAAAAAGCTAGCTGTGGTGGTTGCCGTGTCTTTGCCGACGACGGGTTGGGTGGCGATCCGGGTTGTCCTCAGCCGGTTTTCCCGCCGATCCGGCAGTTGGGCAAAAATGGAAGACGGGTGGATTTGCAGCACTATATGAAAGAAAACTATTCTATACCCGTGCGATCATATATGCAACGATATGGGGTGGGACAGTCAACCGCCGTCAAAGAGCTGAACCGGTCACCTGATGTGGTGTCTATGAGCGGAAAACGCGCCAGACGCCTGGATGACGAGTTTTTGAGCGCCCATGTCCGCAACATAGTCGATATCCAGGACACGATCGGTTATACCTCCGGAGGAGTTCCTTTTATGAGCTATGAAGAAATCGAACAGGGCCAGGAAGATTGGGATTATCCACTATGGTTACAAAATGACGCTGTTTTTTCGAGCGCATCAGAAAACGATAAAGAATAATTTACGCAATGATTATCTCAAAGGGAATGCCATGGAAATTATCAGTATTCGCAAAGGATTTCACGCTGATCACAGTTCGACCTCTTATGAGTTTTATGCCGTGGAAAAGCCATTGACAAAGTCTCAACGCGCTAATGTCGGACGATTATCCAGCCGTGCCACGCCTACAGGTCGGCGGGTGAGTTTTATCTATCACGGGGATTGGTCTGATCTGCCCAATGGCTGGGAGCCCCTCATGGAGAAATATTATGATGTCATGTATTCAGAGAGTTATGAGTGGTGGACTCTGGCCATGGCGTTCGACGCGGATGCTGCAAAGATCGCTGAAATCGAACCGTATGCCTTTCAGGGGGTTGAGGATTTGGGAGTATTTGTTGATGCCAAAAGAGATCGGGTCGTGATCATGATCTCTTGCCGCCTCGATGCGGCTCAGGTCCTGGATGATCGTTATACCGAATATGAATATCGGGACGAGTATGATGATATGGACGAGGACGAAGAAGATCTTAAAGAGGCCGGGGATTCCCTCCTGGAACTCTTGGCAAAAAATCGTGAATGTATCAAAAACGGCGATTATCGTCTGCTCTATGGGATTTGGCAAATTTATGGATATTCGCAACAGGATGATGAGGATGAGGAGGAATGGGAAGAGATGGCTCCTCCCGATCCCGGCGGTATGGATGACTGTCCTGAGGAAATTAGTGATTTGTTGCGAGCGATAAAAGAGGAAAGCTAAACTGGATACTCTACAAACTCTATTTGTGTCTATTCGCATTCATTAGTGGTTAATACAAGTACCCTGACTTTGCTCTGCAGGGATTACGAGTGGTGATCATAAATTCGGTATGGGTCGCCTCCGGCCTCCTCGGTCCCGCACCAACGCCTGCCGATCGAGTCTGCGGGGCCGGGTCATGTATCTGGCCGATACTAATTTTCTGTGTTTGGTCAAGCGTTGGTGCGTGTCCTGCGGGGTCTCGCTCCGCAGCCTTTTGGGAAAGCGCTCTGGGTTGAAACAAGTATTGCAGAGAATGATTGATGGGTGACTGTATTGGCAACGGCAAGATTGTTTTTGATTGTCGGAATTCGACAGCCGAAACCGCGAATGGACACTAATGAACACGAATTGGAAACGGCTTGAATGTATTCGAGTCTATTTGCGTTCATTCGCGGTTAAAGGCGAGACCTCGAACGCAAACATTATTCGGATCTGATTTCTCTCTGTATTTCTATGATCTCTTTTCGCGAAATACCGGTGTCTAACCCCTGAACATCAAGGGGAGAGGATTGCTCATAGACCGGTTTTAAGATAAACGTCGAGCCGTCTTTTCTTTTGATCATGACCTGACCTTCTTCCTTGGCTCTGTTCAGCAGAGTAGAAAGATTTTGTCTGGCTTGTGAATAACTATATACGATCATTGCTGACCTCAAAGGTTTTAATCCCCAGTCTGTCCGCCAATTTTTGCAGAGAACTGTCCAGGGTAATGAATGGACATTTGTGATTTTGTGACAGTTTCAAAAAATAGGCATCATATGCATAGAGTTGATGTTCATGAGCAATTTTCAATGCCTCATAAAAATCAATTACCGGATATCTCAAGGGTATTTGTTCGAATATTTTTAATCCGGTCAACGCCTGTTCTAAAGACAAAATTTTTCTCTTGAACAATGCCGAGAATGCATTGCCGATTTCCCACCTTATCGATTCCGGCGCAATCAGCTCCTGGCCTTTTGTAATCTCGATAATTCTCGGTTTGGTCGGCTCGTTTAATATGACGGCAATGATCACAGAGGTATCGACAACCAGGGGCATAAACGATCCTTGTTAGATGTATTGTACAATTGTACTAAATATAGGTATAAAAGTTCCACTTTGCAATTAAATAATGCGCAGCGCGGATGACAGCCATCTGGATCCATTCGTGTCTATTCCTGTTGATTCGCGGTTCCTAGTCCAGTTTCAATCCCTTTACAGTGCTTACCCGGTCATCGAGGGTCAGCCTGAACAGAACCACGCCGCTCGGCGAGGTGTTTGCTTTGAATTCCACACGATGAAGACCGGCATCGACTTTGTGGTTTAGCAACGTAGCCACTTTTTCACCCTTGATGTTAAACACCTCCAGCAAGGCATGTCCTGGTGCGGAGGTGTGAAAGCTGAGGGTGGTGGAGGGATTAAAGGGATTGGGAAAATTTTGCAGCAGCTCAAATTCGTCCGGCGGATGGATCTGCTTTTTCCCGGCTGTGCGGGTCGGGGAGTACAGATCCATGATTCTGCCCCAGAGCTCATTGTCAAACGAAGAGAGCGCGAGTTTGAGCTGACCGGCATTTTCTCCCAGGCGCACGACAACCAGTCCACGGGAATTCAGGACATACAATTTTTGATCGTTTTTCCCCAGGCCGGCGACCAGATCAGCCGGCGCATTGGGAAAGAGATCTGTTTTGAACACGATCTGAAGCGCCGGCAACATATACGAACCCTGGCCATTGAGCCACCATAAATAACCGTACGAGCGGTTCAGATCCTGTGACGGGGTGATCATGGATTGAAAATAGGACTGATCATACAGCAGCGTATCCGCGTCCCATACGCCCTGGTTTTGTATCAGCAGGCCAAAGCGCGCCATGCTCCGGGCGTCGCTGATATAGAGGCTGTTGAATCCGCTCTGCAGCCACAGACCCTTCATGCCGATGCGGTCGGACAGCCGATCGGCGGTATAGAGATTTTTTTGCATACCGGTAGCCGCTTCCAGTACATCTCCCAGCAGCGTATAAGGCGCATTGTGATACGCCCAGCGCATTCCGGCATCTGTCCGGTATTGCAGGGAGGGTGGAGTCGTGTTATACGGATCCGCAACCCTGTCATCCAAACCGGTCGTCATGGTGAGCTGATGCCGGAGGGTGATCAAATTCTCTTTTTCAGGCGGACAACTCGTCCAGCCTTTGCCGAGATAGTCGGATGTCTTGTCTTCCAGCCTCAATAGCCCTTCTTGCTTTGCCAGTCCGACGAGAAAAGCGGTGATCGTTTTTCCGGCAGAGGCCCAGTACCAGAGGCTGTCCTGCGTAAACGAGTCAAAATACCACTCGACAACGATTTTGCCATCCTTGAGGATGATAAAGGCCTTGGTATTTTTCTCATCCAAAAAATCATACAGCTCGTTCAGGCGATCATCTGACCATCCGAGCGCGGAAGGGGAGAGGGTGTCCCAGGTCTCCCCGGAGACCGGCGGAAAATAGAGATCCTGGCCCCATACCCTTCCCATGAAAAGCAGGGTGAATATCAGCAGGAGAGGTGTTTTCATCAGATTTCCCGAAATTAGGGTTTATGATCATTCAGATACAGATTATTTTGATCGTGTCTCATTCGCCACCGGAACCGCGAATAGACGCGAATCAACACGAATGAGAACAATCTGCCCATCATCGATTATTCGTGTCGATTCGCGTTCATTAGCGGTTCAAGAAAAGACCTCTGATTTTGTTTTTGTTAGACGGGAATTACAGATTGCAATCATTATTTTAATACGATTCATAAATTCTATTTACGAGTGTCAAAAAATCTCCCAGCCTCTTTTCAGAAATGACACCCCCCTTTGAAAATTCGTATAGTTGCGTGTTTACCTCAATAATCTCAATAAGACGTTCGGTTATCGAATCCTCACTACCTCCCCAGCTCATGCCGGTTCCGACATAAAAGTTGATTTCAAAGTAATCAGGTGCATCCTTGTAAATGTACAGTTTGGGTGGATTTCCTCTGTAACGTGAACTTCCAAGGATCTCATGAATAATGTTCGGATTATTATCGCGGTGTAAACCCAGGAAAAATTCGCTTTCTATTAGCCAGGAATCCAGCGATAAATTTAAATACCCTCTAAAAAAAGCTTTTTGTGAATCGAACAACATAAAGACGAGTGAACGGGTTAGAGTCGGAGCAAGTATTCTATCCACTCTTTTGATTGGCGGTGTTGTCCAAAAATTGATTCTTGGGATTCATACAAAACTTTTTCTTTTGACATAGGATCACTCGAATATTTCCTTGTTTGAAAATCTTCTCTGCTTGTATCTACTTTGGTTGCCGAGAGTTATCTGGTTTTCGTTAGGGTATTTGGAGGGCAATATTTCAGCTTATCTTGCTTAAAAACAGCAATAGTTCTTTCCTTGTATCCTGCCAAAGAGGCTTTAAAGGAGTAACCAATGTTCTCAATTCACCCCATTCTAATGTGTACGAATAGGAATGTCGATAATAATGTCTGAATGCCATATAATCAGTCAACTTTGCAAGAATAGTCATCGATAAAACGGCAGGTCTGGTTTTGGTCGGTTTTCCCATGGAAAGGAGCAGATCACGATGCCAGCGATCATTATGGGGAACGTCATGATCGATTCGCTTTGCGATGCATAGGAAAATATTTTCGATACCGTTATAGAAGGAATGGAGAACCGAGGCAAGTGCTGTGATTTCTACTAGATTGAATTCATTCTGATTTGTTCTAGCAAAGAGATGATCATAAGATGCCAGGAGATCATCGATTTGGGAAATTTCCAGATTTATCTGTGCAATGGCTTTAAGCAATTCGTCGTAATTCTCCCGAGTTTTCCAAATAGTTTGTAAAGGCATCTTTATTGTCGAGGTTTACCAGATCCACAGAGTTTTCCAACTCGAACAAAAGTTTACCCAAAAGGTGAAAAAAATTACCGCGAGGACAGCCTTTAATCGCCAGGTCAATGTCTGAACCTTTGTTAAACTCTCCTTCTGAAACAGAACCAAAGAGAAATATATCCTTGCACCCCCCGTTTTTTAATATACGAACAGCTTTGTCAATATCATCTTGATATTGCGTAGGCAGATTTATTTTTTGCACGTTTTCCCCATTTCTTGGCTAGATTTGGCAATCTGTTTTAATCTGCATTTTTAGAAATAGTTCGATATAGTGATTCTCAATAGAGATTTCCTGGATGAGCTTTTCCATAAATCTTGACAGCCTGTTTTTCAATCATGTCTGTAAATTTTGATTTTTTTGATAAATTGATCACATCCACAGGTTTTGACAGATACCTGAGTAATTTGCCATAAAAATCAAAGAACTGGATGGGTGAAGCTCCTTTTATAGCTAGATCAATATCCTTGGCCTCTGACTCGTTTTCAAGCAAAGAACCAAACAGATATATCTCCTTGATATCAAGCTTTCTGGCGTAGGCTATTATTATTTTTTTGTCTTGTTCATTTATCATCATGAATCCTTCAAGGCCTTGTTTACCCTGAAAACAAATAAGCAAAAGTACAATTGCAATTTACGATTTTAAAAAATAAAACACAAATTGAATTCATTTGCGTTTTCGCTTGTGAAACTGGGATTTACGAGCCCACCAATCAGTGTCATCCATCCTGTTTTGTTTCCTGTAACCATTCGATAAACCCAGCCACAAATATACACGAATGAACACGAATCGGAGCCATTTGTACCTATTCGTGTTCATTCGCGTTCATTAGCGGTTCGAGAAAAACTCTATGCCCTTTACCCTATGCGCTCGGCCCCATGCCCTTATGCCCTATGCCCTATGCTCCTCACAACCATACTCGCATTGCTCCCGCCAAACGCAAAATTGTTGGTGAGAAACGTGTTAAACGCGACCTGCGTAGGTTGGGTGACAAAATTTTCATAGACACATTCATCATCCACCTGATCGAGATTCAGGGACGGCGCGATAAATCCACCGTTGAGCATCAACAGTGATGCGATCAGTTCCAGGGCGCCGGCCGCGCCGATGGTGTGTCCGATCTGACTCTTGGTAGAGGTCACCATGGGAGTGTGTTCCTGAAAGACCCGCTTGATGGCCGTGATCTCGGAGGGATCGCCGGTCACGGTAGAGGTGCCATGCGTATTGATATAGTCGATTTCTTGCGGTTTTACTTCGGCCTCTTTTAATACCATCTGCATGCAGCGCGTGGATCCGTCGGGATTGGGTGCGACCATGGAATATCCGCCGTCGCAGTTGGTGGCATAGCCGAGGATCTCGCCGTAGATCCGCGCCCCGCGCGCCCGGGCGCGTTCGAGCTCTTCCACTATCACGATGCCACCGCCTTCGGACATGATGAATCCGTCCCGGTCCTTGTCAAACGGCCGCGAAGCTTTTTCCGGAGTGTCGTTATAGCGGCACGACAAGACGCCCATGGCATCGAAAAACGCGCCTCCGGCCCAGTCCGCGGCATCGCCGCCACCGGCCAGGACCACATCCTGCAATCCCCATTTGACGACCTGATAGGCATAGCCGATATTGGCCAGTCCTGTGGCACAGGCATCGATGATGGCCAGGCTCATGCCCAGGTTTTTCAGCAGCATGGTCAGGTTGGCGCTATGCGAGGAGCCCATGGTCCTGGGCACGCGGATGCCCATGCGCCGCGGTTTGTTGTGTTCGTGCATGGCCACGCCTGATTCGAACATATCCAGGGGACTCGCTTCGCCGCAGCCGACAATGACCCCACAGCGATCGCTATGCACATCGGATTCGCTCAGGCCGCTGTCCTGCACCGCCTCGAGTCCGGCAAACGACGTAAACTGGGCGCCTCGTCCCATGGTTTTCAGGGCCTTGCGTGGCAGCAAATCCGCCGGATGCCACTCTTTGATGCGGCCGGAGACCAGGCTGTTAAATCCATGCGCTTCATAGTCCGGATGATAGCTGATGCCGCTCGTGCCATTACGCAGGTTTTGTTCGATGGTTTTGAGATCGAGTCCCAGACTCGATGCTGCTCCCATTCCGGTGATCACGACACGTCGCATGAGGGGGCCCTCCATTAAAGAATTGAGCGAATAATGTCCTCGTCGAGGCGCCGGAAAAATTCTCTCGCTGAGGCGCGGAGCAAAAACGCTCTCGCAAAGTTACTCTGGTTAAAGTCAAGACTTTTTTGAACATGTTGTAATGTTCAAATTGTTCTTTGAAATTAGCTCTGATTATCCGATATTTTAGTTACCGCCACAAGGGGCGGGGACTTGATCTCGGATACAGCGACTTGTTCGCTTTGAGACTGTTTCCGCTCCTTTCTTTTTTTGATTTGTTTTCTTGAGATGGGTGCGTCGGGATCTGCCTTTTGAAATCTCCGATGATCATTTTT
>WJME01000205.1 GCA_014728115.1 Candidatus Zhuqueibacterota bacterium | reverse complement strand
GGTGATTGTGGCATCATCCTGAGCTTTCAGTATTTCCAAGGCAGTCTTGTTGAACTGGTACAAGAAACCTTGAATCGTATAGTCAGCAGTACGCAGCATATTTTTGTTCTTTCATCGTAAGCCCAACGTGAAAATCACTGGCTGAAACCGCAGAAAAAGATGCTGCTAAAAAGTGATTTCTCTGAAAAAGCCCCCCAAAGCACCAAAAACAAAGGCGGTTTCAGTCCAGTTCATTTTTTTGTTAGTGATTTATGTACTATAGATATTGTTAAATACTTGACTAAGAGCAGATTTTATATATTCTTTTTCAGAAAAAGCAAATATGTCAACTCCCTCCGCCACTTCTTGTAATAGTTTCGCATATTCGATATTTTTAGTTACTTCACTCTCATCACAATCTGGAAGATTATTTAGATCACCATCTTTTGTTACCGAAACATAAAGTGCGTTTTGCTTTATTTTGTCAAATTTGCCTTCAGAAATTTTTATTGCTTCTTTTCCATATATTGGCTCCATTCCCCAACCCCAATTTACAGATTTCCATCTATGAATTTTCTCATGACAAAAAATATTTAATGCATCAGCGACTTTTGGGGGAAGTCTAAACTCTGAAGCACGTTTTTTATATTCCTTCTCTCGCAGCATCCAATCTTCAATTGGTGTAAAAAGGTATTCCATTACGATTCCCATAAGATGCTTGCATGAGTGATTGTTAGTAGCTCGACGTACTTCTTTACACCAAGGGATAGCATCTTCTTGAATTAGCTTAAAAATATATGCTTTCGCGAATTCCTCTTGTGCAAGAATAGCTAGTGCTAAAGAGGATGAGTTTCGCTCCCATTCATACAGATGTTCAGCATCATCAAGCAGACGTCGCCCATTTTGTATGCAAGCATCAACAACATTTTGAAATTGAATTTCAGTATTATTCATATACGTTTATCATCGGATAGGTCACGGGCCTCTGGGCCCGATTCCCTCCTAAGAACTGTATATGACAGTTTCCCGTCATACAGCTCAAGCATTTCAAAAGACAATCCTTGCAGGGCTGCCCGACAGTTCACCGCAAATCAATGCCAGTCTCAGCTGTCTGGCAGAAAGTGCTTGCAGCAGCTTTGCACCTTGCGACTCTCTTGTCTTTATCGCGGAACTCCCCAGAAGGAGAGGACCGCCAGGTTCGTTGTTTACAATTTCAATATTTTAAAACACCACAAAGGTGGTAATGGAAAGGTACATCTAAATCTTAAATTTTAACAAATTTAAAGCAATTATGAACTCGATCGCGAAGCCTTTTAAGATTTATACCTTTCATCGAGTGTGCAGATGATAAATGATGAAAATATTTAAATCATCCTAACTTCATTTCAATGAATCTGCCGTAAAAATGCAAAATCCATAGGTACTTCCCAACCCACTCCTGTCATAGATCCCGATTCATCGGGACTTTGTCCAACCCCGCGTTCGCACATCGACCTTCGCTGCGCTCAGGTCGAGTGCAACGCTTATTCGTTATACATTTTTTTATGCCAGGAGTTTATATAAACTCTTGCTCTATTTCTCGGCTATTTTTGATTCAAAAAATTCGAGTATTGCTGGATTTACGAGTTCCGGCAATTCAGCACCAATAACATGACCAGATTCAACGATTTCAATTTGCACATTGGGGATGTTTAATGCTAATTTTTCGGCGTCTTTTACATCTCCGATGACTCCATCTTTTGTGCCAAAATATGCAAGCGTCGAAACTTGCACGTTTCGTAATTCTTCAGGATTGAATGTTGTAGGGACGATGGGTGTTGGAATCAATCCTTTCATGTAAACTCGGAACCACTCTCCAAAACTTTGATTCACGGTCTCATCATTTCCAAATGCCCAGCGAAAGGTTGCCTCTTGAATAGGTTTGAGTGGAAACCCTTGTGCAAGTGTCATCGCGATGATCGTCCGCAAGGTTGTGCCATATCCCATAGAGCCTAACAAAACTAATTTGTCCACCTTTTCGGGAGAATGCAAGGCATAATTCGTCGCAATGAAACCACCAATCGAGGCGCCGATCACGTGGGATTTTTCAATTCCGAGCGTGTCGCTAATCTCGCTATAAAAATCTGCTATTTCCCGGCCATTCTTGGGTATCATGCCGGGAGCAATCATTTCATTTTTTCCTCCCTCCCCAACATTATCGATGGCAAATGTCCGGTATTTTGTATTTAGCAGCTCTACATTATGTATCCATGACCAACCGGATAATCCGGAAGCATTTATAAGGAAAACGGGATAACCATCTTGCGGGCCGCTTGTGATGACATGAATTTTGCCGTATTTCGTATCGATATATCTGCTTTCATAGGGAACGGGCCATTGGGCAAGTTTTTCATCATAAATTTTCAATAATTGGGATTTATATTTCTCAGATTTATAAATAGATTTGGCGGGATTGAGGATAAAGCTTAACATCACGCCGCCCCATAAAATCACACCAACAAGTACAAAAGCCCACCAGCGTATTTCCACTCCAGCAAGGTTTTTGACAAAATAACGAAAAGGCGGCAAGAGGATGAGCGCAATTGCAAGAATGAGAACAAACTGAAGACGCCCTCCCATACCCAGCACGAGAAAAGCAATAAATGCAAAAATCACAAAAAAGATCCAACTTAGGATATTAAGGAACGCAATCATTATTGCTCCCCTTAAATTTTGCATTTGTGGTCATTTTGTTTTTTGATCGGATCGGCCACGGGCCTCTCGGCCCGATTCCCTCCTAAGAACTGTACGTGACAGTTTCCCGTCATACGGCTCAAGCATTTCAAAAGACAACTCTTGCAGGACTGTCCGACAGTTAACCTAATTACAGTGCCAGTCTCATCTGGCTGGCAAAAGTACTTGCAGCAGCTTTGAACCTTGCGACTCTCTTGTCTTTATCGCGGAACTCCCCAGAAGGAGAGGACCGCCAGGTTCGTTGTTTACAATTTCAATATTTTAAAACACCACAAAGGTGGTAATGGAAACGTACATCTAAATCTTAAATTTTAACAAATTTAAAGCAATTATGAACTCGATCGCGAAGCCTTTTTAGATTTATACCTTTCATCGAGTGTGCAAATGATAAATGATGAAAATATTTAAATCATCCTAAATTCATTTCAATGAACCTGCCGCAAAAATGTAAAATCCATAGGTACTTCCCAACCCACTCAGGTCGAAGATCCCGATTTATCGGGACTTAGTCCAACCCCGCGTTCGCACATCGACCTTCGCTGCGCTCAGGTCGAGTGCAACGCTTATTCGTTATGTGGCCGTACACCAAGCGATAAACGAGCGACTAAAGTCGCGTGTAAGCACAAAGTGTTCGTTTTTTTCTTATTACCATTATTGCAATGTTTTCACGATTATCAATTACGGCAATTTTTCAAAATCATCCAGATCTTTAAAACGACCAGCAGCCTTTTTATTCTTTTTTAGATTTTCTAAATCAATTATGTTGACAACTATATCATCAATTGAATCTTCAATTCGTTGATTGTAGCATTCTTCAAAATCAACCCCTGAAATTGTTGTGAGTAGCTCAATTCGTATGGGCGCATTCCCCATGCGTAGCACTTTATCCTTTTGAAGAAATAATTTTTCATCAACTTCGGGTAGGTTAAAACCAAATCCTTTTAATACGGAAACCATTTTTTTGGCATTTCTTGGGCTGACTCCAATCCAAATGTCCATATCGCCAGTTGCGCGTGGATAGCCGTGATAGCCAACGGCGTAACCGCCAATCAAAAGATACTCAACTTGGTGGGAATTCAGCAACTTCAAAAAATCTTTGAAGTCTTGTGGTAGCGACGTCATTGCCATAATTTATTCGTCTCATCATTTCAATTGCAGAAATTCGATCTTGCGGGGATTGGTTTCTCCAATATATTAAGTCTGAATCCTCATCATATAAATTATGTACTGAAAAGCTATTTCGATCAACACGTTCATTTAGCATCGGTTAAACCTCTGAAAATAAAATGCACAAATTAATAAAAGCAGATAATTTTAAAGTAACAAGTAAAATGTTTATTTTCTAGTTCCAATTGGATAGGTCACGGGCCTCTCGGCCCGATTCCCTCCTAAGAACCGTACGTGACAGTTTCCCGTCATACAGCTCAAGCATTCCAAAAGACAATCCTTGTAGGGCTGTCCGACAGTTAACCGAGATATTGTCAATAGTTGTGGATCAAAAAAGCGTATCACTTTGACATTTTATGCAGCTTTTTTCAATTCTTCGTTCTCTGGTTCTCCATCAATGAATTTTTCACCAGCAAGAACGTGAGGAAGCAATTTAAAGCTGCGC
>WJME01000204.1 GCA_014728115.1 Candidatus Zhuqueibacterota bacterium | reverse complement strand
TGTCCGTGTGGATATCATACCGATCCCAATCGAACCTGTACCTGCAGTATTCCCAATATTCAGCGATACATGGCCAAGATATCCGGTCCCTTACTGGATCGCATAGATATCCATCTCGATGTGCCCACGGTGAAATACAAAGAGCTGGCCAGCAATCGCATGGGTGAACCTTCCAAAAATATTCGGGAACGCGTAGAGCGAGCACGCAAACGCCAACAACATCGTTTTACGGAATCCCCTCATACGTATTGCAATGCCCGCATGGAATCGCGCGAAATCAGACGAACCTGCAGATTGGATAGTGCTTCTGAAGAACTTATGCGCACCGCCATCAACAGCTATGGTCTCTCTGCCAGAGCCTATGATCGGATTCTCAAGGTGGCCCGTACGATTGCCGACCTCGATGAATCGAGTGATATCAAAAGTGATCATATCAGTGAAGCGATTCAATATCGCACACTGGATCGCTCTCTCATCACGTGATTTTCCTCTTGCTTCAAATCATTCTTTTTACCATCTTTAAGGGTTGATTTTTTGAATGAGTTGATTAAATTGCGAGAGTGCCATGGGAAATCTACCAATCATCAAGAATCGCTCTGTCTTGCTCTGCCTTTGTTTTATACTTTGCCTGCAATTCTCATCCGGATGTGGTCCCACAAAGCCGCAAGTGGTTCCTCCGGAGGTTAACCATTTTGATCTCTATCCCAAAGATGCAGATGGCTTGATCCAAGTCAATACCTTTTTTGCGACAGACCGGAGTCTCGAGGATACCAGCACGACCCCTCTGCTGTTTGGTCCCGAGCGGGGTAAACTCACCTACGGTACGTGCCGCATCTCTTTGCCTCCAGACCATCGCATTGGCGTGCTTGAATCGCCCTCTGGTATGAGATTTTGGGAGGGTATGAACCCACAAAAGCATGTGATGGTACAGGAAACATTTGTCTCTGACCATGACAGTCTTTTTTTTGCAGATATTGCTCGCTATGTCAAAACCTCGGCTCAGCGCCGCCTATTTATGTTTATTCATGGGTATAACGTCAGCTTTGAAGATGCAGCGCGGCGAGCCGGTCAATTTGCCTATGATCTCGATTTTACCGGTGCAGCCGTCTTTTATAGCTGGCCTTCTCAGGCCTCAATATCCGCTTATACTGTGGATGAGACCAATATTCAGTGGACCCAATCCAATTTTAAACGGTTTCTGCAGGATCTCATGATCTATTCACAGGCAGATCAAATTTTTCTGATGGCTCATAGCATGGGCAACCGGGCCTTGACACAAGTCCTTGCCAGCCTTGCAACCAGCAAAGAAAAGCAAGCACTCTCTACGATCAAAGAAATTGTATTTATTGCGCCGGATGTTGATGCACAAGTCATGAAGAATAATTTAATTCCTGAAATAAATCAGAGTGGTGTACCGATTACTCTATATGTATCCTCAGAGGACAGAGCTTTGCTCGCGTCGAAAAAAGTGCACGGATATGAACGTGCAGGAGAGAGTGTCATGATTATGCCCAATGTCGAAACGATCGATGCCACACAAGCTTCGGAAGATTTTATGGGGCACTCTTATTTTGCCCAAAGCCGGGCGATTATTGGCGATCTCTATTATCTGTTTAGGGATCGGCTCCGGGCGGATCATCGTTTTGGTCTGAAACCTATTCAGAACGAAAATGGTAAATATTGGATCTTACAAAACTAGAGACTTATGCAAATCATTGATTTAAAGGAACAAGAAAACGTTTTATTCGCTCGTGTGACCGAGCGCAGAGTTTTCATGAAAATCGCCGATCAATTCCACGCAGATATGACAGACTTGATCGATGAATATGATCAGGACGTTGTGTTGGATCTATCCGATACCTCCGTCATGAACAGCACCGGCATCGGCGTGCTGCTTTGGTCCAAAGAATGGATGGAACGAAAAAAAAGATGTCTGGTTTTATTGGGCTTACATTCGTTATTGCTGGAAGTGTTACAGCGGATGCAGGTGATGGAGTTTTTTGAAACTGCAGATACCCGTGAACAAGCACTGGAAAAAATAGATGCCTGCAGGAAGAGGTTGGGCGTAAATGAACCCGACTCGGACACAGTGGGCACCGCCTGAATATTTTTTACTTCCTCTACACGCTAACAACGTGGAGGCCTGTAATACATATCCAGAGCAAAGCTCCCAACTTTAAGGTGTTGGTTCATTTTGCCGAACCTACCTACAGGCGTCTAAAAGCAATGTGTTAAAATCTGGTCAAAAAATCAAGTAAAAACTGGTTCGTTGTATACCTAGACACCATAGAAAGGTTCCAAACGCGAGAGATAATTATGAAACAAATCATCAACCTTTTATTTCTTTGTCTGATTTTTGCATCTGCGACGTTTGCGCAAGATGAGGAAAACCGCGTTCTTAAAATCATTATCGACAGCGATATCAATCCGGTGACTCTGGAATATATCAAAGATGGAATCGAAAGAGCTGACGAAGAAAACTTTGAATGTCTGTTAATTCAGATGGATACACCTGGCGGCTTGTTGGAATCCACCAAAGATATTGTCAAAGCGATTCTCCAGTCACCGGTACCTGTGGTCATGTATGTGTCGCCCAGTGGATCCGGAGCCGTCTCTGCGGGGGTCTTTATCACCATGTCCTGTCATATTGCAGTGATGGCCGAAGGCACCAACATCGGTGCTGCGCATCCTGTCGGAATTGGCGGACAACAAGATACCAGTCAGGTGATGGGCGAAAAGGTGACCAACTGGGCCTCTGCCTGGGCACGTGGGATCGCTGAAAAACGCGATCGCAATGCCGACTGGGCTGAGCAAGCTGTGCGCAAAAGCGTTAGTATCAATGAAGATGAAGCGCTCGAACTCAATGTCATCGATTATGTCTGCTTTACTGAAAATGAGCTTCTCGATACCATCGATGGCGATACCGTCACCATTGGCGAAGATCAAAAAGTTGTTGTCAATACGGCAAATGCTAAAGTTGTCACGATGGAAATGAACTGGCGATATCGTATTCTCAACATGATCGTCAATCCCAATATCGCCTATATCCTCATGATTCTAGGGATTTATGGCTTGTTTTTTGAATTGCAAAATCCAGGGGCCATGATTCCGGGCATCCTGGGTGCTATCTTTCTGATCCTTGCATTTTTCGCGTTACAAACACTCCCGGTGAGATCAGCAGGAGTACTGCTCATCTTGCTTGCAATCATCTTGTTCATTCTCGAAATCAAAGTGACCAGTTTTGGCATATTAACCGTAGGAGGAATTGCCGCCATGTTTCTGGGAGCCCTGCTGTTGTTTGAAGAGACGCCCGGTTTCAATTTCGGTGTGGATTGGAAGGTCGCCTTGACCGTTGCTGTTTTGACAGGTCTTTTTTTCGTATTTGCCCTTGGCCTGGCCATCAAAGCCCGGATGACAAAACCGACCACAGGAAGAGAAGGTCTCATCGATGCCACAGGGATCGTGCTCTCGGATATCTCTCCCGATAAGGAGGGTGACGTCAAAGTTCAAGGCGAAATTTGGAAAGCCAGCAGTGATCAATCGATTCAACAAGGTGAACGAATCATTGTGCGCCAGGTCGATGGTCTGCTTTTAAATGTCAGAAAAATTGAACGTTCATAATAAACAGTGTCCATTCAAGGGAGGTTGTCATGATTTCACCACTCGTTATTCTAGTTATTTTTCTTGTGTTGTTACTGACCAGTGCGATCAAGATTTTGCGTGAATATGAACGCGGCGTGATCTTTCGATTGGGACGCCTTGTGGCTTCCAAAGGTCCCGGTATCATATTCATTATCCCTGTTGTCGATCGTATGGTCAAAGTGAGCCTGAGAACCATTGCAATGGATGTTCCGCCTCAGGATATTATCACCAAAGATAATGTGTCTGTCAAGGTCAACGCCGTACTCTATTTTCGTGTGATCGATCCCAATAAGGCCATCGTAGAGGTCGAGGACTATCTCTATGCCACTTCGCAGCTCTCACAAACGACCTTGCGCAGTATCATTGGCCAGGCTGAACTGGACGATCTGCTCTCCAAACGGGACAAAATCAATCAAGAGTTACAAGGAATCATCGATAGCCATACCGATCCCTGGGGTATAAAAGTGACTCTGGTTGAAGTCAAACATATCGATCTTCCGGAATCCATGCAACGCGCCATGGCCCGGCAGGCCGAAGCCGAACGTGAACGCCGTGCCAAGGTGATCCATGCAAAAGGTGAATTTGAAGCCTCTGAAACACTCTCTAATGCAGCAGGGGTGATTTCCAAAAATCCCCAGGCCTTGCAGCTCCGCTATTTGCAGACACTGGCCGAAATTGCCTCGGAAAATAACTCTACCATTGTGTTTCCCTTACCCATGGATTTGGTAGAACCTTTCCGCAAGCTTGCAGAACCAAAATCAAAAAAGGATAATGAATAAAAATCCTTTTAATTCATTCCAAAATTTCGTAAAATAGCAAAAGGCGAGAATGATCTCGCCTTTTGCTATGGAACGATTGGAATTTTCATGGAATCATATAGATCACTTTTTCCTATAACACGCTCGCATACATATCTCAATCATGCAGCGATCGCGCCCCTGTGTGAGAGTATGAGTTCCACGATTGACGAGTATCAACATGATATGCAAGCCGGTGAATTGTCGGTACATAAATGGATCGACAATTGTGATCACGTTCGAAAAAGTGCAGCTCAACTGATTAATGCCCTCCCGCAACACATCGCCTTTGTCACCAATGTGAGTACAGCAGCCATGATGGTGGCGCAAGGGATTACGATCAGAAACGACGAGCACCTTGTGGTGCCCCGCAATCAGTTTCCGGCAAACATCTATCCATGGACCAATCTGAAAGCCAAAAATATCCCTGTTAAAACACCAGTTATACCGCATGATGCTTCTGCCTATGACTGCCTCGATGATGAATTGAATGAAAAGACAAAATTGCTGGCCATCTCTTTTGTTGAATATGATGACGGATTCAAATGGGATCTGCATAAGGTTGGAGAAATATGCCGTCGTAAAAATATCCTGCTTTTCGTCGATGCTGTACAGGGCGCCGGCGCCCTTTTAATCGATGTACAGAAAACACCTGTCGATTTTATGGCTGTATCTGGTCACAAATGGCTCATGGGACCAACCGGACAAGGATTCCTCTATATTCATCCCAACGCGTACGAGGAACTTTACCCCATCTCTTTGGGGTGGTTGAGTGTAGAAATTCCTTTTGATTTTGATAATTTGCACCAATCCCTTCGACCGGGAGCAGCAGCGCTGGAAGGGGGGAGCTTGAACCTTTTGGGTATAGCTATATTGGGCACGGCACTGGATTTGCTACACAAAGTAGGGTTGAGAAAAATTGAAACGCAGATTCTGAAACTGACCCGCCATTTACGCGTACAGTTGTATGAAAAAAATTATCAGATTGTCGGGCATAACGATTCTGAGGCGCTCTCTGGTATAACCTCTTTTTATCACGCAAATATCGCGACCCATGAACTCTATGAAAAGCTGACAGCCGAAAGAATCGTTGTGTCGCTGCGCAAAGAGGCTATTCGTGTTTCACCCCATTTTTATAATACATTGAACGATATCGATGATGTTATACAAATCCTGGAATCGTAATGTGAGCTGAACAAAACTCTCGTATTGATATGGATACTTTATGTTAAGAAAATTTATACTTTTAGTGTTGATCGCTTTTTGTGGGGGACAGGCGCAGGCACAAGAATATGTCATGGATCCCAATATTCTCATTCCCACAGGCAGCGGTCCCCGCGCCGAAGCCATGGGCCGTGCATTTACGGCAGTCGCCGATGACGCCACTGCGCTCGGATGGAATCCCGCGGGGATCGCTCAGATCAGACAAAATCAGGCCTCTGTGTCGGGAAATATGAACTTTGGCAGTACTGTGCTTACTCCGCCCAAGACACTGGTATCTTCACAGGAATTCGATGTCTCACAAGGTACGACATTCGGTCTCAATTATATCGGATTTACCATTCCCATTCCGGTTACAAATCAGAATTACAATCTTGTCAGTTCAGTGGCTATACGAAATCATTATGATTTTGCTGATAAACTGACCTTTTCATCGGTTGATAATGCCAGGGAACTGACTGTCATCGATGAAAATGTATATAACGGGGGGTTGTTTTATCTCTCCGGCGGAATTGCGGTGGATGTCCTTCCCAATTTATTTGTCGGAGGGGCATTGAATCTCATATCCGGACAGTATAAATATAAACACAGCAGTTTTGCCACCACACCTGTATTCCAGGATACGACCTGGTCTGAATGGAAAAATACCTTTTCTGGGTTTAATTTTGAATTCGGCTTTTTATGGCACGCTTTGCCATCTATGCGATTGGGCTCGCGCTTTACTTTACCCCACCGGGTACAATTCACCAACCTGGAATATGAAAACTCTGCCAATATCACCCGCGAGTATGAAGGCGAGGTTTATCTTTCCATGCCCTTGCAAATGCAGGTTGGCGCCGCCGTGAACCTGACGCGCGATTTGCTGTTTGCCTTTGACTATAATGTCCGACCCTGGGATCAAATCGAGACCACGGTTCAGGACTCTACCTTTGGCAATACCTTTTCTGCCACCAATTCGTTTCATATGGGCATCGAATATCGCTTGCTTGTCGGAGATGTCATTATGCCATGGCGGTTCGGCTTTTTCAATCAACCCGAACAGTTGTACGAGTTTAACGCCAACGCGGAAAATCAGATCGGCGATCAAATTTCGTCACATTTTATGACCACCGGATTCGGGTTGCATACCCCGAATGTGCATTTCGATTTGGCGCTTGCAGTGAAATTTATGCAATATGAAACAGGATATTTTGGCATCGGAAATAATCCCTTTGAGCTTAAAAGAACGACTTTTCGGCTCATGGCCGGATTGGAAGTCGTGTTGTAATCAGGTCGCACTGGGTATTTTTTTATGATAGGTATAAACCAGAGTCATTATATTGACAGTACAAAATTCTACAAAATTTTATATCGGCACGGCCGGATGGAGCTATAAGGATTGGGAAGGAATTGTCTACCAAAAAGGAGGAACGCATCTGTCCGAGCTGGCCCAATGGTTCAATACTGTAGAAGTCAATGTGACCTTTTATCGTATGATCTCCCCTGATCTCACTCAAAAATGGTGTGAGCAAACCCGTAAATATTCCGAGTTTAAATTTTTGATCAAAGTAAACCAACTTTTGACGCATGATCTCAATCCGTCTCCCAGCACGATAAATGAATTTAAAGCTCTACTTGAACCATTGAGAATAAATCACAAACTTGGGGGGCTTTTATTCCAATTTCCCTGGCGGTTTAAAAACAATGCAGAAAACAGAGAATATCTGGCAAATCTATTCTCTCATTTTGATGGCTATCCCAAAGCCGTTGAATTTAGGCATGCCAGTTGGAATAATCAGGAAATCTTGACATTGTTAACCGATCTACAGATCGCATTCACCAATATCGATCAGCCGGTGATCGGCAAATCTTTGTCCCGTACACTCTATTATACCGCACAGCTCGCATATTTTCGCTATCATGGTCGAAATCGAGCCAACTGGTTTTCCGAAAAAGCGGGACGCGATCAAAGATATGACTATCTCTATGATGAGACCGAATTGGCAGATTTTAAAGACGAAATCCAGAAAATTCAGCAGCAAATCCACTCTGTTTATGTCATTTTCAATAACCATTTCAAAGGTCAGGCCGTGGTCAATGCTTTACAACTGGCCAATATGTTGACCGGCCAAATGTTTACCTTACCCTCCTCCTTATGCCAGCGGTATCCCGTGTTGAAATCGATTTCCGATTCATCGGGTCAAAATCAAACCCAACTCGATCTTTTTTGAAACTTTTTTACTTTTGTTTCATCTAATCTTCTCAGACCAACAAGGAGGGAATCATGTCCCAGGACACGATGATCATGATCACCTTTTTGGTGATATGGTTCGTAATGATGAAATTTGTCTTGCCTAAATTGGGTATTCCCACTTGACTTTCCGGGTCATGTGATCTTCCGGGTGAAGACAAAACAAATAAAAATAATTCAACTATAGACACGATCAACAAAGAGGAATAGTATGCCAGTATATGAGTATCGTTGCACAGAGTGTGGACACACTTTTGATGCTTTGCAACGAGTGGGTGAGGATGGAAGCCAACTCAATTGTCCCAAGTGCAAAGCAGGACATCCGGAAAAACTGTTTTCTGCTTTTGCCTCTTCGGGAGGTTCAGAGGCTTCCTTTGGAGGCAGCTCAGCCGGCAGCAGCTGCGGACCGAGCGGCTTTGGATGAGGCATCTAGTCTGGACAAGGTTTGTCCTATATGAAAAACGGGGCCGTATGAACCGGCCCCATTATAGCTTTGGAGCGTTTTATGAAAAAGAAAATGATATTGCTTTCTCTGGCTATTTTGACCGGAGCCGCATTGGGATATAGCTATTACTATTTTATCGGTTGTAGAACCGGTTCATGTCCATTAACGAGTAACCCCTACATCAGCACTGTTTACGGTGCAATCATCGGCCTTTTAATCGCCTGGAGTCCGGTCAAGCGCTGATCCTGCCTTCGATAAAGGGTACATTGAGGACCAATTCGTGCATGATCGGACCATGTCCAAAGTAATCATCTTCACCAAAGAGCTCGCCATGATCTGAGGTGATGGTTATATAGGTACCAGCGGCCACCCTGTCATACAGTTTTTCTATCACGGTATCCAAATATTTTACCGCTTTGACCTGTCGGTCTTTGAGCTCATCCAAACTCTTTTGATCAAAGAACTCGGGGCCTTTTTGCTCTTGAAGCTTACCTCCGACGACATGATCATCCAGATGTTTGAAAACCCCATGAACTCCGTGAATGCGGGGCCATTGATCTGTCGGCTCGTCTGGCAAGGCATAGGGATAGTGCGTTTCACCCACATTGAATAGCACAAATTGTGGTCGCTCGCTGTTAAAATCAATGTCATCGATCATTGCGGCCATGTCATTATGTTTTTCCATAAGTTTGTAGGAATCAAAGCCCACATTTATGGGAGTGTTGGGATTCAAAACCGGCATGGATACCCGTGCATGAGTTTCATAACCCAATTGTTGAAGATATCTGGGTAAATACAAGTTGGGAACGAGTTTGTGAAATTCGAAATTTGTCGTGCCCAGGCGTTCATTGAACCGGACAAATTCTTTTTTGTAATATTCCGAAGCATAAACTTTTTGAGGACTTGAATGGGGAAAAAGCCCCATCAGAAGATTATAATGTGAAGGAGCCGTCCATGAGGCATAACTCCATCGTTGTTCCAGTGACCCGAGTCTTTGCATATTTTTGGGATTTGCTGATTTGAATGTATCAAACCGGCAGCTGTCCAGGATGATGAGAATATAGTGATTCAAATTTTCATCGATTTGCAGAGGCGTTTCCTGCACGTTTTGCCGCCGGATGATGGAATCGTCCTGTTCTCTCTGTTTCTTTTTACCGAAAAACATACCTTTTCCTTCAAATGAGGATCTACCACTGTAATTGCATTTGCGTGATAAAATTACGTCCGGGTTCGATCGTAATTTGCCCGCGATTACTGGCCAGATGATTGCGATAATCGCGATCCAACACATTTTCAATACCGAAAACAAGCACCATATTCAAATCAGCCAGCTTAATCTGGCGTGATTTTATATTTACATCTACCGTCGTATAGCCCGGAGTGCGGAATTCATTTTCGACAATTCTGTCCTGAGTCGCTGCCATTTGCAGCCAAATCTGGAATTGAGCCCAGGAAGAGAGATAACCCTGCAATGCGATATTCGCTTGCAAAGGAGGAATGGTAGGCAAGGGTGTATCTGACAAAAGATCTGTGCCGCGAACATAGGACATATTAAAGAGCAGGCTCTTATCTCTTTTTATCGCCCACTCTGCGCGAGCTTCAAACCCTGTCAACTCGGCTTTGCCAATATTGGTTTTAATCAATGCGGGGCGCCCTTCAAACTGTCCCGGCATTTCTGTAACCAGATTTTCCAACCGGTTATAAAATGTATGCAGCGAAGCAAAGAGTTTGTCTGAATTGTATTTTAATCCGACATCGAAAAAACGTCCGTTTTCGGGCTGCAGATCAGGATCTCCGATGCGTACCAGATTTCCCAGGTCGATATAGGCATAACGTTCTTCAAGATAAGGTGACCGGAAAGAACGGGCCAATGTGGTGGTCATATTGACTTTCTCAGTAAAGCGGTAAATCAATCCAATGTTTCCGCTCCAGGATCGGTCTTGCTGATTCGATGCCGACCAAAGGATTTCCTGCGAGGCAGGAGAATCGTTTCTGCTGCCATCAACAATAATATAGTCAGGATCTCTGACCGTTTCATTTTTTGTATTGATGACATCGTAACGACCGCCAAGACTGAGAGAGAGACGATTACCGAGCAGAGCCCATTCATCATGAATAAAACTCCCTATGCTCTGATAGCTCGCCAGGGGAAGCGGACGCTCGCCGATGATTTGATGGATCGTCTTTACGGGTTCACCTGTACTGCCGAGTACGTCGATGGAGAGATCACGGGTGCGTTGGCTATCCAGTTCTTTGCGCCAGGTATCAAATCCGGCAATGATATGATGCCCGGAAAACAGCCACTCCGATTGCACCTGGGCACCCAGTGTCTCATGGGTCGCAAAAGGATGCACTCGATTTATATTTATTCTGCGTACAGGCTGCCCATCAGGACCGGTCAGGGTGCGCGTGATATGAGGAATGTTTTCGACATCGCGAAAAATATTCTGGAAAAAGACTCTTGTCTGCAATTTCACCAGATTCGAAGATAATTGACCGATATTCAGGGTCAAACTATAGAGATCGCGTTCTTCCGTGGGATACTTTACGGTTGCCTGGTCCGGGAAAAGCGGATAGCCGCCGGGAATACCAACATTAAATGCCCGAAAGCGCTGTCCATTGAATTTTAACTCGACTTTGGGTGAAAATTTTACGCCAAAACGTGCACTCAGATTATGATCCCGGAACTGGCTGTTTTCAAGGGTTCCCTGAGGGGTTTCCGCATCTTTTGCATCACGGTGAGAGGCACTGATGCGGGCATACCAGTTATTGTCTCCCATGACAAAGGAGCCGTGCCCCACCAGAGCCTGGTTAACGGAATTAAAACCGGTCAGAGTACGGACAGATGTGAAAAACTCTTTTCCGTACCAGCCATCCTTGGTCAATATATTGACAACACCTCCAATCGCCCCGCTGCCATAAAGCGAGGATGCGGATCCTTTGATCACTTCTGTGCGCTCGATATCATAGATATCGATCATGGACATCCCTGCAGCCAGGTCAGTGGCCGTATCAATTCGGTTGCCATCGACAAGTGTAACGATATTGCTTCGGCTCAATCCTCTTATGGATACATGCGTTCCCCAGATACCATCCCTGGCCAGATGAATTCCGGGCTCGCGTTGCAAAGCATCGGCTATGGTTGTCGGGGCCATCTGTTCGATGCGCTCTGAACGGATAATGGATATCGGCATGGCGACATTTTGCAATGTCTTTTCATAGCGTGTGCTGGTAACAGTGATTTCCTCAGTGCCAATCACTCTGGGAAATAATTTGATCGAAAGTGATTCAAGGTTTTGTGGATGGACAGTGAGTATTTGTTTCTGGTACCCGATATGACTGATGATGAGATGAATAGAGTCAGAAGGCAGGTTTTCCAAATAAAACTGTCCTTTAGAATTGGTTATCGTACCTGTTTCTGTTTCCTGCACTGTAATATTTACACGGGACAGTGTTTTATGGGTCAGTGAATCCTGAACCGTACCCTCTAGATCCAGAGCCATAACAGGATGGACGATAAACAAAATCCAACAAAACATCAAAACTCGAAACATGACATACCTTTCTTTTGATTAAATTGCACCATATACAATGAATCCGATTCCGCGTCCCGCCAATGCCAGGATAATCGCGATTACGACGGTGATGAGCGAAGCGGCAACGGTTTTTTTCCAACCGATTTCTTTGGACATAATTCCAATGGTGGCGATACAAGGGATGTAAAACACAACGAATAATGTAAATACAAGCATCTGAGTTGAACTCATGACCTGGGCGACATTGTGGGTATCCAGAGCATTGAATAACATCAACATTGAAAGCTCTTTACGCAAGATTCCAAACACCAGGGTTGTCCCGACTTGTGCCGGAAGGTCGAGAATATAGGTCAAGGGTCTGAGAATCGTGTTGATGACGGCATCCCATCCGAAAAATTCCGCTATACTAAGCACAAAGCTGCCGATGATCAAGAGCGGCCAGGCAACGATGATAAAATCTTTCATACGCAACCAGGTCTTGGCCAGTGAAACCTTAAAGCTGGGAATCTGGTAAACTGGCATCTCGAGAATAAACCCAGGGGTATCCTCCGGTAACATTTTGGACATGAGTGCTCCGGTGACCGAGATGACAAAGATATTGAGCAGGTAAACCATAAAAGCGGCAGTACCGCCCAAATAATACCCCACCAATCCGAAAATAATGGTCATGCGGGCAGAACAGGGAATCAGTACGGCCACCACAGAACTGATAAACCGGTCTCGCGGACTGGAGAGGATACGAGTGGCCATAACTGCCGGCACTGAACAGCCATATCCCAAAATGGCCGGAATCACCGCAGTGCCGTGCAGACCGATTTTATGCATAAAATTGTCCATCAAAAAGGCGACTCGCGGCAGGTAGCCAAGATCCTCGATGACCGAGAGTCCTAACAGAAACGGAAACAGATAGGGCAAAACAATGGCAATCCCGCCGATGATCCCTTGCAAAGTCCCATTGACCAGTTCTTGCCAAAACTCTGGTATGGACAGGGTGTTTGCCAAAGAACCCAGTGTATTTTGGAGAAAGCCCATGAGGGGTTCTTCGATTGCGGCACCGAGTTTAAAGATTCCATTAAAGAATAAAAATAAAAACAGCACCATGAACAAATATCCCCAGATGGGATGCATTAGATAATCATCCAGACGATCCCGTTTGGTCTGTCGAGAGGGGAGTACCTCTGCAGCCGACTCAAACAGAGCCATGGCCATGGAATGCCGTTCTGCCGAAATCACCTGATCCGCACTCTGACCATGGGCATCTTGCAGTAATTCCTGACATTGATAGGTTTTTTGATCTGTGCCACTATCTTTGTACCGGTCGAAATACGGATCCGATTCTAAAAGCTTGATGGCCAGCAATCGTTCTGGTCCATTAAACGTGTGATAGCGATTTTTATGCAAAAAAAGCGTCAGATCCGAAATACAAGACTCGACATGACGGCTCATCATCGGAGGTAAAACAGTTTTAGAGTGACGGATGATATAAAAGGCTTTTTCAAAAGTATCGGCGATGCCTTCCCCTTTACGACTGATCGCCGTAACCACCGGCACACCCAATTTTTTTGATAGTTTTTCCGGATCAATCAGGATCCCCTTACGCTCGGCTTCATCCATCATGTTCAAACACACAACCATGGGTACTTCTAATTCCATGAGCTGCAGTGTGAGTTCTAAACTACGGCCGAGGATGGAAGCATCGATCACATTTACGATCACCGAGATATCCTGTTCCAGCAAATATTTTTTGGCTTCTTCCGCAGCCTGATCCAAAGAAGTCAGGGAATAGATGCCCGGTAAATCCACAATATCACAAGTTTGGCCATGAATATTGACATGACTTTTCATATATTCAACTGTAGCGCCAGGAAAATTGGTCGAGACGGAACGATAGCCGGCAACTTTATTGAAAATCGTACTTTTTCCGCAATTGGGTTGACCGACCAGAGCAATTGTAGGATGGTGGTGATGTTTAGTATTCATGATCTATGACTCTATCTTTGTAACCCATATTCGTCTTGCCATGCCCTGACCGATGGCTATATCATAATTTTGTATCGTAATCAATACAGGCCCGCCGAATTTGCAGCCTCGTTTTGTACGAATGATATCTCCGATGTGCAATCCCAATTGGACAAGCCGCTGGCGTATATTCCAACCCCCATCGATTTTTACGACCTTTGCCACATCATTCCGACATAATTGATCGAGTGTGAATAAGGGTTTTATGGTTTGTGTATTCATGATTTCAATTCTGAACTGTTGTGGGTAATGGCACATTCATCACATTGTTTATCTATCGTCGTCGCCTGTCTGCATTTTTGGATCCATTCCGAAAATGCAGGGATATCCTTGGGGCAATTTTCATACGTAAAAAGAAAACGATCTATGGCATGAATTGTTTCTTTACTGACAATATGTTCGAACTTGCACGCATCTGTTTCAGCGATTTCTTCTGGCAAACCAAGAACGAGCACAAGGAATTGTTTAATGAGTTGATGGCGATTGTCCAGAATTTCTGCCATGTAACGACCTTTTTGGGTGAGGGTCACATGAGAATAGTGTTCGTGGAAAATTAATTTTTTTTTGCGTAGCTGGTTCAATACCAAAGAGACACTCGAGCGGGAGACACCCCGCCGCGAGGCAATATCTTTGACTCTGGCTACTTTGTTTTCCTTTTCCAGTTCTCGTATGACCTCGATGTATTCCTGGGTCGTTTTATCATGGGAAAGATTTTCCATTCATACTCCAAAAAGTTTGATGGACTAAACTTTGTTTGGTGACCCAATTTAATGAATTCATTTTGCATAAGCAAATGATTTCGAAAGCCTCTAATTTTTTCATCCTTGACTAAAAATCCCTTTATACCTATATTGTAACACTATGTGACCTATTTTCCCGGGAATTCCTTGATGAAATATCTCAACTTTTGGTTATGTCTTATCCTTTTTCTGGCGTGTTCAACCTCCCCGGATTCTGTCTTTGAGGTCTTGTCCCATAAACTCAAAATTCAATTGGATCCTGATTCACATCGCATGATCGCCATCGATACGATTCATGTCAAGTCAAGAGATCTGACACAATTCTCTTTTCTGTTACATGAAACGCTCGAGATCACATCCATCCGAATCGGCAATCAAGAATTGCATTATACCGTTGATATGGCCTCAGGGTCAGAGGGAATCCCGGAATTAAAAAACAGTGCCTCGAATATCAATAGCATGCACAAAATAGAGGTAATGTTTCCTCCCAGCCTGGATCCGCAATATATTGAAATTCATTACGAGGGTAATTTTCTCGATTCCGCACTGACAAACCATACCGAAAATGCAATGCTCACACCTCCCGGAATCTATCTCAGGGGGCGATCCTTTTGGTATCCCTATTTCCCCAATCAAAAATCTTCCATGCGGCTGGTAGCCAGGTCACCCCGCGGATTTCGCATTCTCACATCCGGCGAACTGATTCATTATACAGAATCTCTGGACTCTATTTATTGTGTCTGGCAGCAAGATCAACCTGTCCAGGAATTTTTTCTCTGCGCTGCAGATTACTGGAAAAATACCCGTTTCTGCAATAATGTTCTCCTTTCGACATGGCTCTTGAATGATGATCATGACTTGAGCGATCATTATCTCGCTACGTGTAGCAAGTATATTTCCCGTTTCGAATCCCTGATTGGCCCTTATCCCTTTAAGCAGTACGTACTCGCTGAACATATTTTTCCTGAACCCCTGTCTCTTCCGGCCATCAATCTATTCCCGTCACAACAGTTGCAGGCTCTCGATACGATCGATAATCATCTGGCCCATGAAATCTGCAAGAATTGGTGGAGCAGGGGAGTGCAGGTAGAACCCTCGTCTGGAGATTGGAGCGAGCCATTGAATCTCTATTACTCTGAATATCTCAATCAGGAAAAAATGTCCAAAGAATATCGCTATAAAAAAATGGTGGATTTTGCGTGTCTCGAAAAAAACCGACAGATCGCTTTGGAAGAGCTAAACGAAACAGAATCCCCTTTGGCAAAAGATATAAATTCGTCTAAAGGAGTGATGATCGTTTATCAACTACGTTATCTGCTCGGCAAGGATCGATTTGATAAGGGCATGCAATCATTCTATTCCACCTATTTAGGGTCTGCAGCAACCTGGTACGACCTCAAGGACACTCTGGAACATATCAATGATCAAGAGTTAGATGGATTTTTCGAGCAGTGGCTGACGCGAAAGGGGGCTCCTCAAATTTCACTCGAAAATGTAATGATCGAACAAAAAGGAACCGATTCACTGGTCACACTTTACGTCACTCAAAGTGACCCGGTTTATGATTTGGAAATACCAGTGGTCATCAATACACCTGATGAAACCATATCCACAAAACTGCATCTTGATGATAACGAAAAGATGTTTAGGATACCATGCAAACACCCCCCCAAAAAAATCAGCCTGGATCCTGATTATCATGTTTTTCGTTCCCTGGACCCCAAAGAAATCTCTTCAAAACCACCTGCAGAAAACGTTTTAACCTGGAATTCTGAATGAAAATCTTTATTTTTATTGTAACCGCTGTACACCTCGCATTTTCTCAAGTCGTTCCTATAGAACGATTGCATCGACATACGAGTGATGGAATCGCTTTTGCGGTGGGCTCTCAAATACAAATCCAGGGGATTGTGACGGCTGATTTTTTAAATACCGACACCCTGTTTTGCGTACAGGACGAGACTGCCGGGATGACCCTTGTGCTCGCAGCAAACGTGGAAAAAAATATCCAGACCGGTGATAAACTCGAGATTCGCGGAACACTGGAACAAGTAGAGGGAATGACCCGATTACGCATCAAAGATGCTGCCGACATTGTGCTCATCGAATCAGACCGGGAGCTTCCACAGTCGCGTATCATAACCTGTGCGAATCTGCAAAACAGTTTCAAGGCAGATCAGGCAGAACCAAATGAAAGCCGTCTCGTTCAGCTCAGTGGGATTCAAATCGTAAATGTGGACACAAATAGAGCCACTGTACGGGACTTTAGCGGAGAGGCAACGATAGCAATCGAGCCTGATTGGGAGCTTCCCACCGGCATTTTTGATCTTGTCGGCATTGTATTTCAGGAGGATTCTACACTTCCCTATACAGCAGGATACTATTTACGCCCTCGTACGCGATCAGATCTTTTGCAATCGACCCGTGTCCGTTTGGTTCAGCCTCCTGAAGAAATCGCTATCGAGCCGACCTCTGTGACTCTCACCTGGCAAACCGATGTGCCGGTTGCAACGATTTTCAGATGGGGCACAGATTCTATGATAAATCAAAGCACGAACCATATCCCCACCGACCAACACGAGTTATCTTTGCAAAATTTGTCGTCCTCAACCCTATACCAGGGCCAGGCTCTTGCAATTTCAAAAGCCGATACGGTCTTGTCTGATACTTTGCTGTTTGCCACAGCATCTGATGTATCTTCAGGAGAGATCAATGTCTATTTTACACAATCCGTCGACACAACTGTTGCTAAATATCAAAATGCCAATGGAAATGTCGATTTATCTAAAGTATTAATTGAAGAAATAAAAAAGGCTGACTTTACCATTGATTTCAGCACATTTACGTTTACCCACCATGAGATTGCGTCCGAACTGGCACGGGCTCATTTGCGCGGTGTTCAGGTACGTATCATCATTGACGATGATAATGTATCTTCAGAAATCGATTATCTGCGCAATACAGTTGGGGTACCTGTGATTACCGATGATTTTGGATCCAATGATGGGTTCGGTGCCATGCACAGCAAATTTATGGTTTTTGACTATGGAAAAGATCTATCCGGATCAAACGATCGTGTGTGGATGGGATCCGCCAATGCAACGTATAATGGCAGTCAACACAATGCCGAAAACATGCTACTCATTTACGATACCAGCCTGGCGATGGCATTTACCCTGGAATTTAACGAAATGTGGGGGAGCGATACCCATGTACCTGATCCGCAAAAATCTCGCATGGGGGCTCGTAAGCGGGACAATATTCCGCATAAATTTAATATTGGCGGAAAATGGGTCGAAATGTATGCCAGTCCCTCTGATAATACGGAAAATAGAATCAAACAAGCCATCGCTTCTGCCAAACAATCGGTTTATTTTGCATTACTCACCTTTACAAGCACGGGATTGGAAAATGCGTTAGAGGCCGTATTCCATTCAGAAGAAAATATTGCGTTATCCGGACTCGTCGACGACAGCAACATCAACAGTGATATCTATGAGCGGATGACCGGGATCGGGTATGAAGCATGGTCTCCGCCGGCAGATGTTCTGCCTGCTGTTTTTCCGGGAAGCCCGTTTTTTCACCACAAGTATTGTCTCATTGATCCGGGACTGTTTGAGGGACAACCGCTCGTGATTACCGGTTCACATAACTGGTCTAATGCCGCCAACAGCATCAACGATGAAACCACCCTGGTGATCCACGATGCTGACATTGTCAATCAGTTTATGCAAGAATTTACAGAACGATATCGTCAAGCCGGCGGAGGAAATGAACTCTTGACGCATGTGGAAACGTCCGCACAAGAATCTGTCACCCCGGTTCTGAAGAATTTTCCCAATCCGTTCAACCAGTACACAACTTTAATTTATACGGACAATGTCAATACGAAATTGATCATTACTGATATCCTGGGCAGAACAGTCTATGAGAAAGACATTCTCAGTTCCCGTCAACCGATTTCAATACAATGGAACGGCCAGGACCAGAATGGCCGATCATTACCTTCAGGATTGTATTTCGCCTTCTTGTCAAGTCATCCAATAAAAACCATGACAAAATTATTACTGGTGCGTTAAGAGGGTTCTATGAAAAAAAGCAAAATGCGTGCACTGGTCAAAACGTCTCCCCAGCAGGGTCTGTGGCTTGAAACTATGCCGATTCCCAATTACGGCAATAATGACCTGTTGATCAAGATCGAAAAAACAGCGATTTGTGGTACAGATTTACATATCTACAATTGGGATGCGTGGGCACAGCGGACCATCAAAACGCCTATGATCATCGGACACGAGTTTGTCGGACATATTGTGGCCAAAGGACAAGATGTCAAAGGCTATCACATTGGCGAACGGATTTCAGGCGAAGGGCATATCGTTTGCGGTGTCTGCCGGAGTTGTCGGGCCGGCAGACGCCATCTCTGTACCAATACCATAGGCGTAGGAGTGAACCGGCACGGTTGCTTTGCCGAATATCTTTCTCTGCCTGCAAGCAATGCCTGGCATCTTGATGATGCCATTCCATCGGATATCGCCGCGTTTATGGATCCATATGGAAATGCTACCCATTCTGCTCTGAGCTTTGAGATGGTCGGCGAAGATGTATTGATTACCGGAGCCGGACCTATCGGCATCATGGCTGTGGCCATCGCCCGCCATGTGGGTGCCCGAAACGTCGTAATTACCGATATCAATGATTATCGATTGGAATTGGCTCGTAAGGTCGGTGCTACTCTGGCCATCAATGTGAAAAACAAAAGCATTCATCAGGCAATGGTCGATCTTGGAATGATCGGATTTGATATCGGACTCGAAATGTCCGGCAATCCCCAGGCTTTTGAAGACATGCTTGAAAATATGCACCATGGCGGAAGAATCGCTTTGCTGGGTATTTTACCCAACTCGGCTCAGATAAACTGGGATGAAGTCATATTTAAAGGGCTGACCATTAAAGGCATTTATGGACGTGAAATCTTTGAAACCTGGTATAAAATGCAAACCATGCTGCAAAGCGGTCTCGATATATCACCGGTTTTGACCCATAAACTCGACTTTGAAGCCTTTCAGAAGGGTTTTGATATCATGAATTCCGGCAATTGCGGCAAAGTCGTCCTGGAGCTTGAATAATCAATGGGGAGAAGAGAATGTTTGCACAATTTAAAAATCTCGTCAAAAAACAGCTTGAAGAAATCCATGAATCCGGACTTTATAAAGATGAGCGTATCATCACCACCCCACAGGGAGCGGAAATCAATGTCAAGGACGGAAAAACGGTATTAAATTTTTGCGCGAACAATTATTTGGGACTGGCAAACGACCCCCGTATCATTCGGGCAGCCAAAGAAACCCTTGATACCTGGGGCTATGGCATGTCCTCAGTACGCTTTATCTGTGGTACGCTGGATATCCACAAAGAGCTGGAACGCCGGGTTTCTAACTTTCTTCGAACAGAGGACACCATTCTGTATGCAGCTTGTTTTGATGCCAACGGAGGCGTTTTCGAACCGTTTGTCGATCCAGAAAGCGCTATTTTAACCGATTCGCTCAATCATGCTTCTATTATCGATGGGATTCGACTCACCAAAGCGCAACGCTTTATCTATGCACATTCCGATATGAATGATCTCGAAGAAAAGCTGAAACAAGCCCGGAATGCCCGGGTGCGTCTCATTGCGACCGATGGCGTCTTTTCGATGGACGGCGATCTCGCAAATTTGCCGGATATTTGTACCCTGGCACAACGGTATGATGCCCTCGTGCTCGTGGATGATTCCCATGCCACAGGATTTATGGGCACACAGGGCAGGGGAACCCATGAGCATTTCAATGTTGAGGACAAAATCGATCTCATCACCACCACCTTTGGTAAAGCCCTGGGAGGGGCATCAGGGGGGTGTGTGTCTGGCCACAAAGAGATGATTGATCTTTTACGCCAGAAAAGCAGGCCTTATCTCTTTTCCAATACCCTGGCTCCGGTCGTTGTAGGCGCCACGATCGCACTTTTAGATATGCTATCGGAAACGACCCGGTTGCGGGATCAACTGTCCGAAAATACACTCTATTTTCGTCAACGCATGACCGAATTGGGATTCGATATCAAACCGGGAATCCACCCGATTGTGCCTATTATGCTTTATGAGGAAAAACTCGCTCATACCCTTGCCGATCAATTGCTCGAGGAAGGCATTTATGTGATCGGATTCAGTTATCCGGTCGTTCCAAAAGGAAAGGCTCGCATACGCGTACAAATTTCAGCATCTCATACGAGAGAACATCTGGATCGGGCCATTACCGCGTTTGATAAAGTCGCGCGAGGTCACGGCGTGATTTAGATCATTCTCTCATTTTCAATTTCGTATTTTAAGAAAAATTTGTAATACAATTATGAGAATGGCAAGGAGACAATAAGGTTTATTGTCTCCTTTTTTTATTGTAAATATTAGATTTATCTAAAATTGAAACTATGGCATATCTCTTGCTATAGAAATAACCAGAAACCACAACAAATGATTACACAAACAGGCATCTAAAAATTTCAGGAGTTTATATGTTGCGTGGAATGATTTATTTGATGCTTTTTATGGTCATAACAGCCCATGCAGATTATCTGTTACTCGATAACAATAAAAAGATATAT
The DNA here is from genome assembly GCA_014728115.1 of Candidatus Zhuqueibacterota bacterium. Taxonomy (GTDB): domain Bacteria; phylum Zhuqueibacterota; class Zhuqueibacteria; order Residuimicrobiales; family Oceaniaggregativiventaceae; genus Oceaniaggregativivens. The sequence continues at coordinate 4,426 of WJME01000204.1, read as the reverse complement.
GGAGAAATGACCGCGATCGCTCATGAATATATTGAATTTACGATTCAGGACGTGAGTGGCGAAAATCAGTGGCTCAAGATACCCAAAAGCCAAGTCCTGGCCGTGCTTAGCGATCAAAAAAAGATCTTGTATCCAAGAGATAAATTTGATGAGAATGCACTTAATTATGGCCGAATCAAGGCCAGGAATAAAAAGGAAGAATTGATTCTGAAAAAGCGCCGGCTGGAAAATATAGAAACTCAGCGTGCTTTGGAGAATCAGGAAAAGAACAGATTCAAAGTCGCAGCAGTCATCGGCGGATTATCCGGTCTCATGCTCTATGCTTTTCTGGATGGACGCCGTTAGCATAAAATAGCCCTTGTTTCAATTGCCGTTGATCCTCAATCCTACCCCCTCATGTTCCATGTGCACCCTGGCGCGGCCGGCAGTCGCCCCTGTCAGCCGCGCCACCCTCGCCTTTAAAAATTCTTGATTTTCTTGCATTTTTTTAATACTATCCTACCTGTTAACTTTACTGACAAAACCTAATGGAAATCGATACCATGACCCCCAAAACCCGCACCGTAACCATTGGATCCGTTCCCATAGGTGGGGGTTCGCCTGTTGCGATTCAATCGATGACCAACACCGATACACGGGATGTATCATCCACCTTGACCCAGATCATAGAGTTGCAAAAGGCGGGTTGTGAGCTTGTCCGGCTGGCGGTTCCCGATCAACAAGCAGTAAAGGCGTTTGCCGAAATCAAAAAGCAGAGTTCAATCCCTTTGATCGCGGACATTCACTTTGACCATCAGCTGGCCCTGGCAAGTATAGATGCCGGCGCTGACAAGATTCGTATCAATCCCGGTAATATCGGCTCCAGAGAGCGTCTTGGCATGGTTTTAAAAAAAGCTGAGAAATATCATATCCCTGTTCGGATCGGCGTCAATTCAGGTTCACTTTCAAAGGATCTTTTGAAAAAATACAACGGTCCTGAAACAAATGCCATGGTAGAAAGCGCAAAACGAACCATCGATGAATGCCAAACACTGGCAGATGTCGATCTGGTCCTTTCGATAAAATCATCGGACGTACTCAAAACGATTCGATGTTATGAACTTGTCAGTGAATTTACAGATATTCCCTTGCATATCGGAATTACAGAAGCCGGTACCCCACGTATAGGAACCATAAAATCGTCTGCAGGCCTGGCCATTTTGCTTTATCAAGGTATTGGCGATACACTGCGTGTTTCTTTGACCGGTGATCCTGTGGAAGAGGTCTTTGTGGCCAAACAGATTTTACAAAGTTTGGGACTGCGCCAAAAGGGGATCAATTTTATCTCCTGTCCGACTTGCAGCCGAACACGTACAGATCTCATCCCTATGGCTGAAAAAGTCGTGGATGCTGTACAACATATCGAAATCCCGATCACCGTAGCAGTGATGGGCTGTGAAGTGAATGGTCCCGGTGAAGCCCGTGAGGCTGATATCGGTGTCGCCTGTGGCAAGTCTTCCGGTGTATTGTTCGAAAAAGGACAGGTCATACGTCGCGTCGATGAAAAAGATATTGCAGACGAATTGATTCAGAGGACCCTGGCTCTGGTGAAACAAAGGACCAGGGTAAATGAAGATTGATTGTATCGGCTGTGGCATGGTCGTGCTCGACCATCTCTGCTCGGTGGAACTTTATCCACCTCCGAACAGTAAGAACAAATTGCTGGACTGGACGCAACAAGGAGGAGGGCCGGTGCCCACAGCGCTGGCTGTTCTCGCAAAGATGAATAATTCGACGGTGTTTCTTGGCAAAATAGGTAAGGATCGTTCCGGCTCAACCTTACGCCAGGAACTTTACAGGTATGGCATCAATACTGATTGGATATGCGAACAATCACAAGTACAAACCGCGCAGGCATTTATTGTTGTCGATCGTCAACATCAGGAACGCACCGTTTTTTTACATCGACCGGAAGCTTTGGCGCTCACACCCGAAGATATTGATATCGATCACCTGCCCGACTGCAGGATTTTGCATCTCGATGGTCATGATATCAAAGTCCAAACCCGACTCGCCAGAGAGATGCATCGCAGGGGTGCCATGATTTCAATGGATATCGGCAGTGCGCGAACCGTTCCCGATACACTGATGCAGTGGATCGATATTTTATTAGTGAGTCAGGATTTTGTAAAATTTACGTCCGGTTCGGATTTTGATACAATCGCTTACGAATTATTAAAACGTTGGCAGTGTCGCATTGTCGGGATTACACTGGGCGAGAAAGGCAGTGTATTTGTGACCAGGGAGGATCGATTTTCACAGCCAGCATACGAGGTCGATGCCGTTGATTCCACAGGTGCAGGCGATGTTTTTCATGGTGCTTTTTTACATGGCTTGCTAAAGGGGATGAGCTACCGACAAGCTGTACAATTTTCGTCTGCAGCTGCGGCATTGGCTTGTACACAAATCGGAGGCAAGGCCGGTATTCCTTTTGAAAATGATGTTTTTCAATTTTTACAAACCAAGTGAGGAGTGACAATGAAACGGACCATCTGGATGGTGATGATCTTAATTATGGCATCAATGGCCTGGAGTCAAAACTATGCACGCCGCTATATCGGTATTCCACAAGAGAACTTACGCTCAGGTCCGAACGGAAAAAAGATCGGTGTCTTGTTAGAAGGGACCGAGATGGCCGTGCTTGAAGAGAAAGACAACTGGGTTCGTGTGGCCGTGACCGGTTGGATATGGAAACCTTCACTTGTCTCTTATGTCCCCAAAGATATCGAAGGCAAAATGAGAGCGCTGCATATTCTCACAGAAACCCGGGAACAGGCTGAAAAAGCATTGAGCCGAATCAAGGCGGGTGAAGATTTTGGCGAGGTTGCAAGAGAGATATCGATTCTTCCCAATGCTGAAAGGGGAGGAGATCTGGGATACTTTTCCAAAGGTGATTTTGCTCCCAAGGTAGAAAACAGTATTACCAGCCTGGAGGTCGGTGAGGTCAGCGACATTATCCAAACTGACTTTGGCTTTAATATATTCAAGCGTCTCAAATAGTTCTTGCGTAAATAAATTTAAACTTGTATATTTGACGCCTGATGCCGAAAACCAAAAGCGATCGATATCTTGTTGCAATCCCTGTTTTTAATGAAGAACCCTTTTTAGATTCGCTGCTTTCGGCTATCCGAAAGCGATTTTCCTGGCTCGATATATTGGTCATCGATGATGGGTCCACGGACCAGAGTCTGAAGATTATAAAAAAGCATCAGGTTTTCACCATACATCATCTCTGCAACCTGGGTAAAGGGACAGCTCTTGCATCGGCTTTCCGCTTTGCCCGCGTTCATGGCTATGACTGGATCATCACTATGGACGGCGACTGGCAGCATGATCCCAAGTTTTTGTCTTTCTTTTTTGAATCGATCCGGGATGAAAGCTGTGATGTGGTGATCGGGAATCGAATCGATCGACAAAAAAGGATGCCATGGCCCAGACAACTCAGCAATGGCATGACTTCGATTGTTGTTTCCCTGCTTGCAGGTAATCAGCGCATTTATGATAGTCAATGTGGGTACCGCGCCTATCGGGTTCAGTGTATTCCGCTTTCTCTACTCAAAGAACCCGGTTTTCAGGCCGAATCTGAAATCCTTTTGCGAATGGGAAAGATGAACTGCAGGGTTGCACATGTTGCTATCGACACAAGATACGGATCAGAGACAAGCTCTATTCATCCTGTTTTTGATACCTGCAGATTTTTAATCCTTGTATCTAAAAGTTTTTTTTGGTAAATTTACGGACGTTGAATGGCTGACCAGATAGCGCAGTTCTTTGATGCTTTGCCCAAAGAGTGGGTAACCTTGATAATCGCCATGATCCCTATTGCCGAATTACGAGGAGCGATTCCCTGGGCCTTGGCGAGTCTACCCTATGGAGGTGGATTGGAATGGCAGACTGCTTATACTTATGCCGTCATTGGTAATCTCGTTCCCGTTATCCCATTGCTCCTGTTCTTTGAACGCACCTATATGTGGCTGGACAGATATCCGGGATTTCATCGGTTTTTCGAGTGGCTTTTTCGACGCACACGCAAGCGCAGCAAATATGTCGAAAAATACAAAGCCCTTGGACTCATTTTGTTTGTCGGTATCCCATTACCCATTACCGGCGCCTGGACCGGAACTCTGGCAGCCTTTTTGTTTGGTATAAAATTTAAAAACGCCTTTCCAGCCATTTTCGCCGGTGTCCTGATGTCCGGCATCATTGTTACTCTGGCATCTATGGGCATCCTCGGTATCTTTTAACACCTTCGGGGCGTAGCGCAGCCCGGTTAGCGCGCCTGCTTCGGGAGCAGGAAGTCGGAGGTTCAAATCCTCTCGCCCCGACATCTTGAGAGCCAGTGCTCATTCAGAGTTCTGGCTCTTGCATTTTAAGGCCTAACATAGCC
>WJME01000203.1 GCA_014728115.1 Candidatus Zhuqueibacterota bacterium | reverse complement strand
GTAAAAGGGTGCTGTTATTTTCGGATTTTAACATAGATCAGTTATTTTACCATATTCACACGATGCAATAACTTTATTATCCTGCTTTGAAAAGAGAGTTTATGGATTCTCACAGCAAATGTACAAAATCTGTTAGGCCTATTCGTCTTGCATTAAAGGAGACATTCTCACCAGGTTTAGAACATCTCATTATCCTTTCCAATACAATACACCCCCAAACCCATTCAGATAAGCAAAGGACCCCGGCATCCGAACAGCCCTTTTTGTCAAATTCTGGCATGGTTTATCTCCAGGATAGCCGGTCTTTTCAGAATCATCAAGAAAATGGATATATATCGATTTCGAGTAGACCCAAAAACGATCCCTCATTAGGATATAATCTTAAATTTGGAGTGAATATCACCAGCTTTAAGTTGTGATGAACTGTTTTTCCCTGAGAGAGCGGATAGGATCATGAAATCCGATACCCAGGATTTTAAATGTACATATATAACAATTAAAGGGTCAAAGTGATGATAAAGCTAAAAAATCTATTGGTCATAGTCGTTCTGATATCTATTCCAATAGCTTGTGATATATATGGATCGAGTGGTATAAGGCAATTGGTTGCAGAACAGGATAAAGATTGGGTTTTATCAAAGGCAGACGAGTTTTTGCAGCAGGAACCCGTAACCGTAACCGCTTATTCATGCGAGCGCAGTGAAGGGGGACTGCACGATTTTTATTCAGAAGGTGACTATTGGTGGCCGGATCCGGATAATCCGGACGGGCCGTATATTCGGCGGGATGGCAGAACCAATCCGGACAATTTTACAGCTCATCGCAAAGTTATGCGAAGTATGAGCATGCAGGTTGCAACGTTGACAGCCGCCTATAAAATGACGGGTGAAGAAAAATATGCGGAACATGCCATTAAACATTTACATGCCTGGTTTATCGATGAGGATACACGAATGTCTCCGCATATGAAATATGCCCAAGCCATCAAAGGTCGGGTCCCTGGTCGTGGTGTCGGTTTGATAGACGGTATACACCTGGTAGAACCGGCTCGAGCAATTTCTTATCTGGCTGGACAAGACATTTTGGATCCGGATGAATTTGAAATCATAAGGACTTGGTTCTCTTATTTTCTGAGTTTTATGACCACTCATGAATATGGGATCGATGAACGCGACCGCAAAAACAATCACGGAACCTGTTGGGTCATGCAGGCAGCCGAGTTTGCCCGTCTCACGGAAAATCAGAAAATCACTGAATTTTGTCGTAATCGTTATAAAACCGTTCTTTTACCCAACCAAATGGCGGAGAACGGAAGTTTTCCTATGGAGCTCGAGCGTACCAAACCTTATGGATATTCGCTTTTTAATATAGATGCTATGGCAATGGTTTGTCATATATTGTCCACCCCGCAACATAATTTGTGGGAGGTCCAGTTATCGGGTGGTCAGGGAATGGAAGAGGGCATGAGTTTTATCTTTCCCTATATAAAGGATAAATCCAGGTGGATATTAAAACCGGATGTGATGTATTGGGATCAGTGGCCGGTACGTCATCCCAGTCTGTTGTTTGCGGGCATGGCCTATGATGAGCAAAAATGGATAGATTTGTGGAAAACCTTAGATCCGCTTCCCGAAACAGAGGAAGGGATGCGCAATTTCCCCATCAGACAACCCATTTTATGGGTCAATTAAAAAAAATGTTTGTGCATATCGCGGAGGGTCATCGTGAAAAGAATACATACTGTTATCAGTTTTGTCTTGCTCTTTGTCCTTTGTTCGACAACCTGGCTGGGAGCCGGGATAACAGGCAAGATAGCCGGAACCATAATCGACAAAGAGTCAGGTGAAACATTGCCAGGGTCCAACGTTCAAATTGTCGGTACGACGTTAGGGGCTGCTGCTGACTTGAACGGTGAGTATTTTATCATCAATATTCCACCCGGCGAGTATACCATTCGGGCTTCGATGATGGGATTTATCACTCAGGAAAAAACGAATGTCAAGGTCTTTGTTGACAAAACGACCCGAATTAATTTCGATATGGAACCCAAAGTTCTTGAAGGAGAAGAAGTCACCATTAGTGCTTATCGGCCTGATGTCGTCGAGAAAGATTTGACAGCAACCAAACGATCGTATGATGTCGAGCAAATATTGAGTCTGCCCGGAGTACAGGATGTGGATGATATCGTTGATTTACAGGCCGATGTCGATGGAGGGCATTTTCGTGGTGGCCGTTCAGGAGAAGCCATTTATCTTGTCGGCGGAGCCGAAATCAATAATCCGCTCACCGGTTCAACAACGTTCAATCCCATCGCCCTCGCCCTTGAACAGGTTGAAGTCTATACCAGTGGATTCAGTGCCGAATATGGCAATGTACAGTCCGGTGTCATTAACATGGTCCCCAAAGAATCTGGCCCCACCTGGGAGACCCGGGTAGAGGTCTCCAGTACGAATTCGAGGTATAAAAATTGGGGCGGGAGTGTCTATTCCAACGAGTTGATGGAATTTTATGAAATGCTATATGATCCTGAAGAATGGCTGGACGGCACAGACCCAACCTCGGGAGATCCGCTGTACGACTTTTCAGCAGTCGGGTTTGCAAACAGATATATCCCGAAACAGGAATTCGGTTTTCCATTACCCCCACCGCCAACTCGCCAGGATACGTTACGCGCCGCCATGCTGACACGGAATATGTTTTTACAGCTGGCCCGGCAAACCGGACTCGAATATGCGCAACCGGATTATCGGGTGGAATTTACGACAGGAGGGCCCCTTGCTAAAAACGTACGGCTGTTTCTCGCTGCACAGCTGAACAATAATCAGCCTGGTTTACCGCTGACGGAACGCGATCGTGAGACACAGATCATGAGTAATGTGGTTTATCGACTGAACAACAACAATAGATTTCAATTCATATTCAACTATAATTATCAGTTCGATAATGACGATCCCGGCTTTTTCAACTGGTATGAGACATCTCTGGGTGTTTCCAGAGTGACAGAGACGGCGCAACAATACGGCGTTCACTGGAATCATGTGCTCAATCAGTCCACTTTTTTTGATGTCAAAATCAACCATTTGATGACCCATGAAGATGAGAAAATTGAACTCGCCCAGCCGGATGAGCTTTTGGATGGGTACAAGAATGATACAAATTGGCGATTTGGTAAATCCCCGTCCGGTCATCAGATCGGCAAACCGGCAACGTCAAGAGGATATAACAATACCCGTACAACCAATTTCAAAGCAAGCATAACCAGTCAAATCAATAACCAAAACCTGATTAAATCGGGATTACAGTTCAACTATTACGATATGAATGTGGATGAGGAAAGTGGTATTACAGAAATAAAAAATGTCCGGTGGGACAAGTATAGGGTTTATCCCTATGAAGGTGCGGTCTATATTCAGGATAAAATGGAATATGAAGGCCTGATCGCAAATTTAGGATTGCGATATGATTTTTACAATTTCAATACCGAATTTTTTACAAACAAATATGCTCCTTACAGAAATCCGGATTATAGTCCTACAAATCCGGAGACAGGTTCATATTATGATCAACAACAAGCAGCTGATAAACAGTCACAGTTTACAGCAGTATTTCAACCCAGACTCGGATTTTCCTTTCCGGTATCTGATAAAACCGTGTTGCACCTCAATTATGGCGTCTTTACACAGCGTCCTGCCTATGAATATATTTTTATCAGTCGTTTGAAACTCGAAGGTAATCCCAATTTTGAACGGCTTGGGAATCCGCAGCTAGAGCCTGAAAAAACCATCAGTTATGACATGGGAATCGTTAGAAAATTTCCCTTTGGCTTAACTTTGGATTTAAGCGCCTATTATAAAAATGTGAGCAACCTGGTTCAGTTGGCCCATTATGTCGATCGCGACGGATTTGTCTATGAAACCTTTGATAACCGGGAATATGCCGATATCAAGGGCTTTCATGTCAGTCTGGACAAAAACTATGGATATATTCAGGGCGGGATCCGATATAACTGGGAATCCGCTACAGGACAGGCAGGCAGTGCATTGGGAGCAGCAGATCAGGTGGTTCATTATGAAGGATCTCCCGATAAAGATGAACTGAGAAATCCCAAAGATATTTTTCTAGAGTTCAATCGAAAGCACAAGTTGGTGTTCAACCTTTCGGCAAAAACATCACCAGCAGCGGGATTTCAAATTTTCAGATTCAGACCCCTGGCAAATCTCGCACTCACCGGTGTTTATAGATTTCTGTCCGGAAGACCTTTTACCTGGGATCTGACCGGCAAGGGATTGCGGATGAACCAGAGAACACCGGATGAACACCATCTCAGACTTCGGGTTGAAAAAGCCTTTAAACTGAGCACAATTACAAAATTAACAGCTTATGTAGAAGCGTTTAATGTACTCAATGAAAAAGTGTGGCATTATAATCGAACTTTTAGTGAGCAACCCGATAACCGCTACGATTCGCGATATATGAATGAGAATCAGGATGTGTTGACTGAAATCGAGTTTACCCCCTATGTTACCCGGCTTGAACCGTATCTGTTCACCAATAGCCCGAGATATTATCGTTTTGGTGTGTATTTTAACTTTTAATACAGCTTTTTTGATTTGCGCTTTACTTTTTGCATCGATAAAGTGAATGGAAGACAAGGAGTGATTGGATGAAAAATTTTAAAATAGATAACGCAGCGTGCTGGTTGTCGATGTTCTTTTGGCTTTTGCCAATGATGGTCTTTTCCCAGGCCAGAGATTACAGAATTCATGACAGAGGTATGCTGCACCAGACCATATTCAATACCGGTACGATTGGAAGGCCCTGGCAATATGGCCAGGCAGGTGAAAGTACGGATTTGCCGCTTTCTGAATATCCTCCCTATTCCAGGACGATTGTGGAAGGAATCGAATACAGCGGTCAGCACAATATGATTGGCGCCGGCGTACATGTCTCCGCAAATGTAAAGGGACGGCCAGGATTGGAGAACCGGATTATTGCCACCTGTGGAGGGGTAGGAACACAGCTTCCTGAACTGCCCCTGGGGCGATGGAGTTTTCCGATTTCTATCGAGGAAATAGAAAATTTTCCTCTGATTCCCGATCAGAACGGACATGGTAGGCTGAATCCGGATTATAATCCGGATGAGGCAGAAGAAATAATTATCTCCAAATGGTCCACCCCTACCGGGATACAGGTCACCCGAACCTCCCGCGTATGGAGTTATCCCGATTTCGATGATATGATTATATACGAGTATGAATTTGAGCATACCGGTGATATCGACGGATATACCAATACCATTGAAAGAGATACCACATTGCACGATGTTCTGTTTGGCTTTCAATATGGATTCGCGCAGTCCATGTTCGGCATTCAACGTAGTTATGGATCATGGGAGTTTGACGCCTATAGCCGGGGTGATTCGAGAAATTTTTATGATCCGGACTATTGGTTGTGTTTCGATATGGTGATGCAAACCACGGCTGCGGATGTGAATTTTGAAAAAGCCGCACATCCTGAACCTGTCAAGGATTTGTTTCGTGAATGGGCTGAAACCGGTAAAAACGGCGGCGGACTCCTCAGTCCGCAGGCTCCCGGACTGTGTTTTATAAAGTGGGATACAGAGCATCTCGCTGTCGTGGATCCTGACGATCCCGAACGGAATGAATCGGAAAAAATCAACTATTTAAACCAGGACGATCAGGGGAATTATTGGGAGTTGGATGAAAATGGTCACGTCAAACAACCCTGGAACTGGCGATGCCCGACCAACAATGCCAGAGCATCAAAGATGTTTGTTCGTGCCAATAATATCAATGAACGGTGGGGGGGTGTGTTTACACCCGATTTTGTTGAATTGTTTGGGACTCCGGATGATTATGGGTATCCCGCCCCGGCAGGTGAAGAATATTTAGGAAGAGGAAGGTGCAGCCATACTGAAGCCTGGAACGGCGGTGCATTTAATGTAGAGTTTGGCCCTTATACAATGGAACTCGGTGATAAAATTCATCTGGTGATGGCCGAAGTCATTGGCTATGGTGCCTCGGAAGGGAAATTACTGGTTGGAGGCACATCGGGTGATCCATTTATGCGCGCACCGTCATGGAATAGAGAGATCGTCCTGGATGGCGAGGTCATGACAGAGCATTATCTGGATGATTATGGCTATCCGGACTATGTCAATTCAAATGTGGTTACCGTGAATCAGGTGGCCCACAAAGCATTTGAAGCCTATTTAGGTGAAACCATTGAATACGATTCCACGCGCCAGGGCCCGGCTCAGGGGGTCATGTGGCCGGAGCATTTGCCCGGTCCGGAAGAAAATCCAAACATGTATAAAATACCTGCAGCCCTGCCCGCGCCAGTCATTGTGGTTGAAAATACCCCCACAGCGACCGTACAAATATCCTGGAATCAGGCTGCTGAAACGTTTACACATCCCCGTTTGTCGAGTACGCTGACAAAATATAATTTGTACCGCGGTGAAGCCGGCCATGGTCCCTGGACATTATTGAAATCCTTTGACGTCGGTGATGTCAATAGCGACGGCTTGTATCTGTATGAAGATCTGGATCAAACCTTCCGATTGGGAGAGTCAAAGTATTATTGCGTCACCTCTGAAGGGGATGATGGTCTTGAAAGCGGAAAGACAAATATTATTCTTCATGATAAAAATGTCGCCGCAAAAGAAGAACTCGATAATGTCTATGTCGTTCCGAATCCCTTTATCGGACAATCCGGTTTTGAAGGAGTAGGAAAGGAAGATGCTATTGGATTTTATGGATTACCGGAAAAATGCACGATCAGGATTTTTTCCTATGCCGGTCAATTGGTGGAGACAATAGAGCATGACAAAGATGTCTTTTCCAGGGCATGGTTTCAAATCAGCAGGAACCGACAGGATATCGCATCCGGCATCTATACGTTTGTCGTCACGACACCCGATGATAAACAGGCAACCGGAAAATTTGTCATTATTAAATAATTGCGCTTTTGAATAAAGGAATGAATCATGATAAATAAATTAAAACCCGTTATTCTGTTTTTGATTATAATGACTTTTGTGACGAATGGGTTTACCCAGGGGGGAGGAATCCATAAAGTGGGTACGACATCGTTGCAGTTTTTAAAAGTGAGTCCGGATGCCAGAACGACAGCCATGGGGGAAACCGGAGTTTCGTTTTTGAATTCCGCCGGTGCTGTGTTTAGCAATCCCGCCGGGATATCAAGTATCCCTGATTTCGATGTTTCGGTATCTTATATCGACTGGTTACTGGACATGTCTCATACAGCGGTGTCTGCAGCTAAAACATTTTCCGGATTGGGTACATTTGCCATCCATGGTGTAATGACGAATGTAGGAGAGATCCAGGAGACAAGGGTGGATCACCTTTATCGGGATGAAGAAACCGGCATATACAATCCCGGTTTGACCGGCAATACCTTTACACCGGGTTCCCGGGTCATTGGACTGTCATTTTCAAGATATATGACAAATCATTTTACATTTGGATTGACAGCCAAATGGGCTCAGGAAGATTTGGGGATTGAAAGTGCATCTGCAATCATCTTTGACGGCGGCGTGATGTACGATACCGGGTTTCGCTCATTACAACTGGCCGCTTCCATTATCAATTTTGGTCCCGAGATTAAATATATCGACGAGAGTTATCCTCTTCCGCAAATATTGACTATTGGATCATCTTTTTATCTGCTCGGGCCAGACAATCCCATGCTTTTCCAGACAAATCAGAATCAATTAATGCTCGCATTCAATATGGTCGAAGCCCGGGATTACGGTCAACAATATCAAGTCGGTCTAGAGTATGCGTTTAATAATATCCTGTTTGTCAGAAGCGGGTACAAAATCAATTATGATATCGAGGGCTTGACTCTGGGATTCGGATTGAACCTCGCGAATACAAGGGTGGATTATTCGTACAATGACTTTGGTGAATATTTTGATTCTGTGCACCGATTTACTGTTGGGTTTATGAGATAAATTAAATTTTAGGAGTTGGAACATGATCATCAAGAATTCTCGAATATATGGAAAGATAATCCTGTTTGCTGTGATCTGCTCTATTTCTACAACATGGGCCCAACACCGGGGAGATAACCTTGCATTTCAGGGATTATCCAATCCGGAAGGGAATGGTATCAAAGCCATGGCCATGGGTGGGGCATATACCTCTGTATCAGGTGATATAGATGCACTTTTTCACAATCCTGCCGGCTTGAGTGGCATCGATGGCCTGCAATTGTCATTCGAGATCGATTCACATGACAAAATGTGGCGTGAGAATCAGGTGTATAGACCCAATCGGCAATTTGTAAATGTTGGTTTCATTTTGGATGGACTTTATGTCCCCAAACCAGAGCATAACGGGATGTATGACTATGAAGCGTTTTTAGAAGATACAACTCTGGGGGTCATTGAGCCTGTATTGTCTGAAGATTTTTATAGTGAAAAAGCTGCGGATTGGCAGAGGGATGAAAATGATATT
>WJME01000202.1 GCA_014728115.1 Candidatus Zhuqueibacterota bacterium | reverse complement strand
TAAGATTGCTTTTAAAAGCTGATTATTGCTCATTGGTTTATTGTTAAAGAGTATTGGAAAGGTTCTTTGAGGGACGTGTTGAAAACTCTAATTTGGGGGTCAGAGTTCTTGTTCAGAGATCTTCCACATATAATGGCGACTGGTGCTGGTACGGCTGGGAACATCTCAATTTGGTCTATTCCTTCGAGGTTGTTTTTTATTTCTGAAATTGCTGATGTGAAGTTTTTTTCAAATTCCTGTAGATCTTCTTTTGCTCTTATGCAGTTGTAGTTTGGTTTTGGATCTAAGAATAATTCATAGACGGAGAATTCTTCGTCTACGTGAGTTGGCAGTTTTGATGTATCAATGAATCCTGAGATCGATATTAGCATCGCTACTTTGCTTGGATCTTTCCCTTTTTGGATTGTTCTAAATGAATACTGAGCTTTGCTTTCCTCTTCCTTCCATTTCCAACTTTCTCCATCCTTGTGCCGCTGAAATAGATCTGTTGAAATTTTGTTGTTTAGTTTTGAGCCTAGGTGCATGAGTAGCGGCATCGGGCCAATTGCAAAAATAGAACTGTGCTCAACATGATCCCTGCTTGCTTCCTGGTAGAATGTTTGCAATGCATCTTCAATCTCCGCGCTTTTCTGCTTCCAATACTCCTGTGTATTTTGTCCTGAAATTGCACTGAAGTCTATTTCACAAAAATTTCTGTCTGAAGGGATGCGGCGCTCATTGAGTAGGGCTTCATATATTACTTTCGAATCAGTTGTCACCCTTTCATTGTTAATATTTGCCACCATTTTTATGACCTTCGTTTTTCTCTCCTCTCCTATACTTGTTGCAATTTCTACTCTGGCTTCATGTCTTTTCTTGATATCCTTCAGAAATTCTGCCGTATATATGTGTTCCAATGCCTTCTTGTCGATTTTTTCGTGACAATTTGGGCAGGCTAAAAGCAAATTATGAACGTTGTTCAGGTATGTTTTGTCTAGATCTGTTCTTGCCCCACCAGGGTTAAATGCGTATATATGGGCTTTTTCTCCCCAGACAATGTCAGTTCCAGTCCTAATATCGCTGATCACTGACTCATTACATATTTCGCATCTGCCTGCTGAAAGCGCAAATAAGAGCAATTGTGTGTTTACGGCCACATTCCGAGGCTTTTTCTGAATGATATCTATTTTCTGCACGGCCGAATTGTTTTTGTTATCTGTAGGTGTTTTTCTTGATTTCTTCATGTCTGTCTTTTTAAGGATTACCGAAGGTAGTATAGTCGCGCAACCCATTTTGTCAATAGATTTTCTGGCTTTTCACAAGGTCATTTCTCTAATTCTACTATTTACTGACAAAATTTGTCGTTTTTATTGACACTTTTGCCTGTTTTTGATAGTATTTAACTGTAATAACCTCATCCCTATGAACGAAATTCAAAAGCGAATTTTGCAACTGTTCTCTAATACCGATTCAATCCCTATGAAGTTTCGGGCCATTGGCCGTGATATTGATGTTAGCCATCCACAAACTGTCATATATCACCTTGAACAGCTTGAAAAACAGGGCTTCATCTCGATTGATAAAAAGCGTAAGCGTATCAATCGTATACCTGTTAAGCCCTCTGGTTCCAATGAATCTATGTTTGTGACAATACCGGTTAGAGGGTATGCAAATTGTGGAAGTGCCTGTGTTTTTGCAACGGATCAGGTCGAGGGATTTCTTAAAATTTCTAAAGGGATTTTAGAGCGACTCATCCCAAAAAATCTTTTTGCTTTGCGTGCCGAAGGTGATTCAATGAATAAAGCGGACATTAACGGTAGAAGCATAGAGGACGGCGACTTTGTTTTGATTGACAGTACGAAAAAGGACCCTAGGGAAGGCTCGTATGTTGTTTCGATTATTGACGATTGTGCGAATATCAAAAAATTCCATAAAGATGATCATCAAATAACTTTAACATCTGAATCTACTCAAGATTTCTCTCCCATTTTTATTCATGAGGATGACAAGGATCATTACTGGATAGCCGGCGAAGTAGTCAAGGTCTTGAAAGGTCCAAAAAAATAGAACACTTTTTTTATGGGTGTTCCATATGTTCCGTTTTTGTTAAAATATCCCCAAAGGGTACTAGACCCGAGTAGCCAGCCAAATGATGTGTGAGTGAAAATTTATTATCGACCCGCATAGCTGCATATTGATTTTACTCAGTTTTTTGTTTATGATACCTGGCGGTTTAACAATTAAATTTTATGGCAAGGAATGCTGATATAAAATCAGTTTCAAGGGGTAATGATTTGTCAATCTTAAAATATATTTTAGGCTTATTAGGATTCTTACTTCCTACTATTTCTGTACTTCTAAATTTCCCATTGATATATGTTGTTAATCCTATTATGGGACTAGGTGTATTCTTTGATATGTTTACTGAAGAAGAAGCTAGTCTTTTTACTTTTGATGGAAATTTTCTGTCCATTAAGTTTTGGCTTTTGTCTATTTTAAGTGGGGTTATATTATTTTTACTGGGTTTATTGTTAGCTAAGTATAGAAAATTTTGGATATGGCTTGTTGTAATAATTATTTGGATTTTAGCTTTTATTTTTACTATAGGGAGTATTGCTTTTTCCGCTATATCTTCTCTTGATTGATACCCAAAGGGTACTAGACCCGAGTAGCCAACCATGATCTGTACCCCAAAAAGTGGACACGAGGTACAGGTTTTCTTTTGTTAAAATATATGTAGAGTATTTTACAAAAACC
>WJME01000201.1 GCA_014728115.1 Candidatus Zhuqueibacterota bacterium | reverse complement strand
GTATCTGAGCCTGCCGGATTTTTTTCGCATTTAATGCTTAAGGTTTTGTAAATTAGGCTTTTTTGAAGCCTTGGCAGAATTTCGTCTTTCCAATCATCACTCATTACAATTTCCTCTTGTTCCTACTGACAGCCCAACGCCTAAATCAGCGGCGAGTTTACGAGTCCGCTGCATTTTCTTGTTCAATGATTTTCATTCGATGGCTAAGCTTTCTCTCAAGTACAGCCATATGCTGCCTAAGCTCCTGATATTTCATTCTGGATGCATCTAATCGATTTGAAACTTCTTCGTAGTTCTTTGAAATGTGATAGTAATGGTCGGTCAATTGATTGTCATCAATATGAGAATCACCACCTTCGTGAAATATATTATTCCTATATTCTTTTAAGCTGCCTCTTTCACTTTCGAGTATATTCCTCTTATCTTGAAGCATTTGCATTTCTTTTTCGTAGATAGCCATTTGATGCCGAATATTTTCCAGCTCTTCTACCAAATGCATCTGTTGCATTTTTTGTTGTTTATATAACTCCATCTCTTTCATTTGTCGATGCGCCAATTTATCTCGGCGTCTTACTTCCCTTATCTCTTCAACAATCTCTTCACTTACTTTCTCACCCAAATTCTCTCTGGCCAGCTCGAGGAAACGATCTGCTTGATACATATGAAACATTTGATTTGTTCTATCTTTAAACTCCTTGACTAATTCTGGCCGAGGACCCACCGTCTTGCCCTTAAACTTCTCCCACCAGTCTTCCTTTTTGTCATCGGTTACCAGCACAACACCCTTATTCATCTCAGCCGCTTTATCTATCACCTGAGTCCATACAATGAGATCACCATACTTTCTGCATTTCTCTAAAAAAATTTCACTATCACCTGATTTTGAGCCATCTTTAAATCCAGGAGGGATTTTCTGTGCATATCGGCGTTCACCTTCGGAAATTAGTTGCTCAAGGTTTTCTTTATCATAAGGGTGACCGACACTATTCTCAAATATACGAGCAATAGAGTCTTTAATATCATCACTGTTAATTCGGTTGGTATGAACTGATTTATTGTCTTTTAGCTCATTACACAGCTCATCAAATACACTGGTCACCTTTCTCATGATTCCTTTACTAACAAAGGGGTGTTGACGAGCGTTTTCTAGGTCTTGCTTTAATGTCTCAATAGACTTAACCGTGTCATCATAGGATCTTTCTTGCTGGTCTATTACCGACAATCGATTGTTTAAGTATTCCTCTGCTGCCCTGTGAGGTAGCCATACTCTATCTTTGACCTTATCCAAAATACGGAGAAACTCATTACGAGTAGTATCTGAATATCGATAGAGATTTAGAAGAATATTCGCATCAAATACAAATAACGACGTTTCCCATACATCTCTTATTTTTTTATCACTTTCTTTAAAATGGCCAGGAAATAGATCCTTCATATTGACTCCATCATTGAACGACATGGCTGAGTTGCCGAAAACATGCGGTGCACTGGACTTTCGGATTTAATAATAACTTAATGCGTGCATCAAAAAATCTAATTCGCACAAAGCGTTTTCGGTCAACTCCAGCCAATTGTTATGTGGTTTATTTAAATTGCAAAAGTTACCGAGCACAACATATTTGTTTTTTATCATTTTTATCTAAAGCATATCCATAGGCATCGAGATTATGAGTCTTGCGATACTTTTTCCAATCCCTGTCAAGTTCTTTAAAATAATCTTCTGTTATTACATTTTCCTTTTTAAGCATGAATAATAGCGAGCGCGGTGAAATATTTAGCGGAGTGCTCAATGTATACTTTCCACATTTTGGACAAAGCAGTCTTGCAGGTTTAATTTTCCTTTCTTGCTTTATTTTGTCTCGCAAATTCTGCATATCTGAACAAAGATGGATGATATCTTCCCAGGTCATATTTTTTGTCCAACGTTTTTTTGCAATGGTTATCATTTCCGGGAACCATGCGCGTTGTGCATCACCTGGCGGCACTATTATCACCTTTCAATCAAATGCAAAAGGAACGTTGACTATCAAAATTAAATATCATGTTTTATCCCCAAAACACATGATGTGGGTCAATGTCAATTTCTTTGATTAGTTCATCAAGATTACTTGTTGGAGAAAAATCAGGATAGTTTAACCATCTCCCATTTGCTCGCTGCCAATATAATTGCCAGGCATTGTCTTCCGGCAAATATTTTATTTTGGCAATTGGCGTCTCCGTCCAAATACTTTTATCTTGCCAATAAGGCCGTGATTCAAATATAATAACATCGTTACCCTTAATTCTGTATAGCATTTTTATCTGATCTTGTGCATGAGGGGGTACTCGTTTTTTGCAAAATCTGCCAACTATTTCAGATACTTGTCGGTTAACTTGATCATCCATATTATTTCCAATTTTTATTCTACCACATAACGCCCGCATAACCTGTAAAAACGCTAACCGAAACTTTGGGAAAAGCACGTTTGAAAAAATGTCAGAAAAGCTCCATACGTCATAGCG
>WJME01000200.1 GCA_014728115.1 Candidatus Zhuqueibacterota bacterium | reverse complement strand
GTGCATACCGGGCATTCGTCACCGATATGAACAAGACCATAGTGCTGAAATTCCCGGACCGAACCGTGGTGGTCTCGCCCGAGTCTCCGGAGGCGTTTGTACGGGACATAAAAAGATAGAGGCAAATACCTCAGGGGGGCCGTAGATACGACTCTTGCGTCACTATCTAACATTTGTTATATTGTCACTTGTTCAAGTTCTATTAAAATGAAAAAATAAATCGATCGAGGGAAAATGAAATCCTATTTTTTGACGACACTACTGATTCTCGTTTCTTCTTCCATAGCAGCCGATCATTATCAACAAAGTTATGGATTCGGGACGTTTACCAAAGGAGGACTGGAGGGCGAGATCATCCATGTCACCACCCTTGCAAACAATGGGCCCGGTTCTTTGCGACATGCCCTGGCTCACTCCGGGCCACGTCTCATCGTTTTCGATGTCGGGGGTGTTATTGATTTGCAACAAGAAAATATCGAGATCCGCTCGCCTTTTTGTACCATTGCCGGGCAAACCGCTCCGGCTCCCGGTATCACCCTGATCCGAGGGGGGCTCCGGGTGACAACCCATGATGTGGTGGTACAACACTTGGCAGTTCGTCCCGGTGATGCGGGCAAAGCCCCGAAAAGCGGCTGGGCGCCAGATGCGATCACCTTGAGAAAAACCGGTGATGAACCGGTTTATAATGTCGTCTTTGACCATTGTTCTGCCACCTGGGCTGTGGATGAAAACGTATCGATTGCCTCGGGAGATCCCGTCACCTCTGAACATCCCCATGCTGCTGTTCACGACGTCACATTTTTCAAGTGTCTGATTGCCGAAGGACTTTCACATGCGACTCACCGCAAAGGCGAACATTCACGCGGATCGCTGATCTCGCACAATACTTATAACCTTTCGATTATCGAGTGCGTCTATGCCCATAATGTGCTGCGCAATCCGCGCTGTACCGGCAATACCCGGATGGTAATGGGCAATAGCATTATCTATAACTGGGGTGTGGCTCATCATGGCGGTGGCTGGGATATTTCTTATGCCGTGCATCTCGGAGACCGCTTTGGTGAAATGGATCCTGCTGTTTTGACGGCTGTGGGCAATGTGTGCATCAAAGGACCGAATTCGACCGGCGATGTCTTTATCGCTTCTCATAAAACGCGGCCCGGCAAAGCCTATGTGGTCGATAATATTGCCATCGATATCTATGGCACTCCCCTGCGCATTCTTGACGATCCAATCATGGAACTAGAGACACCCCAGGTCTGGCCCAGCGGATATACGGCCCAAGACGCCCGAACTGCTGCTCCTGAGGTTTTACGCACAGTTGGTGCTCGTCCTGCTCAGAGAGACACCATTGACAGTCGAATCATCCATAGCATCATCCATGGTACCGGCCAAATCATCGATAGCCAGGATGAGGTAGGTGGCTATCCCGACTATGAACGCACGACTCGCCACCATCACCACATTCCCGAATCTGCAGAGGACAGACACTATTGGCTGCTCGCAATGAGTCAAAAGCTGCAAATAGATGAGGCGCTGGATACGTCGCCGCTGGCAAACCGGTTGGATCAGTCCGAATCCCGTTTCAGTCCCTAAGATGCGAAACTGAGGTTCAGGGGATTTGACGTCTGATTTTTTACTGTCATTTGGAAAAGAGCTCTACCATAGAACAGCTTAAATATTTAAATCACCCCCATGGGGTCGGACCTCAGAGGTTGTCTGTTTCTTTTAGACTTATAAAAAAACAGGGGAAATCACAAGGTCACAAACCATTGAAAATATAGGCTTAAAAAATTTAAGGGCCTTGTTTTCAAAGCTCAAAACAAGGTCTTGCATCTCCATAAAGAGGTCATTTCAGGGGGATAATAACAGGCTATTAAACCGGTTCAAATGGTCTCTTATACAGCCTAAAGTATTGTTTATATAAAACCGCTTAGGTCCGACCCTGGAGGTACCCCGAATATATAGAGTGACTTAATTAATTAAGGCATCTCCCTGGGGTCGGACCTCAAAGATTGTCTGTTTCTTTTGAATTTATGATAAATCAGGAAAAATTTTGAGCTCACAAGGCCTTGAAAACATGTGCCTAAAATATTCAAGATGCTCGTTTTCAGGGCTCAGTATCAAGGGCTTGCATCCCTATAATGCGACCCTTTCATGGGGGGTAAAACAGGCTGTTAAACCGGTTCAAATGGCCTCTCTGATAGCCTAAACTATTGATTTTATGAAACCGCTGAGGTCCGACCCCAAAAAATTGAAAAGCTTCGCATGATCCAGTGGACTCATGTCAAAGGACAATCTTCACCGGTAGAGTATATCCCTATATTAAAACGGATCCAACAAGCAGGAAAAGCAATCCTTGTCAGAGTGAATCACATCCAGGATATCGAACCGCTTATGAAAGAGCTCTCATCCAGGGGACTCTATATCTATGTCGAACCCACCCTTTCTTCACGACAGCAAGCCAAAGAGGTGGTAAAATGGGTTGAAAAATGGACACATGACTAGTCGGGCAAATGTGCGCTCTAGCCTTCCAGAGGTATGGATCATTCAAAACCCTACAAATATCCACCCTTTAGTGGAAGAGCGTTCAGGGGAATGCAGAACCTCCTTGACCGGACGCCTGTACGACCGGGGACGGGCCTCGGCATAGCCGATACGCAAGAGCAACAACGGCTGCTCACCTTTGAGTCCGAGATGCTTTTGCATTTTCTCGCGTACGCTGACCTCCTCGCACGGCATGTTGACATGCGCATGTTTGATACCCAATGCCGTCGCCTTTAAGGCCACGCGCTCAAAGCTCTGCCCCAAACGAATCCAGGTGAGTTTATCATCCTTTTCGGCGATGAATATCATCAATGCCGATGAGCTTTTGATGGCATCGGCGGTTTTTTGGGCTTCTTTTTCCGATGTGGTCATTTTGACAAACAGCTTGCCCAGCCACTGCGGCACCCAGGGCGCGCCCATGGAAGCTGAATTGAGTCCGTCTCCAAGGGACTCTGCAGCGGACTTTTTAAAACGAATCCATGACACCAGCTCGTTCACAAAGTCCTTGTTACCGAATTGCAGCCGGTTGCCCTCTTTGACAAAGTCGATTAGAGGCTCGATCTCTGACGGCTCTGTAAACAACCTGAACATCACGCCGTCTTTTTGGGCTGCGACCTCGAGTGCCTCGAGATCACCGGCAGGAATCGGTTTACCGTCATAATTACGGCGGGTGGACTGGCGCTTTGCGATAACCTCGAAGAGATGCTCATCCGGGTTGCCCTCTTCCGGCCGCAACTCGATAATGATCTTTTCGGACTCATCGTCCAGATCGAATCGAATCTCGCTCCCATAGCCGAAATGCTGTGCTGCGATAACGAGATTTTCCAGGGCACACCCCAGACTGATAAAGAGCGCGTGATCATCAGGATCCACCACAGGCAGATGGCGGCGAAAATCCGGAGTAATTGTAATACTATTGTCTTCCAAGGTAAACAACCACGGCTGTGTATTATGACCCGACGGCGCCAGCGTGGCATAATAAATGATTTCCTTCAGGGTCGATCGATCGATAGGTTGCTTGTTCTCCGTTTGCATGCTCTCCTCTTTTTATTCGTTTTATGATTGCCAATCATCATTTTTTTTCAACTCTAGCTCTCAACGCAGAGGAAGCAGAGGACCGCAGAGAGATAGAGAAAGAAAAAAACTCTTGTATCCGATCCTGATCGTGGGTTTCAGTTCTCGAATTCATTTCTTCTCTGCGCTCCTCTCTTTTCCCTCTGCGACTGGTTTGTTATAGTCAAGTATTATTTTATTTTTTATATAGTTTTTACATCTATTGATTAACAACAGCTGGACACTTTGCACAATCCTGGTATTTTGAGAGTCCTATTGGCTCTGATCTTGCTTTATCGGTGCTAAAGTGTCAGGACGAGGAGTCCTTAATGCTCAGCGTGAAGGTCGACAATCTGCCGCCTTAATGTCGCAGATGAGGATCTCCTCGTCCCTTACACTATGCTGCTTTTGGCATAACTGGCTGTTGTTGGTATTCCTCTTCAAAGTACACGTCGTCCCGGACCAGTGCAAATATGACGCGTAACAGTTTTCGAGCTATGGCTACAAGAGCCTTGTTTTTAGGCATTCCTTTACTGAGGT
>WJME01000199.1 GCA_014728115.1 Candidatus Zhuqueibacterota bacterium | reverse complement strand
GGGAGAAAACCGGCCAATATTCGATACCAAAGAGGAACCGGTCGAAATCATTGCCCATCCGATGCCCGAGAGGCTCGCGGCGATGCAGCCATCTTTCCCAGGGACCTCCCTGACCGTTATAAGTGCGGTTGGTGACACGGGTATACTCTATCGTCGTTTCAGCACCAGAGATATCAAATGGATCGGAAAAAACAGTACCCACGAGCGCCCCATAAGCATTGGGTTCCCGATCACCAGGTACAGAACTTTCCAATTGGATATCATCGATCATTAAATCACCATAAAGAGTCCAATAGCTCGTGGGCATCCAGGCGATATTGAGGCTTCCCACGGTATTTCCCGTATCCGGCCCGTTGAGTTGAACGCCATGATAAAAAATGACCGGATTAAAGAGAGCCAAATTGATTCCTGCATCTGGCTCGGCAAAAAGAATCGCTTCACTGATACCGAAAACCAGATGTTTCAGGGGTTGAATTTCAAGCCGATGTCCGGAGAGATAACGTCGTTGGCGGGCAGGTCCTTCTTTGGTCGAAAAACGACTGGGATCCAAGGTAGCGGTAAAAAATTCATAATGGAACCAGGAGCGGCGATACCCGAGTCGCACCTGATCCATGGGTCGACAATGATCGGAAATGAGCAATGCGGCATCCCGTCCCGGCCCCCAGACAAGATGATCACGTCCCAAGTGAGCTTCGAATCCTTTGTAATGTGCTGATATGACCGCGCGCTCAGTATAGCCGGTCAGGCTGTTTTGCCGTTTTCCCATGTAATTCGGATCTTCATCGAGCCTGTTATTGGCATAAACGGTGTTGGTTACACTCAGCCAGGAGGTCACGGGGATATGAAAAGACATTCGCTGTCGGGAAAGATATCCAGTATGTGCTGCCGCATCCTGATAATAATTTTCAGATTCCACCCACAGGCCCAGCTGCCAGGGCTTGATGGGGTATCGGCTCAAATAATCCCAGTATTCCTCGTCAAAGGCTCTGATCTGCATCGTCAGCAAAGCGTTTTCAACCGCATGGGGTTGACTGAGAGGCGAAAGCTTCCACAATAAGCCTCGGTGCTGCCAAAATGAAATTCTTTCAGCCGCAATACTGCCAGGACGCAGAGATTGAGCAGGAATGTTTTTAACGGCAGCGATGGCAATGACCAATAAAATGAAACATTTAAATTTCATGATGATCCTTTGTCAAGGGAAAGGTCTCTTTTTTGTAATATACGATGATAACAGGTCTTATTCCATTTCATTTGCAAGAAATGTAGCCAGGGCATAGAGCATCCACATTTGCCCCCATCTCATATAGATGATTTTGTTTTTGTAAAATCTATGATATTGATAATAAAAGGTTCCTTTTGGTGAGCGCATATGATGAATTGTCCACTCTACCAGCTTGGCAGCACGATGTTTTTGATCTTTTCTGAAATCGAGATCCAAAAGCGCGATAATAGCAGTGGCTATGGAATGGATATCGACAGGATAAAGACGATTATGATAATATTTAGGCATAAAATCATCAAAGAAATGCTGAATATAATAGTCGGTTCCCAGAACCATGGATTGCCGGACTTGGGAAAGATCGAGATATTTTGAGACTTGTTTGAGAGACAACAGATTGAATGCCGTATGAAAATGATCGATCCAGCTGTCCTGTTTACTGATCCCATAGGGCCAGCGTCCGTCCGGGTTTTGTGCATTTAGAGAAAACAGAGTTGAAAGCGTTGCGGCTTCTTTTAGCTCTTTTGCGTTTGTTATTCCATATAGCCGCGATAACAATCCCGCTGCCAGGAGATTGGCATTATGTACGAATCGACGATCAACAGGTGTATAGCTAAAGCAATACGGGCCTTGAGAGTGTGAGCGGTTCAACTCATGTAATATAAACTGGCCCGCAGAGATTGCAGTTTCCACATATTGAGGGTGTTTTGTCAGAGCATAGATATCCAGCAAAGAGTGGGCAACAAAAGTGGTACCGACAACCGTCGGGGTATGGGCAGGTGCAAAAAACGCCCGGTTGGGCCAATCAAAGGGATACCCCCAGGCAGAAAACGATGATGCAGGGGATCGATGAGTACAGAGCCAGTCTGCGGCTTCCAGGGCTGCTTTTTTATCCCAATAGCGGGTATCATAAAGTCGACATAGCGAGGATAAATAGAGACCGACCCCTTTGCTATTCATCGCCGGTTGCACACGAAAAAGAGTTCGAAGGTTGACAGGCGAACGCTTAAAGAGCTGAACGATCGCTATACCTGCCAGGCGGTTTTTGGCAAACAAACGATTCAAGAATGGACTGTTGAGCGCATCAAACGGATCAAAGCCACACCATTTTTGACGCTGAATTAAATCCAGGAGGTTTTCAAAAATTAAAGCAGTACGTTCCTTTAACATATCTTGCCGGATAAATTTGATCATTTTCGATATTTGATCAGCTATCGATCATGTCGTACGGTGCACCTGTTGAAACAATTATAATTCCCCTAGTACATTGCGATATCATAATGTCATCTATTCATATCAACGAGAACATGATGACTAGTGTTCGCCATTCATTTTCAAATTCAACAATTTTTCAGCTTTTGGGATTAAAGAAAAAGGATGTTCAAATTCCTCATACCTGGGGCGTTTTGTATTATGCTGCAATTCTTTGCCAAAATTTAAATCCAGGATTTTTTTCCCCGGATAGCTTTCCAGAATTTTTTTATGTATGAGATACCGATCCACGGCAAGAGGATGATTAAAAAATGTAATCGCGCGTGTTCCCAGGAGGGCGGCTTCGCGAGTCAAAGTCCCTCCTCCGGAAATAACGAGGTCACTATAATAGCATAATGAACGTGCATCGACAACGGGATGATCTTTGCTCATTTCCTCTCCGGCACGGTTAAGCCTGATAATTTGTGCATCGGGAACATCTGTGTGAATTTTATGTACCAGGGCATCGACCAAACTTGATCCGTGATTATAAGCCGCAAGAATGGGCTCACCCCGGATGACAACAATCGGTTTATTTATGTCAAGCTCGAATCGTTCAAGCACCTGTTCATCAGGGGTAAAATCGCTGACATTGGCCACCTCTGCAACGCCGTCGAATTGTAAAATGCCCACATGAGACGGGGTAAAATTTCTCAGCACATATTGTGAGATAGCGATCGGAGCAATCAAGACATTTGAAAGCGGACACACCAGCATATTCTGAGGG
>WJME01000198.1 GCA_014728115.1 Candidatus Zhuqueibacterota bacterium | reverse complement strand
TGGTTATCGTCCGCAGTTTTACTTTCGTACCACGGATGTGACCGGTGAATTGAATCTTCCCGAAGGAGTGGAGATGGTCATGCCGGGAGACAATGTCAAAGTGACTGTAAAGCTGATCACTGACATTGCCATGGAAGAAGGATTGCGGTTTGCAATTCGTGAAGGTGGCCGCACCGTGGGTGCTGGCGTGGTAACCAAAATTATTGAATAATTGAGTCGATAACTGGAGTTCATCAATGGCGGGTCAGAAAATCAGAATCAAGCTCAAAGCTTATGACCATCGATTGATTGATAAATCAACTGAAAAGATCATCAAAACAGCAAAACAAACCGGCGCCATGATTGCAGGCCCGATTCCTTTACCGACCCGGCGCTCGGTTTATACGGTTTTGAGATCGCCCCACGTGGACAAAAAGTCTCGTGAGCAATTTGAAACACGGATTCATAAACGATTGATTGATATTCACAATTCGTCACCAAAGACGGTGGATGCTCTAATGAAGCTAGAGCTTCCCGCAGGTGTGGATGTAGAAATCAAGGTCTGATAGGACCTCTTATCTAAATGCTAAATGACCCGTAATCTAAAACGATTCGGAATAAAGATGCGTGGAATTATTGGAAGAAAATTAGGCATGACTCAGGTTTTTGACGACCGAGGTTATGCCGTGGCCGCGACAATTATTGAAGCTGGCCCCTGTATTGTTACACAGATCAAAACCAAAGAACGCGATGGTTATGATGCCATTCAACTGGGATTTGGTGAAAAGCGGGAAAAACTCACCAACAAACCCGAAGCGGGGCATTTGAAAAAAAATAATATCGATCCTGTACGTGTTCTCAAAGAGTTTCGATCTTTTGAGTCAAAAGAACCCTTGAAAGAAGGGGACAAAGTCCTGGCAGATATCTTTGTCGAGGGAGAAAAAGTCGACGTCACCGGTGTGACTAAAGGAAAAGGATTTGCCGGTGTGATCAAACGGCATGGTTTTGGCGGAGGACCCAAAACCCATGGTCAAAGCGACCGATGGCGAGCACCAGGGTCATTGGGACAATCTTCTTATCCCTCCCGGGTATTCAAAGGTCTTAAAATGGCCGGAAGAATGGGCAACGCCAATCTGACCATTAAGGATCTGACCGTGCTCAAAGTCGATGCAGAAAACAATATACTCGTAGTTAAAGGTGCGGTTCCTGGCGCCACAAAAGGTATTGTACTAATCAAAAAGTAATGGTGATATGGAACTCCAAGTTTATAAAATCGATGGTGAATTGGCAGGGCGTTCAATAGAGGTTGCTGATGAAATTTTTGCAGCGACACCTCACGAACACGCCGTTTACCAGGCGATACAAGCACAATTGACTAATGCCCGTCAGGGCAATGCTGCCACCAAAACCCGCACAATGGTTTCCGGGGGCGGCAGAAAACCTTGGAAACAAAAGGGCCGCGGAACTGCCCGCGCAGGTACGACCCGTTCACCCATCTGGCGTGGGGGTGGGATCATTCACGGTCCACAGCCACATAGCTTTTCTTATGATTTGCCTAAAAAGGTCAAAAGGCTGGCAAGAATATCAGCCCTGGCCAGCAAGGCCGGGAATGATCAGCTCAAAGTTTTGGAAGACTTTAGCATACCCGAAGCAAAGACCCGCCATGTCTCCAAGATCATGATAGATATGGGGCTGGATAAAGGCAGAACCTTGATGCTGATTTCAGAGTATAATTCTGAATTGCTTTTGGCCAGCCGTAACATCAAAAATTTTAAAGTTCAGGTCGCGACCAATGCCTCTACATATGATATCATGAATTGTGAGACATTGCTCGTCGCAGAAAGTGCTGTAAAAAAGCTAGAAGGTAGTCTCTTATCATGAAAAAAGATCGTTCCGTGTTGATACGGCCTTTATTGACCGAAAAGATGCTAAAGCTGCAAGAAGAGCATGGTAAATACGGCTTTTCCGTGGCTCTTGATGCCAACAAGATCGAGATAAAGTCAGCGGTAGAGCGCCGGTTTGATGTCACGGTCGATAACGTGCATACCGTAAAGGTAAAAGGCAAAAACAAAAAGATGAATACCCGCCGTGGACTGACACATGGAAAGCGTGCGGACTGGAAAAAGGCTATTGTCACCCTTCGTGAAGGTGATAGCATCGACTTTTTCGAAGGAACCCAATCTTAAGAGCTGAGCCCTAGGAGATTTTTCAAATGGCAGTAAAGACTTTTAAACCGATTACACCAGGCCAGCGTTTCAAGAGTGTGAGCAGCTATGACGAGGTAACCGATAACACGCCTTTGCGCTCTTTGATCGCGCCTCTTTCAAAATCTGGTGGTCGAAATAATAGAGGCCGCATCACTGCTCGCCGCAGAGGAGGCGGTCATAAACGGCAATATCGCATCATCGATTTTAAGCGTAATAAAGACGGAATCCCGGCCACTGTTGCCGCTATTCAATATGATCCCAATCGCAGCGCCAATGTTGCTCTGTTAAACTATGCGGATGGAGAAAAGCGTTACATACTCGCGCCTGTTGGCCTCAATGTGGGCGACAAGGTCTTATCCGGCGAAGGATCTGAAATTCGGGTTGGCAACGTCCTGCCGTTATCCAAAATTCCCATGGGAACCACCTTGCATAATGTCGAAATGAAACCCGGAAAAGGGGGACAGTTGGCACGATCGGCCGGCACCTATGTACAGCTGGTTGCTAAAGAAGGTGATTACGGTCAGCTAAAACTCCCCTCCGGTGAGGTGCGTATGGTACGCCTTGAATGTCGCGCCACGATCGGCCAGGTTGGAAACACTGACCATGAAAATATCGACATAGGTAAAGCCGGACGAGCCAGATGGCTGGGGCACCGTCCCAAAGTCCGGGGTGTTGCCATGAACCCCGTTGATCATCCTATGGGGGGAGGAGAAGGAAAGAGTTCAGGAGGACGTCATCCCTGTACCCCTTGGGGCAAACCCACCAAAGGGTACAAGACGCGTAAAAAGAAAGATTCTGATAAATACATCGTTAAACGAAGAAAATAACAGGGATTGTGTTCAATGGCCAGATCCATAAAAAAAGGTCCTTATGTTGATGATAAGCTCTTTAGCAAGATCGAAGAGCTCAATTCCAATAATCAAAAGCGGGTTATCAAAACCTGGGCCAGACGCTCGACCATACCGCCAGAGTTTGTCGGACATACTATTGCCGTTCACAATGGCAACAAGTTTATCCCTGTGTTTATCACGGAAAATATGGTCGGCCACAAATTAGGTGAGTTTGCATTGACCCGCACTTTTAGAGGTCATGCAGATAAAAAAGCAGAAAAGTCTAAACGATAAATAGTCGGAGAGCATTTCATGGAAGCTAGGGCGGTTGCTAGATGGATCCGAATGTCTCCTTTAAAGGTGCGCCGTGGGGCAGATTTGGTTCGCGGTAAAGTGGTAGATGATGCACTCAATATTTTGCATTTTGCAGATATTGCAGCTTCAGAACCATTGGAAAAGGTTTTACGTTCCGCAGTAGCCAATTTTCTCAACAATGAAGAGGCACCAAAGGTATCGCCCGAGGATCTTTATATTAAAGAGCTTCGAGTCGACGGCGCTTATATGCTGAAACGATTCAGAGCAGGGGCAATGGGTCGTGCCATGCCACGCCGTAAACGGACCTGTCACATTACAGTAGTTGTTGCGGATAAGGAGAATTAACTCTTTGGCTAAACGCCATCGAGCAGAGCATAAAACTGGATGTAATTGAGCTGATAAACGGCTTTAAGATAAAGTAAGAGGAGTAATCTTTGGGACAAAAGACTAATCCAGTCGGATTTAGGTTAGGTGTGATTCGCACTTGGGATTCCAACTGGTTTGATGAAAAGGATTTTGACACCAAGCTGTCTGAAGATCTGATGTTGCGGCGATATGTCAAAAATCGCCTTCAACGCGCCAGTGTTGCCAAAGTGGAAATCGGCAGAACACCGAAGCGTATTACTCTGACGATTCATACGGCACGTCCCGGAATCGTTATCGGTCGTAAAGGTGCAGAAGTTGACAAGCTAAAAGAAGAGCTTCAACGTCTGACCGGCAAAGATGTACAAATCAACATCAATGAAATCAAGCGTCCGGAGCTGGACGCCACCCTGGTTGCAGAGAATATCGCTAACCAGTTGGTCGGCAAAGTCAGTTTCAAGCGAGCGATGAAAAAATCCATGATGTCCTCCATGCGTATGGGGGCTGAAGGAATCCGAATCATGGTGTCAGGACGCCTGGGTGGAGCTGAAATGGCTCGAACCGAACAATATAAAGAAGGTCGCATCCCTTTGCATACGCTGAGAGCCGACATCGATTACGCCACGGCCACGGCAAAGACGACCTACGGTTCTATCGGTGTCAAGGTATGGATTTGTAAAGGTGAAGTGATCGAGTAATTCTTAGCGGAGTAAAGCCATGTTAATGCCAAAGCGAGTTAAATTTCGCAAACAACAGCGAGGCCGGATGAAGGGTCAAGCGAATCGAGGCAATCAGGTCTCTTTTGGCCAGTTCGGTTTAATGGCCCTGGAGCCGCATTGGATCAACTCGCGCCAAATCGAAGCCGCACGAATTGCTATGACGCGTCATGTCAAGCGCGGTGGCAAGATTTGGATTCGTATTTTCCCGGACAAGCCCGTCACCAAAAAACCAGCAGAAACCCGTATGGGAAAAGGCAAAGGCGCTCCAGAGTTTTGGGTAGCGGTTGTCAAACCGGGACGTATTATGTTCGAGATCGAAGGTGTCGCTGAAGACACTGCGCGAGATGCCTTGCGCTTGGCCGCACACAAACTACCCATCAAGTGTAAGGTAGTACAGGCCTCGGAATATGGAGAAATCTGACATGAAAAGTGATGAGGTACGTCAGTTACCAGTAGAAGAAATACAGGCGCGTCTTGAAGACGCATTTGAAGAGCTGGAGAACCTGCGTTTTCAAAATTCTACGCACCAATTGGATAATCCATTGCGTATACGAGAGGTTCGTAAAGATATAGCTCGGTATAAGACCATTCTCCGCGAATACGAGAAAGGTATTCGAGAACCACAAAGTTAATTTGGAGAGTCAAGTGGAACGCGCAAACCGAAAGACAAAAATCGGGGTGGTTTCCAGCGACAAAATGGAAAAGAGTCGCGTGATTCTGATCGAACGCTATGTGAAACACCCGTTGTATAAAAAGTACGTTAAAAAAACCTCGAAATTTATGGCTCACGATGAAGCCAATGACAGCCATGAAGGGGATACCGTACGAATCATGGAAACGAGACCGCTAAGCGCTCGTAAACGCTGGCGGATCGTGGAAATCTTAGAACGAGCAAAGTAGCGGATAACCATAAGAACGAGTTTAACCATGATACAGGAATACAGTCGTTTGAACGTGGCGGACAACACAGGAGCGAAAAAGGTCATGTGTATCCGTGTGTTGGGAGGATCGAAAAAGCGGTATGCCTCTGTTGGTGACGTGATTATCGTATCGGTCAAGCAAGCGATCCCCAATAGCCCGATAAAGAAAGGCGATAAGAGCAAGGCCGTCATTGTTCGAACCAAAAAGGAAAAGCGGCGCAAAGATGGTTCTTATATTCGCTTTGACGAAAATGCTGCCGTGTTGCTGAATGAAGCCCTTGAACCTCGCGGTACACGCATCTTTGGACCCGTTGCCCGCGAGTTGCGAGAAAAACAGTTTATGAAAATCGTTTCGCTTGCTCCAGAAGTCTTGTAAAAATGAAAAATATTGGATAATCACTATGCGTGTTAGAAAAGGTGATCAAGTTCTGGTTATTGCCGGAAACTATAAAGGCAAAAAAGGCAAAGTCCTTAAAGTCTTTCCCGAAAAGGATCGTGTGATTGTTGAAGGTGTCAATTTCATCAAACGACATACCCGTCCTTCGCAACAAAATCAACAAGGTGGGATAATCGAAAAAGAAGCTCCTATTCATGTTTCCAATGTGATGGTCATCGACCCAAAAACCGGCGAACCTACCCGCATTGGCAGCAAGCAAATTTACGATGATAAACGCCAGCGCAATATACACGTTCGTATTGCAAAGAAAAGCGGTGAAATGCTACCTAACTAGAGTTTGGATTTAAAAAATGGCAGACACAAAGTACACCCCTCGACTATTTGAGCTCTATCGGAAAGAGATCGCCGATAAAATGAATCAGCGCTTCTCTTATGATAATCCGATGATGATCCCGCGCTTGCAAAAAATTGTATTGAACATCGGCGTGGGAGAAGCGACAGAGAATATTAAAAATCTCGAAAATGCTGTTGAGGATTTGACCAAAATTTCTGGACAAAAACCAGTCATTCGTAAAGCAAAAAAGTCGATTTCGAATTTCAAGCTTCGCGAAGGGATGCCTATCGGCGCGTCTGTAACCTTGCGCCGTGAACGCATGTACGAGTTTCTCGATCGACTTGTTTCGATCGCGATTCCTCGCGTTCGTGACTTTAGAGGATTGCCGGTACGGTTTGACGGCCGTGGCAATTATAATCTGTCTATTCGCGAACAGATCGTTTTTCCGGAAATCGATTATGACAAAGTAGACAAAATACGTGGTATGAATATTACGATCGTTACTTCGGCGAATACCGATGAAGAAGCGTTCGAATTGTTGAAACAGTTCGGGATGCCATTTATCAAAACTGAACAGCAATAATTCAAGAGGATTAAATTGGCACGTAAAGCGTTAATCGTAAAATCAAAAAAAGAACCCAAGTTTAAGGTTCGAAAATATAATCGTTGCTCTCGTTGTGGTAGACCGAGAGCCTATTACCGCAAATTTGGGGTTTGCCGCCTTTGTCTGCGCGAATTGGCACTCAATGGCCAAATTCCTGGTGTGGTCAAGTCAAGTTGGTAATTAACCATTGAATCAAAAGTCTATCCGCTAAAGGATTTTTAGGGAGAATTTAGATGTCGAAATCTGATCCCATCGCGGACTATCTGACTCGCATTCGCAATGCCCTGCGAGCAAAGCACAAAAAGGTCGATATTCCTGCTTCTAACCTCAAACGCGAAATCACAAAGATTCTGCATGAGGAACGATACATCAACAATTATGTGATTATCGAGGATAACAAGCAGTCATTGATTCGCATTTACCTGAGATATGATCAGGAAGATCGGTGTGTGATCTCTGGTATCAAACGAATCAGCAGACCTGGTTTGCGCAAGTACGTGAGTCATAACAGTATCCCGCGTGTATACAATAACCTCGGTGTATCCATCATCACTACCTCTCAAGGCGTTATGACCGGTCAGGAAGCCAAAAAACGAGGGGTTGGCGGTGAGGTGCTTTGTCACGTCTGGTGATCAAAAAAGGAGTTTACTGTGTCAAGAGTTGGAAAAGCGCCCGTCGACATACCGGACGGCGTTCAAGTAACCATTGAAAACAATCGAGTGACTGCCAAAGGCCCGAAAGGCGAACTGCAGGTCGATATTCGTCCGGAAATTATCCTCAAAAAAGAGGATGCGTCGATCAAAGTCGAAATTCCTGCAGACACCAAACAAAACCGGGCATTACATGGCTTGTCCCGAACATTGGTTTACAATGTTGTCCAAGGTGTAAGCGAGGGATTTGAGAAAAAATTACAAATCGAGGGTGTGGGATTTCGTGCCGAAATGAAGGGCAAAAAGATTTTGCTTAACATTGGATATTCCCATCCGATCCTGGTTGTCCCGCCAGAAGGGGTGACCATCTCTGTGGAAAAAGATACCCTTATTACGGTTTCTGGTATTGATAAAGAATTGGTCGGACAACTGGCGGCAAAGATTCGTGCATGCCGCAAACCAGAGCCTTACAAAGGAAAAGGCATTCGCTATATTGACGAAGTGGTCAAGAGAAAAGCTGGCAAAGCTGCTGCTTAGTGTAATCGAATAATAACGAGTTTCTATTATGCCGAACAAAAAAATGAATAAATCGATGCTCCAAAGGGTGCGTCGTCGCTTGCATATTCGCAAGAAAATCTTGGGGTCACCAGAACGACCCCGTCTGGTTGTTTTTCGCAGCAACAAGCACATCTATGCGCAATTGATCGACGATCTGGATAGACGAACGCTTTTGACCGTGTCTACCTTATCCAAAGATATTGCCAATGATGTGGATAGTGCCGAGAACAAGAGCGCTCAAGCGCGCCTGGTCGGCAAACTCTTGGCGGAAAAAGCCAAAGAAAACAAGATCGAACAAGTTGTTTTTGATCGTGCCGGATACCTTTATCACGGCCGTGTCAAAGCGCTCGCTGATGCTGCCCGAGAAGGCGGTCTCGACTTTTAATGTGAGCACAGAAAACCCTTAAACAATACGAGGATTTTGATTTGGAGACAAGAATTAATCCAAATGAGCTCGACCTGAAAGAAAAAGTGGTGCATGTAAATCGCGTTGCCAAGGTCGTCAAGGGTGGACGACGGTTTAGCTTTAACGCCATCGTTGTCGTAGGCGACGGTAACGGTCACGTAGGGATTGGCCTGGGTAAAGCCAATGAGGTGACAGACTCGATCTCCAAAGGAACCGAAGCTGCCAAAAAAAATATTATTTATGTACCCCTGGTTAAGGGTACCCTGCCCCACGAATGGGAAGGAAAATTCGGGGCCGGCCGCGTCTATCTAAAGCCTGCAGCACCGGGTACCGGCGTGATCGCTGGCGGCCCTGTTCGTGCCATCATGGAAGCTGTTGGTGTGTCTGATGTGTTGACCAAATCCAGAGGATCGGCTAATCCCCATAATATGGTCAAGGCAACCATGGCCGCTCTCGAAAGCATGATGGATCTAAAGACTGTAGCCAGAAAACGAAATATGGCTCCAATGCGCGTCTTTAATACAGAGCCGAAACCCAAAACTGTTGAACAAGAAGAGAAGTGATCATGGCAGCAAAAAAGAAACAGAATAAACAGCTGAAAATCACTTTGGTGCGCAGTATCATTGGCCGGCATGCCAAACAAAAGGCAACCGTAAAGGCCCTTGGGCTGCATAAAATGCATCATAGCGTGGTTCACTATGACAGCCCGACTATTCGCGGGATGGTCAACCGTGTATCTCATCTGATTAAAGTTGAAGAAGAGTAATTACCCGTTGTTTTGATTGTCGAGGCAAACTTATGGATTTATCTAGCTTAAAATATGCAGAGGGCGCACGAAAAGATCGCAAACGTGTCGGTCGCGGTGGTGCCCGTGGAAAACAGTCTGGCCGGGGTCACAAAGGCCAACACTCCCGCTCTGGCGCCAAATTTCGTGTCTGGTTCGAAGGCGGGCAAATGCCCATCCAGAGACGACTGCCAAAACGAGGTTTTACCAACATTAACCGTATCCCGTATCAAGTCGTCAATGTGCGCGATTTGGAAAAATTGGCAGATCAAGAAGTAACGCCAGAGATTCTCTATGATGCCGGATTGGTCAGTAAAAAAGACCAACCTGTAAAAATTCTGGGTCAAGGTGAGGTGAGTAAAAAAATCTCTGTCACGGCTCATGCCTTTAGCGCAAGTGCCAAAGAAAAAATCGAAAACGCAGGCGGGAGGACGAGCCTCTTATGATGCAAAGCGTGCAGTCGGTGTTCAAAATACCGGAACTCAAGCGAAAAATTCTGTTCACGGCCATCGTTCTAATCGTTTATCGCGTGGGTGGACATGTGCCGATACCTGGTGTAAATGCACAAGCTCTCTTGGAATTTTTCCAGGAATCTCAACGAGGTCTCCTGGGCTTGTATGACCTCTTTGCGGGTGGTGCCTTTAGCCGTGCCACGGTCTTTGCACTGGGTATTATGCCCTATATCTCGGCTTCTATTATCATTCAGTTGCTCGGTGCTGTTTTTCCCTATTTTCAAAAACTGCAAAAAGAGGGAGAACAAGGGCGGAAAAAAATTACCCAACTTACCCGCTATGGGACGGTTGGGATCTCTGCTTTACAAGGTTACGGTGCTGCCGTATTCCTGGAACGCATTCAAGCCTCTGCGTCCGGTCAATTGGTGGTGCCCGATCCCGGTTATGCTTTCCGTATTATTACTATGCTGACCCTGGCCGCCGGTACGGTTCTCATTATGTGGCTAGGGGAACAGATCACCGAAAGAGGAGTTGGGAACGGAATCTCTTTGATCATTTTTATCGGAATTATTGCCCGGTTCCCAAATTCTATTTTCGATGAAATTCAACAAGTCGCAGCAGGAAATCGTACACTGCTGATGGAACTGGTGCTCTGGGCGATGTTTGTCGTAACCGTGGGGGTCAGCGTGCTGCTGACTCAGGGGGTTCGAAAAATACCAGTGCAATATGCAAAACGCGTTGTCGGACGAAAAATTTATGGCGGACAATCCACTCATATTCCTCTTCGCGTCAATACAGCTGGCGTGATGCCCATTATCTTTGCTCAATCGATTCTGTTTGTGCCCCAGACGATAGTACAGTTTTTTCCGAATAGCGATTTTTTACAATCCGTAAATATGCTGTTCGATTATCAAAGTTGGGCTTATTGGATCATCTATGGCATCATGATTGTCTTTTTTACCTATTTTTATACCGCCATCGCCTTTAATCCTGTGGATGTGGCGGATAATATGAAAAAGTACGGTGGTTTTATTCCGGGAGTTCGCCCCGGCAAAAAGACCGCAGAATATATCGATAATATATTGACACGTATTACATTGCCCGGATCCATTATTTTGGCATTGATCGCATTGTTGCCGTCGTTTGTCGTGAAATTTACCAATGTGAGTTATAATTTTGCCAGCTTTTACGGCGGTACCTCCTTGCTGATTGTCGTCGGTGTTGCCCTGGATACGATTCAGCAAATTGAATCGCATCTGTTGATGCGCCATTATGATGGATTTATGAAAAGCGGTAAACTTCGCGGAAGAAAACGATTCTAGAGAGGAAAGCCAGAGTATGCGATTGATTTTTCTCGGAGCCCCTGGCACAGGAAAAGGTACCCAGGCAACAGCATTGTCTGATAAATATGATATCCCGCAAATTTCAACCGGTGATATTTTGCGCAAGGAAGTAAAGCAAGGGACTGAACTGGGTCAAAAAGCCAAGAACGTGATGGACCAAGGCGGCCTTGTCCCTGATGATATTATCCTGAAAATGATCCAAACACGCTTGTCAGAACCGGATTGCCAAAAAGGGTATATTCTCGACGGATTTCCCCGCACTATTACACAGGCAGAAGGACTGGATGATATCCTGGGTCAAAAGTCGATTCAAGGAGTGATCCAATTCGATATCGATCACGAGATCGTGATCGAACGAATTACGTCTCGGCGTGTTTGTGTGGATTGTGGTGCGACATTTAATATGATTACCGATCCGCCTCCCGCAAATAAGGTCTGTCCGCGATGTGGTGGAAAGATCATTCAGCGGGATGATGATAAAAAAGAGACGGTCCAGAATCGATTGGACGTCTATGAAGAAAAAACTGCGCCGTTGGTAGACTATTACGATAAGAAAAACGTTTTATACCGTATCGATGCGGCTCAACCTGTACAGGATGTCCGCAGCAATATCGAAACGATCTTTGAAAAAATATCTCAAGAGTCATGATCACCATCAAGAATTCGAATCAAATAGAAAAATTGCGCGCCAGTTCCCGTATCGTTGTCGACGCGCTGGATCTGGTTGCTTCTCGAATTCAACCCGGTGTATCGACACTAGAACTCGACCAGGCGATTGGCGAGTTTATTCAAAGCAAAGGAGCGCGACCTGCGTTTCTCGGTTTTAAAGGATATCCCGCAAACAGCTGTATCTCTATCGATGAGCAGGTCGTGCATGGGATCCCAGGAAACCGATGCCTCAAAGAAGGAGAGATCGTCAGCATCGATATCGGTGTTGAGCGGGACGGCTTTTATGGGGATGCAGCTCGTACCTTTGCCGTTGGCTCTGTTGATCAGGAAAAACTTGATCTTATACGGGTCACTAGAGAAGCCCTTCTCAAAGGGATTGAGCAGGCCAGAGTGGGGAACAGACTCTATGATATCAGCGCGGCAATTCAAGAGGTTGTGGAACAAGCGGGTTTTTCTGTGGTTAGAGACCTGGTCGGCCATGGCATCGGTGAGGAGATGCATGAACCACCGCAGATCCCCAATTATGGTAAACGCGGAACCGGCCCGAGGTTAAAGGCGGGAATGACCTTCGCGATAGAACCTATGGTCAATATGGGCACATGGAAAGTGCATACACTGGCTGATCAATGGACCGTTGTTACCGATGATAACAAACCATCAGCCCATTTTGAACATGATGTCGTCATTACCGACGGTGAACCAGATATATTAACCATTTAAACAGGGAGTTTATGTCGAAAGAAAGCACAATCAAAGTTGACGGGACCATTCTGGAAACCCTACCCAATGCAACCTTTCGAGTCGAACTGGAAAATGGACATAAAGTTTTGGCTCATATCTCGGGTAAAATGAGAATGCATTTTATAAAAATATTGCCCGGTGACAAGGTCACCGTAGAATTGTCACCCTATGATTTGAGCCGCGGTCGGATAACCTACCGTTACAAATGAGACGTTTTAACGTTGGAGATAGTGATGAAAGTAGGATCTTCTGTAAAACCGGTTTGCGAACATTGCAAAGTGATTCGACGTAAGGGCGTGATTCGAGTGATTTGTAAAAAGAATCCACGTCATAAGCAACGTCAGGGATAAATCTATAAAAACGAAGGAGTAAGATTTGGCTCGTATTGCTGGCGTAGATTTGCCGAGAGACAAACGTGTCGAGATTGCACTCACCTATATTTTTGGCATTGGTTTGACCACATCACAGGATATTCTGTCCCAATCGGGTGTGAACCCAAATACGCGGGTGCGGGATCTCGATCCGGATGATGTCGCCAAGATTAGGGACGTGGTGGCCGAGTACAAGGTCGAAGGTGCACTTCGTAGTGAAATGACTATGAATGTCAAACGCCTTATGGATATTGGGAGTTATCGTGGCCTCCGTCACCGGCGTAATTTGCCGAGCCGGGGACAACGCACCCATACCAATGCCAGGACTCGTCGTTCCGGCCGTCGCACTACTGTTGGTATCAAAAGAAAACAGAAATAATATTTAGGTGAGGTACAAAAGTGGCTGCGCAAAGAAGAAAAACTACAAAAAAGCGCGAACGCGTAGAAGCAAATGGCGTCGCTCATATCAAGGCGACGTTTAACAATACCAATGTGACTCTAACCGATGTCTATGGAAACGTCATTTCATGGGCTTCGGCTGGTAGAGTGGGATTCAAAGGCTCGAGAAAGAGTACACCTTTTGCCGCCCAGATGTCTGCTGAACAGGCGGCTAAAGAAGCCATGGATCTCGGATTACAACGTGTCGAGGTGCTGGTCAAAGGACCTGGCTCCGGGCGAGAAGCTGCAGTTCGCTCATTGCAAGCTGCAGGGCTTGAAATTACTGCGATTCGGGATATTACCCCGATACCGCATAATGGTTGTCGACCGCCCAAAAAACGACGTGTATAATCACTCAACTCATGAATATGATACGGTGTCAATAGTCACCGGCGTGTAGGAGGTTCTCTTATATGGCAAGATATACTGCTGCAGTCTGTAAACAGTGCCGTCGTGAGGGTATGAAACTCTTTTTGAAAGGAACACGGTGTTCAAGCAACAAGTGTGCCTTTGAAAAACGAGGATATGCTCCCGGACAACACGGACGCTCACGACGGTTTAAACAATCTGAATATTCGATTCAGCTGCGGGAAAAACAAAAAGTTAAACGTATGTTCGGCGTGCTGGAACGCCAGTTCCGTAATTATTTCGCAAAAGCAGACCGATCCAAAGGTATTACTGGCGAAAACCTCTTGAAAATACTAGAGTTTCGTCTTGATAATATTGTTTATCGTCTCGGTTTGGCTGCTTCTCGTAATGCCGCACGCCAGCTGGTTCGTCATCGCCACATTTTAGTCAATGGGCGATTGGTTGATATCCCTTCATATCAAGTGTCTGTTGGCGATGAGATTCGCGTAAAAGAAAAAAGCCGCCAACTGGATCTGATACATAATTCGATGAAACGTGTACGCGACGGCAAACTTGTTCCGTGGCTCGAACTCGATAAAGCTCAAATGAAGGGCAGTATCATCGAAATTCCGACTCGCGAAGCCATTCCAGTGAATGTCAACGAAAACTTGATCGTCGAACTTTATTCCAAATAAGTTCTGGTTGAATTGAATTGCAAACCCTATTCATGGAGCACTAAATGGCTTTACCTAGTTTTCAAATGCCCGAAAGTTTAGAATTAGACGAATCCACATATAGCAATACATACGGAAAATTTATCGTACAACCCCTGGAACGCGGATTCGGAACAACCATTGGCAATGCCCTGCGACGCGTTTTGTTGTCGTCTATTCCCGGTGCTGCTATCACCATGTTTCGCGTGGATGGTATCGTGCATGAATTCGATACCATCAAAGGTGTAAAAGAAGATGTGGCTGAGCTTGTTCTGAATTTAAAGCAGGTCAGAATAAAGTTGATCGATAAAAAACCGGACAAGGTCGTGTTGGATCTCAAGGGTCCCAAAGAATTCTCTGCTGCCGATATACAGGCAGCATCCAATGACTTTGAAATTCTCAATATCGATCAACATATTGCTACACTCGACCAAGATGCTGATTTTCGCATGGAATTGCGTATAGGCCGGGGTCGGGGCTATGTTCCTTCTGAAGAGAATAAAATGCCTGATATGCCCCTGGGCACCATTCCGATTGACGCAATTTTTTCACCGGTTCTCAAAGTCTCCTATGTCGTAGAGAATACTCGTGTCGGACAAAAAACCGATTACGATCGGTTGATCCTCGAAATATCTACCGATGGAAGTATTACTCCTGATGATGCACTCTCGTACGCCGGTAAAATCATCAAAGATCATATACAACTCTTTATCAATTTCGATATAGAGACCGAAGAAGAAGAACCCGCCGAAGTCGATGAGGAAACCATACGCATCCGTAAATTGCTGCAAATGAGTGTCGATGAACTGGAATTGTCGGTTCGCTCACATAATTGTCTTGCAGCTGCAAATATAAAATCTATCGGTGATCTTGTTCGGCGCGATGAACAGGAAATGTTAAAATTTCGTAATTTCGGCCGCAAATCTCTTCAGGAACTGAACAAGATTCTGGAAGAAAAAGGCCTGCATTTCGGTATGGATGTGGACCGTTATTTAAGAAAAACCGACGAATAGTGATCAAGGTTTGATGGTGAGGAATTTTTCATGAGACACTTGAAATCTGGAAGAAAATTGGGACGCACGACCAGCCATCGCAAGGCCATGATGTCTAACCTTGCAACGGCACTCTTTGAACACAAAAGTATCGTGACCACCACGCCCAAAGCCAAAGAAGCACGTACCATGGTAGAACGGTTGATTACCTTTGCAAAACGGGGTGATCTCAATGCCCGTAGAATGGTTCTGCGTATTGTGCGCGATAAAAATGTGGTCAAAGAACTCTTTGAGTCCATTGCTCCCAAATACGAAAACCGCAATGGCGGGTATACCCGTATTATCAAAATCGGTCGCCGTAAAGGTGACAACGCTCCCCTGGCAATCTTTGAACTGGTCGGTTATGAAGGAATAAAGGCCGAACGACTCGAAAAGAAACGACAGGTCCGCGAAGAGAAAAAGAAAGAACGGGAAAAAGAATCAGAAAGTTCGGGTTCAGAACCCGCAGAATAAACGTGTATGAAACACTTGGGCAATCTCACGATTGCCTTTTTTTTTGTCTTTCATACTATTTTACCTTTGGACGTTTGCACAAAAAAGTGTAATTTTCGCTCTTGTACTAACCTAATTTTTTTGGAACCCTGCCGATATTTTACCGTTAAATGCTCTGAACTCAAAGGCAGATTATAGGAAAAACTATGCGATCATTGTTGTTGTTACTCGGATTATTTACCTTTACCCTGTCGATTCATTGTACCACAGAAAACACTGTTCCTAATGGGTATGATGAAATCAATCGAAAGGATAAAGGCGAAATCGTCTCCCGTGTATACTCTC
The DNA here is from genome assembly GCA_014728115.1 of Candidatus Zhuqueibacterota bacterium. Classification (GTDB taxonomy): domain Bacteria; phylum Zhuqueibacterota; class Zhuqueibacteria; order Residuimicrobiales; family Oceaniaggregativiventaceae; genus Oceaniaggregativivens. Next base: position 22,230 of record WJME01000198.1, on the reverse strand, counting down.
CGAGTCGTATTGCAGAATACTGGCAAATGCCGCAAGCTGGCCCCCGTACCACAATACTTCTCGGTCAATATCAAGGGTATAAAGCACGTGTCTTGTTACGCTTTTATCCCTATTTTACCGTAGACAATGCCAGTGTCACGAGTGCTGAATTGACGCTTAACATGTTTGATCGGCATGGAGACGGCAGTCCGTTTTCCGCTCAGATCTATCCGCTTAACGACATTGAGTGGATTGAAAAACAAGTGCTGTGGTCCGATGTTCAAAGTGCCGTCGATTATGCAAATCCCGTCGGAGAGCTGCAAGTTCCGGCTTTGGATTCTGCTGCGGTGACAGGAACGATCGACCCCCAACTGGTGAACGACTGGATCGAATTGCAAGACCGCAATAATGGCATCTTGCTCGATTTCGAGTCTGCCTCTTTTATGGCTTCCATGCTGACCACTGAAAATCAAGCAGGATGGGCTACCTTGCGACTCGCTTATACCAAGCAAGATGGCTCTGCAGATACGGTGAATGTGGATGTGCTCGAAGATGTCACCCTGTTTGAATTTGATGCCGACAAGCCTGATAACCAGTTATTCGAAAATCCGGACCGCATTCATGTTGGAAACTTTAGTGGCTATCGCTCGCTGTTAGAGTTTGATGTCTCGGATATTCCGGAAGAATCCACGATCCACCAGGCCTATGTGACCCTGGTGCCCGTGAATGAGGAAAGTTCGACCGGTGAAAACGGCATGGGCCTGGCTCTGAATTCTGTGACAGATTCGCTCTGGAATCCCGCAACCATCTCGATCGATTCTGTGCTGAGCGCGCCTACGACAATAGGACTCGCCTCTGCGGATTCTGTTTCCTTTTTTGGCGAAACCCCTATTCGAAACATGGTTTCGTATGTGCAGATCTGGACATTAGATATTTCACCCAACTATGGCCTTTTACTGCAATCCCTTGAATATGGTCTTGATCCTTCGCATTTGACATTTTATGGTCAGTCAAGCGATCCTGCGTTGGTACCAAAGTTGTACATCACCTATTCGGTGCCAGCCTCATCGCGATTTGAACTCTAGTCATTGAATCGGATTTGATATGAAAAAGATTATTGTAATTCTATCGTTAATTTTTGTGCCTGCGGCTATGGCAGATTCTTTTTATTCATCGATGGGGATGGGACTCCCTATGGTCTATCCAAGTGCAAAATCTATGGGTATGGGAGGTGCCGGTATCGCGGTGTTGGATCCGATGATTCTGAACGGTATGAATCCCGCCGCGATTGCGACACAGGGCTATACCATGTTTTCTTTGGATTTTCAATTTGAATCGACTGAAATCAAAAATGATGATAATAAAGTGACTGCCCGCGACGGTAATGCTGTTGGTTTCCGAATGGCCTTTCCGGTGAAAAGGAATATCAATGTGGCGGTTGGGCTCAAGCCCCACCTCGGCTCCAAATATGAGCTGGCAACCACCGGACAAGTGGGAACTCAATCTGAATATACTCGCACCCTGGACGGGCACGGCGGCTTGAATGCTGCGACCATCGGAGTGCAATATGTCCTCAGTAGCAAACTCGCTCTGGCTGCCCTTACCAATTTCTATTTCGGATCCTATTATGAAGAATATAATACCGATTTTGCGTCCAGTTTTTACAAAGATGGCGCCGATGAGTTGATCAGTCATACTCGAGGAATTGGATTCGAGTTAGGCGCCCTATACAGATTCAATGAACAGCTTTTTGTTGGAGCTATCTTTAAATCGAGTTCCACGCTCAACACAGAGACCAAAGTCTCATTGGGTCAGTTTTATTCCTCAGAACCCAAAGACCAGGATATGGTTTATCCTCTGGGATTGGGTGTCGGCGGCTCTTTTCGTGTGCAGAAAGTCACCCTCGCGATGGACCTTTACACCCAGCTCTGGTCAAATTATAAACTGGATGGAAACACGACCGATGAACTGAACGATTATATCCGGCTTGGCGGTGGATTGGAATATGTCGATACCGGCGATATGTATGCGTCGTATTTCAGAAGAATCATTTATCGAATCGGAGCGACCTATACACAGTTGCCATTTCAATCAGATACCGGTGGTGCGATCAATGAACAATATCTGAGCTTTGGGTTAGGATTTCCGTTCCAGGCTAACAACGGTCGTATCGATATTGCACTGGAAGTCGGTTATCGCGGCAATCTCGATGATGCAGCATATCGGGAAAATATCGCTCGTGTCTCTTGTAGTATCAGCGGAAGTGAATTATGGTTCCAGCGCCCCAAGCGCTAGAAAAATTACTTGTATTTTAGGTGCTTTTTTTTTAAAATCAAAAATATTGCGTCTGTATGAGTTAGGGTGTTTATTGGCGAGGGCGCTGTACAAGACGGAAACTTAACATATCAGTTATAAATTGAGGAGGAAGATTCGGTGACTGGACAAAAAATGTATCGAATCGTCATTATTCTGGTTACTCTGGGAAGCATGGCAGGAATTGGTTTTATGACCGGTTGTACCCCCCCAGCCGAAGAAGAGGTGCAAATCAGTCCTGAACGACAAAAAGCGATTCAGGATTCTCTGAAAAAGGTTTGGGAACGGCAGATGTTGCTTTCCTGGAGTCTTGGATATGAAAATTACAAGAACAAACAATTCCGTGATGCTATACCTCATTTTTGGAAATCCGCAGAGCTGGATACTGTAGAGCGCTTTCCCCTCGTTTATCATTATCTCGGTGACTCTTATTACAAACTCAATATCCCCGATTCCGCAGAGATTGCGTATCGTTTGGGTGTAGAGAATTACCCTGAAAAGGCCTATTATCACCGCGATTTGGGCTATCTTTTGGTTGCCAAGGGTGAGACAGAAGAGGCAGTAGAGGCGTATCAGCGCGTTGTAAAGCTGGATGAGGATCCCAAGGTGGATGATTATAAGGTTCTCGGGAATATGCTCATTCAACAAAACCGCACTGATGAGGCCATCGAAGTCTATAAAAAACTGGTCGAGCTCGAATCCGACAATTCCGAATTCCATGACATTTTATCGAGATTATACAAACAGACAGGCGCTGAAGATGAAGCCATAGAATCTCAGATCGAAGCGCTGACCAGTGACCCGGAAAATGCAGCGATTATGTTTAGCCTGGGCGAAACCTTTTTTAAGCGCGGCGAATATGAAAAGTCTATAAAATACTTTAATATGTTGCTGGAACGTCGTCCGGATGATACTATTGCTCTCGAATATGTTGCCAGTTCTTATCAAAATCTCGGTCAATTTCGCCCGGCTATCGATACCTGGGAAAAAGTTCTGGCCCTCAAACCGGATCACAAGAAAGCCTTGTGCGAGATGGCCACTTGCTATCGTGAAATCGGTCAGTTATCAAAGGCGCGCTCTGTCGCACGCCAAGCTCTTAAAATCGATGGCGAGTATGGCCTCGCCTATATCGTCATCGGTGAGGTGTATGAATCTGCAGTAAGCCAGTGCATGGATGCACGTGGTGACCGAAAGATCACATTTGATGACAAGCTGGTTTACAAACTCGCCTATGATCAATATGCCAAAGCAAAGAGTGATATGCAATTCGCTGATTTGGCCCAGAGAAAAATGAACTATATCCAGCCCGACATCCCGACCAAAGAAGATATTTTTATGCGCCAGGATGTTAAACAAGCTCGTGGCGAATGCTATAGCTGGATTTACTAGGTTTTCCCGGAATAGGAGAGACTTGCCTATTCCCTGAATTGTGACTTGATCTCTCTGGTCCTGGATCAGAGAGATCCAAGTCCTTTTTTGTTTTCCCCAATGATTTCTTTTGACAAACGAGAATACGCCCCCCAACGGCTAGTGGCAGGATTCCCAAGCAAAGGATGTCGAGATGAGCAGATTGCAACAATTCGATCCTGAAATCTATCAAACCATTCAGGACGAAACCAAACGCCAAAATATAAAGCTCGAATTGATCGCTTCTGAAAATTTTGTCAGTCAGGCAGTGCTCGAAGCCATGGGGCAGGTCATGACAAACAAATATGCCGAAGGGTACCCTGCAAAACGATATTATGGTGGTTGTGAGTTTGTCGATCAGGCCGAAGACCTGGCCCGTGAACGCGCCAGACAATTGTTCAATGCAGACCATGCCAATGTGCAACCCCACTCGGGATCTCAAGCAAATATTGCTGCTTACTTTTCATTTATCAATCACGGGGATAAGGTACTTGGGATGGATCTCGCTCACGGAGGTCATCTCACACACGGCAGTCCGGTGAATTTTTCCGGACGGTTTTTTCAAATGATTCACTATGGTGTCGATCGCTCGGGTTATCTGGATATGAATCAGGTTGCAGATCTGGTCAAGAAAGAAAGACCAAAATTGATCGTTGTCGGCGCCAGTGCGTATTCTCGAGAAATCGATTACAAGGCATTCCGTGAAATCGCGGATACTGTCGGTGCCAAAGTGATGGCAGATATTGCTCACCCGGCCGGCCTCATTGCCGCCGGGCTCATTGCGAGTCCGGTTCCCTATTGTCATGTTGTTACATCAACAACACACAAAACATTGCGCGGTCCCAGAGGCGGATTGATCCTGATTGGTGAGGATGGTGAAAATGATCTCGGTCAGAAAACCCCCAAGGGACGGGTAAAGCGATGGTCAGAAATCATCGATTTTAATGTCTTTCCAGGTTTTCAGGGCGGACCTTTGATGCATGTCATCGCTGCTAAGGCAGTGGCGTTTAAAGAGGCTTTGCAGCCAGAATTCATAGAATATCAAAAACAAGTCATGAAAAATGCCCGGGCATTGGCCCAGTCACTTGTCGATCAGGGTCTTGATATTGTCTCCGGTGGAACCGATACCCATGTCATGCTGGTGGATCTCCGCAACCGCAATGTGAGCGGTAAAGCAGCTGAAGCTGCCCTGGAAAATGCAGGAATCACGGTAAACAAAAATATGGTTCCGTTCGATACCGCCAGCCCGTTTGTTACCAGTGGTATCCGGTTGGGAACTCCGGCTCTGACAACCCGGGGCATGAAAGAAGAACAGATGGCCCAAATCGCCAGGATGATCGATCGGGTCCTGAGCGAGATTGACAACACCCCCTTGCAAGAAAAAATTCGCAGCGAGGTGAATGAACTGTGTAAACAATTTCCATTGTACGACTCTACACAAGTTCTGGCATGATACATGTTTCCCGCGGTGCACGAGTGATGATTTTTTAAATACAGTTAAAAGACAAATCCATAATATCGACTATGAGATGCCCTTTTTGCAGCTATCATGACACCAAAGTCATTGATTCACGAACGCGTGATGGAGGGCGCTCCATTAGGCGCAGACGAGAGTGCTTGAAATGCCGCCGGCGCTTTACCACCCGTGAGCAATTGGATCATATCCCTCTGTGGCTGGTCAAAAGAGATGGTCGCCGCGAAGAGTTTGACCGGAAAAAACTTGTCAAAGGGATCCAGCTCGCGAGTATCAAACGACCCATTTCCATCGCCAAAATCGAAGAGATTGTTTCAAAGATCGAATTTGATCTGAGAGACAAGGGAATCGAAGAAATAGAAACTCTCGAGATCGGGGAGCAGGTGATGAAGTTGCTCAAGGAACTCGACGAAGTCGCATATGTACGCTTTGCCTCGGTTTATCGAAATTTCCAGGTCAAAGAAGAATTTCTCAAAGAAGTCAAACATTTGAAATGATGCCTTTGAGACTGTTTAAAGGAGCATGTTTTGGGACTGTTTAAGAAACGTACCTTTGAAGGTGGAGTGCATCCACCTGAACATAAGGAATTTACCGAAAAAAAGTCGATTGAACGGTTGCCTGTACCTGAAAAGGTCATTATTCCTGTACTTCAGCATATTGGTGCCCCTTCCAAAACGCTGGTCGAAAAAGGTGATTCCGTCAAGGCAGGTGATGTGGTAAGTGAGGCAGGTGGATTTGTATCCGTTCCTTCGCATGCCTCGATCTCCGGAACTGTCACCCGTGTTGCCGAAGAAGAACATCCCCTGGGACCAAGGGGTTTGTCCGTTACCATCGAAAGCGATGGAGAGGATCAATGGTCTGATGATATAAAGTTTGATGAAAATTATTTGCATCTCGATAAAAAAGAGATGATTAACAGAATTCAGCAGGCCGGACTTGCAGGCCTGGGTGGCGCGACCTTTCCGACGCATGTAAAGTTGTCTCCCCCGGCTGACAAACCGATTAGAGTTCTTTTAATCAATGGGGCAGAATGTGAACCCTATCTCACCGCTGACCATCGTTTAATGCTCGAAGACCCCAAGCGAATTCTTCAGGGCGTCGAGATTATGGCCAAGATTCTCGATGTTAAACAAGTGGTCATCGGGATAGAGAATAACAAGTTAGACGCCGTCAAAACCTTGCGCAAAACATGCAATGATCTGAAATTACCATACAAGATTCTGGCACTCCCTGTAAAATATCCGCAGGGAGCCGAAAAACAACTCATTCATGCGGTTACCGGGCGAAAGGTGCCTGCCGGTGAGCTCCCCATGTCTGTGGGATGTGTCGTGCAGAATGTCGGCACCGCCGCAGCAGTTTTTGATGCTGTCGCTTATCAAAAGCCTTTGGTCGAGCGGGTCGTGACGGTCACCGGGCCAAGCATAAAAGAAAAAAAGAATCTCATGGTTCGAATCGGAACACCGTTTCAAACCGTCATCGATTATTGCGGTGGCTTGCAGGACGCTGGTAAGATCATTATGGGAGGTCCTATGATGGGGATCGCTCAGGCCTCATTGGAGGCTCCGGTCATAAAGGGGACTTCGGGCCTGTTGGCCATCCCGGAAAAAGAGAGCAAACGATTCGAAAACCGGGTATGTATTTCCTGTGCACGTTGTGTCGACGCTTGCCCGATGGGACTTTTGCCTAAAATGATCGGCGCCTATGTGCGTCATAATCGATTTGACGATGCCCATGCTTATCATGCTCTGGATTGCATCGAGTGTGGATCCTGTGCATTTGTGTGTCCTTCACATATCAATCTCGTTCACTTGATTCGATACGGTAAACAACAGATCATCAAGCAACAAAGACAGAAAAAGGCAAGTTAAACGTTCACGCATAAACGAAAGCATGTTCAATGGAAGGCCAATATTTCGTTTCCAGTTCTCCACACGTTGCTGACCGCGAATCTGTACCTAAAATAATGTATGGCGTTTGCCTCTCCCTTGTGCCTGCAGGAGCAGGAGCCGTCTACTTTTTTGGTTTGCGTGCCTTGTGGATCATTATTGCCAGCGTCGCGGCAGCAGTGATTACAGAAGCCGCTATTCAGAAATTGAGGAAAAAACCGGTGACCATCAATGATGGGAGTGCCATATTGACAGGAATCTTGTTAGCCTATAATGTCTCTGTACAAGTGCCCATTTGGATTCCCATTGTTGGATCTGTTTTTGCCGTTGCCGTGGGAAAACAGGCATTTGGAGGACTCGGATTCAATCCCATGAATCCCGCTCTTTTGGGCAGAGCGTTTCTACTGGCTTCCTGGCCGGGACATATGGCATTGTTTGATAAATCCGTACCCCGCGGTGGCACTGTTTCGGGAATCGACGTCATGACATCAGCGACCCCTTTGAATGTTCTCAAACAGTCTCAGGATATTCTTGCCAATGCAGAGAATTATTCACCTGATAAAGTCACCCAGGCCCATCAGGCAATCGGCCAACTCTATAATAGCATTGATCAACTGTTTTTTGGCCAGATCGGCGGTTGCATTGGCGAAACCTCTGCACTACTCCTTCTTGTGGGAGCCGCGTATCTGATGTATAAACGCTATATCGGTTGGAAAATTCCTTCCAGCTATATCGGCACGGTTGCCCTGCTCAGTTGGATTTTTGGCGGTACCGAGGGGTTGTTCAGTGGCCATGTCTTGTTCCACCTGTTTTCCGGGGGATTGATGATCGGTGCATTTTATATGGCCACCGATATGGTGACCTCACCTGTGACGTTTAAAGGACGAATCATTTTTGGTGTTGGCTGTGGCATTTTGACAGTTCTCATTCGCCAGGTAGGTGGGTACCCCGAAGGTGTATCCTATTCGATCTTGTTGATGAATTTGGTCGTACCGCTCATAGATCGTTATACGAAACCTCAAGTTTTTGGAGGAGCGAAACGAGCATGAAAGAAATAATCAAACTGGGAGTTATTTTGGCCTTGATTACCGCGATAGCGGCAGCCGGTTTGGCTGCGGTCTATTCGGTAACCAAGCCGAGAATCGAAGAACAAAAACAAAAGGCACTCCAAGCGGCTCTTACCCAAGCCCTTCCTCAGAGTCCTGCGGAAGCCATCGAGCCCGTGGAAACAGAAGGCACAGTGTCTTATTATATCGGTTATGAGAGCCCTGCCAAAGAGAATATCAGCGGCTATGCTTTTCTAGCCAGGGGACCGGGATATTCTTCGGTTATCGAAACCATGGTCGGTGTGGATACCGCCGGTGAAATCATTGGTATGAAAGTCCTGGATCAAAAAGAAACCCCGGGGTTGGGTACTAAAGTCGAAGAAATCAGATATGGTGAAAATGACCCCTGGTTTCTGCGCCAGTTTATGGAAAAAAAAGCCGGACAATTGGCTGTGGATAAAGACGGGGGAGAGATAACGAGTATTACCGGTGCAACGATCTCTGCACGTGCCCTGACCAATTCAGTCGTTAAAGGATACCAGGAATTAAGAACCAGAGTCGAAAAATTACCCTAGGACCCTGGCCCATAAAAAGCAATGAGGAACACATGTCTGTGGTAAAAACATTTTCTCGTGGATTGTATGAACAAAATCCGGTTTTCAAACAAGCCCTGGGGTTGTGCCCGACCCTCGCAGTGACCGGTTCTGTGATCAATGGGCTGGGAATGGGATTGGCAGCCACGTTTGTCTTGATTTGCTCCAATCTTTTGATTTCGGCGATACGTAAGGGCGTCCCCCCACGAATCAGAATACCCATATACATTGTGGTAATCGCTTCTTTTGTAACGGTCGTGGATCTTTCGATGGCCGGTTTCATGCCTGATCTGCACAAATCGCTCGGCATCTTTGTACCCTTGATTGTCGTAAACTGTCTGATCCTCGGTCGCGCAGAATCCTTTGCAGGCAAAAATAACGTCGGTCTTTCGTTTATTGACGGACTGGGGATGGGGATTGGTTTTACCTTTGCTTTGGTTTTGCTCGGTGCCATTCGAGAGCTGCTCGGAAATGGTAGCTTGTTAGGAATTCCCATGGGATTTCTGGGTGCCAATTTTGAACCTGTGCTGATTATGATTCTACCTCCAGGCGCTTTTTTATCGATTGGCTTTGTGCTGGGCTTTTTTAACTGGTTGGAAAATCGTCGAAAGACCAATTCCTGATTGAGCTAATAACGTTGAGGGAGATATGGATTTTCAAGCCTTGATGATCATCGCGGTCACAGCTATTTTTATCAATAATTTTGTGTTTTCCAGATTTCTGGGCATATGCCCTTATATAGGGGTTTCCAAACAGCTCGATTCTGCTGTCGGAATGGGCGCTGCAGTTATATTTGTCATGACTCTCGCCTCTACAGTCACCTGGTTAATCCATAATTACTTGCTTATGCCTTCGGAAAACAACCTGTTTTATAAATGGTTTACGCTGGACTCGCCGCCTGACCTGACGTTTTTAAAAACGATTGCGTTTATTTTGGTCATCGCTTCTCTTGTACAATTTGTAGAGATGGTCATTCAAAAAACCAGTCCCGCTCTTTACAGCTCTTTGGGTATATTTTTGCCCCTGATCACCACAAACTGCGCGATTTTGGGTGCTGCACTCTTGAATATCGATGAACAATATACCTTTATTGAAAGTATCGTGCATGGATTGGCTGCAGGGGTCGGGTTTACATTGGCTTTGATTTTGATGGCGGGTATTCGGGAGAAATTGGAATTGGCTGACGTCCCCAAGGCATTAGAAGGTATTCCTATGGCCTTTATTATGGCAGGTCTCATGGCTATCGCTTTTTTAGGTTTTTCTGGATTTCAACTCGGATAGTGATTATATTTTTACCCGTTTTGAAGGGAATGCAACAAAATAATGATAAATGTAGGCCAAAATTCAGTCATTAACATTGTACCTGAACTTTCGGAATAAAAATGGCAAACGATAAAGAAAAAAAACAAGACTTGGACTCTAAAAAAGAAATAAACGAGTCTGATGATCAACCGCAAGAAAACGAATCTTTAGATAATGATGCATCGACCAAAGAAACAGAGGCTGATGAAAATATTGAAAAAAGCACTGGTGCTGATAAATCCGGCACCAATTTTGACGATCCTTATGCCTATGAAGAAGAATATGAATATGAAGCTGATCAGGTAATGGAAGATGAAAGCGCAGGCGCCGGTCATTCAGAGACACCAGAGAGTGAAGGGCCGCCACCTGAGGAACCGGGTGACGATGAAGAAGATGATGAGGGGGATAACGGCAACGGAGCCAGAATGCCATTTCTTGATCATCTCGAAGAACTGCGTTGGACCATTTTGCGCAGTCTGGTGGCAATCGTTGTCGCGTCCATCGGGTGTTACATCTTTTCCAAAAAGATTGTCGATATCCTTCGCTATCCAGCTCCACAAGATATGCAATTGATATTTCTTTCACCGGTAGAAGGCTTTATGATTTACATCAAGGTCTCCATTTTTGCCGGTCTTGTTGTGGCTCTACCTTATGTCGCTTATCAATTTTGGAAGTTCATCGTCCCAGGGTTACTGGATAAAGAGCGTAAATTGGTCTTACCCATAGCCTTTTTTACCACAGTCTGTTTTCTTGTTGGCGCCTCTTTTGCCTATTTTGTCATCATTCGATTCGGACTCAACTTTTTATTGAGCTTTCAGACCGATTACCTGGTTGCCAACATCACGATCGGCAAGTATCTGGGATTTGTGGTGACTCTGTTACTTGTCTTTGGGGTCGTCTTTGAGCTTCCTGTACTTGCCTTCTTTTTAACCAAAATTGGCATTCTTACTCCCCGGTTTTTACGGGAAAAACGACGGTATGGTATTGTCATTATTTTTATCGGGGCCGCTCTCCTGACTCCTCCTGATATTTTTACCCAGCTCATGTTGGCAGGTCCGCTTATCCTGCTTTATGAAGTCAGTATCTGGGTATCTAAATCTGTTTATAAAGAAAAGCTTGAAAAGGAAGCAGAAGAGCAAGAACCCAGTTAAGTAAATATGTGAGTCGCCGCCTGCTTTAAGCAGGTGGCTTTTTGTTGGAGTGTTTTTTGAAAAGTCGTTGGTCTTGGCGTATTGATTTACATATTCATACCGATAAATCAGACGGGGCACAAACACCGGTTCAAGTTGTGGAAAAAGCGAGCCAGTTGAACCTGGCAGCGATCTCAATCACAGATCATGACAGCGCAGAGGCATTGGAGGATGCCAGAATCGCGAGCCGGGTTTTTTCCCTTCAAATCGTGCCAGGTATTGAACTCAGTGCTCAGGTACATGACCGGGAAGTGCATATCCTCGGTTACTATATCGATGATAAAAATGAAAAATTGTTGGATCATACGCATCAAATGATCGAACATCGCCGGGAACGAGCCTTGCAAATTTGGCAAAATTTAAAACAAGCAGGTGTCGATCTCGCGTTTGAGGCGATTGAACGCAAGGCCGTTTCAGGATTGATCGGACGGGCTCATATCGCCAAGGCCCTTATCGAAGCAAATATTGTCAATAATTTTTATGAAGCATTTAGTCGCTTTCTTGGGGAAGGGGGCTCTGCATATGTACCCAAAGAGCTCCCCACAGTGCGGCAAGCCATCGATCTTATTCATCTTTCAGGAGGGGTGGCATTTTGGGCGCATCCCGGGGTTGATCCTAATGAATCCTATTTAAAAAGCATGCTCACCGCAGGATTGGATGGTCTTGAAGTGATGCATCCAAGTAACTCTTATGATACCCGAGAAATGCTGCAAGAGTGGTGCAAACGCTATAGCTTGCTCAGTTGTGGGGGGAGTGATTTTCATCAGGCTGATCCCACACGGCCAGGTATTGGCGATTTGGAGGTACCCTATAGATGGCTGATCGAAATCAAACAACTGTTGAAAATTCGGCAAAACGCAGAGCGCGCATAACGTTTTTACCCCATGAACGACATGGCGAAGTGAAAATCGGGACTCCGATGCGACAGGTGGCACAACAATTCGGAATTTCAGATTTTGAAATGCCATGCGGTGGCGTCGGCCTGTGCGGTAAATGCCGGGTTCGTGTTGTTTCCGGTCAGGCTCCTGTCACTCGTCAGGATCAGAAATATTTTAGCAGGCAAGAGCTGAAACAGGGATGGCGCCTGGGATGTCAAATGCTGGTCAAAAACGACCTGACCCTGGAGATCCCTACCCGTACAACGGCCGGGAGTATACGATTAACGACCGGTATTGTTCATCATGTCACCCCTGATTCAGGGATCTTTGTCGTTACTCGACCGGATCCTTGCGCTCCTTCACTTTTCGAGGATCTGGCCCTGAATGAGCAACCCATCGACGCAGACCTTGAAAGCGTTGCCCTTTTGGGCAAATCCCTGCCCGGACAAAAACTGATCTGCTGGCAAAATCGTATCCTCGATGTCTCCGATAAAGAGGCTTTATCTCTCTATGGTATTGCATTTGATATAGGGACCACGACACTCGTGGGCAAATTAATCAATCTCGAAACCGGAAGTGTCGTGGCTCTTGACTCTGATCTCAATGGCCAGGTCACCCTGGGCGGTGATGTCATGTCCCGTTTGGCTCTGGTGCAAAATGAGCGCTCAAGTTCGCAACTGCAAAAAGCTGTCCTCTCTTCTATGAATCGCATCGTTCGTAGAGTCTCTGAAAAAGCACAGATCGATTCCGCACAGATATATCTTGCGTCCATTGCAGGCAACTCTGCAATGCTTCATCTTTTGCTGGCCATAGATACCCGATCTCTGGCACAGTTGCCCTTTAGTCCTGTTTTTCGAACAATGGATACCGTGAGTGCATCTGATATGGGATTAAAGATCAATCCCAGAGCTCGTATACGGTTGTTGCCTATCATTGGTCGTCATGTGGGCGGAGATGCAACCGGTGTTTTGCTTTCGCTTGAATCCGAGCTCAGAGGAACATGGCTGGCCATCGATATTGGAACCAATGGTGAAATTTTGCTCTGTCATGAGGGCCAGATTTGGGCGACTTCGGCTGCTGCCGGCCCCGCTTTTGAAGGGACACAGATTAGTCAGGGAATGAGGGCCGCTCCCGGTGCCATCGAACGCGTATTCTTTAAAGAGCATCGCTTTGTATGTAATACCATTGCCGATCAACTCCCAAAAGGAATTTGTGGCTCCGGCCTTATAGATGCCATTGGCACAGCACTACAAGAAGGATTGGTAGATTCAACCGGACGAATCATACACTCAGACAAGAACAAGACCGTCATCAAAGATCCTTTGGCACTTTTATTGACACCGGAGGTCATTCTCACTCAGAAAGATATTCGACAGGTGCAATTGGCCAAAGGGGCGATTGCCACTGGAATCGATATCCTGATGTCCACTGCAGGACTCGGTATCGATGATCTGAATGCTATCTATCTTGCAGGCGCTTTTGGTCAATATGTACGACCGGATATGGCGCAAGCGATCGGATTGTTTCCCCAAGTCCCCCTGGAACATGTCCAGGTTATTGGAAATGCTGCCGCCACTGGCGCAGAGAGGGTTCTGATTTCCCGTGCGCAAATGGAAATCGCGAATAAAATCGCTCGCGAGACAACCTATATCGAACTGGCCGATCATCCTGACTTTCAAGAACGTTTTGCGGAAAATATGCTGTTCCCTGCCTGAATGATCCTTTTTACATGCCCTCTTTTTCAACCTTTTGTAAATTGCCTTCCGCAATCCTGTCGATTCGATGGTACATAAACATGAATATATCCTATCCATTACAAATTCTATGGCGTCATCGGAGGCACAGGCATGAGAATCCATTGGTTATTGCTGTTGGTTCCTTTATGGGTACTGGCACAGACCCCACAACCTTTCCCAAAAAACAGTGAAGCAGATGCTGTTCAATCCCTATATGTTCCACAAATGATCGACTATCAGGGGTATTTGACCACATCAACCGGTACTCCTTTAACCGGTACACAAGAAGTGGTGTTGAGTATATGGGATCATGAAACAGAGGGTAATCGATTGTGGCAAGAAGCTCACACGGTTAAGATTGAGAAAGGCTATTTTAATGTAGAATTGGGCTCTGTTGTTCCGTTTCCGCCACAACTGTTCAATGAGGCAATGCGCTTTTTACAGATATCGGTCGGTGAAGAAAATCTCAAACCGCGGAAACGCATCTCCAGTGTTGCTTACAGTTTGTCTGCAGGCGATGCCAATAGTCTGGGGGGAATAGAGGCAAGCGCATTTTATAGCAAATCTCAGTCTAATGACTCTGAGAAAAATAACATCGATGCTTCCAAATTGGGCGGGGTCAAGGCAACGTCCTATTTGACGAAAACACAGCTGGAAGCCAATTATGTGGTCCGCGGGGCACCCAGCTCGATCAATAGCAATATGATCGCCGATGGGTCCATCCAACCGCAGGATATCGGCTTTAAACTGGGTACCGGCACAATAAGAACCATAACGACTGAATTCGGACTGGCCGGTGGGGGATCTGATCCGGATTTGACGCTCTCTTTGCTTCCATCGTTCTATACCGGGGAAGCGTACGATAAACGATTTGTTCGTAAAGGGGCGGAAAATCAGATTAGCGCAGAGATGTTGTCCAAAAATCAAATCGATGCCAGCCACATTAAAAACGGCTCTATACTGGAAGAGGATTTGGCTTTTGGAATCAGTAAAATATCCTCTGTGATTACCGGCAATGGTTTGGTCGGCGGAGGGACCAGCGGAACTCTTTTATTAGGTCTGGCAGATAATTATCTCTCGGGAGCTGCATTTGATGCACGGTTTGCCAAGTTGAATACCGCCAATACGGTGACCGGTCTGATGGTGACAGATGGAACCCTTACAGGTGCCGATATTCAGGACGGCTCTATTCAGGCCCAGGATCTTGCGATAGGCTTGGGTGATATAACAGGGATTAACCCGGGAACCGGATTGTCAGGAGGTGGGTCTGTGGGGGAAGTGACTCTGAGCCTGGCCCAGGACTATGTCAGTGGTGCTGCCTTTGATGGTCGATTTTTGCGGCTGGGTCAGCCTGAATCCGTAACCGGTCAAATGATTCAGGATCGAACGATTTCGCCCAGTGACCTCAATTTTTTTGCCGGCGATGTCACGGCTGTATATGCAGGAAATGGCCTGTCAGGGGGAGGTGATTCTGGAGATTTGACCCTCAGTCTGAATGCTTCTATCATGAATGGCGCAGCCTATGAAAATATTTTTGTAAATGAAAACCAGTCCAATGCAGTGACTTCTGCCATGATTGTGGATGGAACCATCAAAAATTCAGATCTCGGAGAGGGTATTCTTTCCGATCGCAATTTTCAAAATTCGACTCAGATTGTAAAAACATTGCAATCTGGCGCCGTGTTTTCAGTCACGAACTATGGCTCTGTTGCCGGATCGTACGCTTTACAAGGTGATGGTTTTGTGGGGGTGCAGGGGTTGGGCAGGATCGGGCTGCGCGGAGAGGGGAGTATATACGGGGTTCACGCTGTTTGTGAAAATAATGCAGGCTATGCCCTCAAAGTAGATGGACGTGCTACCATATCGACTGGGGATTGGGCAGATCTCGCAGAGTTTTTATATGGTGCTGAAATGCTCGAGCCCGGGGACGTGGTTGTTATCTCCGATGAAAAAGATCACGCCCTGGTTCGTTGTAACCGCGAGAACGACAGTCGCGTTGCAGGAGTCATATCGACCAATCCTACTATTCAGGTAGGCCATCTCGTGGAGGTCAGGGATGGTTATCCTCTGGCTCTTGCCGGCGTGGTGCCGGTCAAGGTGACAGCACAAAACGAAAGTATAAAGAGAGGAGATTTGCTATCTACCTCAGGCCTTGCCGGTCATGCACAAAAATGTACTCAACCCGATTTTGGTGTGATTCTCGGTAAAGCGCTGCAAAACTGGGAGTCGGGTGAGGGTGTGATCAATGTGCTCGTGAATTTACAATAAACAATCCAGGTTCTGATGACTCGTGACAAAATTCATACTATGAGAAAATACCAAAATCCAAATACCTGTGCCAAAAGTGGCGTCGTCCTTTTTTTTGCATTTTTTATATTAGTTAGTGCGGGCAGTGTCAAGCCCGCGAGGGCTCAGACATTCAAACTCACCAGACAAACCTTTGCTTCGATGGCTGTGCAAGCCCAGGGAGCATCTATGACGATTCGCGGGGTCGGTGGATGGAATCATTTAGGTACAATGAATAGCGAAACATATCATATGGGACTCGTTACGCCGGTTCTGATGCCTTCCTGGCCAGAGTCTTTGCCCGAAGACTATGAATTGAGCCAAAACTTTCCAAATCCATTTAACCAAAGTACGAGATTCATCTTTAAAGTACCTGTTGCGAGCAGGATCAAAGTTGAAATTTATACCCTTCTGGGTCAGAGAATACGTACCCTGGTGTCTGATTTTCGTGCACCAGGCATTTACTCTATTCTTTTCGATGGTCGTGATCATCGGGGCCAGCCTCTCTCCAGCGGTCTTTATCTCTGTCAGCTGACAGCGGATAATTTTCAACAGACCATAAAATTTACCCTGGTGCGTTAAAGGTCCATCTTGGATTGCCAAAAACGCTTTATCTTGTGGTATGTCACTGCACCCTGTGAAGATGGACTTGAATTTTTGCAGTAAGAAACGTATATTATTTGCTGCAAACCAACAGGTGATTTATGATTTTAGAGAAATTGACTGTTCATGACTTTGCTGTCAATTGTTTTTTAGTGGGATGTCCGGATACCCACAAAGGGTTAGTGATCGACCCGGGCGGAGATGCTGATCTCATCATCGAGAAAGTGCAATCGCTCGAACTCGATATAAAAGCCATACTGTTAACGCATGGACACGTCGACCATATCGGTGCGGTTGCACCCATCCAAAAGAGTACAGGCGCAGAGATCTATATGGATCCTGCCGACAAATTTCTTGTGGAGAATGCTCCGATGCATGCCGCTATGTTTGGCCTGGATGTGCCCGAGAGGTTTAATGTCAATCATCCATTGCATGATGGGGAAATTTTTAAAATAGGTGATCTGGAATTTTCGGTTTTATCGACCCCCGGTCATAGTCCGGGCGGGTCGAGTTTTTATTGTCAGATGGCCAAGCGCGTTTTTGTGGGAGATACATTATTTATGGATTCCATTGGTCGTTCAGATCTGCCCGGAGGCGACCAGAATCAACTCTTGGATTCCATTCGATCAAAAATCATGGTTTTACCCAAAGACACATGGGTGGGTTGCGGTCATGGCCCTGATACCACCATCGAAAGAGAACTGGCTCATAATCCATTTTTGCAGCAAGCCTATTAACTTTTGGTTATTAAATCAGTGTGTCTAAAAAAGTAATGCAGGTGTTGTATCGACTATATTTTCTTAGACTTGGACTGCCAGAAACTCCTTGCAAGTTTTACAAAAAACTCCTATAATTCAACGCCTGTATTCTATTCAGTGAGGAGGAATAATGGCTGGTTTAAAAGAACCAAAAGTAATTATCAATAGTGATGAATGCAAAGGGTGTGGATTGTGCATCGACATTTGTCCGGAAAATGTTCTGGAATTTACCAAAGGGTTCAACAAAATGGGATATCACCCGGCCGGATATAAAGGCCAGGGTTGCATAGGTTGTGGGTATTGCTTTTACCAGTGTCCAGAGCCCGGTGCGATTATTGTATATAAAAAAGGATATATTGAAGAGGAGGTGGAAGCCTAGTGGCCAGGCAGCTGATTAAGGGAAACGAAGCCGTTGTCAAAGGTGCGATACTCGCTGGCTGCAGATTTTTCTTTGGTTATCCTATTACGCCGGCATCAGAAATTGCCGAGGCCGCAGCTGTTTACATGCCTCAGGTGGGGGGAACTTTTTTGCAAGCCGAAAGCGAAGTCGCTTCCATTAATATGGTTTATGGTGCCGCGTCTGGGGGGGTGAGAGTCATGACAGCCTCTTCCAGTCCGGGGATCAGTCTGAAAATGGAAGGGATTTCATACTGCGCCGGTGCCGAGCTGCCTTTAGTACTGGTGGATATCAGCAGAGGCGGACCGGGATTGGGGAATATTGCACCCGAACAGAGTGATTATCACCAGGTGGTAAAAGGCGGGGGGCATGGGAGCTATAAGCTGATTGTGCTCGCCCCGAACAGTGCCCAGGAAATGTGCGATTTTACCATGCTGGCATTTGAGCTGGCAGATAAATATCGCAATCCTTGTGTGGTTTTGGCGGACGGGTTTATCGGTCAAATGATGGAGCCCGTGGATTTTCCCGATCCTCTACCCTCATTGCCGGATAAGGAATGGGCTTTGCATGCAGATGCCAGAGATGAACACAGATTGATCAGTTCTATCGAACTCGAACCCGAGATTCTTGAAAAGCATGTGCTCAAATTGCAACAAAAATATGCCCAAATGCAGGAAAAGGAAGTTCGATTCGAAGAGTACAAAATCAAAGATGCAGAAATCGTTTTAATCGGATATGGGGTCGTCTCCCGCTTGTTACAATCAGTTGTAGATGAAATGCATAATCAGGGCATACGAGTCGGATTATTACGACCCATTACCCTATTTCCCTTTCCTTCCAAACGAATCCAAGAGTTATGTTCTTCTGTAGGTCAATTTATGGTGGTTGAGTTATCAAACGGTCAAATGGTAGAGGATGTTCGCCTGGCGGTGAATGGCCTAAAGCCCGTACATCTCTACACTCGCCTGGGCGGTGTGGTACCTTCTACAGATGAAATCAAAGAGCAGGTTCTCAAGACAATCGAGGCAAAGTGATGGCAAAAGCCTTGTTAAAAGCTGATAGTTTTTATGAAATATATGAGCGCAAACCCGGCGCCAATAAAGGAGTGACCCATTATTGCCCCGGGTGTGGTCATGGTGTGCTGCATAAACTGATCGCTGAAGCGATTGATGATTTTGATATTCAGGACCGGACTATAATCATCAGTCCGGTGGGCTGTAGTGTATTTGCATATTATTATTTTCGCACCGGCAATATTCAGGCCGCTCATGGACGCGCGCCTGCCGTTGCAACGGGAATCAAAAGAGCTCATCCCAACAGTATCGTAATCAGTTATCAGGGAGATGGTGATTTGGCAGCTATTGGCGGGAATAACATCATCCAGGCAGCCAATCGGGGTGAAAAGATCACGGTGTTTTTTGTCAATAATGCGATTTACGGCATGACAGGAGGCCAAATGGCTCCCACCACACTTGTGGGACAAAAAACCACCACGTCTCCCACGGGTAGAAATCCCATGAATGAGGGATTTCCGATGCGTATAGCAGAATTGATTTCCTCTTTGCAGGCGCCGATATATGTCGAGCGAGTAGCACTCACCGATGCCAAACATACGAACAAGGTTCGCAAGGCTGTGCGTAAAGCATTGCGGAATCAAATCGATGACAAAGGATTTTCTTTTGTCGAGGTCTTATCGACATGTCCATCTGGTTGGAAAGTGTCTCCGGTTCAGGCCAAACAATGGATTGAAGACAAGATGTTTGAGATTTTTCCGTTGGGTGTATTCAAAGACGAGTCTGATGCGATTGAATCGTCAGCGCCCAAAAAATTTGTCTATCAACCCAATGTCCTTCCCTCTTTGGGGTTAGATAAAAACGATCCTATAGCGACCGGAGCAGAGGCTGGCCGTCAACGCACGAGTTTTAAAATGGCAGGATTTGGCGGACAAGGGATTCTTTTGATGGGCGTGGGAGTTGCTCAGGCAGGCATGCAAGCAGGTTATCATGTTTCCTGGATACCCTCCTATGGTCCGGAGATGCGAGGAGGAACAGCCAACTGTCACGTCAATTTATCACCCGATCGCATAGGATCGCCATTGGTTTCCCAACCCGATGTGCTCATGGCAATGAATTTGCCTTCCTTAATGCGATTCGAGTCAGAGGTAAAAAAAGATGGACTGATCGTTTATGATGTCTCATTAATCGATCAAGAGCCCTTGAGAAAAGATGTGGATATCTTGGCCGTACCGGCCACAGAGATTGCAGACGAATTGGGGAACACACGCGTCGCAAATATGGTTATGTTGGGTGCATACCTTGGATATTCTCGTTTGATGGATAAGGACATCCTGTTTCAGGCCTTGCCTCAGGTGATCAGACGCAAAGCGCTAATCGAACTGAACAAACAGGCTATTGAAAAGGGATTCGAATATATTGCCCAGACGTCCGCATAGAGGCGTGGCGCCCGGCCAATAAGATTTGTTCCCCACGGGTTCAGCCCTGCTGGGGTTTTGATATACAGGTTTTTTTATGTACAATCGTGTTTCCACCGCACAGACGGTGAAAAAAAAGCTCTTTGAGCAAATTTTGCCCCGGGTAGCAAAGCCTGGTCGGTATGTTGGGAATGAATTGCATGTCATTCGCAAAGACCTCGACCGTGTTTCATTACGTATAGCACTGGCCTTTCCGGATGTCTATGAAGTGGGAATGTCCTACATGGGCTTTCCGATCTTGTATCACATTTTGAACCAAATGCAAGATGTCTATGCTGAGCGCATCTATGCTCCCTGGCTGGATATGGAGCAGCAAATGCGGGATATGCAGGTCCCTCTTTTCTCATTGGAAACCTATACACCTGCCCACCAGTTTGACATCATTGGATTCACTTTGCAATACGAGATGCATGCCACCACCATTCTCAATATGATCGATCTGGCGGGTATTCCCATCCGATCTGCAGATCGAAAGGGACTGCCACTGATTCTGATGGGGGGTCCTTCGGCCTTTAATCCTGAACCTATAGCACCTTTTGCAGATGCAGTACTCATAGGGGATGGAGAAGAAGCCATTGCCGAAATCGCAAATGCCCTCAAGCAAAGCAAAATCAACGGGGATAATCGTCTCACGGCTTTGCAGAAACTGGCTGATATTCCTGGTGTTTATGTGCCAGAGTTTTACAAGCCGAAATATCACAGTGACGGCCGTTTTTTGGCGCTCGAGCCTCTCAATGAAGAGGTTCCGCGCCGCATCAGGGCTAGAACGATATCCCATTTAAAGTCAGAGTATTACCCGGAAAAACCTCTGGTGCCCAACATCGCCACGACCCATGATCGGGTCGCTATGGAAATTTCCAGAGGATGCTCCAGAGGGTGCCGTTTTTGTAATGCCGGGATGCTGTATCGCCCGGTTCGCGAACGCAGTGTTTCGGATTTGGTAGAACAAGCCTTTCAACAGATTCGGGCAACGGGGTATGATGAGGTTTCACTTGTTTCACTTTCTACCTCAGACTATAGTCATCTGGGTTCTCTGCTGCATGAGCTACGATCCAAGTTCGCCAATGATCCGGTCAATTTGTCATTCCCATCCTTGAGGCCTGAACGATTTACTCCGGAATTGGCACAGTTTGCCAAAGACATACGTAAATCGGGCCTTACCCTGGCACCGGAGGCGGGTACGCAGCGTTTGCGCAAAGTGATTAACAAAGATACGCAGGCCAGTGACTTGATTCGTGCCGTGGACCTGGCCTTTCGGGAGGGTTGGTCACTCATAAAACTATACTTTATGATCGGACAGCCAACCGAGAATGAACAAGATCTGCAAGGCATAGTGGAATTGATTAATCGTGTCAATGATCTGGCTCGATTACATGGAGGAAAAAAAATCAATGTCTCCATATCTCCATTTGTACCCAAACCCTTGACGCCCTTTCAATGGGTATCTCAGGATACACTTGAAATGACCAGAGAAAAAATCGATTTCTTCAAGGAGACGGTGCGACATAAGCGACTTAAATTGAGCTGGCGATCTCCAGAGACCGCGGTGGTGGAAGGTCTTTTGGCAAGGGGAGATCGACGTATCGCTCATGTCATTGAAGAGGTTTGGAGACAGGGGGGCAGGCTTGAAGGATGGGATGAAAATTTTAATTTCGAGGCATGGCGGGCAGCTCTTGACGAGCATGATATACACTTGGATCATTGGCTCGATGCCCGGAATCCCAAAAATCCTTTGCCTTGGGATCATGTTGACAAAGGGATTACCAAGGCATTTCTGTACGATGAATATCAGCGTGCCCTGGGGGAAACCGTGATTCCCGATTGCAAGAGCCAGGGGTGTAATCGGTGTGGATTGATGGGGCAGCCGGTATGTAACAGTATTCTCAAAAAT
>WJME01000197.1 GCA_014728115.1 Candidatus Zhuqueibacterota bacterium | reverse complement strand
GGTACGAAAAATTTTCGCATCTACGAACGGTTTGCAGGATGGGTTGGTTTGTCCGGATTGGATTGCTCCCCCCTTTTCATCGATTAAAGACAACAAAGTCATTGTTTTTTGGCATCATAGATGCCGGATAGTTTACCTGGACGTATCGAATCCAAATGGCACAATATTTGAAAAGTTATAAAATAATTTAAAAAAATGACGATTTTTCTTGCATGGAATTGAATGAATGACTATTCTTAAACAGAGGCACAAATGAATCAAGGGGCGTAGAGCCCTCTCGTGAGCGGGAGGTGCATGCGCCCTTTTTTGTTTGGCTGAAAATGAGCTAGGTCTACGATTAAAAGAATTCGGTACAGACCCCGTGAAAAAGGGATCGATCCGGCATTTTCTAATTGCTCGTTGATATACATTTGACATGCTAACAGAACATTCCCGTTAAAAGCCGACCCAGGACAAGTCAGACAGCCTTTTACATGCAAATGGTTCCCCCTTGCAGATCAGTTTGCCGATTCAAGTATGATGCCTTTTACAATAGCGATTGAGGTTCGATTCTGACAATATTTTTAAGTCATCAAGACGAAAAAAGTGCTGCTGGTGCGCTGATCGAATACAGTTTTTTCTGCGGGATTATCCCGCAGAAAAGACAAAAGAGAAGAACAAATGCAAAAAGGATGTATATGATGAGAAAAGAATGGTTTTTGTTTGTCATAATTTTCAGTCTGGAGCTTTTTGCCAAAACAATTAACATCCCTGCTGACTATGAAACCATCCAGTCAGGCATCGATCATGCGGTTGAGGGCGATACGGTTTTGGTTTCTGCCGGGACTTATATTGAACAGATCAATTTCAATGGCAAGAATATCGTGGTGGGATCCTTGTTTTTGACCACCGGAGATACGTCTTTTATCTCAAAAACCGTGATCGATGGTAACAAACAAGGAACCGTCGTAACATTTGCGAGCGGTGAGGATTCAACGACGGTTTTGAGTGGTTTTACGGTAACGAACGGGTATATCAAAGGCGGGGTATCTTTATCTTATTCTGCAGCTGGTATTGTTTGCACGAATAAAGCAGGTCCAATACTGGACAATTTGAAAATTTGTTACAATAAAGCGAGAGGGGATGAGTATTTTTTGGGTGGTGGAGCCTTTTGTGGTAAAAAATCATATCCAATCTTTCGAAATGTTTTTATTTATAAAAACTCAACTGACTTTGCAGCTAATTCCAGTGGTGGCGTTTTGTGTAAAGACAGTTCTGATGTTATGATGGTAAATTGCACAATTAAGGATAATAGCGGCTCTGACGGCGGAGGTATCGGATGTATGAATGCTTTACTTGAATTATATGAGTGTAGAATAGAAAATAATCATGCACATCTTGGAGGAGGGATTTACGGTTTTCATTCCGATATTCGGTTAAATGGGGTATCTGTAACGGGTAACATATCTGGTCGCGGCGGTGGTTTGTATTTTCATAAAATATCGGGTCGTTTGGTCAATGTAAGTATAAATCAAAATAAGGTAAGCACTTTTGGCCAATGTGAGGGAGGAGGACTTTATGCGCGATTGTCGGATCTATTCTTAAAAAAATGCAAAATACACGAAAATATTGCGACAATGGATTATAGAGCATCATTTGGTGGCGGATTATCTCTTAATGAAAATCAGATAATTATCCAGGAATCCACTATCGAGAACAATCATGCTCGATATGGAGGCGGAATTTCATGCTTTCGATCAGAGGTGGAACTCTATAAGGTTGTTCTTGAAAAAAATTTTGCCAACAAAAATGGCAATGGAGGCGGGATTTATTTGAAACAATCGTCACTTGAGCTAACGGAAACAATTGTGAGAAGAAATGTCAGCCAATCCTATGGAGGTGGTATATATATAGAGTATGATGACCGTTTTCCCACAGGAACGCTTTTTTCCGATGAACAAGAACTCTCCAATATCTACCTAAACAAAGCATTTTATGGAGGAGGAGATGTGGCGTGCTCGTTCAACTGTCCGATGGTTGAAATTTTTGTGGACACATTTACAACCTCTGATCCTGATCAGGATCAGATCTATCCACTTGATAGAATTAATGTAACGATGAACCAAGCATTTGTGACGCAAAAAAAACAGGATTTGTATGTTTCTCCAAATGGCTCGGATTCGAATGCCGGCATTTTGCCCTCACAGGCGTTCAAAACTGTGGATCATGCACTATTTGTTGCAGATGCCGATCGTCTAAATCCAATTACTATTCATTTGACTTCCGGCATTTATTCAAAAACCGAAACCGGTGAAAATTTTCCATTATTTGTGCCCAGCTATGTATCACTGGTCGGTGAAAACATGAAAACGATTTTGGATGGAGAAGGCCGATCTGGACTTTTGCGTTTTTACAAAACAAAAGGATCACAGATTAAAAATATGATAATTGAACGCGGATTTGCTGCAGAAGGAGGGGGTATTTTTAGTCAACAAAGTCAATCCCTTTTTTTTGAAAATCTTATTATCAGACATAATCGTTCAAATAGTCGGGGTGGTGGAGGAATGAGGATACAGGATAATGCCTATGAGAATATATTAAACGATAATATCCATATTAAGAATGTATCGTTTGTAAACAATCAATTCCTTCCTTATCCGAATAATTCAACAAGAGGGAGTGGTGGGCTCGAAATAAAGGATGCTAAAGTGAATATTGTGAGTTCAACATTCGCTAATAATCTGAGTGAAAAGTCATCAGAAAAAATATATGCAGGAGGAATTTCGATTTTGGGGGATGAATCAAAAGTAAATATAATCAACAACATTGTTTTTAATAATCAACCTAATAATATAATGATCGCTTCTATTGCGAATCCTCAAGTACATTTCGCTTATTCAAATATTCAAAACGGATTGGCTGGTGTTATCGGGGGTGCGGATAGTACGGTCAGCTGGCTGGAGGGCAATATCGATGCCGATCCACGGTTCCTCGGTGGTGAGCCGTTCGATTACCGCCTGACAAGACACTCGCCGTGCATCGACAGCGGCACGCCGTTTTACGTCTGGAAGGAGGACACCCTGGTCGATCTGACACCGGACCAATACCTCGGCTCTGCCCCGGATATGGGCGCATTCGAGTTTGATCCGGACACCGGAGTGGAATCGGGGACCAAACAACCGGCACAGTTCCGGCTGGAGCAGAATTATCCCAACCCGTTCAACCCCACAACCACCATTTGTTATGCATTGCCTGAGGCGTGTCATGTAAAACTGACCATCATGGATAGTCTCGGAAGAACAGTTGCCGTGTTGATCGACAAACAGCAACGAGCCGGTCGCCATGAAATCTTGTGGGATGGCAAAAATGATGAGGGAGCATTGATCGCTAGTGGAGTGTATTTTTACAAATTAACGGGAGGTGAATATGGAACAGTGAGAAAGCTTTTGTTTGTTAGATAGCACCATTAAATAAAATTAGAAGCTACAGGAGGGTCAAAATGAAAATTTTGATAAAACTAGCATTTGTGGTGTTAAGTTTGTTATTCTTCAATTCATTAGTAATTTCTCAAGATTTTTCATTGGGAGAATATCAATTTAAATTTAAGGATTCTAAATGGTACAGATACTCAGCAAGCGGAAAGGAATTTGAAATTATTCCTGAGCGATTGATTCTAAGAATGGCTAATAAGAGAAAACCAACTGCAGATGATTTCTCACATTTAGGGATCAAAGATGTAAAGAAAATATCAAAGCGTCTTCTCTGTGATTATTATTCGATTTTACTTGGAAAAAGTCAAAATCCCTTTCTTGCTGCTGAGGAGCTTAATAATAGCAAAGAATTCGATTATGTACAATTCGCAACTGTAGGCAAAACTCTTCACCAGAGGATCCTAATGATACTAAATATTCATCTAATCAATGGAACTTAAAATCGGGAAAACTAAATATGCCGGCAGCATGGGATATTACCTTCGGTAGTAATTCGGTTGTTGTGGCAGTTATCGATGATGGTATTGATATTGATCACTCTGATCTTGACAATAATATATGGCAAAATCCTCTTGAATATAATGGTACAGCAGATCATGATGATGATGGTAATGGTCATGAAGATGATATAAATGGATGGAATTGGGTCGCAGATAATGAAGATGACAGTTCTGATGTTGAACATGATTGTGATCATGGTACAAATGTAGCAGGAGTTATTGGAGCTGAAACGCATAATAATATTGATGTGGCCGGAATTGCAGGAGGTTGGAATGGAGAGGGTGGAATTAAACTTATGGCTCTTAGAGTTGATGGAACTGGTAGAGCCTTAACCTCTGATAATGTTGCTGCCGCAATTACATATGCCGTAGAAGAGGGTGCTGATATAATAAATATGGCATTCGAAATTGGCGATGATGATGCAATTGATGATGCAATCGCTGATGCTCATGATAATCACGACTGTGTTATTATATGTTCCACAGGGGAACAAGGCACTATGAATGACCTTGAATTTCCAGCGGAACATTTGAAAACAATCGCTGTGGGTGCCTCTACCGATTCAGATTTATGGTGTCCAGATAGTCATGGTGGAGTAGACCAGGATACAGGTGAAAAAATCGATGTAGTGGCTCCAGAATCTGTTTATACAACATCACAGGGAGATGGTGTACCATATAATGCTTTTTCAGGCACTTCTTCCGGATGTGCTCATGTTACAGGACTTGCAGCGCTCATTCTTTCGATCAAGGACGACCTTTCGCCTTCTGAGGTAAAAAACATCATTACTGCCTCTGCAGAAAAAGTGGGAGGTTATACATATACAAATGGATGGAATTCTTATATGGGTTATGGTCGAATAAATGCTTATAAAGCTTTAATAAAAACTCTCGAAGAGTATGGAGGGAGTAATGAAACTTTTACATTCAGTAACAATGTAACTATTCATACCTCAAAATCCTTAACCATTGAAAGTGGCTCAACAATAAGAATTAAGCCTGATTCTGCTATTATAATATATGGCACTATGAACGCAAACGATGTCACATTTAAGTGCACCACATCGGCAGCAGAGTGGAATGGTTTAGTTTTTGATGGCAGTGGTTCTTCATCTTCAGATCTTAACGATTGTACTGTCAAAGAGGCAAAAATTGGTATAACCATCACAGGATCCGACACAAGCCCAACCATTGAAAAGTGCTATGTTTATAATTGTGATAATTATCCCTTAAAGCTGACATCGGGTTGTACGCCTTTAATTCTGAATAACAAATTATATGCAGGAAATGATATTGCTGTGTACATAAATGATGCTGATGGAGATTTTGCTGAAAATGAATTCAAGACCTCCAGTGGTTCCACGAGCTTTGGTGTTTATGTCACAGGAACCACTGCACAACCGGACTTTGATGCCAAGGAAGGCGATACCGGTAATTTGTTCGACCTTTCAAACATTGCCTCTCATGGGGCTTATGTTGCAGGCGGTTCTCCGGAATTTGGAGAGAGTGGACCTCATGACGGTGATAATGATTTCATAAACAGGGGATCGGATAAATTTATCTATAACAATACCGGTAGCACCGTCAATGCCGAAAGCAATTACTGGGATGGTACACCGGATACCTCTCTTTTTTATGGTGATATCGATGATTCACCGCATGATGATGATAGTAACAGTGCCGGTCCCAGCTGGAAACGAACTCTCTCTCCCTATTGGACAGGAAACCAGATGTATGAAGAAGGTCAATACCAGGAAGCTTTGACAGAACTTTTATCTGCCTTGCAACAAGAACCCGAATCAGAAAAAGCTTCCATAGCTGTCTTTAAAATGGCCAAGTCTGCCTTAAAACTCGGGCAACTCGCAGATCAAGAAGCGTTCCTGCTGAATATGACAAAGGGTACTCATCCAGAGGTGCAGCATATGGCCAGAGTTTGGCTTGCTTATTTATATGCAACGCAGAAAAAAATGTCCAAAGCAGAGGAAATTGCTTTTAAAGCCCCAACAGGCACTCGTGCGGAACGAACCGAGCTTTTATCCCTCGTGAGCTATTATGCCTCACAGGGAGACCAACCATCAGCAGACCGCATTGCCGGCGTTTTACGATCAAGTCACAAGGATGAATACCTTGAATTTGATTTAAATGCTGCGCTCGAGGCACCTTTGGAATTGTCCGAACCTTTGGCACCCACAAAAGATAAAACTGAATCGGTCGCATTGACGAATTATCCCAACCCGTTCAACCCGACGACAACCATCCGGTTTGCGTTACCAGATAAAAAATTTGTTCGCCTCAGAGTTTTTGATGTTTTGGGACGTCAGGTACGGACTCTTGCAAGCAGAAAAATGTCAGCCGGCATCCATCAAATCATTTGGGATGGCAGGAATAGCGCAGGAGCCGGTGTCGCTGCGGGTATTTACTTTGCGAGCTTAAAAACGGGAAATGAGATCAAAACGATAAAACTGCTACTGGTGAGATAATCTCATATTTCAAAGCAACAGTCCCTTTAGCGTATAAAGATTCTTAGAATCCACTTTTTGGCTCGAAAAATGGATTTCAAAAGCGATGTTGGTAATAAAAAATGACCTGACCATATAATAATCCGCCCAATAACTTGGTCCGACCCCGATTGCGCGCGTTGCGCACGGCTTTTCGCAAGAGAGTGCGCGCTGGTAAAGACCTCCCGGAGGCTGGCGTAAACGAAACTGCGGACAGATTTGATGTTTGCTACAGTCATCGCCTAAACCTCCGGAAGGTATTCGCCTATGGGGGCTCTGCTACGGCAACAAGGTCATTTTAATGGATTTGCTAAATGTCTCTGCTGTCATTGTGCAGATATACACACCTGCCGAGAGCCTTGTCCCCTGGGCGTTTTTGCCATCCCAAACCAGAACGTGTTCGCCCCTGGGCATGC
>WJME01000196.1 GCA_014728115.1 Candidatus Zhuqueibacterota bacterium | reverse complement strand
GGTACGAAAAATTTTCGCATCTACGAACGGTTTGCAGGATGGGTTGGTTTGTCCGGATTGGATTGCTCCCCCCTTTTCATCGATTAAAGACAACAAAGTCATTGTTTTTTGGCATCATAGATGCCGGATAGTTTACCTGGAGGTATCGAATCCAAATGGCACAATATTTGAAAAGATATAAAACAATTTAAAAAAATGACGATTTTTCTTGCATAGGATTGAATGAATGGCTATTCTTAAACAGAGGCGCAAATGAATCAAGGGGCGTAGAGCCCTCTCGTGAGCGGGAGGTGCATGCGCCCCTTTTTGTTTGGCCGGGAATAGATAAAGGATCTTTTGATAAACCATCCAACCCTTTGATGTTCCGGGGCTAGTCGTTCCGGACTTTGAAAGAGTAGAAAATGTCAGTGAATGAAAAATTAAAGAATGATAATGGTGAAAACATTGGCTCACTTTGGGATAACTCTTGTTTCCCTGCAGGGTTATCATAAAAGTGATCCGTCATTTCACCAAGTACCAAAAACTATCCAAACAATACGGAGCATCTCAATCTCTTTAATACCATGCGTGTTACCAATCCTTATTGAGGGAGGTAAAAAATGAAATTAAAACTATTCATCTTGATGCTTTTTTGCTTTACAGTTTCTGTCTGGGCTCAAAATAGAAAAATAATTAAAGTTGGAATCATTCAATCAAATATTTTTCATAAAGAAGCAGTCTCAAATCGAAATGTTGTATTAGGACTGGGATATGAGCACATGTTTTCAAAATGCTTTGGACTTTCTGGAGAGATTCAATACTTGACAAAAAGCAGCATCCTTAAAAACAAAGCTATTGGGTCCTGGGATAATAGACCCCCACAGGGCTATTATTATGACATAGACATTTCTTTGAAATATATCGATATTCCAATTTTAGTAACAATGGTCAAGCCAATCAATAAAAATGTGAATCTTCGTCTACATGCAGGCCCATCATTGGCAATCGCAATAAAGGAACAAACTAAATACAATAAATTAAAAAAATGCCTTTCCGGTGATCCTGGTGGATGTCAGTTGGATTATATATGGGCTGAAGGCGATGGATGCTTTTTCCTGGATAACTCGGGGCTTGTAGCAAATATCGGTCTTTCCTTAGATTGGAATATTGTTGAGATCAGTTTTCGGTATTCGCATGATGTACATGATATCGATTGCATCAGACGTATTTATCCACAAAAAAAAATAAATTCGTTCCTCATTTTTGTAGACATGATCTTTTAGCCATACCTTTAACTATTTTTGAACATCAAAAATATCAAAAGGAGTAGTAAAATGCAAACATGTAAGATAATCTTGATTCTAGTGCTCTTTAGTTTTTCTTTGAATTCTTATACTCAGATTCTACATAACAATGTGGGCTATATTCCATCAAATTATCAAATTGACTGGAGAACTGCGGGACTATTAGCAAGTACTCCGACTTTTGGAGACCATGTCTTTAATATCGCTGACGAAACCGGTACAGATGATCAAAAACTGGATGCAGCATTGTCAAAAGCAAAAGCTACGACAGGGACTTCAATTATTTATTTTCCGCAAGGTAACTATTCGTTAACCAATCCAATAAACCTCAAATACAGTGCAACTCCGGGGAATAACGGCAGCAATATCATATTTCAAGGTGAAGGATCTGACAAGACGATTTTGCAATTTGCAGTAACGCGCGACAGTGCTTGTTTTAATATTACAGGTCAAACAGACGGAGGTACATTAGACCTTGATGCTGATATCATGATGAAAACAAAAAACATAACTGGCTCGCTCGGTTCTTTGTCACCTGGTGATTGGATTCATCTCTGTGAGTTTTCATTTGATGATAATTCAGGTGAAAATGGATATGTAGGTCAGATTAACAGAATTGCAGGAGTAATCTCCGGTGGATTTGAGATGACTTATGAGGCCTCAAAATCATATCAGGAAATAAATAACCTTTGGGTACAAAAGATACTACCAATTACCAATGTGGGGATCGAAAATTTAAAAATATTACGCCTGGACACACAAAAATCACAGTGTTATCATTGGAATGAAGGGAATAATATAAATTTTAATTATGCAGTAAATTGCTGGGTTAAAGGTGTTGAGATGGAGTATACTTGCAGACATCACATTGACATAAGCCGGAGTTCTCACATCAAAGTTAGCGGGTGTTACATCCATCATGCACGAGGATATGGAAGAACATCGTATGGAAATGGTACTGTCTTAGGCGCCAGTACGACGAATTCTTTGATTGAAAATAATATTTTTCGATATTTGAGGCATGCTATGATGCTGGGGCAAGGAGCAAATTGCAATGTTATAATCTATAATTTTTCCACTGAGCAAATAGCCAGATATCATGCAACTGATCCCTGTGAAGAAGGTTTTGACTATCCCGATTCAGATATTTGTTTGCACGGTAGGTATCCGTATTCAAATTTAGTTGAACATAATGAGGTTGAATTCATAGAAGCGGATGATACTCATGGTTTAAATGGGCCATATAACATTTTTTTTAGAAATTGCGTATATGATTATCATGAATTAAATGCTCTTGATGAGATTGGTTGGGGTGAGATTTCATTGTATTACTCTCCAACTACTGTCGTATTGGGAAACCAAATCCGATTTGACATCTCCAATCCTGGACTTCTTCCAAATTATGATGGGGAACCGACTGAACGGACTTCGTTTTCGATTGAAGGTTATGGTTTTTTGGGTGGCGCCTTTTTGTCTCATATACCATTGAGTATTGGACAGGCAGAACTTTCAACCCTGGATGATGTATCCTATTATTATAGCACAGCACCAGATTTTGTTTCAGAGACATCGTTGTCATTTCCTTCAGTTGGTCCCGAAGCTCTATCATATGGTGATCCATACATTTCAAACCATACAATACCGGCAAATTTACGAGACGATACTAATAAGAAAACTTGCTTGCCGGATCCAACTGCCAAACAATTGACCACCTTAGGCGTTCTGCCATATTCTCAAACCTGGTCCGGCACCCACACCCTTACCGGAGACGTTACGGTTCCCGCGGGCATTACCTTGACTATTTTACCCGGCACCACCGTACAGATCCCTGCCTCAAAAAGCATCAACATCGAAGGCACACTGGTTGCCCAGGGTACATCGGCTGACTCGATATTTTTTAACTCGGTATCCGGCACCTGGAGCGGACTGAAATTCAAAAACTCCAGTGTGGATGCCGATTGTATTCTGTAATACTGTGATATTCAACATGCTACCTATGGCGTCTATCTGAACAGCGCCGGTCCGACTATACAGCATTGCAGCTTTCATCATAATACCTATGGATTCTATGCCTATAATGCCAACGCAACCTCGGC
>WJME01000195.1 GCA_014728115.1 Candidatus Zhuqueibacterota bacterium | reverse complement strand
GAACTTGTCGAGTTTTCAATCCAAACTCGTTTTGAAATGGTTGAATATGTCAAAGAACGAATAGAAATATTAACAATACCTGAGGGTAAAACTGTTACCCCTTGAGGTCTGTTTTTTTATAAAAATCAAAACACATATACACTTAATTTACAACCTTATTATTCCAATTTCAACTGAACCGTAACATTTGCAGATAGCCAATTCATCAGAGACTAGATTTTGGAGAAAATCAATGTGTGAAAGAGATATTGTCAATAGTTGTGGATCAAAAAAGCGTATCACTTTGACATTTTATGCAGCTTTTTTCAATTCTTCGTTCTCTGGTTTGAATTGCCTATAATGGAATCATAGAAATTGGGCCTATAAAATAAGTGTTAAATCATCACAAAAAGGAGGCCCACTATGGCACGAAAAAGATATTCACCGGAAGAAAAAGTACGCATACTCCGAGAACATCTTGATAATAATGTTTCAGTGTCCGAGTTATCAGAACAATATGACCTTCATCCGGGCATGATTCGAAACTAAAATGATGGGAGAATATACATATTTTAACAGTTAAGGGTGGTAAACATTGAACTGCCGCCGGGTCGTACATTTTAAGTGCCCCCTGACATATAATCCACAATTTGGAAAAACAAATTTACCAGACATTCCGTCATTTCTTTTAGATGAGAAAATTATGAAGCAAAAGAATAACTCGTGCTGAAGTTCTTTCTTTTTAATATATTACGATTCCTGGTTTTTGATAACGTTGAGATAGTACTGAAGTTAGATAAAACTTTTTCCAAGAGAAACAAGCTTGTTTACTCATTGTTTTAATTTGGCAGGGAATGGAATCTGAACAGAATGAAAATTATACAAATAAAAACAGTTTTTCATTATTTGAGTAATTATAAAAAACTATTGAGCATTGGTTCATTTTCTGTTCTTTTGAGTATTCTCCTTTATTTGCCTCAACCCTTGCTAACCAAGTATACAATTGATAATATAATTGTAAATAAAAAGCTCCAAACTCTTCCATCAGTAATTGCAATTATTTTTTTTCTTATGCTTTTGCAAATAATTTTTAGTTTTATGAAGAAATATTACTTTTTATTACTCGAACAAAAAGTAATATTTGACATTAAACATGATCTGTTCAACAAAGTATTACATTTTCCCAAATCATTTTTCGATTGTAATCAAACAGGATATTTAATGACTCGCTTGGGTGGTGATGTCCATCATTTACGTACATTTTTTTCAAAAACTATTGTTGACCTATTTGCTAATCTTTTAAAGTTTGTAGGTGCTATAATCATTTTAATGTATCTCAATTTCACCCTCACTTGGATTGTATTAATCACTATCCCCTTTTTTTTCTGTGCTGTCCTAATATTTGGAAAAAAAATGAAAATGTTGAGTCATATCGCTATGGAAAAATCGGCACTATTATCAAGGAATCTGCAAGAATCCATCTCCAATATTCATCTGGTTAAGGAATTTGCCCAAGAAGAGCGACAAACAGAAAAATATGGTTTGGCGATGAAGGAGAATATTGATGCAGGAATCAAACATAATATATTTAATACCTGTACAAATTTGATAGTTGGCTTTATCGCTGCTATAGGGGCTCTATTCGTATTGTGGTTTGGTGCCCGGGAAATCATTCTCGGGCGTCTCACCCTCGGCAGCTTTATTGCTTTCAATGCTTATATTGGATATCTATACGGCCCATCAATGTTTTTTGCAAATACATTTATAACAGTTCAAAACTCACTAGCGGCACTTGAACGTGTATTCGAATTATTCGAGCTTTCAACGGAAGATGATGCGGAAGCTTTAAAACCTAAGATACAGGCCCTCCATGGCCATATTCAGCTAAAAAGTATATACTTTTCATATACTCCAAAAGGATTTATGTTAAAAGATATTTCATTTTCAGCCTTACCAGGCGAACAAATAGCCATTGTTGGGCCTACGGGTGCAGGTAAAACTACATTATTAAATTTGATTTTACTCTATTATAAACCATCAACAGGAAGTATCTATTTTGACGGAAAAAATGCAAACAATTTAAATATACATTCGCTACGCGAGCGAATTGGCGTTGTAAGTCAAGAAATATTTTTATGGAATGATTCTATTTTAAATAATATTTGTTTTGGTAATCCTAAAGCGACAAAGAACGAGATCATATATGCATGCAAACTAGCACAGGCAAATGAATTTATAGAAAAGTCACCTGAAGGCTTGAACTCAATTGTGGGTGAGAGAGGATTAAAATTATCAATCGGTCAAAAACAGCGCATCTCTATTGCTCGTGCACTCTTGAAAAATCCGGATATTTTGATATTTGATGAACCTACTTCCGCATTGGATTCTTTAACCGAAAAAGCAATTAAAAACAATATCTTTGATAAAAAACACGGCAAAACAACCTTAATTATCGCCCATCGCTTATCAACGGTTTGTAGGGCAGATACAATCTTAGTCATGGAGGAAGGAAAAATTGTTGAACGTGGAAATCATGATGAGCTATTCAAAATCAATGGATTATACGCGAGTATGTTTCGAGAACAAATGCAAAAAAAATCAGTTTTTTCAACCGTCTAAAAAAACATAACAATTACAACTTAAACAGCAACTAATAAATAATCATATTTACTAAGATAAATTTGAAACCAAAAATTGAGTTCATATTATATAAATATTGAATAGTTCCAAAAATCCTTTTATCAAGGATATCCACCTGGAGTAAAAATGAAACTCTTGATCTTTTGGCTTTTTTGCTTTCTCATGTCCCTTCCCTGTTTGAGCCAGTCGCGCTATCATCCGGAGACAGATCCAAAGTTCGAAGAGTTTTTTGCACAGTTTACTCTGGTTGACTCTGTCATATTTGATGCTCCCGGTTTGATCATCGGACAAATCAGCCATCTCGCATGGTTCGACAACCATGCCGTCATTTGGGACGACCGCTCGGATTCCATGGTTGCTATTGGCACCGATTCAAAACAATGGTCCGTGATTTCTTTGGCAGACAAATTACCGGGCAATACATGGTCACCGGTGGCGCATTTTTTTCATCCTGATCTGGGTTACTGGCTTGCGACTTTTCCCAGCTATTATATAAAGCTGAATCCAAACGGCATCGAAACGATACTGAATTTGCAGGAACTGCCTGTGGACGGCAAAATCACCGTGTCACAGGATGGTCATCTTTATATCATCCAAAATCCCTCCCCCCAAAAAAGCGAACTGGTCAAAGTTGATATTGTCAGCCAAAACATCGTCAGCCGATTTATCCTTCCTGTTCCTGCGGAATACCAGGCATTTGCCTACCGCGCCACAGGCTATGGCGGTATCGCAGTCGATCGTAATGATCGCATCTATTATGCCAATCCGGTCGAAAACAGAGTGTATTGTCTGAATCAATCCGGACAAGTCATCGACATCTTGAAAAGCAAGCACAAATCGTACAAGATGATGCCAAAAAACAACAAATTGAATTCGAATCCCCAGGCGATCCTGCAATACATGTTACAAACCAGACCGGATATGATAGCTGATATCCGTCTATTCGGCTCAAATTTGCTCGTACGCTATTCCATCGACAGGCGTCTGTATATCGAATTATTCGATCTCGAGTCCGGAGAATCGATATTCGGTAAAGCGATCAAGGTACCCTATGTATTCCGCACTACAGTCGGCAATCGAATCTGCCTGTGTAAAACTCCGGCATATGATACCATAGAGGATCCGAATGCGATCCCCAATCCCAAAATCCTGGTCTATCGCTATGGACAGTAAAGGGGGGGGGAAATGATTTAAACCGCTAATGGACGCTGATGAACACAAATAATGAAATAGAATTCATGTCGATAATTTGATTGATGGGTTTGGCGTGTTGAATTGTCGAAGGGTTTCTTGACAAGTTTTAAAAGTATTGAGCTAGGTTCTACTCTTTTCGAGTCTTTGTCGTTTGAATGCATCTCTCAGCTCCAAAATAGTTCTGATGGAATTATCATTCATTTGCAGACGTTCTTCAGGACTCATCCGCAGGAACATCGTGACCAGGCTCGTGTCAACTATTGATTCGCTCTCTTTTTTATCTGTTTTGTCCATTATTTTTTATGATGGTATTTTGATAGTTTTGGAATAACTTGATGATGAAGGTATGGTTAGTCCTTCTGCCTGTAAACCCTCCAAATGGAACTCTATCGCCTCAATCATATTTTTTTCTACATCTTTTTTGGTAGATCCTGTAGCAACACAACCTTGTAAATCTGGAGAATATGCTGAATAGCCTGTATTCGTTTTTTCTATTACTATTAAATATTGTTTCATTTTTTAATCCGGCTTGTTTAAAAAATACTATTTAATGTTCCAGGTGTAATGTCATCGCTCATTTTACCTGCTATGGTAACCAGTCCTGATTTGGTTGGATGTTTGTATTGCCTGTGGCTACCTCTGGTTCGAACAATCGTCCATCCATCCTTGTCCAGAATTTTAATAATTTCACGTATTTTCACATATCAATGTAATGTCAATTTGTTTTTTGTGCAATGTTTTTTT
>WJME01000194.1 GCA_014728115.1 Candidatus Zhuqueibacterota bacterium | reverse complement strand
CTGTTGCCCGAACTGATGCACCAGGGACTCTTCCCTGGTGCTCCTGCTCGTCCGGGGCATCCTGCCCCGGGAACCCGATGCGAGAGACAATCTATTCAATACATACCATAAACCGTCGACTCGTCCCATTCGTCTCGAAAGGACCCTCTAGCTTTATACCCCAGCCGACCTTAAAGAACAACCCTCACATCAAACTCGTCACCAACCCATTTTATATGCAACTCGAACAGTTCAACAATTAAACAATTCAACTCTATTTAGCTCTCACAGGCCAAAAGTTGCTATTCTAAAAATAAATAATTTTTGCCCATTTTCCAAATCCTATTCCGCACTTGTAAAACTTTGTGCTATATACATAAAAAGGTGCAAAACATGTATCAGGGGGGCTGTCTGGCTCGGGGCGAATCAGAGCACGATGTTGATTGATCGAGGCTTTTATATTACCAGTTCTAAATTATTTTTTATCAGGGGACTGAATTATCAGGTAACATTATTTTATGCAGAGGACATGATGAAGTGGATCCGGATACCGACACTACTGTTTTGGGTTTTTTGTTCAGGCCTGGCAGCTCAGGAACATGACTCTTCCGCTGTCTTGATCGATCGCTTGGTCAAAGAGGGATTCGAGAATATACGCGTGAATCAAGAACGCTCTTTCCTGCGTGTCTCCTATGAAAATCGGGTGTATCGGCACGAGGTAGAGGCCTTTGCCATCGTGGCAGCTCTGGCTGTTCAAGAATCACAAGCAGAGCGATTGATTCTGATTCCGCAGAGCCAGGATGTGGCACTAGCCGAAATTGAATTCGCGGCCCAGTCTTTTCGACAGTTTGCACAGGGCGAAATTGAGGGGGATGCCTTTGTCAAGAGCATGATCTTTCGTGAGCCCGGCAAGAGAACCGGACAACGACATAATGCCTCTTTTCTCAAGACCGATGTATTGCTCTACCCCCGCATCGCCATGCAGATGGGCAACTGGGAAAACCGCTACAAGTGGCGGGTTTCTCTGGTGCCGCAGCTGGATATGACGTTGATGCCGTCGCTCTTTTTTCAGGGTCGAATGTTGATTCCCATCAAAGATGAAATCAAGAGCACGCGCTCCGAACAAGTGCGTCTGGCCCAGGCTGTATTCCAGGGGATACACCGGTTACCAGGCCATGTCTATGCTTCGGTGCGTGCCGGGGTGTTCGAGCCGGAACGCTATGGCGTGTCTGTAGAGGCTATGCGCTTTTTGTTGGGCCGGCAGGCGCTCTTGAATGTGCAATTCGACCGAACGGGCTTTTTATGGTATCAAGAGGGCGTCTGGAACTATTCTGACCTCGAAACCCAGACATGGCGCGCCGAGGCGACCTGGTTCTTTTCATGGGTCGATTTGTCGGTTTCAGCGGGCTATGGTCAATATCTCCATGGGGATAAAGGCCCGTTTGCCCGAATGTTTCGCCGAGTAGGCGATACACAGGTCGGGTTTACGGTCAGCAATACTGACCTCGATACCTATGCTCAGCTTCATCTGGTCATTCCACTGGCCCCGCGCAAGCGCCCTGCACCAGGACGCGTGCGTATTCAGTATCCGTTTTATTATCGTATGGGATTCATGGCCCAGGAGGATGTCACGCGTATCAATCGCTGGCAGAATCCCGGCGTCACTGTTCAGGGTGGTCTGCCGTTGGCAGACTGGAACCGACATCTGGTGCCGGCCTTTTTTATCAATAATGTTGATTTTTTGCAACAAATTGCACGAGAAAAGAGTCTGTCCGGTCAATAAATTTTCAAAATAATGCTGATTTAGGCATATTTTTGTTGCATTTTTATTCCAGAATGACTAAAGTAGGATTGCGTCTGTATACAATATAGGGGGCCTCCATAGTCCTGCAACTTTTGACCCTATCGCTTTTAACTCGTAAACAGAACTTCCATTGACAAATAGGGGTATCCGATGAGACGAACGAGTATTATTCTGGGGATGGTCGTAGGGGTCATGCTGTTGTTATCATGTGGACTTGAGCAGGTCGATGATCCGCTCTCGGCCGAAGCATTTAGCATCAGTGAAATGAGTGCTTTGCATGGTACGACAGGTGAAGAACGGGACACGTTTTATCGTTACGAAACACTTTATCTTACCATCGAAGATCTTTTTCCTCGCTGGCAGACCAGCGTCGAGATCGTACAGGGGGATGACTGTTATGCGGTGCACGATCACATGCTGGTGATCACCGACGAAGAGGGCCGCATCACCGATCTGCCGGTATGGATCAACATCGGCGTGGATGAGAACGGGAATCCCGTCGACGAATCCGGATCCTATGCCATCCGAATCGTCCAGGCCAATGCCAAGGGCGAATGGAACAAATTCAGGATCGAATTCACGGTGGTCAACGGCCTGGCACCGTTCGCTATGGTGCAGCCGACCACTGCTGCCGGTGTCTTTAATAACGGTGCTGCGCTCGAAGGCGATGATGTATATGCTGGAGGTAATAATTTCGGTGCCGGCGCCGAGGTCAGACTTTATGTGGTAGATGCCAGTACCTTGTATCAGACCGGCATGCTCTACAGCGATGTCACCGGCGGGTTCGAGACTGTGAATGCCGATGCAAATGGGTCTCTGCCCAATACTTTGGTATGGACCGGCGCAACCGCAGGTGGCTATGATGTCGTGGCCGATGTGGCACCGTTCGGCGAATACAATGCCGGCGATGCCGTCACTTCGGTCAAGACGACCGGACTCACGGTTCAGGCCCCTGCCGGAGCCGCGGATATCATACAGGATATCGCCTGCGATATCACGGGCAGCTATCTCAATCAATACGACGAGTCCGATCCTCTATACGCCCTCGCGGATCCGCTGGTCAGACCGGCAGAGATCAACTCTATTGTGGCCGTCTATGTTACCGACCACCGCGATGTCTGGGCTCAGGGCGATGACCTGGCCACCGCCGAGACCGTGGGTAGCCATACCTCACCGACGATCTGTGTGGTCAATCCGGTTTCAGGCAGCCTGGCACTCGTACAATTGCGCGGCGAACCCAAACCGCAAAACCGCCAGCCCCTTAACCTGTGGCCCGGTGACTATGATGTCGTCATTGACATGAATATGAACGGCGTCTATGATCCCGGCATCGATGTGCTCGATGGCGGATCACAAATCGGCTTTACCGTCACCGGCGATGGTGTACCCGGCGAGATTCCCAAAGTCAAACTCTTTTATGGCTCCATGGTCGATTATGACCGCGTCAATGCCGGGGTACGCAGAGTCTTTCTGCTCGTCACCGACGGTGACGGCAATCCTGTTGTCGATGCGCCGGTTTATTTCAATGTCGGCCGCGGCCCGGGAAGCGTCGATCCCACCGAGACCATGACCGATGCAAACGGCTATGCCGAAACGTTTTATTCCGGCTCTGAATACGGGCAGTATAGTATTATCCGCACCCGTGTGCGCGTCGATAATGCCTGGCGCCAGGCCTGGATCTCAGTTTGGGGAGAGATTCCCTGTACACACGATCAGGGGATTCTCATCGGCGGCTAGATCTGTAAATTTTTTGTTATGATTGCAATTTTTGAGCACTGGCATCCGATGATGTCAGTGCTTTTTTTTTATCACGGAGGAAAAAATGATGATCAGAGTCTTGTGGGTTCTGCTTTTTTCGAGTTGTCAGCTCTATGGTCAAATCAATTGTCTGGGCGTCAGAGGCGCCGGATTCACCCCCTCGGCTTATCTGTTGGGGGATGGTGTGGTCGCCTTTACCACCCGCCAGGTGGCCTCTGAACATCTGCCGCTGGTGAAAGGACATGACAATACCGTGTACACTGCAGGCATGGGCTTTTTGCCGTTCATGGACATCCATTTCGCCTTTATCCGTCCCCAGGATCACAGCTTTGGTGCGGTGGACCGTACGGTCTGTTTTCGACTGAACCTCCTCAAGGAATCGAACTGGCTGCCACAACTCACGACCGGATTCCGTGATCCCTTTGGCGGCACCACGGTCTCGGGCAAGACCGGACAAAAAATGAGCGTCACGTATCTCGTGGCCAGCAAAACCCTAACAGCACTTCCCGTACTTGAGACCCTTCAACTCGACCTCGGTTATGGCTCGTCCTGGCCTTCCAAAGAAAACCGCAACCGCCACAGCTACCTCCTCGGCTGGTTTGCGAGCCTGCACATTCACCCTTTGCCCTTTGCCAGCATTTACCTCGAACACGACGCCAACCGCCTCAACTATGGTACTATTCTGTCCTTTAAATTTGTGCAAGGTTTTTTAATGGTCTCTGATCTCGAGGATGTTTCTTTTGGATTGGGAGTGGGGTTTGGGTTGAGGTAAGGGAAAGAGAAAGAGGGAGAGAACGAGAGATGGAGTGAGAGAGAGCGAGAGTGAGGGAGTGAAGGAGCGACAAAGAGACTGAGTGATTATGAGAGAGTAAGTTAAAAATCAGCTGGGGAATGGGATCGAGAGATAATTAGATATTTTGGGAAGAGGTTGTAAAGAGGGGAATGGTTTATGATAATTCGATCCCATCAAGATTTGGATGTCTATAAACTCGCATTTGAATGTGCGATGATAATTTTTGAATTATCAAAATCTTTTCCACCTGAGGAAAAATATTCGCTAACTGACCAAATCAGAAGATCATCCCGGTCGGTTTGCTCCAATATCGCCGAAGCCTTTCGCAAAAGAAAATATCCGAAATCTTTTGTGTCCAAACTCTCGGATGCTGAAGGTGAAGCTGCAGAAACCCAGGTCTGGTTACAGTTTTCGTTTAGCTGCAAATATATGGAAAAAACAGAATATCAAAAATTATGCAAGAACTATGATCACATTATCGGTAAACTTGTCTCTACATCCGGGAAAATGGAATTTTTAAATAAAGCTCTCCCTCATTCCTTCTCCTTCTCTCTTTCTCTCTCCCTCCTCTCCTAGTCACCCGATTTCTCTGTCCTTCACTCACCCACTCCCTCTCCGAGTCCTTCATACACACACTCTCTCACTCATAGTGCGTCCACATGCGGATGATTTTTACGA
Source organism: Candidatus Zhuqueibacterota bacterium (assembly GCA_014728115.1). Lineage (GTDB taxonomy): Bacteria > Zhuqueibacterota > Zhuqueibacteria > Residuimicrobiales > Oceaniaggregativiventaceae > Oceaniaggregativivens. Next base: position 11,322 of record WJME01000194.1, on the reverse strand, counting down.
TTTTTTTGTCTTTGTAAATTTGATAAACAAGCCGGTGCTGTATATTGATGCGTCGGGAGAACGCACCGGATAAGTCGCCGACAAGTTTTTCAAATGGGGGAGGAGATTGATAGGGATCGTTGGCAAGAATCTCTAACAGGGATATGACTCTATTTTTCAGTCCGGCTCTGGCGATTTTTTCGGCATCTTTTTGCGCTTGTTTGGTATAGACCAGCTTATAGTTCACCACTCGAGTTCCTCTGAGCATTGATCAGGATCAGTAGCGAGCCCCTCACGAATCGATTCTCGCATGCCCGGAACTGAGAGCAAGTGCAAGGTTTCCTGAATAGCCCGCCAGTCATCCTCAGAGACGAGCACGGCATTCGAGCGTTTGCCCGTAATGGTGACGGGTTCTCCCGATTCTGAGGCCTGATCAATGAGATTATAAAGATTTGCCCGGGCTTTGGTTACCGCAATGGTTTTCATACCATTTCCTCCTTTAATATCCTAAACGTACGGAATTAAATACGCTCTGTCAAGTCAAATGTTCCTTTTCTGAGACTCTTTGTTTCATACGCTTGCCATCCCTGTTCTCCTCATCTCTCAGTCTCCTTTTTATACACAAATACATACACACACACTCTCTCCCTCTTTCTGTCTCTTCATCTCTCCCTCTGTCGGCAAAAAAAACTTGCGCACATTCCCTGGTTTTCACTATTATAGAAAAACAAGCGAGGAAAAAATGGATCATCTCTTAAAACAGACCGTACTCGTCACCGGCGGAGCCGGATTTTTGGGCAGTCATTTATGTGAAAGGCTGCTCGAACTCGACTATGAGGTCATGTGTGTCGATAATTTTTTTACCGGCAACAAACAAAATATCGTGCATTTGCTGGACCATCCTTTTTTTGAGGTGGTGCGGCATGACATCACCTTTCCATTGTATGCCGAAGTGGACCAGATCTATAACCTGGCGTGTCCTGCTTCGCCTGTGCACTATCGCCGCGATCCGGTACAGACCACAAAGACCACCGTGCACGGCGCCATCAATATGCTCGGACTCGCCAAACGTCTCAAGGCCCGTATTCTGCAGGCCTCGACCAGCGAGGTGTATGGCGATCCTGAAGTGCATCCGCAGACCGAAGACTATTGGGGCAATGTGAATCCCATTGGCGAGCGCTCTTGTTATGACGAAGGCAAGCGTTGTGCCGAGACCCTGTTTTTCGATTATTACCGGCAGCATGCTTTACAGATCAAAGTCATTCGCATCTTTAACACCTATGGTCCGCGCATGCATCCCTATGATGGCCGTGTGGTGAGCAATTTTATTTTACAGGCATTGCAAAATCGTCCCATCACCCTGTATGGTGACGGCTCGCAGACGCGGTCGTTTTGCTATGTCTCTGATCTCATCGAGGGCATGATCAGGATGATGGAGTCACCGGATGAGATAACCGGTCCGGTCAATCTTGGCAATCCGGGTGAATTCACCGTGCGCGAGCTGGCCGAGATGATCCTGGACATCACCGCCAGCCGTTCCGAGCTGGTGCACGAGCCCTTGCCGTCCGACGACCCGGTGCGCCGCAAACCCGACATCACCCGCGCCAAAGACCAGCTCGACTGGCAACCCACCGTACCGTTACGACAGGGCTTGATCAAGACGATTGATTATTTTGAGGGGTTGTTGAGCCAGGGCAGCCTGAATGGAGCTCGAAACGGGATGCGGATACTGGATGCTTGATTCTTGATGCTGGATGCTTGATTCTGGATGCTGGCATCTTTATGCCCCATGCCCTTCGCCCTTGCTGTCATCCTGTAAGGATCTTTGTCGGTGATCTCCTGAGCGATGCAAAAACACGGCTTGACCTACGTGTACCTGACCAAGGGTGGTCAGTGCCTTGCCCCAGACCTGGCAGGTGAAAAAGACACCTGCCAGGTCAAAACATGCCCTGCAGCCGGATCGGGGTATCGGTTAGAGCTGAGGTGATTTTTTCGAGTCCGGAAGCTGATTCATTCGAGTCAGTTGTGCGTGATGCATGAATATCCATGTAGGGGAGGGCGGAAGAAGAGATCGGGATACGAGTATGTTCAATCTGTTGCCGCAGCTCAATACTCTATTAACTCAAACCGCCCCTTGCCCTCCACACCCCAGCCGACCTGAAAGGTTTTCTAAACCTTTCAGGTCTGGGCAATAAAACCGCACTGTTGCCCGATCTGATGCACCCGGGACTCTTTACTGTTGCTCCAGCTCGTCCGGGGCATCCTGCCCCGGGATCTCGATGCGGGAGAGGGCCTATTCAATCTATACCATGAACCCTCGACTCGTCCCATTCCTTTCAAATCGCCCCTCGCCCTCCATACTTTATCTGACCTGAAAGGTTAACCCGATGCACCAGGGACTCTTCCCTGGTGCTCCTGCTCGTCCGGGGCATCCTGCCCCGGGATCTCGATGCGAGAGAGGCCCTATTCAATCTATACCATGAACCCTCGACTCGTCACCCTCGTCTCAAACCGCCCCTCGCCCTCCACACCCCAGCCGATCTGAAAGGTTTTCTAAACCTTTCAGGTCTGAGCAATAAAGCCACCCCCATCTCAATCCTCGGCCAAACCTATACCAACCCCATTGTCCCGACACAAAAAAACCAAAAACCTTTTCCCGCCAGCAATCGATAAAAAAGTAAAAAATCGCAATGTCCGATCTTCCTCCCAAAGGCATCCCAAAACTAAAGAAAGCCTCTCCAAAAAAGAATTTTCTTTGCTAATTGTAAATTCAATTGACAATTAGCAAAGAAATGATTATGTTCAAACATGTATATCCCTCGTGATGCTGAAAATAGCCTCCAATCTCTGGCAAAAGGATTTCCGGTGGTCGCTGTCACCGGTCCCCGTCAATCCGGCAAATCTACCCTGGTGCGAAAGGTTTTTCCGCAAAAACCCTATGTCACTCTCGAGGACCTGGATGTCAGGAGGTTTGCGCAGGACGATCCAAGAGGTTTTTTTGCTTCTTATCCGGATGGGGCTATCCTTGATGAAGTGCAGCGCGTGCCCCAGCTTTTTTCCTATCTCCAGAAGATCGTGGATCACTCGAAAAAGATGGGACAGTTTATCCTCACCGGATCCCAGCAATTCGGATTGAGTCAAGCCATCTCCCAATCCCTTGCCGGCCGTGTTGCCTTTATTCAACTTTTGCCTTTTTCTTTTCCAGAGTTATCCCGTGTAAAGCTGTTGGATTCCTTTTTTCATCATTCTTTGTTTAAAGGATTTTATCCCCCCGTCTATGATCGTGATCTCTCACCATCGATTTGGTATGCAAACTATGTGCGCACCTATCTCGAACGCGATGTGCGACAAATGATACAGGTACGCGATTTGTCCGGCTTTCAGCGTTTTATTAAGCTGTGCGCCGCTCATACCGGACAACTTGTCAACTTTTCTACCTTGGCCAATGATTGTGGGATTACTCATAATACAGCCCGGGCCTGGATTTCTATTCTGGAGGCGAGCTATATCGTTTATCTTTTAATCCCGCACCATGAAAATTTTAATAAACGGCTGATCAAAACCCCAAAGCTTTATTTCCTGGATAGCGGTCTGGCTGCACATCTTTTGGGTGCTGAGACTGCTGATCAGATCATGTACCATCCATTAAGAGGTGCGCTTTTCGAGTCGATGATCGTCGCTGAACTTTTAAAGTCTTGCTATAATAACGCGCAAAAGGCTCCTCTCTACTTTTGGCGAGACCGCACCGGAAACGAGATCGATATTCTGATCGAACATGCATTAAAGCTCGATCCTGTTGAAATCAAATCCGGACAAACCATCAATCCCGATTATTTCAAAATGCTCATAAAGTGGTCCGGTTTGGCAGGAAAACGAGCCGGAAATGCAGTTCTTATTTATGGCGGCGATCAACACCAGAAACGGACAACGGCTCGAATATTGCCCTGGTATGATGCTCATAAAGCCATGGAACACCCAACATTCTAGGGCCGAAATGCAGAAGAAAAACGCCCTCGCAAAGACATCAAGCCACAAAGGGAAACTTGCGCAGCGAATGACAGAAAGAAAAAATGCCCGTGAATCTCCCTGTCATCCTGTAAGGTTAACCTGTAGCATCCGGGACTCTACTGTCGCTCCTGCTGCGCCGGGGCATCCTGCCCCGGGATCTCGATGCGGGAGAGGAGCTATTCACCTATTCGCTCTGCTCTCTGCCCCATGCCCTCTGCCCCCTCCCCAGGCCTGGCAGATGAAAAAGACACCTGCCAGGTCAAAACATGCCCTGCAGCCGGATCGGGATATCGGTTAGAGCTGAGGTGATTTTTTCGAGACCTGAAGCTGATTCATTCGAGTCTGTTGTGCGTGATGCATGAATATCCATGTAGGGGAGGGCGGTAGAAGAGATCGGGATACGAGTATGTTCAATCTGTTGCCGCAGCTCAATACTCTATTAACTCAAACCGCCCCTCGTCCTCCATACCCCAGCCGACCTGAAAGGTTTTCTAAACCTTTCAGGTCTGGGCAATAAAGCCGCACTGTTGCCCGATCTGATACACCAGGGACTCTTTACTGTTGCTCCAGCTGCTCCAGGGCATCCTGCCCCGGGATCTCGATGCGAGAGAGGGCCTATTCAATCTATACCCTGAACCCTCGACTCGTCCCATTCGTCTCAAAAGGTCCCTCTAGCTTTATCCCCCAGCCGACCTGAAAGGTTTTTTAAACCTTTCAGGTCTGAGCAATAAAACCGCACCCATCTCACCCCCAACCAAACCCCTATCAACCGCAATGCCACGACACAAAATAACCCCAAATCTCCTCCAGCCCACACCGAGAATGGACAGCAAGATGTGTATTTTTGCCTTGCCCTTTGCTTCTCCTTTTTCTTGATTTTACCATATTATCCCCGTAAATTAAGTGATAGATTAAAAGTGCAGGAAAAAAAGTTACTCCATAAAGCATTGGGGGGCAAATTCCGAAATATGAACTCATGCTTGCTTTGCCATGACCAAAAACATCATTCTATATTTTGCCCTATGCTCTTTACTCTTTGCTCGATTCGAATTCAATGTAATGACGAAAATCTTTCACCTCGGGGAATACCATGAAAAAAGCACTCATCTCTGGAATCACGGGCCAGGACGGCTCTTATCTCACCGAACTTTTGCTTGAAAAAGGCTATGAGGTGCACGGCATTATCCGCCGCAGCAGCTCGTTCAACACCGGACGCATCGATCATCTGTTCAACGATCCGGCCATTCATGACAATACCCTGTTTCTCTATCACGGCGATCTCACCGATTCCAGCAATCTCAACCGGTTGCTGGACCGCATTCATCCGGATGAGATCTATAATCTGGGTGCCCAGAGTCATGTCAAAGTCTCTTTCGAAGTGCCGGAATACACCGCCGAAGTCGACGGCATCGGCACGCTGCGTTTTCTCGATGCCATCAAGGAAACCGGGGTCGAGAGCAAATTCTACCAGGCTTCGACCAGCGAGCTGTTCGGCAAGGTACAGGCTGTGCCGCAATCCGAAACCACCCCGTTCTATCCGCGCTCGCCCTATGCCGTGGCCAAACAGTATGCCTTTTGGATCGTCATCAATTATCGTGAAGCCTATGACCTGTTTGCCTGCAACGGCATCCTTTTCAACCATGAATCGCCCCGTCGCGGCGAGACCTTTGTCACCCGCAAGATCACCCGCGCGGTATCTCGCATTGCCGAGGGCTTGCAGGAGCGATTGTTGTTGGGCAATCTCGATGCCAAACGCGACTGGGGCTATGCACCCGAGTTTGTCGAAGGCATGTGGCTCATGCTGCAGCAGGACGAGCCCGGCGACTATGTGCTGGCCACGGGCGAGACCCACACCGTGCGCGAATTCGCTGAACAGGCGTTTCGCTATATCGGCGTTGAACTCGAGTGGCAGGGCAAGGGTGTGAAGGAAACCGGCCGTGATCCTGAAACCGGCATTGTCCGGGTGGCCATCGATCCGGGATACTATCGTCCCACCGAAGTCGATCTCCTGGTCGGCGACGCCAGCCGCGCCCGCGACCGCCTGGACTGGCAACCAAAAGTCGGCTTTGAAGACCTGGTACGCATCATGATGCAAGCAGATCTCGAAAAGGTGCGCAAGCGGGGGTATTGAAAGAGAGCAAAGGGCATTGGGCATGGGGCTGATGCTGGATACCTGATACTGGATGCTGGACACTCGATGCTGACATCTCTATGCCCTATGTGCAGAGCCCTTGCTGTCGTCCTGTAAGGATCTTTGTCGGTGACCTGCCGAGTGATGCAAAAGCGCAGGTTGAGCAGCATTTACCGAATGATAAAAGAGAATGGGATATGAATTTATTCAATCTGTTGCAACAGGTTATGCCTCTAAACTCAAAACGCCCCTCGACCTTTATATCCCAACCGACCTGGAAGGTTTTTTAAACCTTTCAGGTCTGAGCAATAAAACCGCCCCATCTCAATCCCCAACTACACCAAGCGCGTCATCCAGGATCACGATTCAGCTAGGTTGGACCAGTGGCGAGGAGGCCAGAGGCGTTCCAAACGTCAAACGTCATCACTCGAAAGGTCAACTATCGCTTGCATTTTTTCCCTCTTTGCCTTAAATTCTCCATTCTCCATTCTCCATTCTCCATTCCGCCCGTTTTTCCCTTGACAAACACCTTTTCTACTATTACATTGGTCTTTATTCTTTCAATCATTCATGGCAAAATTTTTATGATTCCTCATGATTCGTATCCTCATCAGTGACACATTGAAAAAATATTTGCTCCGGCAACCCCTGTCCATGCGCAAAAAGCTTCAGCAAAAAATCGAATACCTGGAGATCGGTTATTGGGATGGCGGGTTGATGGTCAAAAAACTCCGGGGCGTGGGACGAGAAAAAGCGATCTTTGAAGCACGTATGGACCGCAGCAATCGCTTGCTGTTCAGCCTGGGACGCGATGTGCATCCCGATAGCGGCATCAGCGATCTTTTGGTCTATGCCTGGGGCATTGTCGGTCATGACAAGATCCATGCGGGCAGTGAGTCGATTCCTGCGGACGTCCCTTTTCTTAAATTTACTCCTTTCGACACGGTGAGTCTGACCGATACCTCATTTGAGGAGATCGATGACGAGTTTGTGTCACAGCAATCCATTACAGAACCAGTCGACGACGAGTCGGGCGTGCAAAAATGGCATCCCTTGACCGCCGCTGAATGGTCACGGTTGCAGCGCTATGAGCAGGGGGTGTTCGAGCTCATGCTCTATCTCACCCCGCAGCAGCAACAGCTGCTCCAGACGCCCTTGCCGCTGTTTATATCCGGCACCGCAGGAAGCGGCAAGACCACGCTGGCGGTCTACCGCTTGTTGCAATCCGAATTTGTCGCCCAGCGCAAGCTCTTTATCACCTACAACCGCTATCTGCGCGATTATGCTAAACAGCTCTATGAGGGTTTGCTCACGGGATTGCCCGATCAAACCGGATTTCAGGCTGCCGAATTTTTTACTTTTCTCGACTTTTGCCGTTCGATTGCAGATCCACAGATGCAGCGCTTTGCCGACCATCGCCGCGTTACCTTGGAACGGTTCATGGCCTGGCTGCGCGAACAACGGCTGGCAGGTTCCAATGATGCGCCCATGATCTGGGAAGAGATTCGTTCAATCATTAAAGGCGCTTTGCCGCAATTGCGCTTGCAGCCTTTTCAGCGGGCCATGGCTTGCAAGCAAGGTGCCTATCCTGCTCCTTTGGTGAACGCTCTCAAAGAGCAGCTCTATACTCTCGGTCAGCTGTCGTCCATGCAAAAACTGGACGATTATGCGCGCAAGTACGTCCAGATGGATCTGATCAAGCTCAGCCGCCATTTGGATGAGGTCTGCCAGTCCGGTTCAAGCCATGTACAAACATTTTTCCAGCGCGCCCTGCAGATCTTGACCAAAGAACGCCAGTTTACGGAATTGCTGTATCTCTCGTTTGCCGATTATGAGGCACTCGGACAAAAAAAAGCGCCCAATTTCGCAGAGGATCGCAAACGCATCTATGAGATTTTTCAGCGCTATCAGGATTGGTTGCACAAGGACCATCTCTGGGATGAACTGGATCTCAGTCGAGCGGCCATGGCTCAGCTTCAAGGACAGAAAGAATCAAGATGGCAATACGATCTGGTGGTGTGCGATGAGATTCAGGATCTTAGCGATATCCAGCATGAACTGCTGCTACACAGCGCCCGGCATGCCAGCCAGGTGCTGTTGTGTGGCGACAGCAAGCAGATCATCAATCCCAGCGGGTTTCGCTGGGAAGAATTGCGCCGGCATTTTTTCGAGCGCAACCTGCCCGTGCCAGAGATGCATTATCTAAATCTCAATTTCCGCTGTTCGGGCAGTATCGTGGAATTATCCAATGTACTCTTGCAGCTCAAGGCCCGGTTACTCGGCAGCAGGGCAGAGGAAAAATTCGAAGAGTGGAAATTTAAAGGCCGGCCGCCGGTCATTGTCAATGAGATCAAAGAATCCACCATGCGGCAGCATGTACAGCTCACCGGTGCGCGGCGTACCATCCTGGTGCGGCACGATCAGGAAAAGCAGCGGTTGCAAAAAGCGCTCGATACCGAACTGGTTTTTACCATCCATGAAGCCAAGGGTATGGAATTCGATACAGTGCTGCTGTGGCGGTTCATGGATGATCTGGGAAGCAAGGATGTCTGGAAAACGATCCTCGACCCCTCTCATCAGCAAACTCATCCTGCGCGTGTACGGCACGAGATCAACCTGCTCTATGTGGCCATCACCCGGGCGCAAAAAGAGCTGCTGATCTATGACGGCGAAAAGCCCTCCCTGCTCTGGAAATCTGATGAGATCAAGCCATTTGTGTTTCTGAGCAATGATATGAATTATATCGAGGGTATCTGGAATACTATTTCTTCACCCCGGGAATGGAAAGAACAGGGCGATTACTTTTTTGAACGTGAGCATTATCGCGCTGCGCGTGAATGCTACAAAAATGCCAATGAAACCCACCTCTTTCTGCGAGCCGATGCCTTTGAGGCACGCAGGCAGGGCCAGCATGAACGCGCCGGCCAACGGTTCAAAGAACTGGGTGAACTTGCCCTGGCTGCCGAGCATTTCGAAAAAGCCGGTGTGGTCGGACTGGCCATCGAGCTCTATCACCGGTGCAAGGACAAAGCCGCTATTGAACGGTGTCAGCCTCTGCTATTGCGCCAGCAGGGAGATCTGAAAAGTTTGGCCGAATGGTATCTGCAGCATAAAGAGTATCGTGCTGCCCGCGATGTCTATGTTGAAATCCGGCAGTGGGGTGCAGCCGCAGACCTGTCGCTCAAGCGGCTTGATGACCGCCAGGCTGCTGCCGAATATTACGAGCGGGATGGCCAATGGCACCAGGCTGCCGATCTTTTCAAGCGTCTGAAACACATCGAAAAAGCAGCCGAACTCTATGAACGCGCCGGTGCCTGGGAACCGGCCGAAAAACAGTGGATCAAGCTCAAACGAACAGACAAGCTGCGGGATTTGTACAGGAAATCGGGTCAGGACGATAAACTGTTTGATCTGTTTGAAAAGCAAAAACAGTTCGATCACGCCTTCAAAGTGCTGCAGCGTCTCGGACGGTCTGAAAAAGAGCTGCGGCGGGAAGGGGAGGAGCTGCTCGAAAAACGGCGTTATCGCCGGGCACTCTTGCGGTTTGAGCTTGTCGACGCTCCCGCCGAATCGGCCTTGTGTTATGAAAAGACCAAACAGGTTCAAAAAGCCGCCCCACTGTACGAATCTGTCGGTGATTATGAACAGGCAGCGCAAGCCTATAAAAAATGCGGCAACTGGACAAAAATGGCGTGGATGGCCCTCAGGATTAAAAAGAGTTCTGCTGTCAGGGGGCGACTGCTCAGGTATGCCGAACTCAGAGTCTCCCCGGGAGATTATCGTCGCATGGCTGAAAAACTGGAAGAAATTCAGGACTGGTCAGCTGCCGCTGATGCATATGGGTTAATTTATGAGTGGGATAAAAAAGGAATCTGTCATGCAGAGGCCGGTAATTTCGAACAGGCCACGAATGCCTGGGAAAACTGTATTTATGACGAATTTAGGTTGAATGCCATCGCGCACTATGCTTTCCAGAGCGCGCATCGCGATGAGATCTGCCGTTTTCTCCTGACCCATTTGCCCCATTCGTATGAGGTAGGTACCGACCTTTTTCTCGATGGTCATGCCGGAGAACCTCAGGCCTATTTGCAACTGATCGATGAATATTTCGACCAACACGACGATCCTGGCTTGCTCGCTCGATGGGGGCATTTTCTTCTTCGAATTCCCGTTTACTATGATATTGAACCATGGAAGGAAAAAATTTTCCTGAAATGGCAAGACTATACTGTCATATTTAACTATTATAACAATATTGCCAAATATAACTCTGCACACTGGAACGATATCAAGACGATATGGAACGAACATAAAGCCAGCTATATCCAGAATCCAGGATTTTTATCGGCACTTAAACTCTATTTTCTCGGTGAGCAAAACGAGTTCGAGAAAATGATGGCGGCACTCGATTATCAGCCAAATGCCTACAAATTGTTTTTACTGAGCTCACGTAAACAAGAGGTTTTTGAGCAGTTGGAAAAATCCGGTGATGTCGATCGCATGATTCATATGCATGTCGCGGATGGTAATTTTCTATCTGCTGGCCGTCTTTCCGAAAAAGCCGGTGATCATCATCAGGCGGCATCTCTCTATGAAAAAGCGAAAGCTCATGGCCTCGCTGCCATGGCCTGGTTGCATGCGGAAGAGTTCGAAAAAGCGGCCCAGGCATATTATCGCGCCGGACAGTTTGAAAAAGCGTTCGATTTGTTGAACAAACACAATTTAAACCTCCCCAGACAGGCTTATTGTCTGCAAAAAATGCATCGCTGGGCTGAAGCCATGCAGATCTGGCAAAAGCTGGGCCGCAAAGAACGGATTCGACACTGCCGCCGCATGGTGGAAAATACCGACCAGTTGGATTTATTCTAGGAAAGAGGCGTTGAAGGAAAATACTCTTGCAAAGCCGCAAAGAATAGCTCTTTCTGAGAGGCAAGGAATGGCAATAAGAAAAGATACAGGGTGACCTCGCTGTCATCCTATACGGATTTTTGTCGGTGACCTGTCGAGTGATGCAAAAGCGCCGCACTCTTGTCCGACCTGATGCACCAGGGACTCTTTACTGGTGCTCCAGCTCGTCCGGGGCATCCTGCCCCGGGATCTTGGTGCGAGAGAGGGCCTATTCAATCTATACCCTGAACCCTCGACTCGTCCCATTCCTTTCAAACCGCCCCTCGTCCTTCACACCCCAGCCGACCTGAAAGGTT
>WJME01000193.1 GCA_014728115.1 Candidatus Zhuqueibacterota bacterium | reverse complement strand
TTTGGTGATGGGACTGTTTGAAAACAACAGCCTGCGCATCGCCGGGGTACATGGAGAGCCGGCCGAATTCCCCGTCCTGATGGTCACCTCGGTGGAGGAACCCGTGTTTGCATCGGACATGGATTTTCGCACCCTCTCCCCCGTGGTGCTCAAGACGACGGTGAAAAAAGATACCGGTCTCGGCACCTATTATTACCGGGTATTGGATGAGGGACTGAGCGAGGCGGTACGCAAAAGCCTGATCAATAAATACCAAACCATCCACCAATGCTCGCCCGCAGACACAAAGCTGGAATTCCATCCCGATCATGATTATATCGAACGCAAAGGCGGACCCGACAGGGTCTCGACCCTGATCACCGTGCGTGAGATTGAGGGACGCCCCATCCGTGTCAAGGGTATTACCTGTCCATTTACCCTCAGCGGCTCGGCCGATCTGATCAAAACCGCCTGGCATGCCGGTATCGGGGACTATACGGCGATGGGGTTTGGGTGTGTGGAAGAAAAAAACGAACACAATGACTAATCAATCATAAACAGCCTGGGGATATGATATGGAACAATCTGATTTTTCAGTTTTTTTCGAACCGACAGGCGATCCCTTTGTCGATGCCGGGGGGATCGCTCTGGATTATCTGCGGCAGGTTTATCAGGACAAGAATCTGCCGGCATTGATCAGGCTTGCCGCCGATATTTATGTCACGCACTGGGACGCTAATCTCTTTGCCATATTTCATGGCTCGAAGATCACCCATAAAGCCTATGTGGGTAAGGCCAAAATCACCGGCACGGTCGACATGTATGAAACCATTCTCAACAAGGATTCGCCGGCTATGACAGATAACTGCCGCATATGCGGTCATGAAGATGTGCTTTATCCGGTCGGCCGCGATCAATACTGCCTGGCAGGGTCGAAAGCCTTTGCCAATTTTCATCATCTGCACGAAGACGGGATTTTTGTGTGCCCGTCCTGTTCGGTCAAACTTTTTTTCCTTCCCCTTACCATCGTGCAGATGGGCGGTATGTTGGCTCTTTTACACCCCACATCCCCTGAAAGTAAAACCTACTGGTTGAACAAAACGGTCAGGGAAAACCTGGACCGGGTGGGGCGACAGACGGCAGAAGGTATCTTAAAGCACAAGTTATCCAATCCGAGAAATGCTCTTTTTGAGATCGCCTACAATATCATAGATGAGAATAACAAACACAAAAAAGAACATCTTTTGCTCTATCATTTTACCAATTTTGCCGCAAGTCCGGCTTGTGAGATTTATGAACTCCCCTCTCCTGTTTTCAAATTTTTATCTATCATGCGTATCGGAGAGTTGAAGGAACAATGGAATACATTCGTCAGGCGGCATTATCGTATTTCCAAATCCAGTTGGAATGAGAAAACTGCCTCATGGTCGGACAAAGATAACAATCCGCTTTCAACTGATGATTACCGTAATAATCATAACGATGTATTCGAGCGGTTGCTGGCCGGCAAATCGATTTTGCCATTCATGCGTCGCTATGCCAGACGTTGTTTTCTGCACAAAAAGATATACAATTCACTGATTTCATCCCATTATGCCAGGGAGGTGTTGCACATGCAAGATAAACAAATTCAACTCATCAGGCAGATCGCTGATACCATTATCGAGCTCGGGCAAAAAATGGATTCACTGAAAAAATATCTCGTTGCCATCGAGGGAGCCGGCAAAGCCTATCAGCTCAGAGGTGTTTTATTGAAGATTATCAAGGACAATTTCACCTCCGGCCAGGCCGAGCCGGTGATTACTCTCGACGATTATGTGACCTACCTGTTCCCGGACGGCCAATACTGGGGTGAAATCCGTGATCTGTTGTTGATCCATCTCTATGAAAAAATGCATGCCGCCAATCTGGTGGATCAGCTCATTCATGATGAAGACATTCAAAAATCCGAACTCACTCTGACCGAAGAAATGTAGGAGGATAAAAAATGACTATTCAGGGTTTTATACTCATCGATGTTGACATTGCAGCGCTGAACAATGCCGGTGGTGATACATCGACGGCACTGGAAAATGCTGTGGTGACCAAAAAAATAAAGAAAAACGGCAAAGATTATCCCTATGTGTCCGGACAAGCCTGGCGCTACTGGTGGCGGGAATCGCTGCAAGGAAATTTTGCCTGGCCCATGTCACCGGTCACACGTGAGAAAAAAATCGCCTTTACCGAAGCTGATCCAGTTAAATATGCAGATGACGATATTTTTGGTTATATGCGAGCAGCAAAAAAAGAGGTCAAAGATCCGAAAACCGGAAAGATCAAATCCGAAAATGTGACCCTGACCCGAATATCCCCCTTGAAAAACTCGGCGCTTATGGCAGTGGCCTATAATCCGGTGGTACAAAACTGGTCCTCCATGACGCGCCACGAAGGCGACGCTGTTCCATATGGCAAGGACGAATACTGTGCCGTGATGAAGGGTATGTTTTCCGTGGATCTCGAGTCAGCCGGCACATTTTCCATGCAAAACAGGTCCGGTTTCATGAATATCAACCAGGCGATGAAGGAAATGGCTCTAACGAACGGTGCCGTGATTACCCAGGACCCATATCAAAAAGATAAAGACGGCAAACCTTTGGAACTTGTACAACTGGACAAAGCGACTCGCGAAAAACGCATCAAAGAAACCGTGGCGGCACTGAAATACCTGTCCGGTGGCGCCAAGCGCACCACCAATTATGCTGATGTATCGCCCAAACTCATTGTGCTGGCAGCCTTCAAGAGTGGCAATCATCCCTTTTCACATCTGGCAAAAGAAGAGCTGGGCAAGCCGGTGCTTTCCATCGATGCCCTGAATGAGGTATTGCAGGACTATGCTGACCAATTCGAAGGTCCGGTGTTTGTCGGCCGGCGAGCCGGATTTATGGATGAACTGGATGAAGAATTGAAAAAACTGGATTCAGGTAAAATCATTTATGGTCCCATCAACCAAATCATCGATCAATTTATCGATAAAATCCGTGTGGACTGATTATGAATATCTATCGAATTCATCTGTCATCCTGGACAGCTTCGTTCCGCTACCCGAATATGATCACCGCCTTTCAACCGACACTGCCGGTACCGCCGCTCTCCACTGTCAATGGCGTGATTTCAGCTGCCATGGGTCAGTATTTTGTGGTGACAACGGAAAAAATCGGCTACTTTTTTAATGCGAAAGGCAAGCATATCGATCTGGAAACCATCTATCAAATGGGAAGAGGCTTGACAGGAATTAAATCCAATGTCATCAAGCGTGAATTCCTGTTTGAAACGGATCTATTTCTCTATACCGACAGTTCGGCGATCGCACATGCATTTATTAGTCCGGTGTTTCCTCTCCTGCTCGGACGTTCCGGTGATCTCGCCCGGGTACACAGCGTCGATGAAATAGACAGACCGGACCAAATGAAATTAACACAAATCAGGGGCACGATCGTACCGTTTATGCCCTATCAATTGCCGGCCGCCATTCAGGCCCTGCCGGTGTGTTTTACCAAGGATTTGCCCAGACGCAATATCGGCACCCGGCCCTATAGCCTGTTGCCGGCAAATTATCCGGATCAGGTCACACACGAAATCAAAGCAGCCGGGTTTCACGATACCGTGTCCTTGGACGATAAAAGCATACCCCTTGATGTCTATTGGCAAGAGATTTGAACAACAGGCAACACTGCAGAAATATCGGGCTCCACATCATTTTTAAGGAAAAGACAGCATCATGATTCTGGCAAAATCCGATGGCACCTCGCTGCAACAACATATCAATGACTGTCTGGCCATCTGGCATGAGATGCAAAAAGCAGTGCCAAAACTGCCTGTGGTGAGTCAGTTGCCCGAGTTTTGGCGAGTGCTTTTTGCTGCAGTCTATATCCATGACTTTGGCAAGGCGCAATGCGAATTTCAGAGAGTTTTGCAAAGCAGAGCCAATACATGGTGCCGCCAGCGTCATGAATTGTATTCGGTACCATTCGCAGACAAATTTGTACTGCCTGATCACCTACATTTCTTGCTCAAACGGGTAGTGCTGGGACATCATCGGGACTTTCTGCAATTGTACCGTGAAAAGTACAAAAATCCGGATATACTAGAATTTGAAAAGGGAGTCAAATGGTCTGAGCGTGCTGCTCATCCCGAAGATTATATCTATAACCTGCGTACCGGTTTCGATCAGGAGTTAGTGCAGGTGATCGAACAATTCGATGTGGTTGCTCGCTGTTATGGCATCGATTTGAATTTTTCCAACACAGTCAGGTTTGTCTCACAGCCCCATCCCTACCTCGAGATTGCCGGTAAACATCAGGACATCGATCCTGCGGATACGGAATTTCTGCAAAACATGCTGCTCCTGGGCGCGCTTAAACTATGTGATCACTATGGATCTGCCGGTGTAGCAAGGCTGCCGCTTCTGGAGGATGACCATTTCACTTTCCTTGAGAAAATGCGCGACAACCTTGCCGCACAGAAAGCGGATTTTTATGAGCACCAAAACGCCTGCGCCCGATCGAATCAAAATTGTCTCCTGGTAGCACCGACAGGGTCGGGAAAAACCGAAGCCGCTCTCATGTGGTTGCGGCGGCAAATGTCGGAGCAGGGCCGGATTTTTTATGTCCTGCCCTTTACCGCATCGATCAATGCAATGCATCAAAGATTATGCAAACATATGGATCCCGGTGCGGGGGATTTTTCCGATATAATCGGACTGCAGCATGGCAATGTGCCTTCTTATCTGGCATCCGTTTGGACCGAAACACCGAATGCAACCATACACCAACGCAATGCCCGGATTAGGACCTGGAAACAGCAGCTCTCACGCATGCAGCATCCACTCAAGGTAGTAACGCCGTTTCAGCTACTCAAGTATTTCTATGGTGTCAAGGGATTTGAAATGGGATGGGTTCAGTTTACCGGTGCCAAACTTATTTTTGATGAAATTCATGCCTATGAACCGGAAACCTTTGCCCAGATCCAGGTGATGCTCGATTATCTTATCCGGTACATGGATTGCCGGGTAATGATCATGACCGCAACATTGCCGAGTTTTCTCAAGCGGATATTGGCCGAAACGCTAAAAATAAAAAAATCAGTCACTGCCGAAAAACAGTTTTTGCACGAGTATACCCGGCACAAGATCGTGCTGCAGGAGGGCGAGATACTGACAAGTCTGGACCAGGTTGTCTGTGAAATCGATGCCGGCAAACGGGTCATTCTCTGCTGCAACACGGTTCAGCGCTCCCAGGAAGTTTACCAGACCATATTGGAAAGATTTGGTATTTCCGAAACTTTGGTCACCCTGCTGCATGGCCGTTTTCATGCACAGGATCGCCGAAAAAAAGAAGAGCAGTTGTTTAAAGATAGAATCCGTTTATTGATCGGCACCCAGGCTATTGAAGTCTCACTGGATATCGATTTTGATTGCTTGTTTACCGAACCTGCGCCTCTGGATGCATTGTTTCAGCGATTCGGCCGGGTCAACCGCAGGGCGCGGCATACAGAACCATGTTCGGTCACCGTGTTTTCCCATGGCAGCGAATCGGATAAATACATTTACAACATGGAATTGGTACAACGAACACTGGATGTGTTAAAAGATGTCAATGTTTTAAACGAAAACAAAGTGCAACAGCTTTTGGACCGGGTTTATCCGGATTGGCTTCCGAAGGAGCGGGAAAGATACGAACGGACGAAAACAGCTTTTGAACACTCGTTGAGCTCTTTGCAGCCCTTTTCCTATCCCAAAGAGCGTGAACAGGACTTTTATGAAAAATTTGATGGAATTCGTGTTTTGCCTGCCGGTTTTTGGAAAGAATATAAACAGCTTGTCGAAAACTATGACTTTATCGGTGCCGATCAGTTGCTGGTCTCGATTCAAAAAGGCATGTATTGGCGCCTGAAAACTGAAAATCAAATCGAGCTGCGCCATCTCGCCATATTCCGGGATGAAACCAAAATCGAAAAGCACGCCGTCCTGGTGGCTAAATGCTTATATGATGCCGGTCTGGGTATGACCAATGACAGGCAGGAAACGGATGATGATCCGTTTCTATAAATTTAATTTTTCGCTGGCAAATATCTTTTATCTCTCTGGTTTTTAAGAGTCGGTGTATGAACGAAAAATCTCATATTACAGGCACTTTAATCAACTATTATTTCCACTGCCACCGGCAATTGTGGTTGTTTCATCGCCATATCAAATGCGAACAGGAATCCGATACCGTCTATCTCGGTAAAGTGATTCATGAACACAGTTATGAGCGCGAGCACAAGGAACTGGAAATCGATGAATTGAAACTGGATTTTTTCGATCTCCGTGACGGTGTGTTGCACGAAGTCAAAAAATCGGATAAATGGCGCGAGGCGCACGAATGGCAGGTGCTATATTATCTATACATGCTCAAAAAAAAAGGCATCGATAATATCCGTGGTGAATTGAATTATCCCATGGTGCGTCAGACGGTTTCAGTCGAACTGACACCGGAAAAAGAAACAGCACTACAACAGGTAATACAGCATATAGAGGACATCCTGGCGCAGAAGTTGCCACCACCAATCGAGGTGCGAAAAAGCCTGTGTCGCACCTGCAGCTATTATGAATTGTGCTATATTTGATGATATTGATATGGCATTCCATTAAAATATTTTGAACTGTAAAAAAATAATGATAAAGACAAGAGAATGAATTCATTATTTATCTCCTGACTGTGAAAAATTTTCGTGATTTCTTTGTGGTTACCATTTTTTTAGGTAAACAGGCATAAAGAGTACCATATTATGAAACGCCCCTATTACATCTTTAGTGCCGGCCGTATCCGGCGTCAGCAGAATACCTTGTTTTTCGAAAAAGCCGAGGTCGAGGCCGTGGAACCGCCGCTGGAAGCACCGGAAGAAGAGGTGTTGGTTGACGGGGATATC
>WJME01000192.1 GCA_014728115.1 Candidatus Zhuqueibacterota bacterium | reverse complement strand
GTCGAGCATTTGTATCAGCACAATCGTCTCAGCACGAGTGAAAAAGAAATGGACCCTCCGATTTTTGAACAGGATCTGTTTGCCAGGGCCACCTGGAATATCCTTGGGCTTTCTCCACGACAACTCATCGGGCTGGGTGCTGCTGCCGGGGCCACTGTCGGAGGGATGGTGGATGCTTCCCTTGGAGGCGCATCCTTTCTGACCGGAACGATGTTGGGGGCTACAGTCGGAGGCGCTTCTGCGCTCTATATGTCGAGTAAGCGATTTGCATCAGTGGAAACGATCGGACGTTATTTGCAAGGCCGTAAAATTATGAGGATCGGCCCTCATCAGAACCAGAACTTTCCTTGGATTTTGCTGGATCGAGCCTTGTTGCACTATTTCAGTGTGCGCGATTATGCCCACGGACGAAGAGAGCCTCTGAAACTGGAACATGATTCTGAACGAATGGGGATGGTATCACACCTTTCCCCTGGCCGGCGGAAAACCTTGGCAAAAATTTTTCGCAATTTACAAAAAGGTCCCCGTGAAACAGAGGACCTTCGCCAGGAATTATACCGTCAGATATCTTTTATCGTTGAGCGGGAGAATGGTCAGCGCTCCTCATAGATCGATACATCACCGTCCGATGTGTTTATCCGTATGCGGCCTTTACCATCTCTCATATCGGCTGAAAACGCGTTTCTTTGTTCGTCTCTAACATCCAGACCGGGCATGGCCACGGTAATTCGACCGTCATCGGTATTGACATTGATATTTGCAGACAATTCTTTTGGCAAACCCAATCTGACAGAGCCATCATCGGTTGTGATATAGATGTCGGGACTCTGTTCTTCCCGAATAGACAGGTCAATATCTCCGTCACTGGTGCGTACAGAGACCTCTTTGCTTTTCAGTCTGTCTAGAATACAATCGCCATCATCGGTTTGGATGTTGAACGGTCCTTCTACATCCCTGACCATGATATCACCGTCTTGCAAGCGAATACGGGCGTCCACCCGCACATCCACGAGCTCAACATCTGCATCGTCTCCATAGATCTGCAGGCGTGAGCGACAGTCTCTGACCATGACATCACCGTCTTGTGTACGAATTTCGATCGATTCATTTTCTATATCCCTGAGATCCACCCGACCATCATCGACGTGAAGCGAGATCTCGCCTTGCCATCCCTCGATACTGATTTCGCCATCATCGCCCTGGAGTTCCAAAATCACCCACTCTGGAGCATGGATTTCATACGTGTAGATGCGATGGGTTGAAGAGATCAAGACAAGCCCGCTGGCATGTTTTTCCCGTCCAACGATATAAAGGTCTTTGCCCCGTTGCTTAAATTCCACATCAAAATCTCTTTCTCCACCCAGGCGAAAACCGGATTCGGATATTTCATACCTGACGTGCACATCGATGATAGGTTCAGACCATGGTCTAATCGTCACATCCCCGTCACCATGTTCCAGATGAATTTTTCCGCCCTGCTCTGCAGGAAAGGATTCGTGAAAATCTTTTTTCACATCCTCGGAATGTGAAACTCTAATAATGGAACATAACAACAATGTGACCAGAGTGATGCGAATTTTCGGCATAATTCTTCCTCGTGTTTTTGATTTGTTACGTGAATGGATCAACAGAGTTTCACCTTTGTAGAAATAAAAAAAAAGGGCTATCGGATAATACCGATAGCCCGGACAGTACATCTATGGTCCAACGCCCCGAAAATAAGAACCACAGTGTACTTTTGATCATCACCCCCAAAAGACTAGAGTTGTAAGGAGAATGATGTTGCCTAGTCGAGATTGTGATATGACCATATGATTTGGGGAAATGATCTCTCTATATGAAACCCCGATCAGGGTAAGTCCTTAATAAAAATAAAAGGTTATGTGATTTTATCTGTTTTGTTCTATATAATTGCAACTGTTATGCCAAACTATTCTGAATTTGAGCCATAGAGTTGTTGAACCTGTTTGAGGAGGGCTGTTTTCTTGAATACGGACCACACCTTTTCGAATTCACGACGTAATGTGATCGAATCTGCGTGCAAACGAGTGATGACACCTCCGAGCGAAGCGGCTGTTAAAATAGAAGGAGCGGGATGAGAATTGATTATTTGCAAGAGATAAGCACTGTGCACATGTTTATCATTCAGTAATCCCAGGTGATCTTGCAAAGACTTGAGGATCTTGATTTGCCTGGAAATATTTTTGACGGGATACAGGTGATAGAAAAATTCCAGAGCATAACGAAGTTTTTTGCACTGAATCCGTAACCGGTGAAACTCGTCGTTGCTGGAATTTTCAGACAGTGCAGTTCCCATTTCTAATACCTTGGAATATTTTTTATAGATGATTTGGTCTGCAACCTCCTTGATGAGGGTGTTGGATGGGTTCTGTAAAAGGTGTTTTATAAATCCGGACCATTCTGTCTGCAAGTGCGAGAATCGTTTACCTGACAAGGTTTTGGCTACTTTTTTGTGCTCTATGCTGCGATGCGCTTGGAGATCCTCAAAAAAGGGGAAAAGTCCTTTTGACAGATCCTCTGGGAGCAGAGAGTGAATATATTTTTGATTTTCCAGAAAAACATCCAAATCCCGCAATTTGTTTGACCTCTTGCCCAGATGCCGAAATTCTTTTCTGAAATGCGTGCAGGATACATTCAAATGATTCTTGAAAAGAGAGAGCGCTGAACGTGTTCGTCGTATGGATGTACGAAAATCGTGCAAAAATTCATTGTCGATATCCTGAATGACGCCCTTGATATTTGCCTGGCTCACCTCGTTCAATTCTTTAAAGATGACCGCTGCAGCCTTTTCAACTGTCATGCGTTTGGTCAGTTTAGGCATCACCTTGGACTTGTAGGTGCCGGGTTGAATGTCCAGTGTACGGAATATCTGTTCATATATAGAGTGTGCTGAAATTTTAAGGCCTGAATCCAAAAGTGTTTTTTTGACCTTTTCGATTTCTACTTTGCTTTCCTGTAGCGGTACAAAGCGGACGACATGAATAGGGGGAGCAAGAATGTCAAGCATATTCAAGGTATCCAGAGTCAAGGCAACGGAGGCCTGGTTCTGAGAATCCAGAATTTTATATCCTGATGAGTAAAAGTGCAAGTTGGCTCTGGAAAACAAGCTGCGATTGCCCAAAAGGGGGCCGATCCGGTCAGATAGCAGGGGTTCAAGGTCTTTTGCCGATGCAATCAGTTTGCAAAAAGGGAGTGTGATAAGAGGATGCATTGCATCGATGAGTAAAAGTGCAGAATGATTTTCATAGACTTCCAAGCGATATCCGGCCTGATAGAGTCTCCAATCCATCGTGTCGAGGAGTGAAAAATGAGATTCGAATGATTGTTCTTTTGTCATTGCATGTTGCTTTTCGAGCAAAGTGATTACATCGTTGGGGCTGTAATGATCAGGGATCAAAAATACATCCATACACACCTCAATAATGTCAAACAGATTTTGTGAGTTGGATCGGGTGAATTTACCGAAAAGGCCATATAGGTATGGCCTTTTTTTAAGATAAGATCTTGAAAGAGTAAGATCAAGGGAGAAAACGGTTGTGTCCACGGGGCGTTGGATTTTGGACACAACCGTTAGGAGAAATCAACTTCATTAGGATTCCGTGCCGAGGATAAAATCGTCTTTGCTGATACCCAGTTTTTTCATTTTGAAGCGCATATTGGGTTCAGAGATTCCCAAGATTTTTGCGGCCCGGCTTTGGTTGCCCGCAAAGCGTCGCAATGCTTTTTCGATCAGCTCTTTTTCAACCTGAGAGACCGCAAGGCCGAGAGATTGTAGTTCTATTTTGTTGAATTGCTTTTTTTGATTATAAAAGGGCAGCATCTCTGGCAACAATTCATCCTCGGGTGAAGAAAGAACAAGACTGCGAACGACATTTTCCAGCTCTTTGATGTTTCCGGCCCAATTATGCTTTAGCATTTGGTTAAAGATTTCAAAATTGATGGCCGGCACCGGTCTGTTTAAATCGGTACAAATTTGTTGTAAAAAATAGTCAAAGAGCAGAGGAATATCCTGTTTGCGATCGATGAGGCTCGGAAATTTGATCATCAACTCAGAGATTGAAAAATAGAGTTCAGAGTCAAAAGTGCCCTCATTTACGGCCTGCAAAATTTTGGGGCTGGTTGTCGCGATGATGCGCAAGTCTGTTTGAAAAACCTTATCTTGTTCTTTGCTCTTGAAATAGCCTTTGCGGGCAATATTCAGGATTTTATTTTGAGATTCCGAGTTCAGATGATCCAGATTCTGCAATACGAGCGTACCGTTGATCGTTTCCTTGTTGATGATTTCCGGATCTTGTTCCTTAAAAAGCTGCCATAATTCCATGTCATATGCAGCGTTCAGGCGAGTGGCATCGCTCAGGATCAAAGGATCATGCTTTCTGTTGCTTTTTTCATAAACCATAATCGCAGCCACCAGCTTTTCAGTGCCGGGTTCACCGAGAATAGCCACATGTTGATCACTTTCTGCCAGAGAGGGAATAGATTTGCGAATTTGTTCGATCTCTGGTGCATGCCCGATCAACTCTGTTTGAGACAAAAGATTTTTATAGCGGTCCATTGGAAAAAACTCCCAAAAATAGAAACGAGTCTATTTTTTATTTTGAGGTTTTATTGTTTCGCCATGCTTTTTGGGCTTTACAAGTAGGGTATATGCATTCCAGATTAGAATCGTCAAGACCAAAAACAAAGTCACTTTAAAGGTCACAATATAGGAACTCGTCAAACCGGCTAGCATGATAATACCCAATCCCGTAACAAATTGCATGATCACCTGATTGTTGCTAATCAGGGATTTTGCCTGTTCGAGCAGTGCCGAGTTTTGTGAATCAGCGATATGCACGGGTGTCTTTAGGCGGTATTTTTTATCAAAAATCAATTGTTCTCGCATCATGTGACTTTCGGAAAACAGTGCTGTAAGGCGAAAAAATAAAACAATGTTCATTGCGATCAAAATAATGATAGCAAAATATTGGTCGAATCCATAAGTTTTTATATTCTTGAGAGATACAATCGAATCGAATATGTCAAAAGAGAACAGAGTGAGCAAGCAAACCGCCCATGAGTTGAACAATGCTGCTGTGGGACGATTCGTCAACAGGGCCACGGCAAAATAGACGCACAGCAAGAGAATAGCCAAAAGATCGATTTTCAACATATGCCGCATCCACCCCATATGGCTTACTTTATCTGCATAGGCCGAGAGAGAGCTTTGATGAAAAAGATGAGGCACCATAAACAGAAACCCGATCAAAAGTGCAATCACCATCAATAAGAATGGTGATTTACCGGGTAAAAAATAGATCAAACAAAAAAGTACGGTCGCTGCACCTATCATGCTGTATGAAAATGTGCCAGTATAAAAATACAGAGTAAACAATGTATAGCGGTCGCCGAATAATCCATTCGAGCCGGCATAGATGGTTATGATCGATAAAACCACTGAGAGAAACGCAAACGCAAAAAGAAAAAACAGTGCTTTCATGTATTTTTCTATAATGGCGATCTGCCAAGAAAAAAGAAACAGCATGAAATAGAGCGAGTAATTGACCCAACTTAAAAAGTGTACCGGATAATGGGGTAAAAAAACCAATATATTCAAAACCACCAAAAATGAAAACCAGTACAAGAGTATTCGTCGTATAGTCGTTGCGAAGGTCATTTAGAACTCGCTTTTAGTTCTGAAAATCTGTGCCCGACTTTTTGGCTTTTTGAAAACCGGGCACAGAGCTTGTTATCTTAACCATTTCCACCATCGTCATCACCATCGCCAGGATCGGGGGGTGATGGTAGCGGCAATACGCTGTTTGGGTTGTGCAAATCTAATTCTTTGCTATCGGTTTCGGAACTTCCAAACACAAAACTGAAAAATTCGAATAAATTGTTCCGGGCACGCTGATAAATTGACTCATTTTCGGTTTCTTGCTGGTGTTGTATGATCCCGGTTCTGCTGTTGCGGTGATCTCTGTCACTTTGACGCAAATCCTGACCAAACGTGATCGCAGCTGTGGCTAAAAAACCGACCTGGACAATCATGATAATGACAGCGATAAAACGTTTGAACGAATAGTGCTTTTGCATGTGGATGCTCCTTTCGGTTGCCAAATTTCAAGTGCTTGTTCTCAGAATAGTATGCTATGGCGAAAGATACAAATTTATGGAATGCAAGTCAAGGGAAATCGTCATATTATGCGAAATACAGCCATTTTTGAAAGAAAAAAATCAAAGAAAGGAGGCCCCACAAAACAAGACTTTATATTTTTTCTTTTATCTTGTATATGCATTATTAACATTAGTTTAGATCAATATTTTTACTTTTTACATCGAAAGAGGGTTTGCGAATGTGGGTCATTATTCACAAGGTCGATCAAATTTTTTCCGCCATAAATGGCGAAAAAACGCAATTTTGTTATTTTTTACTTGACAATGTCCTGAAAAGTGTTAGATTATTAGGAGTAATTGGATGTATGATGAACCCCAATCATCATTCATGCAAGAACCCTTATTACATGTCCCCCTGCGGGGTTGTGTCCATCGGGAATGGCCTCTCCTGGTACATGTATCCTGACGCCCCGGGATACGGTGTTTAGCCCACAATCCTGTATCAGGTCCGAAACCGATACAACCCCGCTCTTCCTTTGTCTAGCAAACGTCCAGCCATTTTCGATGTCTTAATTCACGCTCCAAGACCTCTTGACCGAATCGCTTTGTCAAGCGTCCATCCCCCTTGTTTAAGGCTCGTTGCAATTTTTGAGTTTTAACTGATCTTAACTGCGGATGAAGACAATATTCCATTAAAAATGGCGATATCTCATCCTTGCGCCCCGTGACCAACAGATCCGAGATGGCTCGCGTCAGGGCAACATATGAAACCCGTCGCTCTTCTTCTGTCCGGTCTGTAGATCTGTGCAGAAAATCCAAATAGACCACATGGTTGAATTCATTTCCCTTGACACTGTGAATGGTGCTTAACAACATGCCTTCATTCTCCTGCGTAGGAGCCTGTTCCAGTCGATGAACCAGATCATGCAAACGAGAGATGAATCGATCTACATCCGCATAGGCTTTGGACCAATATTTCAATATATAGTAAGTACTCTGTTGATCATAATCAGGCCGTTCCCGAAATCCCGATCTCGTCGCCTGCTCCAACCCAAAACAGCTGTCTAACCAATCAAGAGCTTGTTCCGAATGCTCCACACCCCTCTCATGGTTCCACAGACCCGTTATCTGCGAGTGCAATGCTTCAAGTTGCCACTTTTCATGGCACGCCAGATCAGCATGTAGCATGCGCTCTAAATCCAAAATACTTGAAATTCTTTCAATGACCGGCTTGCTCAGAAATCTGTTGGGATATCTCAATACAGCCTGCCAAATAGCAGGCTCTTCGCGTTGGTTGAAAATCAATTCCAGGTAAGCGATAATGGTTTTGATAAACTCGCTATCACTCCCCCGTGGACGGTCGAGCGTTCGGTAGGAGAGTTTGTAACCGTCCAGAATCAATGAAAATAATCCCCGGTAAATATTCTGACGGAACAGTACCGCATAGTCGTTAACCGGCGGCTTCCCCGATCGTATCCATTCTATAGCCGTCTCTATTTGTTCCACTAGTGTATCACACAGACGGATTTCAATTTGTCCTTCTGCGGCTGATTCCCGCGGTAAGATTGTTTTTTCCAGTCGTTTTTTGTTCCCGCGAATGAGCCAGTCTGCATGTCGTATCACTGCCTGGCTGGATCGATAGTTGGTTTGCAGCGCCAGGCATTCACTCGCTGGAAAATGCTCCTTGAAATACAACAAGGGCTCAACACGAGCTCCACGCCAACCGTAAATCATTTGATCGTCATCTCCAACGACAAAAAGATGATTTTGAGGCAAAGCCAAAAGTTGCACCAATAGCCACTGGCTGGCATTGAGGTCCTGAAATTCATCCACCAGTATATAATCATATTGATTCTGAATATTGCTTCTCAGAACCGGATCGCGAACCATAAACAGGAGCGCGAGATAGATGAGATCATCGAAATTGATAAAACGAGCATTAAACTGTTCGTGAATAAACGCAGAGAGGAGGTCGTGTAAAGATAATTGCAGCTTGTCGAGGTCTATTGTTTGTTCCAGCTTTATCAGCTCTGTTTTACAGTGGCCGATACGTTCCAGTAAAATATCAATACTCGATAAATCCGGTTGCCAGTGCGGCCATTTTCTGTTAATCGCTTTTTTGATCAGATAGCGTGCTCTTTTGTGCGAATCTTTTGTGGAGACTCTCCAATCCACCTTTTGTTTTATCAATCGGTATCCCAGTGCGTGCAGCGTGTAAACATGTACCTGGCTCAATCCCATTGCTTTCAGACGCATTTGCATTTCTTCGCGAGCTTTGGTGTTGAATGCCAGAGTCAGAATTCGTCTTTGCGGCACTCGGTTTCTTACCAGGCTAGCCACTCGATTCACCAATGTCCGGGTTTTTCCCGACCCTGCCGGTGCCAACAATCTGACCGGACCCCATTTGCATGCCACGGCTCTTTGCTGGAAGCTATCGAGTCGCGTTTCGATTTTTGGCGAGGGGTCTTTTTCTTCCAGTCGCTTGAAAAGATTTTGCTTTTCATAAAAAATTTCGCTGGCTGAAAAATGCAGGGTCTTGCCATCGCATGAAAAGTGTCGACGTTCGATACAAATCGCTTTTTTGTGTCTGAATTCTGTCTGAGCATTCAAAACCACCTCTACAGACGCTTCTGGGCACGATCGATAAAATCGATATTCTGGCTCTGTTACGAGGTGTCCGTGCAGCTGCCGCGGTTCATTCAAGTTTACACAAACCGAGGTCAGTAAAAACCAGAGTTGCTCGAGATCAAATTGGTGTATGAGAAATTCGCGCTCCTCATGTACCTGTCGCAGCTGAGCTTTCATGGGCTGTTGCCACAGGGGAGGAGGGACAGGGGAAAGAATGCCAAAGGTGCTTCCATATAGCCAACAGGGATAGATCACATGTTTCACCATTTCATGCCAAAATACCAGTTCCCCAGCCTGGCCTGATTCGGGCATAATCAAGAAAAACATATTGGGCGCAATTTTTTGGAGAGGGGGCTCTCGAATGATTTCAAGTCTATGATCCTTGCAGAGATTCAAGAGCCTGTCGCTATCATTATTCGCCGCAAAGGAAAAAAATCCCCTGCGGCGATCGAGCAAAGCAGGCACTTGCTTGCAGAGAGAATCAATTGTGGGGCGCAATGGTAATCCTCACAAGGTTTAATCCTCACCTTCCTCTTGCCATTTTTGAGCCCGTTGCAGGGCCCGTTCCCATCCTTTGCGCCAGGTTTGCACCTGTTCGGGGGAGACATGGGGTGTGAATTCCTGATCGACCTGCCATTGACTCTTGATGTCGTCCTGATCCTTCCAGAATCCGGTCGCCAGTCCGGCCAGATATGCTGCACCCAGCGCTGTCGTCTCGAGGGTTTTGGGGCGAACCACCGGATTTTGCAACAGATCGGATTGAAACTGGATCAACAGGTCATTTACGGCAGCTCCGCCATCTACACGCAATTGGGTCAGGGTCGTATTGGCATCGGTTTGCATGGCGATCAGGACATCCTGTACCTGATAGGCGATACTTTCCAGGGCAGCCCGCGCGATATGAGCGGCCGTACTTCCGCGCGTCAGGCCGGCGATAATGCCACGGGCATAAGGATCCCAATGCGGGGCGCCCAGACCGGCAAACGCAGGGACCAGATAGACCCCGCCATTGTCTTTGACACTGCTGGCCAGTGCTTCCACATCCGATGCCGATCGGATCAAACCAAGACCGTCTCGTAGCCATTGAATCACTGCACCGGCAATGAAAATACTGCCTTCAAGTGCGTATTCGGTCTTGTTGCCGATCTGCCAGGCAATGGTGGTTACCAGATTGTTTTGTGATAAAATCGCTTCTTCACCGGTGTTCAGAAGCAAAAAACATCCTGTGCCATAAGTGTTTTTTGCCAGTCCCGGAGAGGTACACTGTTGCCCAAACAGGGCAGCCTGCTGATCGCCGGCAATGCCTGCAATGGGCACGGCACCGGACAAGAGGTCGCTTGATGTCTCTGCATACACCTCGCTGCTCGAGCGAACCTCTGGTAAAAGAGATTCGGGAATACCCAGTATTTCGAGCAACTCTTGGTCCCATTCCTGGCGGTGAATGTTATAGAGCAGGGTGCGCGACGCATTGGTGACATCCGTGATGTGTGACTTGCCGTTGGTCATTTTGTAGAGCAACCAGCTGTCAATCGTACCAAAAGCCAGCTTGTCTTGTTCGGCCAGTTTTTTGGCATCGGGGTTTTCTTTGAGGATCCAGTGCAGCTTTGTTCCTGAAAAATATGAATCCAGTAACAATCCGGTTTTTTTTCGGAAAATGGGTTCCAGACCTTCGCTTTTAAGCCGGTCACAGATGGGTGCGGTACGTCTGTCCTGCCATACAATCGCATTGCCAATGGGTTCCCCGGTCTTTCGGTTCCAAACCAGGGTGGTCTCTCGCTGATTGGTAATTCCGATCGCCGCAATATTTTTGGCGCTGATATTGGCCCGTGTCATGGCCTCGGCAGCGACACTGACCTGTGAAACCCAAATTTCGCTGGGATCATGCTCCACCCAGCCAGGTTTGGGAAATATCTGTTGAAATTCCTTTTGGGCAATCGCACGGATTGTGCCCTGGCGATCAAAGATGATAGCTCTCGAACTCGTGGTTCCCTGATCCAATGCCAAGATGACTTTCATGATCCCTCCCTGGTTATGGCGGTTCAAAACACTGTTTTTATAAACGCTCGATTTCGGTTTCAAGTTGTGTGACCAAGTGATCCAATTGATCGATGACAGCCATGACCGGCTCTGTTTCGGTCAGGTCTACACCGGCTCTTAAAAGCTGTTGCATGGGATAATCATTTCCCCCTGATTTGAGTAATTCCAAATACCGGTCAATGGCATTTTTACGGTTTGCTTTAGATCCAGACTGGATGGTTTTGTAGATTTGTGCAGAACTGGCAAAACAGGTCGCATACTGGTAGACATAGAATGGCGCATAATAAAAGTGGCTGATTCTAGACCATACCTTGTCGATGAATTCATCGTGTACAAAGGCATTGCCATAATACGCTTCAAAAAGATTATGCATGATCCCGTTCAAGACATCTGCAGTGATCGGTTTTCCTTCTTCTGCCAGCTTGTGCGCCTGATATTCAAAATCCGCCAATAAAACCTGAAAATAAAACGTCCCGGTGATCCCTCGAATGGATTGCTGCAAAAGCGAGATGCGTTCTTTGGGATCCGTGGTTTTCTCCATCAAATAATCCAATAACAATCGTTCATTGAAGGTAGAGGCCACTTCAGCGACAAAAATGGTATAATCGTGCGTGGCAAAGGGCTGGTTTTCATTGGACAGCACGGTATGGATGGTATGACCCAGTTCATGCGCCAGCGTAAAGACATTATCCAGTGTTTCCTTATAGTTTAACAGCATATAGGGATGCACCCCATAGACATTGGCCGAATAGGCACCCGGACGTTTACCCGTGTTCTCGAACACGTCCAGCCAGCCCGCACTGAGTGCGGTTTTAAGCTTGTTCTGATATTCCTGGCCCAGAGGCACGACGCTTTCCACCATCCAGGATTTTGCTTCCTCATAGGGATACGATTTGTCGAAATCGGTCAGAGGAATCGATCCGTCATAGGTGTGATATGTTTCCAGGCCCAGGACCCGTTTGCGAAGCTTCATATATCGTTGCAGGGGCTGAGTATGGGCCTTGACGGTTTCGATCAGATTGGTATACACTGCTGTCGGTATATTGTTGTCATCCAGGGCAGCTTCCAGCGTCGAGGCGTAATTGCGGGCCTGAGCCGATGCCCAGTCGCGCTGGCACACGCCATTGTAGATCGCTGCATAGGTGTTGATATTGTCGGCATAGACCTGATAATGCGCTTCGTACGCTTTTTTTCGATCATTTTGGTTGCGATGGGTCGCCAGGATATGCTGATAATTCCCCGCCGTCATGGTCACCGAATCGCCGGTGGACAGTTCCACTGTGGGGAAATCAATGTCTGATGTCGCCAGTTCCGTATAAATGGATCTGGGCGCGCCGTTGAATTGGCTGAAATAGGAGAGCAGTTTTTCTTTTTCTTCATCCAGTACATGCTTTTGCTGACGAAACAGATCGGAAAGGGGAAAAGAATAGGGTTTTAAAGCCGGTGTATGTTCGATCCATTGTTCGACTGTGGGCCAGGGAATCTGTAAAATTTCCGGATTCATCCACGAAGTCGCTGTATTGAATTTTGCAAACAGAATCTGAACCTGTTGAAGTTTAGCAGCGATTTCCTGATTTCTGGTATCGGTATCTCGCATGAGTTGAGGATAGCGATAGACGCGGTAAGCGAGGATTTCCAGGTCATCGCTGAGTTGCAGGGCTGCCAATAACTTTTGCGGACCTTGCGAGAGTGATCCTCTGAACTCGACCATTTCCTGCATCATACTGTCCAGCCGGGTCATGCCTTGTTGCCAGGCGTCCCAGCTGCTAAAAATGTCCTCGAAATTCCATTTATATTTGGCGTCGATTGATTCCCTGTCAAGAGTATGTTGTTCGGCCATTGTAGATCCTATGCTAAAGAAAAGAACGATGAGGGTAAAGAGCAGTTTGATTTTCACGATTTCCCCTTTATGAGTGTTTTGTCATGATTGTTGATC
The DNA here is from genome assembly GCA_014728115.1 of Candidatus Zhuqueibacterota bacterium. Taxonomy (GTDB): domain Bacteria; phylum Zhuqueibacterota; class Zhuqueibacteria; order Residuimicrobiales; family Oceaniaggregativiventaceae; genus Oceaniaggregativivens. The sequence goes on along the minus strand of WJME01000192.1, from coordinate 20,720 downwards.
ATCCTGTCTAGCGTCTTGGCAACGTTGCGTGAGTACATCATTGTTTGTTCAAGAGTTCCGATCTTTCTCCGGCCCTCACCGGAATGGTGCTAGGTGCGGATAGATTCGGATCCAAACGCTGTCATTATCCGGTCAGGTGCGATATGGGATATTATGACGGGTTTGACCATCGCCAAAGACCACAAATTTTTGTGTGGTCAGGGCTTCCAGTCCCATGGGACCATAGGCATGCAGTCGGGTCGTAGAGATGCCGATTTCGGTGCCCAGTCCCAGTTCTCCGCCATCGGAAAAGCGCGATGAGGCGTTAACCAGAACCACAGAAGAGTCGACCTTGCGAACAAATTCCCGTGCCCTCGCGTAATCATGGGTGACGATAACCTCTGTATGATCCGAGCCATACTGCTGAATATGGCGAATCGATTCCTGCATATCCGGTACGACACGGATAGCCAGAATCAGGTCCAGATATTCTGCCTCATAATCCGCTTCTGTTGCCAGAGTTACTGACGGGTCGATGTTTTGCGTTTCCGGACATCCCCGGACCTCGACATTGGCTTTGCGCAAATATTCGAGTGCAACAGGCAGAAACGCCTTTGCTTCTTTTTGGTGTACCAGCACGGTTTCCAGGGCATTGCAAACCCCCGGGCGCGAGGTCTTGCCATCGATGATCAGATCTATGGCCATATCATGATCCGCGCCGGCATCCACAAAAAGATGGCACACGCCTTTATAGTGTTTGATCACTGGAATGCGGCTGTGTTCGGCAACGAATCGAATCAGTCCTTCTCCGCCCCGAGGAATCACCAGATCGATACATTCATCCAGTGTGAGTAACTCCGATATGGCAGCCCTGTCTGTAGTGGGCACAACCATCACGGCCTCTCTGGGCAATCCGGCTTTTTCCAGTCCCTGATGCAATGCCTGAGCAATGGCATGATTGGAATGAAAGGCTTCTTTTCCTCCTCTCAAAATGACTGCATTGCCTGCCTTGATACAGAGCGACGCCGCATCAGACGTGACATTGGGTCTGGACTCATAGATCATGGCAATCACGCCCAGAGGGATACGCATCCGGGCTACCTGGATGCCATTAGGACGTGTCTGCGTGGCGCTGATCTCACCCACAGGATCTTTGAGCGCAGCAACTTCTTTGAGCGCGGTAGCCATCCCCTGCATTCTTTTTTCATTCAAGACCAGCCTGTCGATCATGGCTTTTGACAAGCCCTGTTCCCGGGCATAGGTCAGGTCTTTTTCATTGGCCTCGGTAACGGTTTGCTGAGAGGCAAGCAATGCCTCGGCCATGGCCAACAGGGCCTCGTTTTTTTGAGCAGAGCTGGCACTGGCGAGAATTCTGCTGGCATTCCGGCTGGATTTGGCAAGCTGATGCAAATCGGTCGTTTGTTGGTTCATAATGTACTCCATTTTTCAAGCCGGGTAGATCAATTAAAAAGCACCAGATCATCTCTATGGACAACCACGGAAGCACCGCGATAGCCCAACAATTCTTCTATTTCCCGGCTTTGTCGTCCCTTGATGATCTCGAGATCTGCAGAACTGAATTGACAGATTCCCTTGGCAATGTGCACATTTCCCTGTGAGCTTTTTGAGGTAATCAAAACCGCGTCTCCATGTAAAAAATGGCCTTCTACTCCGACAATACCGGAGGGAAGAAGGGACGCGCCCCGCTCAGAAATGGCTTTTTGGGCCCCTGGGTCGACGATCAGATTTCCCTGACTGGGCAGGGCATGCAGCATCCAGTGTTTCTTGGCAGCAAGAGGATTCTTGATGCGGCGGAACAGGGTACCATACAATTTACCTTCATTCAACCATTCAAAGGTTTCATGTTTGGTGCCATTGACAATCACCGTGTCGATTCCACGGCTGGTGGCCTTGGCAGCGGCTTCTATTTTCGTGCGCATCCCCCCGGTGGCATGGCTCGACGAGGGGCCTCCTGCCAGAGCCGAAATGGTTTCATCGATCTCTGTAATGTCACGCAGCATCTGGCTGTTCTTGAATTGTTTGGGGTCTTTGTCGAACAATCCGTCGATATCGGTACAAATAATCAACAGATCCACCTCTGCCAGTACAGCCACATGCGCAGCCAGATTATCATTGTCTCCGACTTTGAGTTCTTCGGTGGCAACGGTATCATTTTCGTTGATAATGGGTAAGGTCTTCCAGTCCAGTAACTCGCGCAAGGTATTTTTGGCATTGACGAAACGTCTGCGGTTATGAATGTCATCATAGCTCAGCAAGAGCTGGGCACAGGGAAAATCAAAAAAACGGTTCCAATGGGCCATGAGAAGGGGTTGTCCCAGTGCAGCGAGAGCCTGTTTTTCGGGTATGGATTTTTGGCGTTTCATCATGGGTAAAACTCTGGTGGAAACACCTGCAGCTACAGCGCCCGAAGAAACCAGGATCAATTCTTTACCCTGTTTACGACTGTTGATAATAAAGTTTGCGATGGAAAGGAGATATTGGGTACGGCATCCCTGACCGTCCGGTGCGATCAACGCACTGCCGACTTTGATGACGGCGCGTTTCCAGGGGTTGAGAGAGAGTAATTCCTGTTGATTCATAGCCATTCATGTTTGTTGGTCATCTCTCTAATATACATGTATTTTTTCAAAACGCAAATGATCAAATTCAATGCTTTTCACACGAATGGGTGATGACAGCCGTTTTTGCCAGCATCCTGGCCACAGAACAATATTTTTGTACAGACAGTTCGCAAGCCCGTTCGAGACTCTTTTTATCAAAATCTCCCTCTGCACGAAAATGCAGGTGTATGGATTCAAATACCGCCGGTACATTCTCTGAGCGTTTGCCATCGACAGAGACATTCAATGACAAGAGGGTTTTGCGTGACTTTTTCATAATATGTACGATATCCACTGCACTGCATTCTGCCAGACCCGCGAGCACGGTTTCCATAGGCCTCAATCCCGAGAATGTTCCGCCCAGATTTTGCGGACCCTCGATGGTCGAGGTGATACCCAGGGAATTTTTGGCCTCGAAAGTACAGTCACCGGTTGATTGGATGTCCAGGTGAAGCATCTTGCCACTGGAGACCTCAAAGCCGTGATTCGCGAGTATCTGAAAGCTTTCTTGGAGGGGAATGACCCGTTCGAATCCCATTTTTTGTAACAGAGGGGCCGCACGAAAGACTCTTATGCCGCTGCGACAATACAGATACAGGGTTTTATCCCTGTCCAGCGTATCAGGAACACGATTTTTTTTAATGTCGCTCAACGGGATGAGCCGGGCACCGGCAAAATGGGCGTCGTCCCATTCATCCTTTTCCCTTACATCCACAAGAACGGCTGTATCGGCCATTAACTCTTTTTTTATCGTCTGAATATCATATGACATTATGTACTCCGTGCTGGTTGTGTGTCCGTGAAGAGATCGCTGGAAAGATAGCGGTCACCGCGATCACAGATGATGGCCACGAGAACCCCAGAGGTCAATGCTTTTGCAACCTCAACGGCCGCCGCGACAGCGCCACCGGCACTGGTGCCGCAAAAAACTCCGGTTTTTCGTGCCAGGATTCGGGCCATATTTCCTGCTTGTTCCTGTGTTATATCCTGATAGGTATCCACACGACTCGATTCGAAAATCGCCGGCATGTAATCTTGAGGCCAACGGCGTATCCCCGGGATGTGGGCTCCTTTTGCAGGGCGGACTCCTATGATCTGAATATCCTGATTCTGTTCTTTTAAATATCGCGAAACTCCCATGATCGTGCCGGTGGTACCCATAGCTGAAATAAAATGGGTGACGGTTTTGCCGGTGTCTTGCCAGATCTCGGGACCTGTGCTTTCATAATGAGCCCTGGGGTTGTCAGGATTGGAAAACTGATCCAGCATGATTGCATTTCCTTTTTCGACCTGATCCCTGGCATAATCGATGGCACCTTCCATAGACTGTTTCGCCGGGGTAAGGGTCACCTGAGCGCCAAAGGCTTGCATGGTCAACCATCGTTCACGAGTCGAGTTTTCAGGCATGACCAGCTCGATTTTATATCCCCTGGCACTGGCAATCATGGCCAAAGCAATGCCGGTGTTGCCACTGGTAGGTTCGATTATTTTTATGCCCGCTCCGAGCAAGCCCTTTTCTTCAGCTCCTTTGATCATCCAATAGGCAGCACGGTCTTTGACACTGCTTCCCGGGTTATTGCCTTCCATTTTACCCAATAAGGTGATTCCGGGATGGTCGATCAGAACCGACAGATCAACCAGTGGGGTGCGACCGATCAGGTTGGTCAGCTTCATATTCGACCTCCTTTTCATCTTTATCTCGCTCTATAACAATCCCTTTGGTCACTGCATTTCGTCGAATTAAAAAACCCTTGCTCTGCGTTAGAGATTGTAAATCGCCGCAAGCATGCAGAATCTGTTTTTCTATATGAACGAATTTTTACCTGTTTCTGGTCGATGATAAACCATAATCGATGTTGCATTTGTTGATCATCCTCTGTAACTTTGTTTTTGCCTTTAAACATTATTCAGGACAAAAAATGGATAGCCCTGTTAAAGAATATACTATCTCTCTGGAAGAAGAAAAACGATACAAACAGTTGATCAATTATCTCACGGATTATATCTACACGGTCTGGGTCGAGAATGGCCGGGTCAGAAAAACAGTGCATGGTCCCGGGTGTATTGCTGTAACCGGATATTCATTGACTGATTATGAGCAGGATCCGGAATTGTGGTTGCGTATGGTCCATGAACACGATCGCAAGGCTGTGAGTGAACAGGCCTCCCTGGCTCTGGCCGGAAAAGATGTACCGCCTCTGGAACATCGCATTGTTCATCGTGATGGGTCGACGCGTTGGGTTCGTAATACCGTCGTACTGCGCACCGATGAACAGGGAAAGGTATATGCTTATGACGGATTGATCAGCGATATCACCGCACAAAAACTCGCAGAACGAAAGTTGCGTTCCAGTGAAAAAAAGTACCGTTCATTGATCAATGATGTTTTAGAGAGTTCCCAGGTGGGGATATCTATCATCGATGGTGAAGGTCGTTATGCCTGGGTCAATCATGCCTTTGAAGAGTATCTCGGCATTTCCCGGAATGATATTCTCGGACGAGATGCCCGCTCTATGGTGAGCCAAACCCTTAAATCTATTTTCGCCCATCCGGATCGATTCGAGCAGCAGGTGATCCGTGGCTATGACAGTGATCGCATTACCGAGAATTTCGAGTTTTATGCCAATTATGGCAAAAAACGCAAGGAGCGGTGGCTCGAGTATTGGAGCCAGCCTATTCAAGCCGGGCTCTATGCCGGCGGCCGGATCGAGCACCTGGCAGATATCACCGAACAAAAGATGATGCTGGAAACCGTTGTGGAAAGCGAGTTACGACATAAACAATTGCTGCACCATCTTACAGATTATATCTATACCGTCAAGGTCGAAAAGGGTCACCCGTTGGATACTTTTCATGGGCCGGGATGCGTCGCTGTGACCGGTTATACCCAGGAAGATTTTGCCATCAATCCCGATTTATGGATCGAAATGGTCTATCCACCGGACCGGAACCAGGTCAAGGCTCTGGCTGCCAGGGCACTGCAGGGGGAGGAGCCCCTGAATCTGGAACACCGTATCATCCATCGCGACAATACCATCCGATGGGTAAAAAGCACGATTGTCGTACGAAAGGATAAAACCGGTGCTGTGGTCTCTTATGACGGCTTGATCACCGATATCACAGAACGCAAACAGGCCGAAGAACTCGCATCGTTGCGACAACAGCAGCTGATCCAGGCGGATAAAATGGCGACCCTGGGTATTTTGGTGGCCGGTGTGGCGCATGAAATCAATAATCCCAATAATTTCATCCTGCTCAACACCAAATTGATCAATCGCGTGTGGAAAGATACCGAACCGATCTTACGCGACTATTATAATGAACATGGTGATTTTGTGGTGGCCGGCATGCCGTACAGCCGGGCAAAAAACATGGTAGACGAATTGTTGTCCGGTATCCACAAAGGCTCGCTGCGCATTCAAAAGATCATTTCCAGTCTCAAGGATTTTGCCAAACAGGATACAGGAACCCTGGATCAGAGCGTTGATATCAACAAGGTCGTGGAAGAAGCCATTCTGATTGTCAATAACCTGATTAAAAAACGATCTCAAACCTTCGAGGTTCAATATGATCCTCGTATCAAACCCATTCGCGGCAATTATCAGAAACTCGAACAGGTCATTATCAATCTTATTACCAATGCCTGTCAGGCACTCAAGACCGGCACTAAAAAACTGTTGGTGAAAACGACGTTTTTGGATGAAAAGAATCAAATCGAGATTGTGATAGAGGACAGTGGGATAGGTATCGACTCTGATGATTTGAAACATATTTTTGATCCTTTTTTTACAACCAAGCGGGAAGAAGGAGGAACCGGGTTGGGCCTGTCCATTTCCTTCAATATTATCAAAGACCATGGCGGAGAACTCTATATAGAGTCTGAGCCGGGACAAGGCACCAGAGCGAGGATTCGTTTGCCCGGACAAACAGAGGAGGCAGGATGAGTCAGATGAATTATCCGGATTTGCCGGTGTTGCTCATCGATGATGAAGAGCAATTTTTACTCAGTGCGAGGTTTACCCTCTCCTCGGCGGGAATCAACAACCTCATGACCCTTCAGGACAGCCGGCAGGTCAGGAATACATTGAGAACGGAGGCAGTCTCTTTGATTGCCCTGGATATGACCATGCCATACGTTTCAGGGTGGGATCTCTTACCCGAACTCGTCACTGAATATCCGCAAGTGCCGGTGATTGTAATCACGGCCGTGAATGAAGTGGAAACCGCAGTGAACTGTATGAAAGCAGGAGCCTTTGACTATATCGTCAAGCCTGTGGATGATTCGCGTCTGGTCACCACGATTCGCCGGGCATTGGAATTGCGCCAGATGCAGCATGAAAATACACGCCTGAAAGAGGTGTTGTTGTCCGGAAAACTGGAACATCCGGAAGCGTTTACCCATATCGTCACACAGAGCAATGCCATGAAATCCATATTTCAATATATCGAAGCCATTGCTCCCACATCCCTGCCGGTTCTGGTGACCGGCGAAACCGGTACAGGAAAAGAGCTGATCGCCAAGTCGCTGCATGAACTGAGCAAACGAAAGGGTCAATTTGTAGCGCTCAATGTGGCAGGAGTGGATGATAATATGTTTTCCGATACTCTTTTTGGCCATCGCAAGGGTGCGTTCACCGGTGCAGATATCGAACGCAAGGGGTTGATCGAACAAGCTCAGCAGGGTACCCTGTTTTTGGATGAAATCGGTGATCTTTCTTTTGAATCACAAGTCAAACTCTTGCGATTGCTGCAGGAAGGACAATACTATCCCCTGGGCACCGATGTGCCGCGAATGTCGGATGCACGCATCATTGTGGCCACCTTGAGAGATATCGAGAGCATGCAACACAGAGATCAGTTCAGACGGGATCTCTATTATCGTCTCAAGGCCCATCATATTCATATTCCCCCGCTGCGTGAACGCAAGGAGGACATGCCTTTGCTGGTCGATCATTTTTTACAAAAAGCAGCACGTGAATTGGGCAAAAAAAAGCCGACTCCGCCGAGAGAGTTGTTTACTCTGCTGGCCAACTATTCTTTTCCGGGCAATATTCGAGAGCTCGAAGGGATGATATTTGATGCCGTGAGCCGGCACCGGTCCGGTATTTTGTCCACCGAAACGTTTCGCGAAGAGATTGCTCCCAAAGAGACACCAGATACCCTGCTCGACAAAGCGGTCAAGGACAACCACGATAAACGGGTATTGTTTCTTGAGCCGCTGCCCACCTTAAAAGAGACCGAACAGTTGTTGATTGACGAGGCACTGGAGCGCAGCAACGGCAATCAGACCATTGCCGCACAGATGCTGGGGATGACACGCAGGGCTCTGAACAATCGTCTGCAACGCGCTCGCTCATAACGCAGTGATTGTGACAGCGAATGCCTGTCGTCACTGTTCCTGCTTTACAGATGGCTCGATCGCAATTACTATCCCCCTCAAAAATTTGAACCGGTTCAAAAGGGTGCCACAAAACAACCGGGTGCCACAAAAGGACCACCTCGGTAATATGTTGATTTATCTATATTTATACGAATAAATGCTCATATGATGGTACCAAATGTGGCACCCTTTTGAATATTGATTTTTTTAAATGATCAATGTAAGTTCTTGTTTATAAAAGCCATAAGTTGCTTGCGATTCTTTTGGCACACCCTTTGCTAATGTTAGAGGTGACAGTCAACGATATGTCTGTTCACACTAAAATATGAGGACCTAGAAATGAAACGAATTATATTCGCAATAGCCATTCTGGCACTGGCCAGTGGAAATGCTTTCTCTGCAGATAAGATGACACTGAAACAAAAAATCGAAATGGCCATCGATGGCTATGAAAGAGCAATCCAATCCGAAAATCCCGGACTCAATCAAAGCGGTGTTTTTCAAATCGCTCATCTGTACTCAAAATATCCGGATGCCGATCTTGGCAAGGCCAAATCGATTCTTAAAAAGGCTGTTCGCAATAATGACAATGAATGGGTTCGACTGCACGCCCGTATGACGCTCGAGTATATCGCAAATTCGGAACTGCAGAGTGTCAAGGTAACCAATCCTGAAGATCCCATGGTATTCTATAGCAGCCTCTATACCCGCATGGGTGAGAATTTTTACGGAATTACGGGCCAGGAAACAAGCAATCTGGCAGAGTAGCCAATATCGTTTGGAGGTTTGTGATGAGGAAAATGTTATCGATCGTTTTATTGTCTGGCTTGATCAGTACCAGTATCGCAGCAACTCCTATCGACCGTCTCGAAAATGCGGTTAATGGATATATGCAGGCACTCAAATCGGATAATCCCGGACTGCGCAGCAGCGCATTGCACAATCTGGCCCGGTTAAAATCCGATTACCCGGAACTCAAACTGAATATCGTTGACGACACACTGTTGAATATGAGCGAAAAAGATCAGCTCATGTTGCTGCGAGTGCATGCAAAACTGACGTTTCTCTATCTCAATGATGCCAAACTGGCCAAGATGATCAAAGTCAAAGAAACACAAGATCCGCAACAGTTCTTTATCGATTTGCACGAACAAATCCATGACAGCTTTGCGGATTATCAACCGATTCAATAGGACTCTCTTCTCTCTCTCTCTCATATAGACGCGTTGGATTCTCTCCAACCCTTCTCTAATTAAACCGGTAATAACGGGAACTGGAAACAGTTCCCGTTATTATTTTCGGGTCATGATCAATGCCTTTAAATCCATCACGGTTTTGCCCGGCCGACTCAACGCCTTGACTGACAACGTATACCTGCCTTTGGGCAAATGCAGCCGGCCCATGTCGAGCCTGCCCCAGGTCTGCTCGTATACCTCTTTGCGCGGAACCCGGTCCGGACTCTCGATGCGTTCCGGTATCAAGGCGTTCCGGATTTCTCCTGTGAGCCGATGCGCTCCTGCCCTGACCTCTATCCGGGTCCCCACATTTTCGGGCGGACAGGCATATTTCAATGTCACCTCATAATCAGCCTCCTTGACCACCTCGATTTCCCAGAACGGATACGCATCGATGTCGGTCCAGTGGGTCACCCAGTCATTGGCCCAGCCACTCTTGCCCACATAGCTGATCCCCTGTCCGGCCTCTTTGGATAAATAGGCCTCATGACCGGGCATCTCGACCCGGGGCCATTCGTCGTACCCCACGGGTATGGGCAGAGGCTCGTATCCCCGTTGCGTGACCTCTTTATACCAATCTTGATAAGCTGCTTTGAGTGATTTTGTGATATCTGAACGTTCGTCTGCGATATTCTCGGTCTCGGCCGGGTCCTCGATCATATCGTACAAGCCGATGCGATCGCCTTCCAGGGTCAGACGATAACGGGGCGTTCGTACGGCACCTCGGCCTCCCCAGTGTTGAAACAATTTGCGATCAGGCCAGTCCTGTGACGTTTTTTTGAGCAAGGGCACCAGGCTGGTGCCGTCGAGCTCGGGCTCTGAGGGCACCCGTACACCTGTCAATTCCGCCAGGGTAGGGAGGATGTCGATATGGGCCGAGATCGGTTCGATGACCTGTCCGGCCTCGATCTCACCCGGCCAGCTGATAAAACAGGGCACGCGCACACCGCCTTCGTGCACACTGCCCTTACGGCCTCGCATGTTGCCGTTATAGCGCTTGGTATTGGGACCATTGTCGGTAATGAAAATGACAAGGGTATCATGGGTCAATTGGAGCTGATCCAGTTTGTTGAGCAATCGTGCGATATTGTCATCCAGATTCTCACACATGGCGTACACCGATGCCAGCTTGTCATCCACTCCCTGCGATTTGTATTTATCGAAATAGGTATCAGGGACCTGAAACGGACTGTGTGGCGGATTATAGGGCACATAACAGAGAAAAGGCCTGGATTTGTTTTTTTCCATGAATTGCAGGGCATGGTCGGTCAGCACATCGGCAATATATCCTTTTGTTTCAATGCGCCGGCCATTGTGTTCGAGATGGGTGTCGATATAATTGTTCCAGTGGCCGGCACAAAAACCGATAAACTCGTCGAACCCCTGTCCGTTTGGATGGTGCGGATAATGCACCCCATTGTGCCACTTGCCGAAACATCCGGTGGCATAGCCTGCCTTTTTTAACATTTCGGCGATCGTCACTTCCTCGCTGTACATGGTTTCCTGGCCCCGGGTGACGCCATGCACATGCGTGCGTAGGTAATATCTGCCGGTCAACAAACTGGCCCGGGTCGGCGCACAGACCGGACTCACATAAAAGCGGTCAAACCGCGCGCCCGAAGCAGCGAGACGGTCCAGGGTAGGAGTGTCCAGCACGGCGTTGCCATGCGAGTGGATATCGCCCCATCCCTGATCATCGGTGAGAATCAACAAGATATTGGGTTTGCGCTCTCGTCCGGTGCAGCGGAGCAGGCTTGTTCCCAATGCAGCCATGCCTGCCAGGTGCAAAAATGTTCGACGGGACAGGGAGGGCATAGAGGCTCCTTTGTTTGGAGTGAGGATCGGATCCACGAATGAACGCCAATAGACGCCAAGCATGATGGAAAAACTCTGGGGAAAAATCACTCTTGTCTAAAATAGATCATACTCAGTTTTTGCAGCAGATTTATACTGGAATCTTTAGTCGATCATAAAGATATTCGGGACTAAGGTCAGCACCATTTGCCCACACGATGGTTTCCAACTCGGGGTCAACTTTTACCGTTTTAAAAAGTTGAATGTCTAGCAATGGCTTAAACATGGTTCCATAGAGTTCGTTTTTTAAATCTACCTCTCCTTCAGAACCGTCGTTAAATCTCAACCAGAGGACATAATCATAAAGATATTTTGCTTTTTTGACATGAAGAATCATATGTTTAATCCAAAGGCTTTATAGGTTTGAGCGGCTCATTATGGGTCAATAATTTCCAGTTTTCCATTAATTCTTTTTGATGGACAAGCCGCCATTCTTGTATCATTCCAATAGCACGACTGGGCATCGTTCCATGAACAATCCCCGTTTCAATATCTACTATAACCTCTTGACCAGAGTATTTTGCATGAAAATGGGGTGGTGGATGATCCCTCCAATGCATATAGATGATTATTCCAAAAAAGCGGCTAATTGCAACTCTCAAAATACCCGGCACCTTGAAAATAGTATAACCGTTTTTCTGAATCAAGCAATTTTTTGTTTGGCTGCTCGAAAAGGAATATTACAGACCTTGCTTATTTTGATAGGTTTGGTTTGACCAGGCATAGCGTTTATTCGCGGTTCGAGGTCACATAAAATGCCTGGTGGTTAGCCACAGCTGCTTAAAATCCGCTTTCAGGCCTGTGCAGTAATAGATCGGCAGATCATTTTCATACGGCATCACCCATTCGGATTTAAACCGTCCCAGGAGAATCACAGATTCATAGCCCTTTTCCAGATCCTCTCGTCTGGAGCCTATCGTCAGCAAATGGTTACCGGACATGTTTCCCGGACCCCAGAGATAATAATTATTGTGTCCGCTGATGGCCCGGGGCAAGGCGTAATCTGCACGGAAATAATCAATGGCACCCGCTTCGCCGTAATTGGTGGTATAAACCGCAATGTCTTTTTGCACACTGTCGGGCAGTTGCTGATAGAGATTTGATACCATGATCGCCATCTCTTGCCAGCCAAAGCGATCGGCAAAATGCTGCGGTAACTCGCCCTGGGGGCTGTTTTCCTGGGCCTTGGGCTGCAGCCCGATGCGATCCATATAATTCACCAGCATGGTTGGAGAAAAGAGCGGCATGGCCACAGGCAGAACCAGCAGGGTCATTAACAGCATCATTGTCACGAGAACCGGGCGGCCAAAACGCCACCTGTTCGATAGAATCCTGCTCAGCCAGATGCTGCCCGCAGCATACAGCACCGGAAAGATGGGGGCCAAATAGTAGACTTTGGGATTTTGTAACAGCATAAAGATAAAAAAGACCAGCGCCAGAAATCCGAATAATCGATATCGTCGCAATGGCGGCCAGAACAATAGACCGGCGAGTCCGGGTAACCAGATCAAAACATTGACCGGATTCATCTCGATTATCACCCCCATCAGGAGCTCGACCGGACTCATATGTACGTTTTTATAAGTGGCCGCATTATGTATAAACTCCAGGCTGGGCCAGCCGTGTTGTATTTGCCAGATGATATGCGGCAAAAAAAGGATCGCTGCGATCCCGGCGGCCAGCCAGGGACCTGGCTGAAGCAATACTCTTCGATGTGAGGAGAGGAGCAGAGCAATGCCAAAACTCGCAGCCCAGAATCCCATGCTGTATTTATTCAAGAGTCCCAGTCCCACGATCAATCCCAGCACGATCCACCACTTTTTTCCCTGGGTGTTGATCCAAAACGTGACGATGAGAAATCCGGCCAGCCAAAATACCAGATCGAGCGCATTCATGCTAAAAAAATTGGTGAGCGCCAGAAACATCAGATTGCCAAACCAGGCCAGAATCGCGAGTGTGGCTGCAAAACGATCGCCGCCGAGGTTTCGGGTCAGACTCCAGGTGAGCATCATACAAACGACACCGCTCAGTGCAGCCAGGGTTCGAATCGCTATCACAGAATCACCGAGCGTGACGAGAACGAGGCGGAGAACAACCAGGGAAAAGGGCGGGTGATCCACATATCCCCAGGCCAGGTCACGGGCACAGGCGATATAATAGAGCTCGTCCCGAAAGATTCCATAATGTCCTGCGGTGGCAAAAAACAACACCAGATAAATAAAACTCAATAAAACAAGCGGCCAGTGAAATTTGAGGATATTTTTCATGGCTGGATCCTTTGCCAAGGGTAAGATTTGCATACGGATTTGTCATTCCGTTTACGTAAAACCGCGCAAAAGGATTCATCAGACGTCAAATGTCAGACGTCAAACGTCAAACGTCAAATGTCAGACATCAGATGTTATTCTCTCAGTCACCTCGTCCCTTCGTCTCTCAGTCACTCAGTCACATAGTCACTCCCTCACTCCTTCACTTGCTCGCTCAGTCATTCCGCCGTATACACTCTGCCCCAGACTCGCTCTTTTCCCTGGAATTTCCCGACCAAATAGCTTATATTGCCGAAAAGATCAAATAGATACAGACAAGAACGATGAGCATAAAATCTCCTACATCCCGGGTGGTGTTTTTCTGGATATTGACCGGCGGAATCGTGCTTTTGACCAGCGCCTCTTTTTGGCAATCCCTGTCCCTGCAGTGGCTGTTTCATATACGCGGTGATCGGTCGCTGGATGAGCGTATTCATCTGATTACCATCGGTCCCGATGATGTGGCGGATCTGGGGGGATGGCCCATCAGCAGGGACTTTTACGGGCTCACCACCCATATCCTGCAACAGCAGGGTGTGCGCGCCATCGGATTCGATATCCTGTTCCATCGGCCTGATGAACGCCATCCCGAATACGATCAGGCCCTGATGGATTTCATGTCCAAGGGCAAGGTGGCTTTGGGTATGGCCTTTCAAAATATTCAGGATTCAACAGGACTGCCAATCGGCCGGCAAGCTTTTTGGCCGATTCCTCGACTGCGGGACATGGTCGATGCCGTGGGATTCAGCAATGTGGGCAGCCACCTTTATGCCTTGCAAGCACCGCTGGCGACCCGATATCATGATCAAATCGTCTATTCTCTGGGGGTTGAAACGGCGCGGCTGGCGCTGGAGACAGACCCCATGTCTTTGCAGGCAACCGCCACCACCTGGAAACTCGTGACCCGTACGGGCAAAGAATACCGAATCCCCATAGACCGCCATGGCCGGGTATGGCTCAATCATTACGGACGCCAGGAGCAGATCTCGCATACGCCGCTGACCCAACTCTTGCGACAGTATAGAGATGATAAAGATCTTTCGTATTTGCAGGACCGCATCGTGCTGGTGGCGGTTACCGTGCCCGGCATAGCCACGACACTGACCTCGCCCTTTGATCCGGCTCTGCCGGCCTCGCTGATTCATGCTACCGTGATCGATAATATCCTGAACCAGAATTTCATCCGGGTGCTGCCTGTCTGGGGTCGTTTTATCCTCATTCTCATTCTCCTGGCCAGCCTGGCTACTAGCGTCCACTGGGGGCCGCGACGTTTTGCCCTGGTATCGGGACTCGCCTTGATCGCCTTTATCGTCGCTGCCATTTTGTCGTTTTCCCAACAAAATCTGGCTCTGCCCCTGGTCTTTCCGGTCTTGATCTGGATTTTGGCTTTTTTTTCGATCTGGATCGTGTTATGGTGGGAGCGGGTCCGGCAGCATAAAGAGCAGTCCCGAACCTGGCAGCAAGAGCTGGTCAAAAAGCAGGAGCAAATCACAAAGATCCGTCAGGAATTGCAAGAACTGGATACCGATCGCCAGCAGCAAAAGGATAGCCTTGCTGCTGCAACAAGAGAAAAACAGAGCCTGGTTGAAGAAAAAGAGGCGCTTTTACAACAGCTGCAACAACAGGTGGATGATCTGCAACCCCATCCCATAACCGACCGCGAATTCGATCTCTTTCCGCAGATCATCCGGGGTCACAAGAGTAAATTGCAAGAGACGCTCAGGCTGCTCGATACGGTCAAGGATCAGGATCTGCCTGTTCTGCTTATTGGTGAAACCGGTACCGGCAAAGAAGTGCTGGCTCAGGCACTGGTCAAGGCCGGTCCCCGCCGTGATAAGCCGTTTATACCAGTGAACTGTGGTGCCCTGTCAGAAACCTTGCTCGAAAGCGAGCTGTTCGGACACGAAAAGGGCGCGTTTACCGGTGCCCAAAATCGCAAACGCGGGGTGTTTGAGCAGGCAGACGGCGGAACCCTGTTTCTGGATGAGGTGAGCGAGACCAGTGAGGCGTTTCAGGTCAAACTGTTGCGGGCCTTACAGGAAGGCGTAATCCAGAGATTGGGCAGCGAGACACCAATTCGGGTCAATGTGCGCATCATCGCAGCCAGCAATCGCGATCTGGAGCAGGAGGTCAGCGAGGGACGCTTTCGCCAGGATCTCTATTACCGTTTGAATGCCTTTCCCGTGCGGATTCCACCCCTGCGCGAACGGCCACAGGACATCCCGCCTTTGGCCGGCCATTTTCTCCAAAAGCACGCTTACCAACAGGTCACCCAATTTTCGCATCGTGCGATAAAGAGTTTACAGTCCTGGTCCTGGCCGGGCAATGTGCGTGAGCTGGAAAATATGGTGCAACGCGCGGCCATCCTGGCCCAGAGTCAGGGACGCGATATGATCCGCGAAAGCGATCTTCCGGATGATATCTGCCGGTCTGTGCCGGAGAAAACAGAGTACAGACCCCTGGACGAACAGATCCTGGATTCCCTGCGGACAAAACGATTTTCTCACGCCTCTATCACGCAAACCGCCCGGGAACTGGGCAACCGCGACCGCGGCACCATTGCCGAATATCTGCGGGGAATGTGCTATGAAGCTCTGGTTCGGCATCATGGCGACGAGCTCGCTGCGGCCAGAGATCTCGCGGCCACTCCCGACCCTGAATCCATCGAGCGCGTCCGGAAAAAGATCTCCGAATATCGCGAAAAGCTTGAAACCATGCCCCGGGAATCCCTGTATAAAGGATTACCCAGTGCGTATCACTCGTTTCTCGATACGCTGCTGCAAAGCGCGGGAAATTCCCGCAGTTGAACCGTTTCCTCGTTTCAGGATTGATGGATCATTTTTTTACAAGTATATAATTTCTATTGATTTGTCGGGTGGTCATGTTTTTGGCACCGCCTTTGCTTGTGTTGGAGCAAACACAACACATGTTGAAACAAGGAGGTGTCAAATGAAAGCAAGAATGTTATTCGGTGTGCTGATCGCAATCGTGTTTGCCACATCATTGTCGGCCAATCCCCGGCCTTTGAGAAAAACCGGTATCGGATTTCGCGGCGGGTATTGGGATATGAACGATCCCTCTTATGAGGTACGCATTCATACCGATCGTTTCAAGACCACCCGGATCCATGCCGGAGGGGGCGGAGGCTGGCTGTTTGTGTTTTCACGTATCAGCCCGCAAGATTTTGTCGAGTTTTCCTTTGGCGGTGCCGGCCATGCCGAAACCCTGGATAAGTGGTCGGAAGAAGAGGTGGAAGTCAATGCTGTCACCCCTCTGTTGCTGGGGCTCCGTCACGAGCTGTTCGGCGGGCCACGGCGTGCAGACTTTTATCCCTATGTTACCGCCGGAGCCGGACCGTATTGGATTCATCATGTACTGGTCGAGGAAAAATACGGATTTGACGATCGCTATGAAACCATCGAGACCGACTCTGACGTGCATTTCGGCGGTTATCTCGGTGCCGGGATGAATTTTATGCTCACATCGTGGATGGGACTCAATCTCGATGGCCGCTACCATCTGGTGGATTTTAACAACAATCATGATTACAGCGGTTTTGAACTCGGATTTGGAATGATCTTTATGTGGGGTCAATGGTAAGAGATGAACGATTTGAACGACAAACTGTTTTGGGTGATGATCATGATCGCGATATGGGGCAGCCAGCAAAGCCTGGCTGCCGGTATCACCCGCTCGTCCGGTGTCGGATTCCGGATGTCTTATTGGAATCAATTCGACCAGCCCACGCAGGTGCAAACATCGATCACCGGTGAGCAAACCGTGCGAGTCAACGGTCTGGGCGGCGATCTGTTTTTTTTCACCCGGCTCTATGACAGTTGGTTTTTCGAACTCTCTATCGGTGGGGTCTCGAATGTCGAGGTTCTTACCCAGAATTATGTGTCTGAAAAAGCCAGAATCGATGCTGTCATTCCCCTGCTGCTGGGGGTGCGCTATGACTTTATGTCGTCGCTGTGGTCGGCCAGCGTCAATCCATACGTCTCTGCAGGCACCGGCGCATACATGTGGACGTCCAATCAAATACAAAACTCTAGCGGTGTGCAAGAGACGGTCAATATCGAGTCGGAATTCAAGACCGGACTCTTTTTGGGCGCCGGCATCAATCTGGCTCTGAACAGCCGCATTGTTCTTAATTTCGATGTCAAACGCCATTATAGTGAGACAAGATTCAATGATAATTCCAATGGCTTTGCCTTTACTATCGGCGCATGTTTTATGTGGGGCAAGCAGCGCGAGTTTTTTCAAATCAAGGATATCAAATGGATCGTCCAGGATATCTATCCGGCTTATTATCAGTTCTATAATACCTATCCCATCGCACTGGTGACCATTGAAAATCGGGTGGGACAGGATATCGAAGTGAATATCACTTGTGATGTCAGCCAGTTCTCTGAGCGGCCGCGGGAAACCGGATTCGTGCGCATACCGGGCGGACAAACCCAGGACATTCCGGTGACAGTTTACTGGAACCGCGATCTGCAGAATGTACAGGATCGCGAGACCGCCATCGTGGATCTGCAGATCCATGCACGAACCGGACAAGAGATGCGACGACATATGAGCTCAGAACTGGTGATCCACAGCCGCAATGCCTGGAATGGCGATACCGACAAACTCGGATTCTTTCTCACGCCCGAAGATCAGACGATCCGGCAACTGAGCCGGCAGGTGAATGTGGAGGATAGCACCGCAGCGGTCAGGTTTGAACGTGCCAAAGCCTTGTTTGAATTGTTGCAAGCACAACAGATTCAGTATCATCCGGATCCCAATATCCCGTTCTATCAGGACGATCGCGTTCAATATGCCGCCGAAACACTCAGTCTCGGACAGGGCGATTGCGATGACCTGACGGTCCTGTATGCCTCTCTGCTGGAGAGCGTAGGCATTCATACGGCCTTTGTGGATGTGCAGGACCCGCAAAAAGAACTGGCGCATCTCTATCTCTTGTTCGATACCGGACTGGCCCCGGAGCAAGGCGCCCTGATCAGCTCGAATGAAAAGCGCTATATCGTGCGCCAAAACGACCATGGCCGGTCGACCCTCTGGATCCCTGTCGAAACGACTCTGATCGGCCAATCCTTCGAGTCCGCCTGGACCCAGGGCGCCATGCAGTACCTGCAAGAGGCGGTCCTGAGACAAGGGCTGGCAGAGCGGTGGGTAAGGATTATAGAGAATTGAGAATGATGAAAAGATGCCCGATACTGGGTGCTGGATACTGGGTACTGGATGCTGGATGCTGGATGCTAGATACTAGATACTGGATGTTGGATGCCTGATCTCGTTCCCAGCCTCTGGCTGGGAACGCAGCGGATCGGCTCTGCCGACAGTCATATCCATGACCGCATCATGTTCATTTTCGATTGTCCCTTGCTTTCGCTGTCATCCTGGGAGGATCTTTGTTGGTCACAACCGGTCCAGGCTAAGGGCTGAGATTCTGGTTTTCCTATGATCTTATTCTAAAAAAGTTGAAAGGAATATTCAATGTATAAATCAATCATATATTCAACCCTACTCTTTACACTGCTCTTGTTTGCTTCTTCCTTTGCCACTACCCTGGTCGAGGTCAAGGGGGATGTGCGGGTGCGGCAGGGACTGGACGAGTCCTGGCAGAATGCTGCCGCAGGCATGGAACTGCAGGATATCGACACGATTCTGTGCCTCGAAGGCCGGGCTGTGCTCCAGCTGGACGATGGCCAGCGCTTTACCCTGGGCAGCCAGTCCATACTGGACATCGGCGATCTCAAGACCGTGACGCGTCAGCAGTTGTTTCTCTATCTCATGTCTCTCAAGATCGAGCAACTCCCGGATCGTCCGCAGGGGACACCGGTTCGACTGGGTAAGGTCAGCATTGTCCATGGCACCAAACCCACATCGGAAAGCGCGGACGACTCGTTTGATGATCGTATCGAGCAGGAACTCAATGGCGCTAAAGCCTTGTATGCCAACGAACTCTATGCCAATGCCATCATCAAATGGCACAAGATCCGCAAGCGTTATCCGCAGCAAGGCTCTTGCGGTGAGATCGACAGCCGTATCGCTCTCAGCTTTGAGCAGCTCAAAGAAACCGGACGCGCCATCGACGCCTGGCAGCGGGTACAGGAGCAAACCGCAGAGTGCGAAACCCCGCAGGCGCAACAACTGGCCAGGACAGCCGAACAGCATCTCCATGACCTGATGCCCTAGTTCCGAACCGACATTGACCGGAAATTTTTTAATCGCCACAGGCGAAACAGGATTCGAACGTCCTTTTGGAGGATACCTATGAAAACGAATAATTTTAGAAAACTCTTGATATCATTGATGGTCGTGTCTGTTGCAATGATGGGCGGTTGTGTGGTTGATCCGGACGAGTACGATGACATCGATCACAGTCTCAGCACTGATTTTTATCTCAACGTCAACACCCGCAGCCAGTACCGGCTCTATGTCGACAATATCAATGGCACCGTCAAGATCGACGGCACCTCGGAATCGCGGCTCATCGTGCGCGGCGAAAAAGGTGTCAAAGCCTCGACCCGTCGCGATGCCAAAGAGTATCTGGAAGACCTGGAAATCCGGGTGGACAGTTTTGAAGATGAAGTACAGGTGCAGACCCTCCCTCCACGCTCGCGGCGGGCAGACTTTTGGGTCGATTACCGCATTCAGGTGCCGCACAGCTGGCAGGTCGTGGTGGATCAGGTCAATGGCACGGTACAGGTCTTTAGCACGGACAATACCGTGGATGTGCTGGTGAGCAACGGTGATATTGTGACCTCGGATATCTATGGCTCGGTCAAGGCCCGCACCACCAACGGTGATATCGAGACCGATGTGCGCCTGACGTCAGGGCAGGTCTGTGACTTGCAGACCACCAATGGCCGCATCGAGTTGCGGGTTCCGCGCACCACGTCGGCCACGTTTTGGGCCCAGGTCACTAACGGTATCATCAATCTGCTGAATTTGCCTTTGCACGATGTCACAGAATCGCAACGTCAGATCCAGGGTGTGCTCGGTGACGGCAAGGCTGCCATTCATCTGCAGACCACCAACGGCAGCATCCAGGCCGTGGGATATTAGGTCCTCTTTCTCGTTTCCAGCCTTTGGCGGGGAATGCAGCAGGTCGGCTCTGCCGACATTCTTGTAACGAGATCATTTCAAATTTCTGCACTGAGATATCGACCCGATGCCCCTGGAACTCTTTCCAGGGGCTGCCACTGGAGCCGGATTTCCAATCCGGCAATCTCGAAATACAACTCGTGCTTTTCATCCCGATCCATGCTGCCGGCAGCTGTCCGTGCAGCGGCTCACCGTCTGTTCGCCGCTTTGAGATTCCGGGGCAGGGATGCCC
>WJME01000005.1 GCA_014728115.1 Candidatus Zhuqueibacterota bacterium | reverse complement strand
TTGAAATCGTTGAATCATCTCATCACGCTTTTTCCTGGGTGTACCTCCATATAGAAAATAGGCTGGTTCGCCAAAATAGTCCTGTAAATAGGTCTGTAACAACGCTCCCATTTCAGCAAACTGTGTAAACACCAGGGTGCGTTCATCCAGCTCGCGGATCTCGAGCAGCATTTCAAGCAGCCGTTCCAGTTTGCCGGATCGACCCTCGAGGTCTGAATGATCGTCGGCATACTGTGCCGGATGATTGCAGACTTGCTTCAAGCGCATCAGAGAGGCCAGCACCAGGCCACGACGATTGATGCCCTCGGAAGACTGGATTTTTTCCTGCAAATCATCGACAACGGCCTGATACAGAGCCGCTTGTTCTTTGGTCAGAGAGCAGTATTCCTTGATTTCGAATTTTTCCGGCAAATCCTGTATAATGGTCTTGTCCGTTTTCAATCGACGCAGAATAAACGGCTGCGTCAGAGTTCGGAGTTTTTCGGCTGCGTCACTGTCGCCATACATTTGAATGGGTTTTTTGAATCGGGTCTTGAAACCCGACTGGCTGCCCAGCATGCCGGGATTCAAAAAGTCCATGATCGACCAGAGGTCGCCGACATGATTTTCTACCGGTGTACCGGTGAGCGCGATGCGATAGTCAGAGTTTAGAGCCCGGGCCGCTTTGAATTGCCTGGTGGATGGATTTTTGATGTTTTGTGCTTCATCGAGCACGACGCCGGCCCACTGCACCTCGGAAAGAAACTCGATGTCACGTTGCATGAGCGCATAGGTGGTGACAACCAGGGAATGGTTCTCTGCCTCTTTAAGAAATTTCGACTGCTTTGAACGTTGGGTACCATGATGGACGAGTACCGAAAGTCCAGGGGTAAAACGCTCTGCTTCCTTGCGCCAGTTATTGACCACCGAGGTGGGACAAACGAGCAAAACCGGTCTTGTTTCTCCGGACTCTGTTTCTCGTTGAATCAAGGCCAGTGTCTGTACGGTCTTGCCCAGTCCCATATCATCGGCCAGACAAGCCCCCAATTGCCATTGGCGCAGAAACGCCAGCCAGGAATAGCCTTTTTCCTGATAGCTGCGCAAGGCGCCGTGGAAAGAGTGGGGCGAAGGACAGAGCTCAAAGGCCTTGCGTCCGGTCAGGCTGTCTGCAAGTTCTTTCAGCCAGCCGTCGATCTCTACCTGATCGAGTGTCAGGCCGCTGATCTGTTTTTCATCTCCCAGAACGACCTGCAAAAGCTCTCTGGCGGGAAGCGAGTGCTCCTTTTGTTTTTGCAAAAACCGGATAGCGGACTGGATCTGTTTTTGATCGATCAGGGTCCATTGACCCCGCACTTGCACCAGCGGCTCTTTGAGACGCGCGAGGTCCAGCAATTCATCCAGGGAGAGCTCTTGTTCTCCCAACGAGACGCGATAATCGAACGACATAATGCTATCCAGGGTAAAGCGACCGCTGCCGTCTTTGCCGGAAGCCGTGGTTTTGGCTTTCAAGCCCAGGCGTCTGTTCGGTCCCCGGCCTACCCACCACGATGGCAACATGACATTGAATCCCGCAGACCTGAGCGGCTGCGCATAGTCGGTGAGAAATTGCAGTGCGCCATTTGCATCGAGTTCAAATCCTGTCGGATGCTTTGTTTTCAAACTTTTATAAACCAAAGGACAGAGTCCTCCTGCCTGGCCCAATGCGGTCAGCACAAATTCCAGGGGATTCGCGCCCGACTGCTGCAGGTATTTGTGATAGGGACTCTTTTTCTTCCAGATCTCCTTTGCATCGATCAGGGTGCTCAAATCGGATTTGGGTTGCAGTAAATAATCCACTTTCCACAGGCCGGATTCATCGTTAGGCTCGTTCAGACGGAAACAGAACCGCAAAGATGAGCGTGTCGTCAAATCGACCGGACGGCTCCATTCTGCGAGTTGTTTGGCCAAAGCCTCGATTTCTTTTGATTTTGGCCAGTGAATGCATGGATCCGGGCTGTGCAGGGCCTCGAGCCAGGCATCGTGCACATTTGTATGTTGTCTTTTTGATCTCGTGGGTTCGCCACAAGAGCGAATGAGTTCATCCACCCACGTGGCGATCATTCCCTGGCTCAGCAGCAGGGCAGGGAGGTCTGGCGCGCTTTGCTTGGATTCATAGAGACAACGGCATACAGCCGGCATTTGTTTTGCAAGGGCAGAGATGTACTCCTCATCCTCACCTTCCGGTACCGGGATCCAGCGTGCCTGCCACTCTTTGTTGTGAGAGATGATCGTTGGTATAAAGGTTTCTTTGGACAGGATGCGCAATGCCATTCCATACAAGCGAGCCATCCAGGAGAGCGAGGGGCCATATACGATTCCCTTTCCCCTGACAAGACCGGCCCGGACCTGGCTCAACAAATCCGCCATTTTTGCCAGGCTCAATGGCCGGCTCACCACAGTGCAAGGTGCGAGATGCAAGGATTTGCGTTTGTCCAGTTTTCTGTCGATCAGGGGGCTGGAGGGCACCGGCGTTTCCCCATGGCAGGGTAACCAGGCCGTGTGTTTCAAATTGTCAGCAGGGCTTGCTGGTAAAAGTCCGGTTTCATGAAGCGCCTGCTCCAGTGCAGGCTGCGTACCCATGGCCTCGCTTTCGGCCCAGAGAAGGGGCTTGTTATCGAGGATGGAAACATGCAAGATAATCATTCATCAACCCATAAAAGGATATTTTGCGGGAATGCTCAAAAATCCACGTTCCCACGTCCTGTTCATTCAATTTTTCCGCAACATTTTTTGAATTTTTTGCCGCTGCCGCAGGGACAGGGTTGGTTACGGCCCCAGCGCGGTTTGCGGTTGGTGGCGGATCCGGGGCGAGTGCCCTGTCCGCCTTTTTCTTTATATTGCTCGAGGCGCAAAGCATACGTGTTTTCAACAAAGTCATTGATCTCATGAGCAATGTCGACTATTTGTTTTTTGGTTCGGACAAAAGAGGGGATCGCGGTTTTTTGTCCCGCTCTTAATTCGAGGGAATACACTGTGAGTTGCAGGATATACCCGAATGCGGTTAACTGCTGTACAGAAAACCCATTGTCCCAATTTATCGGGTCAAGATCGTAACCACTATGAAATCCCTCGCACCACCTCAACAGAGACTCTCTATATGTTTTTGCCGGGCCATCCGCGATGACCATGCCAAATTTTCTTTCTGCAACTAGAGTCACCATGGTGTTATAAGCATTTAGCAACGCATCGGTCACACTCTGCAGCTCTTCAAGGGAAGAGAATTCGGGGATCTGTTCCTCGAAAAACACAGTCGGAATCCATTTGTGAGGGGAGATGGCATCCGGACTGATGATGACCGCACAGAGATATCCATCCAGCATATCCGGTGGCATATGAGCATGACCGCTCTTATTCAGCCGTGCATAAAGGTTTTCATATTCATCAGGAATCATAATGTGCCGTTTCCTTTTTTTTTAACAGCCGCAATATAAACAATCTTTTTGCCAGATCAAAATAATCAAGTGAGCTGATGGGCCAAGGAATAAAGGATCTTTTTGACGCGAATACGCTACCCGTCATCGCTCCGCGAGGGCGCAGAGCCTTGTCACTGTTGATATTGGCCGTGCCAGTCGTGGCTCGGCAAAGGGTAACCCTGCGGCGACCTGATGAGCATCAGCTTTTATGTTTCATTTCCTTTGGTGGATGGTTAACGCTGATGGGGAGCTGTAGAATCCCGTTCCGTACCAGAGGGTTTTGTTTTACTTCGTCTCCGCCAGCGTGTGAAAAAAACGCTTGTTTTTCTCCGGAAAATATGAAATATTTATATTATATGGAGAAAAATGACATGTCCACTCGACCCAATATTCTGGATACTCTGGCCTTGATGGAACAATTTAAAGACTATGCTTCCCCCAGGGCGCATCTATCCTATCTCGTCAAGACTGGTAAACTCGTCAAGGTGCGGAGAGGATTGTATCTGGCCAAAAATCATAAAGATGTATCGCCGGTAACCCTGGCCAATCGTATCTATGGCCCGTCCTATGTCTCGTTTGAATATGCTCTGGCTGAATATGGGTTGATTCCGGAGCGTGTATCTGTTATAACCTCTGCTTCTTTTGGAAAGAACAAGAACAAGAGCTTTGAAACGCCTGTCGGGATGTTTACCTATCAACGTACCCATCCGGCTGTCTATCCCTATGGTATTCTCTGGCGTCAGAAAAATGGTATGCCGGCTCTGATTGCCAGCAAAGAAAAAGCGCTCTGTGACAAGCTGGCAACCCTCCGTGGAGTCCGTTCTCTGCAACGATTTGCAACCTTGTTGCTGGAGGACTTGAGAGTGGATAGCAACCAGCTCTCAGAATTGAATCGTGAGGACATTGCCTTTTTAGCGCCTCTCTATCCGCAACAAAATGTACGTCTCTTACGCGATTGGCTAAACCGGGAGTTTACGAATGCATAGTGCCGTAAAGAATATGCTGGAAAAATATAACTGCCAAACGGTCAATGACTATAAAAATGCTCTGAAAGAAATACTTCAGGAAATTGCCCTCTTGGGATTCTTTCGAACCGGTTTCTTTAACCATGCAGCCTTTTATGGCGGAACCGCTTTGCGCATCTTTTATGGGTTGGACCGGTACTCTGAAGATCTCGATTTCTCGCTTTTAGAGCCGGATCCGGATTTTTCGATTAAACCATATTGCGATCCCTTGCAGGAAGAGTTGGCTGCGTATGGATTTAGCGTGGATGTGTCGCGTAAAAATAAAAAAGAGTCTCAGGTGGAATCCGCATTTATAAAGGGTGAAACGTTGATCCACCTGCTGCAAATCGAATCCATCGAACCGCCGGTGGCCGGGGTGAATCCGGGAGAACGATTAAAAATTAAATTGGAAATAGATATCGATCCTCCGGCCAGGGCAGAGTATGAGATAAAGTATGCTCTGGCCCCTGTGCCGTTTAGCGTTCGATTGTTCACCTCCTCTTGTTTGTTTGCGGGCAAGGTTCATGCCCTGCTCTGCCGGAACTGGAAAACACGAATCAAGGGCAGGGATCTGTATGATTATGTCTGGTATTTGTCCCAGGCTATCCCCCTTAATCTGCCCCACCTTGCAGAACGGATGCGCCAAACCGGCCATCTCGGGTCGTCGCCTCTAACAGAAAAAGAGATACAAAAACGTTTGTACGACCGGTTCGAACTGCTCGATTTTCGACAAGCTAAAATTGATATTCGTCCCTTCATTGCTGACCAACGGGCTTTGGACCTCTGGTCAAAGGATTTTTTTCAACAAATCACGAAAAACAAACTCTTGGTCGACACGTGATGAATGTCTCATATCCGCAGGCAGACGCATGCTTTTCTCCGGAAAATACAAAATATTCATAGTTTCCGGAGAAAAATTGACATTCTTTTGGTCCAGGATAAACCTCGTTTTCTGATGTTGACCTGTTGGTTCGGTTTATATGACAATCAAAAGTGCAATTCTCGACTTGCACAATAGTCAATTTTATCCTATCTTTTTTAAACTCGCTCTGACAAATAGAACTCGGGGGCTGGGATGGTTAGAGCGGGTAAATCGCAAGGTTCATCATGCCAGTCCGGGAGGTTATCGTGAATACCCAATCGATCCGACAAAACCATGTTACCAGAAGAGAATTTTTAAAAGCCACATCTGCTGCCGTGTGCGCCACGAGCATTGCAGGCTGTGCGAGCAAACAAAGAAAACCCAATCTGTTGTTCATCTGGACCGACGAACAGCGGGCCGATACCATGGCTGCTTATGGAAACAAGGCGATTAAAACCCCGAATCTGAACCAGCTGGCCAGCGAATCGTTTGTCTTTGATAAAGCCTATGTCAGCCAGCCGGTCTGTACGCCGTCCCGGTCCACGGTCATGACCGGATTGTGGCCGCATGCCTCGGGACTCGAAGCCAACAATATCCCGCTGCCGCAAAATATCCCCTGCTTTCCGGAGCTGGTGAATGACACCGAGTATGTGACAGCTTATATGGGCAAATGGCATCTGGGAGACGAAATTTTCAAACAGCACGGATTCGACGAGTGGGTGTCGATCGAAGATAATTATATCAGGTACTATTCGGATGATCGCGATAAATCCACTCGCAGCGATTATCATCATTTTCTGGTCGACAAGGGGTATTCGCCGGACAACCAGGAACGAAATACCTTTAGCCGCAGCGATGCCGCCAGAAAACCGATCGAGCACTGCAAACCAAAGTTCCTGGAAACGACCGCTTGCAAGTTTCTGCAGCAGAATAAAGACAAGCCCTTTATGCTCTATATCAATTTTCTCGAGCCCCATATGCCGTTCTTTGGTCCGCTGGATGATCTGCACGACCCGTCAGAGGTGGCCCTGCCTGACAATTTCAGCGATCCGCTGGAAACCAACGAGCCGATTCGGGCGCATCTAAAGCGAGCCAGTTGTTTGCAAAAGTACGGCGAGAATCCAGAACAGATTCGCGATCTCATCAAACGGTACTGGGGGCTGGTCAGTCAGGTGGATCAGAGCGTCGGGACGATCCTCGATACGCTGAAACAGTTGGGACTGGATGACAATACGATCATCGTCTATACCAGCGATCACGGCGACATGATGGGATCTCATCATCTGGTCGAGAAAACGCTCATGTACGAAGAGTCGGTTCGCGTTCCCTGGCTCATGCGGGTGCCGTGGATGAATAAAACACAAACACATATCCCCGGTCCCGTGAGTCATATCGATCTGGTTCCCACCTTGCTCGATCTGATGGGATCGGATGCCGGCAAAGACCTGCCAGGGCAGTCTCTTGTGCCGCTCATGCAGGGCGGCTCTGTAGAGGAAGACCATGTGTTCATCGAGTGGAATACGAGGGAACGGCGCCAGCCCACTGCAGAGGATCTGAATAACCCGGACGAGGTTGCGATTCCGAATATCGATGCCACCGCAGAGCAGATCTTTATGGCCAAGCAGACCTATACCCGTACGGTTGTGAGTCCGGATGGCTGGAAATTGTGTCTTTCCGATACGGATCGCAATCAGCTGTTCAATCTGAACGACGATCCGGGTGAGACGACCAATCTGTTCGATTCGGGCCGGCATGATGACGTCATCCGGCGGCTGACGCAGAAAATTCAGGACTGGCAAAGTCGTGTCGGGGATGATGTGTGGAAGGATAAGGATTTGGGGTCTATGGGTTTGAGATCCTAGAAAAATCCACAAAGGACACCACACTCTGCAAAGGCCGGGTCCAGGCGTGCACCATCTCTGAAACGTCCTGTTGAATCGACCTATGAAGGTCAGGAATCAAGCAAGAGATGCCAGCTATTAAAGATATGAATGTTTAAAGGAGAGATGATTAAAGTTGATCCGGATATATCGGCTCTAGAGCTCTTTTCCACATGGCAGCGAGGCGCGATCGCGCCCTGGGCCAGGCGTCAAAGAATTGCGAAAAGCTGACCAACCTGCAAATCTCCACCCAGCTGATAACGGATTATGGCATGGCCCAGGGGGAAGCGCGACGAGCCCGCGGAGGATCCTGGCACCGCGGCCCTTGAGGTCTCCTCGATCCAATAAAAGATCAAGATGTTCAAAGATATTCGATAAATCATGAGGTGAGCCGCGGGGACAGAGCCGGAGCGGTCCCATATCAAAAAGGTCAACAAGATTTTACAGGTCAGCCATCGCTCCGCGGGGGCGGTGAAATGGATTGTTATTGAGATTTTCCGCAGCATTTTTTGTATTTTTTGCCACAGGGACAGGGCTGATTGTGGCCCTCGCGGGGTTATTGCATCGAGACTGTTTCTTTCAAAGACGTGTTTACATCTGAAAAGATTTTTTTACTGTTGGAGAGACAATCACATATAATTAAAATTACCGGAGTCAATCATGATTAAAACAAAGTGGATCATTTCTCTTAGCATCCTGGTTTCTGTTCTTTTTTGCATTTCTTTAGCCGTGTCAGCAGAGCTCGCCGAGAGCCAGCAAAAATGGTACGAGCGATATAGCAAACAGGAAAACGCGCCCGAGCCTAAAGAGATGCTGCTCAATACCGATCCAGAACCCGATTTGTCTGAAGGCTTTGTGTCCCTGTTCAACGGCAAAGACCTTACGGGCTGGACGCCCAAAGGCGGATCCTGTGAATTCAAAGCTCAGGACGGCATGATCGTGGGGATAACCGTGCCCGGATCGCCCAGCACCTATCTGTGTACGGACCGGAACGATTTCAGCGATTTTATCTTTACTTGTGACATGTATTACGTGGTGGACGGCAATACCGGGGTCATGTTTCGTGCCCGGGAAAAGGGCAGTGAAAAGATCACGGTCTATGGTCCTCAGGCAGAGATGGAAAATTTCTCCCGCAAGCGCTATTGGTCCGGTGGCATCTATGGCCAGAGCTGTGGCGGCTGGTATTATCCGTTATGGCTGGATGTGCATGATAAAGTCCGGGGCGCCATGAAAGAAGATCAATGGAATCGCCTGACGATATATGCCAAAGACAATGTGGTCAAGACCTGGGTCAATGGCATTCCTGCGGCGCATTGGGTCAATGATGAATACCTCGAGGGCTTTTTCGGACTGCAGATCCACAGCGGCAAGCAGGGCACCATCCAGTGGCGGAATCTCATGGTCAGGGAATTAAAATAATCGAGGCTCTCGGTCTTGGCAAAGTGATTTTTTTGTCACTCATTTTGGGAGGGTAATTTTTTACCACAGAGGGCTCAGAGAAACACAGAGAAACAGCTTTGCGTGAAAATATGAAAATTTGTTTTTTTCTGCGAACCTCTTTTTTTTTTGAACGCTCTGTGTTGGTTTGGGGGATGGTCGGATTATCCCCTCAACGCACCTGTAAGGGAAATGACTTTATAACCATAGAGGTACACCAATGCAAAAAAGTATTTGCCTGTTGATCGTGATTTTTTTCGTCCAGCCAGCCAAAGGACAACCGCCAGCGGTCTGGGTGACCGATAGCAGAATCAAAGAGATGAGAGCGGCAATCGGGCAACGATCCGAACCCGAGTATACAGCCTTTGAGCAGTTGCAGGGATTCGTGAACCGGCACAAGGCTCGCAGCGCTCAGGTGCCTGAAATCTGGTATGTGCCAGGCTATTACAGAGATGCAGAGGGCCATGTCCGTGCCAAGGAGGGCCTGCAGGACGATGCCAATATCGCCTATGGCTTTGCGCTTTATTCAAGGCTCACCGGAGAGCCGGACTGGGCAAAAAAGAGCCGGGATCTGATTCGTGCCTGGGTCGATGGCGTGCAAGAGATGCGCACCGAGGATGACTCTCAGCTCTCGTTTTCCTACCACTTTCCCGCATTTATTCTGGCTGCAGATCTTCTTCGGGAATCAGATGCCTGGACCCCGGAGGATGAAGCGGCTTTTAGCCGGTTTCTCCGGCAAAAGGCCCTGCCCATGAATACCATGGATCGCAAAAACAATTGGGGCAACTGGGGGTTGGTGCTGGTTTCTGCTATCGCAGCGTATCTCGATGATCAGGTACTGCTGGATTCGGCGGCAGTACGCTGGACAGAGTTTATCGACACACAGGTGGATTCCGGCGGGGTGCTGAGTCACGAGGTGCATCGTTCCGAAGGACAGCGGGGCGTCTGGTACAGCCATTTTTCGCTCATGCCTCAGACCATCGCTGCAGAAATACTATGCGTCAACGGGCGGGATCTGTTCGATTATACCTCTCCTTCAGGAGAATCTCTCGAGTCTGCCTTTCATCGCGTGGCCGAATGGAGTCGTTATCCTGATCGGTTTCCCTTTTGGAAGGGCGATGCCAGTGAGGTGCTGGGAACCACGTATTTTAGCTATTTCGAGATTCTCAATGCCAGATGGCGCAATGTGCATGCCGAACACCTCCTGAAAAAAAATCGTCCCCTGTCGGCCCGGCATTCGGCACCGTTTCTGACCCTGACGCATGGGGAGCGTTTTGAATAGTGATCCCGTTTTTCCCGGAATCATTGATCAAGACCTCGATTTTGATTATATTGTCAGTGTACAAGAGATCCGTTAATTATGGGAGGACAAAACCATGGTTTCACGCAGAGAGTGGGTAAAGGCTGTTGCCGGCTTTACGAGCGGTTGGGCTCTGATGGCATCGGGAAACGCAAAGAGCGGTCCATTGCAGCAACCGGGTGCGATGAATGAAAAGCTTTATGAAAAAAAGATCAAAGAGCTGGATGTGGTATATGAGAATCCGCTGCGGTCTGAAAATGATGTCAAAGGATTCAGGCTCGAGGGCCAGGCAAAGATCTCTTTTCCCGGGCAGAGAATGCGCATGGAAAATGTGCTGGATGCCTCGCTGGGACAAAAAGCCAATTTTGTCTACTGGTGTCCCGAGGATTTACCGGACAATGTGAGTATTTCGTGGGATTACTGGCCTGTTAAAGAACCGGGTCTGAGCATCTTGTTCTTTGCCGCTACCGGAAGAAACGGAGAGGATATCTTTGATCCGTCACTGGCTTCGAGAACCGGAGAATATCAGCAGTATCACCACGGCGATATCAATGCATATCATGTCTCGTACTTTCGGCGCCAGCCTAATCACCGGCATTTTCAGACCTGTAATCTGCGCAAGAGCTATGGATTCCATATGGTGAGTCAGGGGGCTGATCCTATTGCCTGTGCGGAATTCAGCAAAGGTCCGTATCGGATAAAAGTGGTCAAGGCAGGCTCATTTATTGAATTTTTTATCAATGATCTCTCGATTTTTTCATTTCATGATGATGGCACGACCTATGGACCGGTTTGGGGAGGGGGAAAGATCGGATTTCGCCAGATGGCGCCCCTGGTGGCTGAATATGCCAACCTGCGTGTCGTGCGCATCGAGTCTCTTTAGGCAATACAACCTACTTTTTATCCATCCATAGCCAGAGACACCAGGCCGTAAAGGAGACGAAGATATGATTTGATGCCAGGGGATCAGTGGGTTGAATTTTGCGTTTGATCCTGTCCCCTGGCGTCATCATGCCTCTTTGGAGGATCCGTTACCCGGCAGTGTCTGAAATCCTTTTGCCGATAAATATTTTTTTGTTGACCCTCAATTCTTTGCAAATAATGCTTGACATCGACAAAAATATCATGTATATTAACTTTGTAATACAAAGTACTTTTAAACATTATTAACTTTGTGAGGGAAAAATGGAGAGAGAACAGGCACAGCAAGAGATTTCCATGATCAGAGAAATGATCGAAAAAACCAAAGCCGAAACCGCCGAGTCGGGCTGGTTCTTTATCCTCATTGGTATCTTTATTATGGTCGCCACCTCGGGGATCGCCCTGCTGGAGAGTCTGAATCTGCACCAGTGGGTGTGGGTTGCACTGGTGGTCATGCTGGTGGGCGGGGCCGTGATCGGTCATTTTACCATCGAAAAGAAAACTCGTGTCAGGACCTATGCCAAAACAGTATGGGTCAGCACCTGGACGGCCTGTAGTATGGCCATTCTCCTCATGACATTTTTATTTCCATTTCTGGATCTCTATCCCATGAGCACTGTACCGGTATTGGCTCTGCTGGTGATCGGTGTTGCTGTTTTTGTTACCGGGGTGATTTTTGAAACTCGTGCCGTCATTTACAGCGGGTTTGTCTGGTGGGCCGGCGCCATCGGCATGGCACTTGTCTTTGATATCACCCGACTCTATATCATGCTCGCCACTCTGTTCCTTGGCTGGGTCCTCCCGGGAATCATCCTGAATCGCCAATATCAACGACGGAGCCATGCATGAATCATGCACAGATATTACAGCTCGATCCCCTGATCCATGCCCCTATCCGGCTGGGTATCCTCTCCATCCTGGTGGCCGTAGAGAGCGCACCATTCAGCTATCTCAAGGATCGCCTCGATACCAGTGATGGTAATCTCTCAACCCACCTGACCAAACTGGAGCAAGCCGGATATGTGTCGATTGAAAAATCGTTTCAGGGTAAACGGCCTCTTACGACCTGCTTCATGACAGAAATGGGGCGAAAAGCCTTTGAGACCTATCTCGAACAACTGGAGCGAATCGTAAAAACCACCAAATCCGGAGAATAGCGAACAGGGTTGTTGAACATTTTTCATTCAGATCCTTGCTGGCCAAATCCATTGTGGCCCATATTCGTGTGTATCTCTCATGATCCGCCTTTCGTCTGTGTGCCAAAAGATTTTCGCTTTGAATTTCCATGAAAATTTTTTTACTTTTAATCTGTTCAATTACTCTAACAGGGAGCACTATGGTACACAGACAGAACTCTATCACAAACATTTTCACAATCCTTATTACGGCATTGACTCTCCTTTATGGCCAGTCTCCTGATATGACGTTTGATCAGGATATGGCCACGGTTTTCGATGCCGACGATGGTTTGCCGGCTCAAAAAATAATCGATATTGTCCTCGATGAGGATATGCCGGTTGCTTTTGTTGAGGATGGCTCTTTTCAGTGGCAGGAAAATCAATGGCAACCCGGAAACCGGATTCCTGAACAACCGGATGTTCCCACACTTTCTCTTCCAGACGGGACGGGTGACATTTTGTCACGCACCATGAATGACGAGGTCTATGTCATCGGGTGTGAAAACGGATTGTATATCCACGATATCCGGGCACAGACCTGGCAGCAGGTACTGCCCAGAGACGACCGGTACAGCTGGGCGCCGGTACAGGTCGGTGCCGTGACGCTGGATAGCCGGGGACGATTGTGGTTCGGTGCTCAACAGGGCGTCGGTTATAAAGACAAAGACGGCTGGCACTTGTTTACCGGCAAAGACGGGCTGCCCTATAACCATTTCACCTGTGCCGCTGCCGGTCCTGATGGTATTGTCTGGTTCGGTACCGAACGGGGTGCCATTCTTGTCAACGATGGCTCTTTTGTCTATCGCCACAGCCGACGCTGGTTACCCCATGATCGTGTCAACGCCATTGCCGTGCAAAACGATGGCACGGCCTGGTTTGCCACCGATGCCGGCGTCGGGCGCATTGCCTCGGTTCCCATGACATTCGAACAAAAAGCCGGTCACTTTCAGGAACAAGTGGAGGCGCGTCACAATCGCATGGGCTTTGTGGTGCACTGCCGGCTCAAGGAACCGCACGATATCGAGACCTGGGAGCCTGATATCACGGACAATGACGGAGCCCATACCGCCCGGTACGGCGCAGCACAGGCTTTTCGCTATGCTGTCACCGGTGACCCAAAAGCCAAACAGCTGGCCAAACGAACCTTTAAAACTCTTAAATGGCTGTCAGATATCACCCATGAAAAAGGCTTTCCGGCCCGAACCATTGTGCCGGTGGACTGGCACCAGCCGGTGAATGAAATCTTTGATGCCGGCTGGAATGAACGCAGAAGACGAAACGATCCGTTATGGAAAATGATTTTGCCCCGGTTTGTGCTGAGCGAGGACGGCAAATATCTGTGGAAGTGCGATACCAGTTCCGATGAATTAGCCGGACACTATTTTTTCTACGGCATCTATTATGATCTCGCAGCTGAAACCGATCAGGAAAAGCAGGCCGTACGTCAGGTCGTGGGTGACATCACCGATCATCTCATACGCCACGATTTCAAACTGGTGGATCACGACGGCAAACCCACGAGATGGGCCAAGTTTTCCACCGACTATTTCCATACCCCCTGGGGCTGGGAACAGCGCGGACTGAATTCCATGATGATCCTCTCTTTTTTAAAAGTCGCTGCCCATGTCACAGAGAATCCCAAATACCAGGCAGTCGCGGATAGTCTCATCGAACACGAAGCGTATCATATCAATGCCATGAACAGCAAGATATTCTTTCCGCCGTCGAGTGTGGTGCCCTGGGATAATAACCTCTCTCTGATGAGCTGGTATGGCCTGATGAATTACGAAACCGATCCGGAATTGATGCTCATGTATCGCATCAGTATCGAAAAAGCCTGGCTGCACATCAGCCAGAAAAAACACGCATTTTGGAATATGCTCTACAAAGCGTGTACCGACCGCTTTACCGAACTGGTGGATAGCGGTGTCTACAATTCTGCAGCGGTCTATCCGGAAGGCGGTTCTTATGCGGAACTCAAAGTCAAGGAGCTCTACCATGCCGATGCCCATACTCATCACACCCTGGAAACCCTGCGACGCATCCCCCTCGATCTCATCGATTACCGGATCGATAACACGCACCGGCTGGATGTGGTCTTTGATCAGGCACCGCGGCAGCGGCCCAACGTGGGCTGGCATGTCGATGGTACCGCCCTGCCCATCGATGAACGGGATGATGTGCGATTCAACCAGGATGCTTTTCGCCTGGACGCCGGCAGCAGCGGCACGAGAGAATTCGAAGGGACGTTTTATCTGTTGCCGTACTATATGGCCCGGTATCATGGGGTAATAAATTAGCCCACAGGCTTGTGTGATCCGGATGTTTATAATTTCAAGAACGGGTTCCCGGTTAAAAAGCGGGAACCCGATTTATTCTGTCTCTTATCAAACACTGTAATGAAATACTTTCCTTGTGGAATCATTCCTTACTTTGCTGCATCCCAAATGGCGCTTTGTTTATCCAGGTGGTGGTAATTTATCAGAGCATGCTCAGTCACATTTGACCAGACTGTAAAAAATAAGCCCAACCCGTATATATCACTTTATATTTTCATGCTGAATGCGTATAGTTCTTTAGAGCCTGCTTTTGATAAGATGTGTTGACCTGAATAATCCAAGACGTAAAAGGGTACAAAAGATAAATATTAAATCAGGTGCAAATAATATTCAAGGCTTGTTCTCTGCGGCCTTGCCCCTATCTGTGAGCAATTTAGAATTTTTAGATTTACATTTCTTGCCACTCTTGAAGGCATTTATGAATAATGTCAACAAGCAATATTCACTGACCTGGAGAATGGATATGCGTCCTTTACATTTACCAAAGACTTTTTCCATAATCGTCCTTTTATTGACTGCACAAGTTTTGCTTATGAGGGCAGCGATGGCACAGGATGAAAATCTCAATGTCCTGGATCGCTGGATCGAATGGAGCAATGCAGAAAACATGCTGCCGTTATTTCTGAATGATCAGGCCTATCAATACCTGGATATTCGTGAGAGCAGGATCGTGGGACTCCAAACCCGGGCAGACTGGCTGAAACGGCAAGCCCGTGTCAAAGAGGTGCTCATGCAAATCGTGGGCCCGTTTCCCGAGAAAACGCCTCTCAATCCCCGGGTCACCGGCATCGTGCAAAAACAGGGTTATCGCATTGAAAAAATTCTGTTCGAGTCCATGCCCGATTATCATGTATCCGGTTGTCTGTTTATTCCGGACAGCATCGATAGCCCGCGTCCGGCCATCCTCAATGTCATCGGCCATTCGCTGGAATCGTTCCGCCGGGATATCTATCAGATCCCGCTTCTCAATCTCGTAAAAAAGGGCTTTGTGGTGTTTGCCATGGATCCCATGGGACAGGGAGAGCGTATCCAGTATACGGATGAAGAAAAAAAACAGGGAGGAATAAACCCTTCAAGCTCCACACGCGAGCATTCCTATGTTACAAATCAACTGTTCCTGACCGGCGCCTCCAGTGCGCGCTATTGGATCTGGGATGGCATGCGCGCCATCGACTATTTGCTGACCCGGCCGAAAGTCGATGCCGATCGCATCGGTGTGACCGGACTCTCGGGCGGCGGCACCCAGACCGCCTATCTGGCTGCTTTTGACGATCGCATCAAGGCCGCTTCACCAGCCGGCTATATCTGCGGATTCCGCAGGCTCTTGCAATCCATCGGACCCCAGGATGGCGAACAGAATTTCTATCATGGCATCGCCAGCGGCATCGATCACGCCGATCTCATCGAGGTCTTTGCTCCAAAACCCTATCTCATCGCTGCTACCACGCGGGACTTTTTCAGCATCCAGGGCGCACGCGAGACCTACCGGGAAGTGCAACATGCTTATCGCGCCTTTGGCAAGCCCGACAATCTTCAGATCACCGAAGATGATTACGGACATGGATATACCCAAAAAAACCGCGAGGCTACCTATGCGTTTTTTCAAAAACATCTCGATCTGCCCGGGAATGTAACCGAAGAAAACGTGGATATTCTGTCCCCGGAAGAGCTGACCGTCACCGCTACCGGCCAGATTCTGACGTCCATAGGAGGTAAAACTCTGTTCGACATCAACCGGCAAATCGCAGAACCATTGATAATGAAACTTGTCGCGTCCCGCACATCACCGGATACCCATCTGGCTCATGCCAGGGAACGCGCCACCGAGCTCTCTGGATATGCCGTGCCTGAAAAACAGGTGGAAACTGTGTTTCGCGGGCAATATCAACGTGATGAATATGTGGTGCAAATGGTCGCTTTGCATGGCGAGGGAGATTATGTGATTCCGTTGCTGCTGATGGTGCCGGATAAAAAAGGGCCCCATCCGGCCATGCTCTATCTCGATCCCCGGGGCAAGGAAGCAGAAGCCATGCCAGGCGGCGAGTTGGAAAAATGGGTAAAAGAAGGATTTATCGTGGTGGCACCGGATCTCATCGGGATTGGCGAGACCGCCAAAGAACAAACCTATCCGGGACAATATGGTTACAATGCTGTGCTCATTGGGCAAAGTATTGTCGGCATTCATGCCGGCGATATTCAGAGAGGGGTCAATCTGTTGAAAAACCGCTCCGATGTCTTGAACGGACAGATCCATGCCCTGGCACATGGCGAACTCTGTCCCGCGCTTTTGCATGCCGCCGCCTTTGAAAATGACTTTCAGAGTGTCACCCTGGTCGATCCGCTGATCTCCTATTCAGAGCTGGTCAGCCACAAACTTTACCAATCCAGTCAATCATTCAACTGGGGCGTTGCCGGTGCCCTGACGGCCTATGACCTGCCGGATCTCATGGCTCTGGTGGCTCCCGCAAAACTGAGCCTGATCAATGCCCGGGATGCCATGAACCAGCAGGCTTTAACAGAGCTCCTGAGCCGGGAATTGGACTTTCCAAGAGGCGTATATGCCGCGAAAAATGCTGCCTCTGATTTCAAGGTCGTCATAGCCGGTAAAACTGACGCAGAAACGATTGCGAACATGCTGAAAAACTGAGGATCATGCAGCACACAGAATAAAGCCAGACCTGACAGGTTTAAAAAACCTGTCAGGTCGGTTCGGCTGCTCAGTTTTATGCACTCTTACCAGGAGAGATGTGCTCGAGGTCAATGACAGCACATCCATGCTTTACCATTCCGATCTCGTTCCCAGCCTCTCTGGCTGGGAATGCATTCTATCAGCTCTGCCGACCCGGTTGGATAGCCATTCGATTTTGAAAACAAACACTTGATTCCTCTTGCGTTTCAACCCATCCTGTTAATGCTTTGACCCGAAAAAAATGACCAAATCATAAATATTTTGTTTGACTCTTTTATATTATTTCATATATTTTGCAATACGAAAGAAAACGAAAGAAAATAAAAGATATCCTTGTCACATTTCACAGAAAGACAAAAGATGCTCGCTTCGCAACGCCGGCAAAAAATACTCGAACTGCTCACCGAAGACGGGGTTGCCCAGGTATCGGGATTGAGCAAGATCTTTAAAATTTCCGAGGTGACCATACGCCAGGATCTGGCCAGGCTGGAGGAAGAAGGCTATGTAGTGCGAGAGCATGGCGGAGCCTACCTAAAGAGCCTGCCAGACCAGGTACAGTCCTATACCTTTCAGCATATGGAAAATATGGACAAAAAATCGCTCATTGGCCGCAGGGCAGCAGAGTTGATCGAGGAAGGTGATGCCGTTATTCTCGATTCAGGGTCTACCACGACTCAGATCGCCCACCATATCAAACATTTGAAAAATCTGACCATCGTGACCAATGCCATCAACATTCCCTTTATCATTGGCGGTCAACCCGGCATCACGGTTCTGCTGACCAGCGGTGAATTCAAGGCGCCAACACTCTCCCTTACCGGACAAAAGGCGGCAGATTTTTTCGAAAATCTGCATGTGGATAAGCTGTTCCTCGCCACTGCCGGAATCACCCTGCGCGCCGGACTCACCTATCCCAGTATCAGCGATCTGCCGGTCAAGCGGGCCATGATTCAAGCCGCTTCCACGGTCTATCTGGTGGCCGATTCCACAAAGCTCGGCAAACAATCCCTGGCCAGTCTCGGGGCGCTGTCTCTGATTCATTATTTGATCACCGATGAAGATATTTCCCAGGAATATCTGGATGAATTTTCCAAACATGGCATAGAATTTATCATCGCATCATAAAATCGAAAAAACGAGGTGTTGAGATGTTGAAAACATTAAAACGGGTATGCCTGTTGACTCTAGCAGGTCTCCTTATCCTGTCCGGCTGTCAAAAAACGAAACAGAGCGGACCCCCAAAAATCGCAGTGGTGATCTCTACCCTCAACAATCCCTGGTTTGTGGTGCTGGGTGAAACAGCCAGTAAAAGAGCCCGGGAATTGGGCTATGAGGTGACTCTTTTTGATTCACAAAACGACAATGCCAAGGAAACCGATCATTTTGAAAATATTATCGCTGCAGGATTCAGCGCCATTCTTTTCAATCCCACTGATGCAGATGGCTCGATCTCGAATGTCAGGCGGGCCAAAGAGGCGGACATACCCACCTTTTGCATGGATCGTGAAATCAATTCCAATGACGCTGCAGTGGCACAAATTCTCTCTGACAACTATTCCGGATGCGTAAAACTGGGCCAGTACTTTGTCGATAAAGTGGGCGAGCAGGGAAAATATGTCGAGCTGCTCGGACTCGTCGGCGACAACAATACCTGGAACCGCTCCAAGGGCTTTCACAGCGTGGTGGATAGTTATCCGGATCTGAAAATGGTGGCTCAGCAAAGCGCAGATTTTGACCGCAACAAGGCCATGGAAGTCATGGAATCGATCCTGCAGGCACACCCGGATATCGATGCTGTATTCTGTGGCAATGATGCCATGGCCATGGGCGCCTATCAGGCGCTTGTCGCAGCAGGAAAGGCAGATCAGGTGATGGTGTTTGGCTTTGATGGCGCCAGGGATGTGATCGATGCCATCCGCGATAAAAAAATCATGGCCACAGGCATGCAGTTTCCCAAGGTCATGGCACGTACCGCTGCAGAGATGGCGCATGAATATCTCAATGGCCGGCGGGATTTTCAACAAAAAATCCCGGTTGCCGTAGAATTGGTGACCCAGGAAAATGTGGATGCATACACGGCTTATGGCAAAGCTCAATAATAAAATAAAGGGTCTGTTGTCTCTTTGTTTGGCTGTTATTGTCCTCGGACTCTCGATACGACTGAAACCCCTGGACGAAATCAAAGGCCAAAGCCATAAAGAGTTCAATGCCGGTGATTTTGCACTGGATTTTTGGAATCGTTCTCTGCCCCGGGTTCTGGATACTGCGGCAGATATGGAGAAATTACTGGCATTGCTCGAATCTGACAAAAAAGCTGCCATTGAAACACATGGCAAAAGCGTTGGTATCGGCGCCCAGTATTCCTTTCTGGTCAAAGGCTCTGGAACCATTGAACACATTGCCTCAAAAGGGGTGTTGTTGAGTCTGGCACCTTCTCATAAAGACACGGTCATGATCCGCACCAGAAATTTTTTCAGCAATGCCATTCGGGATGCCAGTGGCGTGGTGAATGTGAGCGATTTTCCCAGCACCATGGAGTTTAACGAAATTTCGGGTGAAATCAATAGACTCGTTCAGCAACAGGTCATTGCAGATCATCTGGATCTGTTCGAACCCGGCAATCCTTTGGAATTTGTCGGCGCATTTGAACTGGACGAAAATACCCGAAAAGCGGCTCTGATCGAGATTATTCCCATAAGATTAAACAGTCCACTGATTGAGGATCGATAAATCAATGGAAATGGCCACTGTCAGGAAAACTGTATTGCGGTTCCAGTCGCTGTTCGCACTGCTCGTGATGATCGTGATCATGAGCTTTTTATCGGACAAGTTTTTGACCGTAGACAATGGCTGGAATGTCATGCGACAGATCTCGGTCAATGTCTGTATCTCCATGGGCATGACCCTCGTCATCCTGACCGGAGGTATAGACCTGTCTGTAGGCTCGATTCTCGCTTTTAGCGGCGCATTTGCCGCCGGATTGCTGAAAAACGGCATCGAAATTCCGGCTCTGAATCTCTTTATCGGATTTACGTTTGTCGGCGCTCTTGTCGCGGGAATCGCTGCAGGCTCTGCTCTCGGAACGATCAATGGTCTTGCCATCACGCGATTCAAGGTGCCGCCCTTTGTCGCTACTCTGGCGATGCTCACCATGGCCAGAGGACTGACCATGCTGTGGACCGGCGGATTTCCCATCACCGGACTGGGAGAAACCTTTGCATTTATCGGTACGGGTTGGTTTGCCGGCATTCCCATGCCGGTCTGGATCACCGCCATTCTCGTGATCCTCATGGTTGTATTGACCCGCAGAACCCCTTTTGGCCGCCATATCTATGCCATTGGTGGCAATGAAGATGCCGCCTTTCTCTCCGGCATCCGGGTCGATCGAATCAAGACCAAAGTCTATATTCTCGCCGGCGCATTGTCTGCCGTGGGAGGCTTGATCGTTACCTCGCGTCTGGATTCGGCGCAGCCCAATGCAGGCATGGGATTCGAACTGGATTCCATCGCTGCCGTGGTTATCGGTGGCACTTCATTGTCCGGTGGCAAGGGGTCGGTCCTGGGTACGGTTCAGGGGGCACTCATTATCGGTGTTTTGAATAACAGCCTGGTCTTGCTCAATGTATCGCCGTTCTGGCAGCAGGTGATCAAAGGACTGGTCATCTTGCTGGCCGTGATTACGGACAGGTTGAGCAGCAAAAAGTAGGAGAGACATGTCGACTTTGGATCAACCCTTACATCCTGTCAATTTAACGGATATGGAACTAAAGTCCGTTGAATATCGGATAAAAATACTTAAAGCCATCAAAAAGGCCAATGCCGGGCATACCGGTGGCAGTTTGTCTTGTGTCGATATTTTAAATGTGCTCTATAATCATGTGCTCGATATTTCACCACAGACCTTTTCACATCCGGATCGGATTCGGTATATCCATAGCAAGGGCCATTCTGTGGAGGCGCTCTATGTGGTACTGGCTGATAAAGGTTTTTTTCCTGAAACCGATCTGGATACCCTGGGCCGGTACAAGTCCCATTATGTCGGCCATCCGACACGCAAGGTGGCAGGAATTGAAATGAATACCGGCGCCCTGGGACATGGCTTGTCCATCAGCGTCGGCATGGCATTGGCCGGTAATAAAGTTTTTACCCTGATGGGTGATGGCGAATTGCCGGAAGGATCAAACTGGGAAGCCATGCTGCTCGCCTCTCATTATTCCCTGGATAATCTCACGGCCATTATCGACTATAACGGACTGCAAATTACCGGTCCCTGCCACACGGTATGCAATACTGATCCTTTGAAAGAAAAATTCGAATCTTTTGGATGGAGTGTTCGCAGCATAGACGGCCATTCGATCAATGAACTGACCCAAACCTTCCAGGCTCTGCCTTTTGAAAAGCAAAAGCCGAACATGATCATTGCCCGTACGGTCAAGGGTAAAGGGGTGAGTTTTATCGAAAATAAAGCCAACTGGCATCACAAAGTGCCCTCTGATGATGAATACATCCTGGCGATAAATGAACTGGAGCAAGAGCGAATGCGTCTTGTCGGGACATCAAAAAAACAGATCGTGATCGATGAATAGAACTATTGGAAAAGCGAATCTGGAGGTGTTTTCGCAAACCCTGTGCGAACTCGCTGAAAAAGATTCTGATGTGCGTGTGGTCACCAGCGATTCCAGAGGCTCTGGCAAGCTGGTGCCGTTTGGTGAACGGTTTCCTGACCAGATTGTCGAGGTGGGGATCGCCGAGCAAAATCTCGTGGGCATTGCCGCCGGATTGGCATGTGCGGGCAAAAATGTCTTTGCTGTTTCTCCTGCCTGCTTCCTGACCGCCAGAGCGCTGGAACAGATCAAGAATGATGTGTGCTATTCGGATGTACCCGTCACCCTTGTCGGCATCAGCGCAGGCGTCA
Organism: Candidatus Zhuqueibacterota bacterium; assembly: GCA_014728115.1. Lineage (GTDB taxonomy): Bacteria > Zhuqueibacterota > Zhuqueibacteria > Residuimicrobiales > Oceaniaggregativiventaceae > Oceaniaggregativivens. The sequence goes on along the minus strand of WJME01000005.1, from coordinate 20,159 downwards.
GTTATGGTGCGCTGGGCTCTACTCACCACTCTTTACACGATTTTGCGGTATTGCGGGCGATCCACAATATCACCATCCTCGCACCTGCAGATAATCACGAGTCACGAAACGCTATTCTGGCTGCTTATGACTCTCCGTCACCGGCCTATATTCGTTTTGGTAAGAAACCCATGCCCCATCTGTATGACGCTGGCGCTGATTTTGCCATCGATCGGGCAGCAGTTCTGCTACAAGGGGATGATGTGCTGTTCATCGCCACAGGGGAGACTGTGGCATACGCCCTCGATGCGGCATATGAGATGAAAACACGGGAGATCGGCTGCACTGTGCTCAGCGTGCACACGATCAAACCTCTGGATGCCGTGACTGTTCTCGAGGCGGCGCGATCAAAAAAAGCAGTGGTGACTGTCGAAGAACACAGTGTGTATGGCGGTCTGGGCGAGGCAGTCGCTTCCCTGTTGATGCAGAACAGAATTTATCTCCCTATGGGAATTGTCGGTATACCGGATGAATATACTATTACCGGCAACCAGACAGAGATCTTTGGACATTATGGCATTTCTGGTCCGGCACTGGCAGATAAAGCTTCAAAGCTGCTCACCTAAAATTGGGAATCGTTTATGACTGATCCTTTTATATTGGCCATCGATCAGGGGACAAGCAGCACAAAAACCGTGATTTTGGACGCTCAGGCCGCTTTTGTTGCCGGCGCTACAAAACCCTTAAAATCCTCTTTCCCGCATGCCGGCTTTGTGGAACAGGATCCACAGGAAATCTATGCGAGTGCTCTCGATTCGGTACAAGAGTGTGTACAGGACTTTGTGTCAAAAGGAGGCAAGCTCGAGCAGATTCGGACTTGCGGGATTTCGAATCAGCGGGAAACATTCATTCTATGGAACAAAGGGGGGGAACCCCTGACAAATGCCATTGTATGGCAATGCAAACGCTCGGTCGGGCTATGCAATCGGCTGAAACAGAGCGGTATCGAGCAGGAAATCAAAAACAGAACCGGTTTGATTATCGATCCCTACTTTTCCGGCACCAAAGTGATCTGGCTAAAAGAAAATCATGCAGATATTGCCCGGGCGATTGAATCCAGAGACGCCTATTTTGGCACTGTCGATACCTGGCTGCTCTACAGGCTCACCAAAGGCAGTCAATATCTCACTGACCACACCAATGCTTCGAGAACCCTTTTTTTTAATATCCATTCGCTCGAATGGGATCGATTTTTAATCCAGCAGTTCGGATGTGAAGGACTGAACCTTCCCGAGGTTCTCACCTCTGCCAACCATTTCGGAGAAACCGATTTTGATGGTTTGTTGCCAAACACCATCCCCATAAACAGCATGATCGGCGATTCCCATGCCGCTGCGTTTGGTGAAGGCTGTTTCCATCCGGGCATTGCCAAGGCCACCCTCGGTACCGGTTCTTCCATTCTCATGAATGTAGGCCATGCCCCCAGACCCTCGAAAAGTGGTATGATGTCCACCATTTGCTGGAGTATTCCGGATCGGGTGGACTATGCCTCCGAGGGCGTGATCGTGTCTGCAGGCGCTACCATCCAGTGGATGCGGGATCAGCTCGAACTCTTTGCAGACAGCGCAGAGACCGAGGCCATGGCCCGGCAGGTCAGAGACAATAATGGCGTCTATGTCATTCCGGCCTTTAGCGGCCTGGGTGCTCCTCACTGGAAAATGGATGCCAGGGGCGCCATTGTCGGCCTGACATTCGGAGCCACCAAACATCATGTCGCCAGGGCCGCCCTGGAATCCATTCCGTACCAGATCAGAGATGTGATCTCGGCCATGGAGCAGGATATCGGCGTGCCCTTGCAAGCGCTCAGAGTGGATGGTGGCATTACGTCCAATACCTTTGTCATGCAGTTTCTCACCAATGTGCTGGGATGCCCTGTGGTCAATATCGGGGTACCCGACGTCTCTGCCCTCGGAGCCGGTCTGACCGCCGGAATCGGTGCCGGAATATATTCCTCGCTGGATCAGATCGAATCGCTGTTTCAGTCCAAAATTGAATACCAACCGGATGCTGATCATGAGGGCGTACAGAATTATTACCGTGAATGGCAAGTTCAGGTGGCCAGGATGATCCAATAGATAAATAGACCCAAATTCCTCATAAAAAAGGAGGCAAGAGATGGCTAAAAAAAATTTACGGATATTGCTTCTTGTTGCTTATGGAATTATGGGGGGGTATTTTCATGCGTTGGCAAATCCTCCGGACTCGTCAGATCCGGTAAAGTATATCGGTGATCCCATACAGTCCAATAGTGATTATAAAGAAGGTTATCATGACGGCCAGTTACGTCCTGCTATCGGCGTGCAAAGTTACCAGATCCTGCGTGCCAATCGCACCCATCCTGAATGGTCAGATGGCCTGGGATGGACCTATAATCACGCTCCCATGCTTGCGTACTGGCGTGGCAAATTCTATTGTGAGTATCTGAGCAACCCCACAGGCGAACACATTCCTCCAGGCGTTACCTTTCTCACGACCTCCCCAGACGGCAAAAACTGGGCCCAGCCAAAAGTGATTTTTCCTATCTATTATCTGGTGAAAGAGGATGCCAAAATCGAGTTCATCCACATGCATCAGAGAATGGGTTTTTATGTCGCTCCCAATGACAGATTGCTGGTGCTCGCTTATTATGGCGCGAATGAAGGCTATGGGGTCGGACGAGTGGTACGAGAAGTCTATGAGGATGGAACGGTCAGTCCGATCTACTTTATTCGTCCCAACGATAACTGGGAGGATGAGCTGATGTATCCCCTGTATACCGAATCACCGGATCAGGGATTTATCAAAGCGTGCCAGGCTATGCTCGCGGATAAGGTACAGCGTGTACAGTGGTGGGAGGAGGATAGATTTGCCAAAGACTATAAAGAGTTCTACCGGGTACCCTGGATCAAAGATGGCGACGGCCAGGAGCCTGGCAAAGGCTTTAGTTTTTATACCAAAGAGGATGGCACCATTGTGGGATTTTTCAAGGGACGCTGGGTCACGGTGTCAAAAGATGAGGGAGAGACCTGGAGCGAGCCGGTCTATTGCGAAACACTGACCTATTCTGGCGCCAAAGTATGGGCGCAGCGACTGGACAATGACCGGTATGCCCTGGTATACAATCCGGCCAATTCATCGGCCCGGCATCCGTTGAGCATTGCCACGAGTGATGACGGTGAAAAGTTCGATCACCTCGTCAACGTCCATGGTGAGGTGCCGCCCAAACGGTTTTGGGGACGGGAAAAACGTCCCGGACCCCAATATGTTCGTGGCATTATCGAGGGCAATGGCAATCCGCCGGGGAATGATCTCTGGGTGGTATATTCCGTGAACAAGGAGGATATGTGGGTTTCGCGAATCCCGGTTCCGGTGCAATGGCACGTAGAGGGTCCGGTTCAGGATGATTTCAGCGATATGCAGCCCGGAGGCGTGGTCACGAATTGGAATATCTATTCCCCCCAATGGTGTCCGGTGGAGGTAGTGGATTTTCCGGCTGCCGATCATCGCTGTCTGCGGATCAGCGACAGAGATCCCTATGATTACGCCAAGGCCGTGCGCGTTTTTCAACAAGCTGAGGAACAATCGATCTCGTTTAGGGTCTTTGTCGAATCCAACCCTCATCTTTTTGACATCGAAGTGGTATCTGCGGATGGATCGCGACTGATTCAAACCCGAATCGACAATGCACTTGATTTTCTGACAAAAAAGAACAGCGCCGAATATGCCCGGCACGGCTCTTTGCGACCCAAAGAGTGGAATACCATTGAAATTCAAACCCATGCAAAAAGCTTTGATTTGCTCCTCAACGGCCAAACCCTGGTAAGCGGAGGGCCCTTTTCTGCACAGGGGAAAAAGCCGGAAAGGATTATCTTTAGGACCGGTGAATACAGGTTGACGGATGATGTCCAGGAATACAAAAGCGGAGATGATTTTAAACCGGGTTGGGATGAACCGGGCGCTGACGACCCTGTTGCTGCGGCGCGGATCTATATCGATGATTTTAAAGCAATACAAAAGACCCAATAAATGCAACCCATCTCCTTGTCCTGCAAATGGTCATCGACATATTCAGCTCGCTCTTGCTCTTTCAGCGAAAAAGGAGTTTTGGAATCAGGGACGGCACAGAATGGAGTAAAGAAAATAAAACTCATAAAGACATAGAGTGGAAAAATTGGGCGTACATGATTTTTATACCATGGCTGAAAGCGCCTTTTCTATTCAGTGTTTTTAAAAATACTCCACGTCCCATGGCCAAGGCCGATATCGTGGTTATTTATGAAACAACATTTACAGACAGGAACGCACATGCGAAATAAAAAATATCAGGGTGTGATCGTGCCTATGGTTACCCCTTTCACCCCGGATAACAGAATTGATCTGGGTGCCGCAGAGCTCGTTGCTGACCATCTGGTCGCTAATGGCGCTCAGCCTTTTATTTTGGGGACCACCGGAGAATCGTCCTCTATTCCCGATGAGCTTCGGCTGCCTTTTGTTGAAAGAGTGGTTCAGGCGGTCAGAGGCCGGACTCTTGCCTATGCAGGAATTGCTGCAAATTGCCTATCCACATCTGTGAACCTGGCCCGACAATATTTTGCTGCTGGTGTCGATGTGGTTGTGGCCCATCTGCCCAATTATTATCCGCTGAAACCGTATCAGATGCAGCAGTATATCGAATCTCTCGCCGATCAGATTCCCGGACCCATTATCCTTTATAATATTCCCAAAACCACACACCATTCGATCCCTCTTGAGATCATCGATAAAGTCAGTCATCATCCTAATCTGGTTGGACTCAAGGATTCGGAACGGAATCTTTCACGACTGGACGAGTCGATTGCAAGGTGGGAAAACAGAAATGATTTCAGTTTTTTGATCGGATGGGCGGCGCAATCATTGTATGGCTTGTCCCGGGGCGCCGATGGTATCGTTCCAAGTACAGGCAATATTCGGCCGGATCTCTATGTGACACTGTTCAATGCTGTTATGGAACATGATCTGAATACGGCTGAACAGGTTCAAAACATAACCCATGACCTTTCGCTGATTTATCAAAAAGACCTGGAACTTGGTGAATCCATTGCGGCGCTCAAAGTCATCATGAATGCATTGGGGCTTTGCAGTGAGGTCGTGTTACCGCCTCTTGCTCAATTGCCAACGGATGTCCGGCAAAGAATTAAAGGGCAAATTGAAAAATCAGAGTGGCTCCAAAAGCGGTCTGCCTGACAGATAACTTTTTTACAAAGGGAATACCCTTGAAAAATATGACGTACAAGCCTCTCATTGGAATCACCATGGGAGATCCTGCCGGGATCGGACCGGAAATCGCGATTAAAGCGGTGCTTAAAAAGCATATAGGGAATTTATGCCGGCCGGTGTTGATCGGTGATGCGCAAGTGTTTAAGGACACCCTTGCCATGCTCGGGCTGCATCAAAATATCCGGTCCATCGGATCTATCGCGGAAGCCGATTTTGAGACTCCTGGCATTCAGGTTCTTGATCTCGGCAGTATCGACCGGAATGTCGTCTATGGACAGGTTGCCGCATCCGCCGGTCATGCTGCTTTTAAAGCGATCACGACAGCCATAGAGTTGGCTATGGATCAAAAACTGGATGCCACTGTGACAGGGCCGATCAACAAGGAATCCCTCAATCTGGCGGGCCACACCTTTTCCGGACATACAGAAATTTATGCCCATTATACCAACACGCCAGAGGTCGCCATGCTGCTGGTCCATGGCAACCTGCGTGTCATCCATGTGACAACGCATGTCCCTTTGAAAAAAGCGTGTGATCTCATAAAGACCCGACGGATCGTTCGGGTCGTACAATTACTGGCCGAATCCTGCCGCATGCTTGGAATATACCAGCCAAAGCTGGGCATTGCAGGATTGAATCCGCATGCCAGTGATGGCGGGCTCTTTGGCACTGAAGAACAACAGGAGATCATTCCGGCCATCAAAGAGTTAAAAGTCCTTGGCATCGATGCAGAGGGGCCTGTTCCGGCGGATTCGCTTTTTCCCAAAGCTGTGGCAGGCTATTATGACGGTTGTGTGGCCATGTACCATGATCAGGGCCATATTCCGTTCAAACTGATGGGATTCACATGGGATGAGAAAAGAGGCACCATGTCCAGTGTCAAAGGCGTCAATGTGACCCTTGGATTGCCGATCATTCGTACATCCGTAGATCATGGCACAGCTTTTGAAATCGCCGGTAAGGGAATTGCAAGTCAAGAGGCCATGATCCATGCCATCGAGCATGCAGTAAACATGGCAATGCATAAAATGATAAAGCGGGATAATAACCATTGATTGGCGTATTGGCCGATGATTTTAGCGGGGCCGCAGAAATCGCCGGTGTGGCGCTGCGCCACGGTCTTTCTGTGGAGCTGTTCACAGAACTGCCATCCACTGCATCAGCGGATGTTTTGGTCACCGATACGAATAGTCGATCTCTTTCCAGAGACGCAGCCATAGCCCGGGTCAGGGCCCGGCTGCATCAGCTGCAAAAGATGCAGCCTGCATGGATTTATAAAAAGACAGATTCTGTTCTCAGAGGCCATGTCGTACCCGAGCTGGCAGTCATGATGCAGGATTTGCAGAAAACCCGGGTGCTTTTGATTCCGGCCAATCCCGGTAACGAACGAATCGTTTCAAATGGTAAAATCTATATCAAAGGCCAGTTATTGCATCATACGGTTTTTCGCCATGATCCTGAATATCCGGCCCGTCATGCCGAGGTCTTGCGGTTGCTCGAGACCCGCCATGACAATGTAAAAAAGGTCTTGAAAATCACCGGCGAGAACCTGCCGGCGGAAGGGATTGTGGTTGGTGAAACTCGCAACAGAGACGAGTTGGAACGATGGGCTGATACCTGGAATGAGTCATTTTTGCCTGCAGGAGGATCAGAGTTTTTCAGCGCACTGTTGCACCGGCTGGGCCATGCCCGGTGCGAAAATCTTTTGCCCCAGAAGCTGTTCCGGGATAAGATGGTTTTGAATCTCTGGGGAACAAGTATACAGTCTGCGGAAAAAACGGGTCGGTTTCAGCAGGCCGGATTTCATTTTTTCGAGATTCCTGTGCCAGATTCTTGTGCAGATCAGGCCGGACTGTCAGAACAGATTATCCGGATGGCGGGATTGATACGAGATAAAAAACGACTGGTGCTCAAACCATCGGGCCGGAATTTTACATGCTATTGTGCCTCGCTTTTGCGTGCGCTTTTGGATAAAGTCCATATCGATGAATTCATCATCGAAGGAGGAACCACTGCATCGGAGATGCTCCGGTATCTGAATTGGAATGAATTCAGGCCTGTACTCGAAATCGCTCCGGGTATTGTCCGCCTGGTTGTTATGCAGCATCCCGGATTGAATCTCACCGTAAAGCCCGGTAGTTATGCATGGCCTGAGCAAGTATGGCAGATTCTATAAAAAAGAAAGGTCAGCACGAAAATGCCCACACTACATCTCATCGATTATGTCGTTGTTGTGATATCCCTGGTCGTCGCGCTTGGTATCGGGCTCTCTTTTTCCCGGCGCCAGGATAGCACGAACAAATATTTTACCGGAGGAGGGACTATCCCATCCTGGGCTATTGGTATGTCCATTTTGGCTACCCTGATCAGCAGCGTCACTTTTCTTGCCTATCCGGGAGAGGGCTATTCATCGAACTGGATTTTGCTGGTCCAGGGATTGATGGTGCCCGTTGTGCTGATTTTTCTTGTGCGGTTTGTCGTTCCGCTGTACCGCAGCGTCATTGGCTTGAGTGCTTATGAATATTTTGAAAAAAGATTCGGATTCCTGGCTCGCCTTTACGGCTCTCTGGGATTTATTTTGACTCATTTTTCCAAAATGGGTACGGTCTTTTTCCTGTTGGCACTGGCATTATCCAAGATGATGGGTGTCAATACATTTGTTATCATATGGATTCTGGGCATTGCCATAGTCATTTTGACGCTCATGGGTGGAATTGAAGCCGTGATCTGGTTGGATGTGGTGCAGGGATTCATGCTGATTACCGGTGGTCTGTTGTGTGTAGGTGTTTTGCTCTTTGGTCCCGAAGGAGGACCTGCAGCGGTGTTCCGTGTCGCCATGGAAAATCAAAAGATCGGATTTGGACCTTATGACTGGGATCTGACACGTCTGACTTTTTTGGTGATGGTCTTGAACGGGATTTTTTATGCCATTCAAAAGTATGGCACTGACCAAACCATTGTACAGCGTTATTTGACCGCCAAATCCGACAAAGGAGCGATAAAGGCTGCGCTCATGGGCGTCTTTCTCAGTGTGCCGGTCTGGACACTGTTTATGTTCATCGGAACAGCTCTTTTTGCCTATTATCGCCTCACTGATGCCCCCTTGCCCGCAGAAATCAGGCCGGATGCAGTATTTCCTCTGTTTATCATGACCGAGTTGCCTGTAGGAGTCACCGGGTTGATTCTCGCTGCTTTGATGGCTGCGGCTATTTCCAGTCTGGACTCGGACTTGAATTGCCTGGCAGCCATCGGGGTCGAAGATTATTATGTCAGGTTCAGGCCAAAGAGCACCGATAAACAACGGCTGGTGGTGGGCAGAATTCTTGTGGCTTTATCCGGACTCGCTGCCATGTTTGTCGCTACCCTGTATGTCAAAGCCGGCAATCAGGGCGTGCTGGGAATTGTATTTGGCTTATATGCCATTTTCTCCGGAGGAATTGCAGGCCTGTTCTTGCTGGGTTTGTTCAGCAAACGGGCTAACAAGCCCGGTCTATATGTCGGTATTGTGGCAAGTATTCTTTTTACCGGATGGGCGATCCTCACTTCAACGAAATTTTCATTGGGCGGAGAGTCCCGTCTGTTTTTGGACCTCGGACAGTTTAACTTTACGCATCATAAATATATGCTCGGAGTCTATTCGCATCTGGTGCTGTTTGGGGTGGGCTATGCTGCGAGCTATTTTTTTAAAAGAGACGCTCCCCCGGATAATCTGACTATATATGGATGGCTAGAGCTGAAAAAATCCGATCAACTCTAAAATGGTTTCAAGGCTTTAGGCTATCGACATGGACGGGCATCTCGAAGAATATCTCAATGGAACGGATCCTGTACAGCCTGAAATGTCGAAAACAGACAGGAGACCTTTTGACCGGCGGCAAAAGAGTTTAATTTTTTATCTTTGATATATTCATATAAAATTTTATTTTGAGATCGAAATGGAAAAATACAATACTTTCTTTTTGTGGTTTTTTGTTGGTATTACCTGCCTGAGCGGGTGGCACCCTTGCTGTGCTGGTTCTGGCATGATTCCACACTCTTTGCGCTGCGAGTATCGGGTCAATCCCCTGGGAATCGATGAACGGCGCCCGCGGCTCAGCTGGCAGTTGCGTGCAAAAGGTCGGGGCAAAATGCAATCTGCTTACCGCATCCTGGTGGCCTCGAGGGAGGAACTGTTGAATCCCGGTCAGGCTGATTTGTGGGATAGTGGTCAGGTGTTTTCTGATCGATCCATTCAGATCGAGTATCAGGGCAAGCCATTACCGTCGCATAGGGAATGTTTTTGGCGGGTGCAGGTGTGGGATGAAACCGGCACGTTGTCACCATGGAGCGAGATCGCATACTGGTCAATGGGGATCCTGAAAGCCTCTGAATGGCAAGCCAGGTGGATCGGTGTTCAGGAGCAGGGGATACCGGAAACCTATATCCAGGCCGGAAGTGAAAGTAAAATCAAACAGCGATATCCGGTGCGCATGTTCCGCAAACAGTTCAGCGTGGAAAAACCCCTGCATCGGGCCATGCTTTATGCAACGGCCATGGGCATCTATGAGTTTTATCTCAATGGCCGGCGGGTGGGTGAAGACTTTTTTGCGCCAGGCTGGCCAGAATACGACCGCAGACTGTATTACCGGGCTTATGATGTTACCGAATTGCTCGAATCCGGTTCTGTCAATGCTATTGGCGCCCTGCTCGGTGACGGATGGTATACCCTGAGATTCAGCGGGCAGGGAAAGGAAATGCTCAAAGCCCAGCTGAGAATTGAATTTGCCGATGGCAGCAGCGAAACCCTTGTCACAGATGAGTCCTGGTTGTCTTTTGCTGATGGTCCTGTCCGTATGTCTGATATGTTTGACGGCGAAGTCTATGATGCCCGCAAAGAACAGCCGGGGTGGGCCACCTCAGGATTTCCAGCAAATGGCTGGAAGCCGGTGGTCGTAAAAAAAGAGATCCAGGTCCCCATCACTGCCCATCCCGGAGTGCCGATACAAAAGACAGACATCATCCACCCTATAGATGTGCAAGAGGTCAAACCCGGCGTGTATGTCTTTGATATGGGACAAAATATGGTCGGTTGGGCAAAACTGCGAGTCCGTGGAAAATCCGGTCAACGCATACAATTGCGCTTTGCGGAAAGGCTCGATTCCGAGGGCATGATCTATACGAAAAATCTTCGCACCGCCAAAGCCACCGATATTTACATATGTAAAAACGAAAAGATAGCCGAGTGGGAACCGCGTTTCACGTTTCACGGCTTTCGCTATATCGAGCTGACAGGATACCCCTGTATACCGGATGTGAATTCCCTTACCGGCATTGTGCTGCGCTCCAATGCTCCGGTGACGAGTGCATTTGAATGCTCGAATCCCATGATCAACAAACTCTATGAAAATATCCTTTGGGGCCAGAGGGGCAACTATTTCGAGATCCCCACCGATTGTCCGCAAAGAGATGAACGCAAGGGCTGGACCGGCGATGCCCAGGTTTTCATTCAAACCGGCGCCTATAACATGGATATTGCTTCCTTTTATACAGCCTGGCTCGAGACCGTCAATGATTGCTTTGAGAAATATGGTATTTATCCACGCTATGCTCCTACCAAAACAGATATGCCGGATGATGTTCCCAGAGCAGGCTGGGGTGACGCAGGCATTATCTGCCCGTGGACTCTTTATCGTATGTATGACGACACGCGCATATTGGAACGACACTATGATCATATGGCCCAATGGATCGATATTCTCGAGGTGCACACCCGTCCATTTTTTGATCCCCCTGCGGATTATACGAGCAACTATGAGTACGACCAAAAAGGTGAAACCGGATTCGGAGACTGGCTCAATCAGGATGGGGAGCATCCTACCCGGAAATATGTGATCAATGCCGCTTTTTACGGCTATGTGACAAATCTCATGATCAAAATTGCCCGGGCTCTGGACAAAAAAGAGGATGCAAAGAAATTTCAAGAGATTTTTAACAACATCAAAAAACGGTTCAGTGATGCCTTTGTCAAAGAGGATGCAAGGATCCTGGGAGACACCCAGACGACCTATTTGATGGCGCTGTATTTTGATCTGTTGCCGGATACGCTGCGGCAAAGTGCATTCGATCATTTGATCGATCGAATCGAGCAAAAAGAGTGGCATTTGAGTACGGGCTTTTTGGGAGTGGACTTTTTGTTACCCGTGCTCAGCGAATTTGGCCGCACCGATGTGGCCTACCATCTGCTTCAGAAGACCAGTTTTCCCTCGTGGGGATATATGATCGAAAACGGCGCGACCACGATCTGGGAACGCTGGGACGGCTGGACCCAGGAAAATGGCTTTTACGACCCGAGTATGAACTCTTTTAATCACTATGTTTTTGGCGCCTGTGGTCAATGGTTGTTTTCGGATATGGCCGGCATAGAAACTCGTGGACCGGGATTCAAAGAGATACTCATCCGGCCCCGCCCAGATCCCGGTATGGGATATGTCAAGGCCAGGTACCATTCGATACACGGCGAGATTTCGGTACATTGGAAGAACCAAAAAGACCAGTTTTACCTTGAAATCACAATACCCCCCAATACGAGTGCAGAGGTGCATATGCCGGCAATGTCGAAAAAAGATATCCGGGAGAGTCAATTGTCTCTCGATAAAGGGCAACATACAGAGCTGGAATCCTTTTTCCACGGTATTGCGAAAATCAAGGTCGGATCCGGGCACTATGTGTTCGAATCCGGGATTTAATGTGATGAAAGCCAGATGCCTGACTTTCAAAATGGGGGCAATAATCCGGGTGCTCTCCTTGTGGAGGCACAGACCGTTAAAATAACGGGTGGAGATGTGTTATGGACACAATAAAAGCCCTGTTGGTCGATGATGAATGGCTCATTCGGCAGGAACTGGCCAGAATGCTTGAAAATAATCGGGCAATCGGCCTAATCCGGGAAGCTGCTTCAGTAGAGGAGGCGATCGATTTATTGAGTGATTTCAAGCCGGATGTGATTTTCCTGGATGTGGAAATGCCCGGGGAGTCTGGTTTTACGCTCTTTCAAAAGGCAAAAATCAATTGCCAGGTCATATTCGTGACTGCATATGATCAGTATGCTGTCCGCGCCTTTGAAGTAAATGCCCTGGATTATTTGCTCAAGCCCATCCGGCCAGAGCGCTTGCATCAGTCTATTGATAGATTAACGTGCAATACTCGTATGCAAGAGAAGGAAAAACAAGAGCTGACTATAGACGATGTAATCTATTTGAATATCGACGGTGCACTGCGATTTATCAAACTTTACAATATAAAATACATCTATGCTGAAGGAAATTATTCGATAATTCAATTGGAGAGCGGGCAAAAAGAACTCGTTTCAAAAACCCTCCAGGAATGGCAGGAGATTTTGCCGGAGAACTATTTTATCAGAATTCACCGGTCTTGTATTGTCAATTTCAATTATGTAGAGCACGTAGAAAAATGTAAAAACAACACCTGCCATATCTATTTAAAGGATTCATCAGACTATCATGTCATGAGCAGGCGATATGTTTCCAAGTTGAAAAAGAGTCTGGCAACATAGAGTTACTTTTTTTGCACAGCGGAATGAGTATATTCCTGTAACATTTCATTTTCGATGATACTTTTATAGTGCTTGAGCGAGTTTTTATTTCTTTTATCTTTGTATATCAGTTTGATTCTCGCATGTACCCAACCGTCTTGTTCATAAAGCTGAAAATCATATTCTTTGCCGAAAAATATATCCAGCCTTTTTTTGATATTATCTATGGCATTGCCATGAATATCTTTTTCCGATACAGGATGCTTTTGCATGGTCAAGAGTTTGCCGGTATTTGAGACATCGATAAAGAGCGTGTGTTCTGTAAAAGAAACCGAGATAACGACTTTGAGGGGCATTTCACTTGTGCGCATGCCATATTTGATGGCATTTTCGACGAGTGGCTGAAAGATAAAGGCTGGCACCTGACATTTTTTTGCATTTTCTTCTACATTAAAATCCACTGACAACGAATCTCTGAAGCGAACTTTTTCAATCGCCAGATAGTTTTGAACGGCCTCGATTTCTTCCTCCAGTGACGCTTCGAACTTGCTAAAATTGGTCAAACTGTACCTAAAGAAATCCGATAGTTCGCTGATCATTTGCCAGGCCTGCTGCGGATCGATGAGCAGCATAGATCTGATGGATCCCAGGGTGTTAAAGAGAAAATGGGGATTCATCTGATTTCTAAGCAGTTGAAGATTGCTGAGGTTGGCATATGCCATTGCGCGTAATGCTTTTCTTTTCTGTGAAAAAAAGTTATGATAATGAACAAAAACCATAATGATAAACACCAACATGATGCCTTTAAACCAGATGGTTTGCCAAAAGGGGGGTGTAATCTCAATGTTTACAAAAGCGCCTTTTTCGTTCCAGACCCCATCGTTATTGGATCCTTTGACGATAAAGGTATATTTGCCTGGATCCAGGTTGGTATAGGTGGCAATTCTTTGATTTCCTACATAATTCCAATCTTGTTCAAATCCTCTGAGAATATAGGCGTACTGATTTTGTTCGGGATTGACAAAGTTGAGTGCCGCAAAACTAAAAGAGAATACAGATTCTTTATAAGACAGTGTGATATTCCGGGCATATTCTATCGGCTCGCTCAGATATTCGGAATCGATATGGGATATTTTTTTATTGAATACCCTGAATTGAGTCAGAGCGACGGGCGGTGTTTTAATATTCTGTTTAATTTCTCCGGGCTGAAAGCTAACCACGCCGTTCATATTGCCAAAATATAAAATCCCTGTTTCGCTCTGAGAATAGGCTCGCAGATTGAATTGGTTATTCGAGAGACCATTTTCTTCGAAATAATTGATCATCATTTTGGAGGACGGGAAAAACTTTGAGAGTCCGTTCTGGGTACTGATCCATAAATTGCCTTTGTCGTCCCTGAGGATTCCACAAACGATATTGCTTGGAAGGCCGTTTTTTTGGGTGAAATTTTCAAACGTGCTATCCGATTTATTAAATTTATAGATTCCATTGCCATGGGTCCCGATCCACAGATTTTTGTCACGATCCTCGATAATGGAGCTGATCGTGATTCTTTTTTGATACGCATTTATTTCTATAGGATTCAGGTGAAAGGTCTTTTTATTCAGCCAATAGATTTTATTATTGGCCCCTCCCAGCCAGAGGGTTCCGTCTGAATCCTCGTACAGGGGATTCGTTCCGGTCACATCGGTATCGATGTCGGGGTCCTGGTTCATAATGCGAATAAAACGATTTTTGGTTTTGTCATAAAGATTGATATCCCCGTCATATGTGCTGAGCCAGATATTGCCCTGGGTGTCGATCAATATTTTATTGATATTATCATCCGAGATGGTGTTCGGGTCTTTAGGATTGTGTCTGAAATGGGTAAATGTTTCGCTTTTTACATCCAGTACATTCACCCCTCCCTGAAAAGTACCTATCCAGATATTTCCTTGCTTATCTTTGGTAATGGATTTGATATTATTGCTGCTGATTCCTTTTGTATTATATGGATCATATTGATAATATTTGAACCGTCCGGTTTCTTTATCCAGGCGGTTGAGACCACCGGTTTCCGTGCCAACCCATACATCTCCTTCGGGATCATCATAAATCGCATTCACGACTGCATCGTTCAGGTATCTCGTGTCATTCATATGAGCCAGATAATTCTTGAATGCAGTGGCATTCATATTCAAATAGTTTACTCCGCTTCGCGTTCCAATCCAAAAATTATTGCTCTGGTCTTTGAGGATGGTTAAAACATTATTGTTCGATAAAGAGTTTAAATTTTGAGGATCATTGAAAATGTGTGAGAATGATTTTGAGGATGGATCAAAAATATAGAGTCCGTTTCTTGTGCCCAGCCAGAGATGTCCTGTATTGTCTTCACAGATCGCTCTGATGGTCAGGCTGGCCCTGATACTATGTTCGGGAGAATAAGAGTAAAATTTGTTTTCTTCAGAGTCGAAAAGATTCAGTCCGCCATTATAGGTTCCTATCCAGAGATTATCATTCGTGTCTTGATAAAAAGCCCGGATATCATTATCACTGATACTGTGGGGATCGTTCGGGTGATGTTCAAAGCAATGAAACTCGCCGCTCTCTGGGTCATATTTATAAAGACCTTTTTGCTCAGTGCCGACCCACAAGGTATTTGATCTGTCCAGAAAAACTTTGGATATGTATAAACCATTTTCCTGATGTTCAAACAGAGATATGTTTTTATCTGTTTTCTTGGTCTCGAGGTTCATTCGGTCCAGCCCCTGGCTGGTCCCGATCCACAAATTATGTTTTTGATCCATCACCAGAGAAGTAACCGCATAGCTGCTCAGTTGCCGCTCTGGATCAGAGTCGGGTGAGAATACAGTAAATGTCTCTTTTTGTTTATCAAAATGATTCAATCCTCCTCCGTCTGTGCCGATCCATATATTGTTGCTCTGGTCCTGGAGAATGCAGCGAATCAAATTGGCAGAGATTTCATTCTCTTCTAGTCCTGTGCGTTGAAAAACTTTAAATTCATAGGCATCATATCTGCACAAGCCATCATTCGTTCCAAACCATAAAAATCCATTTTCATCCTCAAGAATACAGTTGATCTTGTTGTGCGAGAGACCTTCTTTGACCGACAATTCTTTAAATTTTAATTCATTCTGGGTCAGTGGCAATAGGCAAGCAGGAAAAATAAAGACAAGGATTAAAATATGTTTCATATGAACCTCTTGTTGAATGCCTGTAGTGCAATTTAGTAACTTTTTCAATTTATCAAATCGTTTTTTGTTTAATATTTCTTGCCGTTCACACGATTATATGACCGTTTACATGTTCCGGCTTGAACTTTTGAGCGAATTTTAATAATTCTCAGTTAGGAAAATTTACCGGTACGTTGATCTTTTGTGGATCTGTTCATCATATGAAAAAGCTTAGAACAGTCATTGTGGATGACGAGTGGTTAATTCGTCTGGAATTAAGAAATATGTTGGCAGAATATCCGCAGATAGAAATGATTGGTGAAGCCAGCACATTTATTCAAGCCTGCGAACTCATACATCAAGAAAAGCCCGATTTGATCTTCCTCGATATTGAACTGCCGGGCGGATCGGGATTGGATATTCTGGACGACCTCGATTACAATCCCAGTGTGATTATTTTAACCGCATATGATAAATATCTGATCAAGATTCTTCATCCTTGTGTGACTGAATTTTTGCTCAAACCTATAAATCAAAAGAAAATTAAAACTATTCTCCAAACCTTGTGAGCAGATTAAACTTTGAAAACAGGAGGTGATGCGATGAAAATTGGTTTGTGAGCTACTCGTTCCATTCACCTGATGTAGGTGACACGATCAAGAGGATGTCTGAAAAGAGATCTTTAATATGAACCCATTGGAGGGAGATTAGCATGAGGAAATATGTTTTTTGTTATCGATTTGGGCTTTTGATTTTGGTGTTTGCCCTGTTATTTACGGGTACGGTGTTTGCCCAAACCACCGGGAAAATTTCCGGTGTCATCAAAGACGCACAGACCGGTGAACCATTGCCCGGGGCCAACATTGTCGTTTTAGGCACCAATTTCGGGGCCGCAACCGACCTGGAAGGCGTCTTTCATATCGTCAATATCCCTGTCGGCCAGCATGACGTCCAGGCAAGTATGATGGGATACGAGAGAGTCAAGAAAACAAATGTTCTGGTTTCACTGGATCGTATCACGAATCTGGACTTTGAGTTAAAAGCCACGGTTATCGAAGGCGCTGAAGTCACTATCGTGGCTGAAAAAGAGATCCTGCATAAAGAAGTTTCCAACAGCCAGCAGGTCATCACCCAGGACCAGTTTGTAGAAGCTGCGGGTGTACGGACGATCAATGACTTTTTATCCAAACAAGCCGGTATAACCGATGAAGAGTTTTTAGGGATCCGCGGTGGCTCTCCTGATCAAACCGGGACCATGATCAATGGTTTGACCTTTGTCGATGCCTCTCTGGGCCGGGCGCAGGCGACCATTCCGTTGAGTGCTGTGGAACAGGTTTCGGTCCTGACAGGTGGGTTCAATGCTGAATATGGTAACTTTCGTTCAGGACTCATCAATGTCGTGACCAAAAGCGGCTGGTCGAATGCATATCATGGGCAGATCAATTATACGATGACCAGTGGCACTCCCAAGAGATTCGGAAAATCTGCCTATGATCCCAATAACTGGTTGCTTCGTTCCTATTTCGATCCTTCGGTCGCTTTTATTGGAACGAACGCTGCCTGGGCTGATAATCCCTATATGAAAGAACAGTTTCGCAGTTTCGGTGGCTGGGAAGGAGAGGCAGCAAAATATAATGAAGGCAAACCGGCAGATCAGCACGTCACACCGCTGGATCTGTATTTAGCCTCTGCCTGGATGTTTCAGACAGTGCCTGATTTCAATGCCTTGAGCAGGGCAGGCTATTCTGTACCTTCAAATTTACAGCAGGCATTGAGAGATCATGCCAATCCGGGTGAAGGGGCAGGATCGGACCTGCAGTTCGATGGCGGCTTTGGCGGACCCGTCCCTGTTATTGGCAATTCGCTTGGCAATGCCACTTTTTATCTTTCAAATCAAACAGCTAAAAAATATTACGTCCAGCCCGTTGTCAGGGATCACGAGTTCAATACCCTGACCATGCTGACCGTAAAATCCAATATCACAGAAAATCTGTCAGTGAAAGCCAATGGCTTTTATCGCAAAATCGAAGGGGTGAGTCCCAGTCGCTCTGCAGCAGGAGATACTCCGAGTGGCGATGGCCGTGGAGGGCTGATGTCGATCAATAATTTGGAAACCTGGGTCGACGACGGGGATACCTACTGGCTCTATCCGACGTATTACACCGCTCTGGACGTGACCACTCAAATGGCAGGCCTCACTTTTAATCATGTGATCAGCCCGCGAACCTTTTGGGAATTGACCGTGAGTTATCTGGCCACGGACAATGCGTCTTACCCGGAGGATGACAGAGATCTTGCCGTCAAAGCTCGTTTCGGCCCGATATCGGTGACAGAAATGCCCTATGGCCGGTACTCTCCGGAATCCAGTTATATGGTCGAAGATTGGGAGTGGAATTACTATGAACAGCCGCCTGGCGTAAAGGAACGTTTCGGAAACAAGGGTGGCAATTTGTATGATGATTCCAAAGAACGTCAATTCCGCATCAAATGGAATTTCGGCAGTCAGGTGAATACTCATAATTACATCAAAGCCGGTTTGGAATACAATCTTATCCATCTGGATGTGTTCCAGTGGAAAGAACGTCCTGCCTACATTAACAATACCTATGAATTTGCCTATAATCGTAAACCCAAACAGTTCGGTGCCTATTTGCAGGATCAGTTGACCTTTGAAGGGATGGTTGCCAACATCGGCGTTCGTCTCGACTATTATGATGGGGGTGGCGGGGTCTGGCCGAATGGTGACCTTTTTGCTCAATCAGCCTGGGAGGTCAGAAATTCCGATACGCTGATGGATATGCTCCCCTACCGCCAGTCTCACATCTGGCAGCAACTGGATGCATATGCAGCAGAAAATCCGGGATTTTACAAGGAAATCGAAAATCACTTGTCCATCAGCCCGCGTCTCGGGGTCTCTTTTCCGGTGACGGACCGGTCAAAGATCTATTTCAATTATGGTCATTTCAGATCCACGGTACCCTATTCGAAAATGTTCCTGAACCGGTACCGTAATTCTTCCAAGAACAATCTGGAAGAGTTGGGCAATCCGAATCTGGAACCCCCCAGAACCATCGCTTACGAGTTGGGTGTGGATTACAATCTTTTGGATCAGTATCTCATTCATATTGCCGGTTTTTATAAAGATATCACCGGTCAGCATGGAAACATACGATACAGAAATACGTCAGGCATCCTGAATTATCGATACCGTGCCAATAACAATTATCAGGATATTCAGGGATTGGAATTGACGGTCACCAAGCAGGTCGGCACCTGGCTTTCCGGCTGGATGAATTTCCGGTATATGCTGGTCAAGAGCGGTGTGACCGGTCGCAGCACCATTACCGAGGAAAATGTCGACAATGCCATGGAGGGGCTGTATCAGGGTGATGAAAACAGACCCAGACCCATTCCCGAGTTCACGGCCAATATCATGTTGCACGCTCCCTCTGAATGGGGTCCGGAAGTGATGGGTAATCATGTGCTGGGCGATTGGGATTTGAGCATTTTACCGGTATGGCGCAAAGGCGATTATTTTACCTGGAATCCGCTGGGCAAACTTCATCTGGAAAACAATATGAACTGGCCGGATTACTATATGGTGGATATGCGGCTCAGCAAGATGGTGCGGGCCATGGGTACCAACCTTACATTTTACGTCGATGTGGAAAATATTTTCAATATCAAAGTCAGCCACCTGTCTGATGGGTACCCGTTCGACGGTGGAAGCGATCGCAATGCCTATTTGCGTTCCCTGCATCTGCCCATGTATGATTCTCCGGAATTCGACAAGCTGCGGGAACTCAATCCCGGGCTCTATATCGGCGGTGATGATAAAGTGGGTGATTTGAGATCCGATGACAAACCCTATATCAATGACCCGAATATCAATTTCCTGATGTTTGGCCAAAAACGTCAGGTTTGGTTTGGTGTCAAGATGGACTTTTAGTTTCCCTTTAAACTAGAAGAAATTAGGTGTCAAATCCACTGACTGGAGATAAAAATGAGACAAAAGATTCTAAAAAAGAGATATACTTTTCGGCCCCTTTTGGGGACCATCATCTTGCTCCTGCTGGTGTCAGGATTCTCTGATATGGCTATCGGGCAAGTAAAAACGACTTTGATCAAGGTCGGACGTTTTTGGGCGTCTGCCAGTGATGGTGGCTCAAACACAGCTGTCG
>WJME01000191.1 GCA_014728115.1 Candidatus Zhuqueibacterota bacterium | reverse complement strand
GTGAAAAATTCATTGATGGAGAACCAGAGAACGAAGAATTGAAAAAAGCTGCATAAAATGTCAAAGTGATACGCTTTTTTGATCCACAACTATTGACAATATCTCAGCCCTGTTTTCGCAAAGCCATTATATTTTGAATGGCGGTTTGTACACCACGTCCTTCACGGTAGGCATGAGAACTGTTTTCAAATTCCTTTTCAAACACATGCTTTAATACCAGATAAGCGGCGGTTTGAGCGATGCGATCCCGTACTGTAGGGACGCTCAGGTATCGGAATTCATTTGGATTCTCTTTTGGGACCGGGAACTTGCATAATGGTAAGGGGTGGTAATCCTGGCTGCTTAGGGAGGCAGACAGTTCTTTGAGATTTTCAGTTAATTCTCTTTCAAAATCATAAAGGGTTATGCCGTCGCTGCCGGCACAGCCTCTATTTCTTTTAACTCTTTCCCAGGCGAGAAACAAATTTTCATATGAATAGATTGATGAAAAATAGTCCATAATTTAACGATTCTGATCTATGATCTTTATTTTTCCATTGCCAAAAGTTGTCTTTCCGCCCAAGTGTTCAATTTCAGCTGTATGCAACAGTTGCGAAAAGGGACCGAATGATCCCTCACAGGTAAAATAGCCGACTATCCCCCCTATTTTCATTTTCAGTTCCTGTGTCGTGCTCTTGCGCACCAGATCAACCCAATAAAGATTATGCTCTATAATGTTTATATCCTTTGATAACTTTAAAAGTGGATGATGGCGAATATCAAACTCTTGGGGTTGATGGTAATAATAGCATAAAAGATAATGACGATTCAAAGAAGCCCAAATCAGTTCATGAAAATTGATATGATCCCGTAGCTGTTTATTCACTTTTATCCGAAGTGGTGTCTGTACTTGGATAATAATTTTTTTATCTTTGAGAGAACCATACCTGAAATCGGTAAAAGGTATAGGATCCAAAAACGCTTTTTTTTCGGAATGATAAAGCTCGATCAGGTCATCCGAATTATTACTCGTTTTTTGTAATAACACACTTTGCAGCAAAAAGGGAACTCGCTTTTCTCCCAATCCACGTTGCGCCATGAGCTTGAGCGCGTGCAAAATATTTTGCAAGGTCTCTGGAGTTTGTCCGATAAGAGTCAAACTGAAAATGAGGTTTTGATTGCGTGCAACCTTTTGTCTGGTATCCAATACAGACAACACATATGGAGCTGGCGGTGAAATGACACCAGAATATTGTCCGGGAGAAGGACGGTTCATTGCGGGTTTGAATATTTTGTCAAAAGTGCAAGGAAAAAACGTCCTCAAGGCATCACCCAGGGCACCTCGCAACATGGCACCTTTATAACCTGGCAACATACAATCGTATTGGGCTGAAAACACGATTCGCAGCATAAAAAGCTGTAAAATCGGTAACGAGTATTGATTATCATCAGATGAGTGCATAGGGTTTATGAATTTTTGTTAAAATAGCCATATCCAGCCGAAGTTTTTGCACCTACACCATAGAGTGAAAAAGCCAGCTCGAGCCAGTGTGATAATTTATCTAAAACACTTTGTTCGGTAAATTCATGCAGTATCCTGACCCTCTCATTTTCTCCATCATCGCGGCCAATAGATCTGGGCCAAAATTTGATGTTTATGGGAAAATCAAATTTTGTTCCGGGTTTGATAGCAAGGAAATAGTTGGGGATCGGACTCTGATCATCTGAGGGAGGCGCCTCGCCTCCCTGTGCGTTATAATATGCCGGGTAATGCGGATTAATGATATCGGTTTGTAACATTTGTTTCTCTGAATGTGCAAAAGCAGTCTTTTGCGGAACAGCATCAAAGAAATTGCACAATCCTCCGGTATGATTATCAGAAATTAAAATATTCATTCGGGACAATAAATTCTCTATCATACCGTTTTCTTTATTATCATTAAAAACATCTGTGTTTTTCCATACCGCGAAACGGACTTTGGGGGTCTCTTCAGCTGGATTTTTTTCATCTTTTTCAAGCCGCAAAGACCCAAACAATACACGAATCAATTCCGCTTTGGCTATGGATTGTTCGATCGTTTGTAAAAGATCCTCGTTCAGGGTTTGAATTTCAACATCTGCAATATTTTCCATCAGTTCTTTTTCGGCAACGTGATGTAATACTCCTTTTACCACTGATCCGGGAATATAAGGGAACCCATAAAGATGATGCAGATAGAGGCCGGTCTCCAGGGCCGGATTGCTGCCCATACCGCTTATCAGCCGCCAGGTTGTTTCGAATTCCGTACCGAGAAGCTGTACATTTATATTATGCAATGTGGTTAAATACCGGTCATACCATTTTGGGTATTCGGTTTCATTGATCTTTTGAACCTGCGCGGCAATGTCATTTAAAAATTGAATTTGATAAGCAATTTCTCCCTTTTTGTTCTCACCTTCATGGATCATAAATTTGTGATAATATAAACATGGTGAAGATCGATTCTTTTTAAATCCAAAGGGCAAAATTTTATCAAGGGTTGTATAAACGTACTTACTCATTTTTAACCTCGCAATATGTTTCTGCAGCACGTTTGAGCCAAATAGAGAACTTTATTGTCTCTTCAGTTAGGTTCCACAGATCCATTGATGTCAGTTTCTCATTGACTAGATAAGATTGAAAAAAATCCTTTGGGTCAAAATGTTTATCGATAAATGAAAACTCTATCTTTAAATAATCTAAAAGAACTGTCCCGGTCAGTTCTTTGCCGACCTCGTTTTCAATATTTTTTACTATAAAAGCCCAGGTTGCCAATAATCCATTGGTTTGGAGCATAACGGGTAGTTTTTGTGCAATACGAAGAAATTTTTCTTTTTCATTTTGTGAGCTAACCTTTTCAGAGACAAATTGAAAAGCAATACGGGCGCGCAGTTGATCGATATTTTGCATCATGTGCTCCTAAAGAATACGGGTTAATCGGGTGACACCGAGTCCGGTTCCTTCGTCCCCACCAATTTGCAGAGCTTTTATGGATTCCGAATCCATAAACAAGGTATCATAAAAAGAAGCCATTGCTGTTTCTGCATCCATATCTTGTCTTTGTTCGTATCGTGCTTTTGTTGTACCAATAATTGAATAGAATAGAGTCTCAGGTGGGACGCTCTCTACGGAAAACAGAGCTCCTTGCTTGACAGTTTTTGTCGTGGTCAGGGTATTGTGCTCCATGATAATCGTTGCGTAATTGACAAATTGATAAAAGGCGCGATCGGATACCAGAACAGTCTTTTGAGAAATGTCCAGACCTTGTTTTTCTTCAATCTTTCCCAACCAACTTTTAAAACCTGACTTTTGATTGTTAAACCATTCAGTCTTTTTTTCCTGTTCAGTTTCATCTTCACTTTCGTTAATTTTTAAAGAGGCAGCAGTGAATTTATACTCTTCCAAGTAAAGCATTTCAGGAGAAAAATTAAGGGGAGCAAAAAATTCTGTTTCTTTGAGAGGAATCAAAGGGATCTGGGCAAGATATTCTGGTTCCGGTGTGAATGTATTGATTATACGATTAAATTGATGCAAGACATGGGGACAGGTAATCCATACGAACACATGATCGCTGCACCGAACCGGAAACAATAAAATATGTGCATCATGAATGGCCAGACAGCCGGCATATTCATTGGCAGAGCCTTCCTCTGCGCCAGGATCAGGTCCAAAGAGTGCTTTAACCTGTTCTTCATCCCCAGTATTTTTAAAATAATTGCGTAAACATCCCCGAAAGCCGGAGCCCGGAATATAGGGATAACCGGTTATTCGTTCTCTGATGATCGGTAAATCCACAATCCCCACATCCTGCCCGCAACCGATATGCAATGGGGTAATATTTTGCAAAAATAAAAGCGAGAACTTGTTCATGTTTTACGTCTCCTATATTCTTAAGGAATATCAATTTTTATCCATTTTATCTCGCTACTGTCATTCAAAAACCCGGGTTCTTCACCTGTCTTTAAGGGTTCGGGTTTTAGTATGGCTGACCAGTCTTGATGGTTTATCAGGCCGGAACAAGGAGTTACTTGTTTTTTAGGCTCATTATTAATACTGACAGCACCGACCTTTATATGAGAAGATCCAAAAAATTGTGCAGGCATGAACAGGGCAACACCATAATAATTATTAGAGTAATCTTTAAAAACTTTTAGGATAAGAGGTGAGGAACGGCGGTCGATTTTTTTTT
>WJME01000018.1 GCA_014728115.1 Candidatus Zhuqueibacterota bacterium | reverse complement strand
GTAACGATCATCCTGGGAATTATCATTGTCCTGGCGTTTTTTGCCTGCCAGCACGAGGCGCGTCGCCTGACTATCTATCAAATCGAGGATTCTGTGGCGTCGCTCGTTTCGCTGCATAAAAAATAGAACAAATATCCAGTCGTAAAATAGATCGAGGGGATCTCATGACCGCACACCAAACGGTGAATATTTTTCTTTCATGTCCGGGAGATGTAAACCGGGATAAACTGGCGCTAAAAACATTTCTTGAGGAGCAAAACAGCACTTTCAGAGAAAAATATGATTTGGAACTCAAGGTGCTGATATGGGAAGAGGATGCTCCGGATGCATATGGTCCGGGACGTATTCAACAGAAAATCAATCCGTTAATCGATAAATCGCACATCTATATCGGACTCATGGGCAAGCGATTCGGCGGTTCCACGGGGCTTTTTCCCTCCGGTACCAATGAGGAGTTTGCCTATGCTTACCATCGCTGGGAGAGAGACAATCTCCCTCACATGCGATTCTTTTTTAAAAACGTTTCGCTTTCCATGGATGCCCCCAAAGAGGAATTTGAGC
Organism: Candidatus Zhuqueibacterota bacterium; assembly: GCA_014728115.1. GTDB lineage: Bacteria > Zhuqueibacterota > Zhuqueibacteria > Residuimicrobiales > Oceaniaggregativiventaceae > Oceaniaggregativivens. Next base: position 7,412 of record WJME01000018.1, on the reverse strand, counting down.
AGGCGCGCAAAATACGCGAGTTCAAAGAGACGATCAAATCCCAATTTTTTCCCGGTACCTATAAATCTTCCAGGGATTTGTGCCCAAAAGTCCTTGAGCAGCTGCATGTTATTCTTCCAAAGATCAAGGATGAACAAAAACCCGCAGAAAAAACAATACCTTTGAATAAGGACGTCCTTCAGGTTTATAAGAATTATCTCGGCAAAAAATACCAACGCATTGCGATTTTTCAAAATGTGGATTTTGAACTCAAAAATATCTATGTCTCCCTGCGTCTGTATAAAGATCCCGCGCTTTGGCAGGAGGTGGGTGAGGCTGAAATGCGACGTAAAACATGGCGATCCGGTGATGCCAAGCGACTACAGGAAGTCATGCAAGAGTCCGGCATGGAGGCCGGTGCAGTTCACACTCTGCGACCGGACTTTACTATCGATAACATCCTCGAGCTTACTTCTCAGGGCATCATTCTCGGTGAACCGGGAGCAGGCAAAACCACATTGTTCAAACATCTGATTGCAAAATATCACAACAACAGTAACCTGTACCCCGTTTTGTTACCGGTCAAATTCTGGGTACAGTGCAAATTGTGCGATCCCCTGGATGCGTTTGTCGATTCATTGAAGAACGAGTCTCTTTTGATCGAGCCCGAACTCTTGCCTGTTTTAAGAACGTTATTACATGATCGATTCAAAGCCAATAAACTATTGATTTTGCTGGATGGTCTCGATGAGGTGGGTCCGGATGCCTTTGGACAGGTTTGTGAATCTTTGAAATTGATCGATTTTGGGGACAACAAGGTTCTGCTCAGTTGCCGGCGGGCCAGCTATAAACCGCTTTTGAGTCGTGACAAATGGCAGGTTTATTGTATCAACCCCTTTAATAAGGCTGAACGACGCGAGTTTATGCGTAACTATTTCGGCAAAACAAATCCAGCAGCCGAGCAATTATCCGGACTGGTCGAGGGACGCTCGAGGTTGCGCAGTCTGGCCGAAACCCCTCTGTTGTTGGGGCTGATCTGTTATATCTATGAACAGGACAAAGAGAGTTTGCCGGAAGAACGGGTTTTACTCTATGAACGCTGTGTCACCGAGCTCTTGAACCGCCGGGGGGATCAGGTATTCAAAGATTTCAATGATTTCAAACTGCAAGTGCTGCGCCGTGTCGCCTATGATTTCTTTACCTCGGCAAAAAATAGTGAGCGGGAGCGGTTCCCGGGTGAAAAACTCCGCGATCTTTTTCGTGCAGAGATGAAAACCCGTCCCGAAGTCATGGCCGGTATCCGTGCGGAACGGGCCGGACAACTCTTGCAAGAGATCGTCGATGCCAATGGCCTCTTGCTTCCGGCCGGCGCAGACCACTATTGTTTTCCGCATCGCAGCTTTCAGGAATATTTTGCCGCGGGGTTTCTCGATAAAAGCAAAACCGGACTCGGGGAAATACTGGAGCGATTTTCAGGTGATGCGTTCTGGAGCGAGACCATCTGTCTCTATGCAGGTTTACAGCCCAATGCCACCCAACTCATTAACGGCCTGGGTAAAAAAGAGCGGGTCGATCTCGCCATTCGGGTCATCCCTGAAGCCGTGCGCGTGGATTGGGATGATCTGGACCAGGACACCCTCAACTGGAAAATCCGCCGGGGGGCGGTGGAAAAGCTTGTCCTGCCCGAACCGGACAAGGGAAAGCTGGACGACATTACCGATTCGCTAAAGGGAATCCTGCACACCCCGGATCCCAATGCCAATGTCCGCTATAGCGCGCTCGTCGCACTGGAAAAAATCAATACCCCCGAGGCGCTGGGAATTGTGAAAAATACCTGGATCATCCCCCCTGATAGACTGGAAAACGCCCAACCCTTCACCTATACGGCTCAGGGCAAAACATTCGAGATCAATAAACCAGGCATGCCACCCAACATGGTACATGTACCGGGTGGCACGTTTACGATGGGCGAGACGAAAAAACAAGCTACGGTTCAGGATTTTTTCATGTCCATATTCCCGGTCACCTGTCGTGAATACAAGCTGTTTATAGAAAATGACGGCTATAAAAATGATACCTATTGGAGCAAGGAGGGGTTTAAGTATAAAAAGGATAACTCGTTGTCAGAACCAATGTTGTGGTCCGACTCTCGATTCAATCATCCCTGGCAGCCGGTGCTGGGTGTCAGTTTTTACGAGGTGGAAGCTTATTGCCGGTGGTTGACTGAATTTTTCCATGCTGATCCTCCGATTCGCCTGCCAACGGAAGAAGAATGGGAGCACGCTGCGCGAGGTCCGCAGGGCGAGGAATGGAGTTTTGGCGAGTGGAATCCGGATATCCCGAGATGGGACTCTTTTTTCGATTATGAAAAAGGGTTGACCTTTGGCCCCGCCCGCGTTAATACCGTCTATAAAGATTGTGTCAGTGGTTTTGGCCTTTTCGATATGAGCGGCAATGTCTGGGAGTGGACCGATTCCTGGTATAGCAAGGAAAGCCGTGTTGTGCGGGGCGGCTCCTGGAGCTCTGACCTCAATGTCAACCTGCGTTCCGCGTACCGCTACTTCAGGTCTCCCTGGAGCAGGTGCTACTATGTGGGATTTCGTTGTCTCCAGGACTCTCGTTTGTCTTGAGTGCTTTTACCCTTTTACCCTTGGGAAATTGCAGCTGTTTAAAAAACGGAGATATTCATATGGAAAAGCCGGTGGTATTTATCTCTTCTACATCTAAAGATCTCAAACCCTATCGTGCGGCGGCACGAGATGCGGCCATTCAAGCCGGATTTTTTCCGGTGATGATGGAATATTTCGAGGCCGGCGGAAATCCGCCCCTGGAGACGTGTTTGGCAAAGGTTCGGTCTTGTGATGTGGTCGTGGTTCTGGTGGCGCATCGCTATGGCTGGGTCCCGGATCATCCAAAAAACCATGACAAAAGATGCATAACCTGGCTGGAATGTGACGAGATGGTGGCTCTGAACAAAAAAGTGATTCCTTTTCTGATCGATACAAATACCCAGTGGCCTGAAAAAGATAAAGAAAACTATACCTTGACCCGGGCGATGGAGGAGGGCAATGCCACCCCAGAGTTGTTCGACAAAGTGAACGAACGCATCAAATTGCTTAAGGAATTCAAAGAATGGTTAAAAAGCCAGGGTACGGTCAATTTTTTTTCAAACGCAGATCAGCTGGCCGGCGCTGTTCAGCATGCACTCGAGCGTTGGAAGGATGAACCTGCAGAAAAGCCTGTCCAAACAGATACCCAAAGCTTGATCGTTCCAATAGCGTATTCGTCCTGGCTGGAAAGCCGGCTTGCCAGGGTCGAGCTTTTGGTTACTGTGCCCAAAGAAGGGATTGGTACACCACGACTTTCGAGCCTCTATGTGCCAACACCGACCACACCCTGGGGATCCAGGGCTAAAAAAGAAAAGCAACAGGAGGAGCATGACAAGGTCTATCTTTTGCTGGATCGTCTGGGAAAAGAATCGCTATATGTGTCGGGGATTGCCGGATGTGGCAAATCCACGCTTTGTCGCTGGGTCGCCTATCTGATTACCCGGGGAACCATGCCGGAGCAAGAAATTTTTCGAGCCGAGAAACCTGTCATCGAGCAATTCCCCTCTGAATTAAAAGAAAAACTCCCCCTGTTGATTCCGTTACGAGAATTCTGGCCCTATTTGCCTCATCAATCGCGTCAGGACGCATCGAGTATTCAGGAACTGGAAAGGGCTCTGAAATACTGGTCAGAGAAAAAATTGACAGGTATTACTGCCAATGCGGTTGTGCAATTTATACAAAACGGCCGGGCTGTTCTGCTGTTCGATGGTATGGACGAGGTACCGGAAAGTACAGGGGAGGGAGAAACCCTTTACTATCCGCGCCGTATGTTAGTTCATGGCCTGGCTGAAGCCATTAAATCCTGGCAAAACGCGGGAAATCGCATCATGCTGACCAGCCGTCCCTATGGACTGCGGCAAGAAGAAGTCAAGATGCTGTCTCTGCCGCAGGCAGAGATTGTCGATTTGCCTTTTCCGCTTCAGGAACTCTATATTCGTCGCTGGTTCAATGCACTCGAATATAAAGATGACATGGCTGATCATATGCTTGCACATCTTCAGGAACGGCAGGAACTCGCACCCCTTACGGGTAATCCTGTCCTGTTGATGGCCATGTGCAGTTTGTATCCCCAGGGTAAACGCTTGCCCCAGGACAAGTCAGAACTTTATAAAATGACAATCGATCGCCTGTTATTCAACCGCTATAAAACAAACAATGAGGTAAAACGCAACCACGAACGCCTGAGTGTGATCGCCTACAGTATGCATACGGGATTGTGGTTGCAGGAACAAGAGTGGTCAAAGCCGCGGGCGGAGATCGGTTATACAGGAATCGAAAAAGTCCTGTCAAACTATTTGCCGGCCAACTTGTTTCAGGAAACCGGATTAAAATCAGTACAGGATGTAAGAGAAGAGTTGTTGAGCCGTTCTGGTTTGCTGGTCGGAAAAGGAGATGACAGGGCATCGTTTTATCATCTCACCTTTCAAGAGTATCTCGCCGCAAGGCGCATGGTGCAAATGTCCTGCGACGCGCTGTACGAAAAGATCGTCCAACATGGCGGCACACCTGCCTGGCGGCAAACCCTTGCGTTTGCGTTTGGCTCGGCTCTGCAGGATGCATTGTCCTCTGAACGGGCGGCCATGTTGATTCAACGCCTGGTGCAAACGGCTTCTTTGCAACAGCTGGATCATCTGGTGGTGTTGGGCGATTTGATCGAGATCCTGTACTTGAAAGAAGAAAACCCACTTTCTGATCAGTTGATCAAACCTTTTCGTACGCTGTGTCTTGAGGCGATTAAAAATGAGGTTGACCTGAAAAAACGATTTGACCTGGCCTGTGTTTTGGGTATTGTCGGTGATCCCCGTCTGCAGACCGATCTGCGAAAACCGCCCCTGGGGTATGCCGAGATTCCTGCCGGAAGGTATCCGGTTGGAGAGGGTAAAAAACAGAAAGAGCTAAAATCTTTTTTGTTGAGCACGTATCCGGTTACCCATGGTCAGTACCGGCTGTTTGTAGAAGATGGTGGTTATGAAGAGAAATGCAAACACTTTTGGACCGACGAGGGCTGGCAGTGGCTCGAACAAAACCAAATAAAAGAACCGAGATTATGGCACCACGGCTTTTGGAATGGCGAGAATTTCCCGGTTGTCGGCGTGAGCTGGTATGAAGCAGATGCGTTCTGCAAATGGGCCGGAGGCCGCTTGCCGACCGAATGGGAATGGGAGGCAGCAGCCCGAGGTCCAAAGGGACTCGAATTTCCCTGGGGAGACAACTGGGAGAAAGAAAACTGCAATAACAGTAGAATTGGTTTAAATCGAACCTCTCCGGTTGGCCTGTTTCCCTCCGGCCGATCCAAAGCCTTTGGGTTGGAGGATATGTCGGGTAATGTCTGGGAATGGACTGATTCCTGGTATGATGAGAAACGCCGTGTTGTGCGGGCGGCTCCTGGTTCGATGGCTTCGATGACTTCCTGCGTTCCGCGTTCCGCAACTACTGGGATCCCGGGTTCGGGGTCAGCCGTGTGGGATTTCGTTGTCTCCAGGACTCTCGTTTGTTTTGAGCGCTTTTACCCTTTTACCCTTGGGAAACTGCAATGGGGTGCATTACAAAAACAAAAGAGTAAAACAGATTAGTGTGAAATCTGAAAAATGATTAACGACGGGAGGCGGATACGGGTTTGTAAGAGTATTAAATCCTGAGGTTTAACATGACCGATAAAGCCGCGAAAAAAAAGTCACCTCTCATTGGTCAGTACTATAAATTGGTGATTTGGATACAGGATCGTCTGGTCAGATTCCCCAAAGTGGAAAGAAATGCTCTGGTACCTCAAATCGGTAATCTGGTTACCGAGCTTTTGCGTCTCTATGGATGCGCAGATTACAAACGAGAGTCCATGCAGATCCGTTTCCTGTGTTGGCTGCAGGTGCAGCCAAACGAATAACAGCCAGGCTGGTAGCTGCTGGTAGGTTTTCCGAAGGTGGTTATCAGCCGATTATTTTACTGATCCAGCCAATAAAGAGAATCACTTAGCCGAGGGGTAGCCGCATGTCCCAACCCATTGAAGAAATGATCCATTCAGCGGTTCTTTCTGACCTGGTCGCTGACCTGAACAGAGGCAGGTTATTGATTATTGCCGGAGCCGGATTGTCCATCCCCTGTGGCCTGCCTGATTGGAGAAAATTGGTAATGCAGATCATGCCGGACCATCTGGCTGGCTATAATATACAAAAGGATGCTGACTTGATGCGGCAGATGGAGAACCATCTCTTGAATGCAGCCCAGATATGGTGGGACGCAGTCCCCACCGAAGAAGCACGGATGAAATTTTTCCGGGATAATTTTAATCCTGATGATCTTGAAATTGGCAAAAACCATGAGCTCCTGGCTAAACTGCCATTAAAAGCCGTTCTGACCACCAATTACGATCCCTTGTTCGAAAAAGCACAGTCAGTATGGGCGACGAACTGCAAAACTCATCTGGCTGTCGGCCTGGGTCTGTTGTTTAATAGTAATCAACCCTTTTTGTTAAAACTGCACGGCACCTGGAATGAACCAGAGTCCATCGTGTTGACGACCGAGCAATATGCTCGATTGAAATCCAATCAAGCCTATTCACATCTTTATCAATCCATCCAGCTTCATTACCGGTTATTGTTTCTCGGATATGGAGGTGCTGATCCGGATCTTGAATTCATGCACCAGGAAATGGCTCGCTATTACAGCGGCAAGCTGCCCCACCGAATATTGGTTCTGAACAATCCGACCGAAAAGCTGAAAACTATAGTGATGCAGGATAAAAATGCTCTTCTGGTCGAATACGATGGTGACAGAGATGGGCATGGCATCATTACCGATTTGTTGCAATATTTGATCGATCATGTTGAAGAAAAAAAGCCAGAGACACGTAGACCATCCAAACCTGATGCAATTCGGCAATATTGGAAGCGTATTATCGCTCATCCTGATTATAACAGCATCCCTGTTGTGGGACAATCAGAACAACGATCTATTGATGGGTTATATATCCGGCTAAAGCTTACGGCACAGGGACAAAAGACCCATGTCAATAAAAAGCTTGCCGAGTGGCTGGAAAAAGATAAACACAGGGAATTGTCCTGGTCAGATTCACTGGCCCCGGACAGGTCGCTCTCGTTGTTTCCCCGGAGTATCATCCTCGGACCACCCGGGATGGGCAAGACCACATTGCTGCGCTACCTGATGTTTACTTTGGCACGAGTTGGTTTGAAATCTGTGAAAAAAGATGAATTTCATTGGAAGGGTGTTCCGGCACCTATACCGGTCTTTCTGCCTTTACCCGAGATCGCCCGTCAGGATGCCGATTTGCTGACTTGTATGCGTCGTTATCTTGCCAAAGAGTTTACC
>WJME01000190.1 GCA_014728115.1 Candidatus Zhuqueibacterota bacterium | reverse complement strand
GGTTACTGCACTGGGCAAAATTCAGAATCTAGAGTCCTTAAAACCCCTGGTAACATTGATGGGAGAAGCCGACCGGACGGTCTGTCATGCAATTGTCGATGCTGTTGTGCAATTCGGCGCTGATGCCATCCCCTATTTGCACAGTGCATTGCACCATAGCCGGGATAAAGCCAAAACCAGCGCGATTATTCAGGCCCTGGGTGAGCTCAAGCAACCCGAGAGCATGCCTCTCATTATGGATCATTTAAGCAGCACATACTTTAATGTCCGGACAATCGCGGCAAAGGCACTATCCCGCTATGGCAAGCCTATCATCGACGCTTTGCTTTCCATGCTCAATACAAATCGTACTGACATATCAGAGCTGCTGGATACAGCAAGAAACGACAAGGTATCTGACAACCGCTTGCGTGCGATCCGTGCTCTCGGAGCCCTGCAAGACCACAGAGCTGCGGAACTGCTGAAAACACTTTTGGAAGACGATACACCCGATATTTCCGAAGCTGCAAATGAGGCTTTGGTAGAAATCGGCACCTCTGCCTGGGGACGCTGTGGAGCACTGGTGGTTCTGGGCGATATCGGTGATGAATCCATTGTACCCTTTGTATTGAAGGCATTGGAAGATGACTCTCCGCATGTCCGGTTCGAGTCGGTAAAGGCGATTGGACGCCTGCATGGCACAAAGGCAATCGAAAATCTGATCGAGGTCGCCAAAGAAGATCCTGTCCAGGAGGTACGTACCGAAGCATTGCGCCATTTGCGCGAACTGGCGGCAGACACGGACGCCTTGTTTCAGTGTGCCCTGGATACTCTGCAAGACGAACAAGCCAGTGTACGATTAGAGGCAACGCGTATTCTGGGGGATTTTGTCAAAGAATCAGCGATCCAGCCGTTGCTGGAGCGTCTGGCCGATCCCGTATGGAGCGTGCGCGTCAGTGCCGAAAATGCCCTGTGCAGTTATGGTGACAAGATCGTCCCCAAACTGCTCCAACTCATTCATCACGAACGACAAGAGGCGCGCTATCGCGTCATCAGCGCCCTGGGACGTCTCGGCGACCGTCGGGCTGTCGAGCCTTTGCAGAATATGCTGCAAAACGATGAACCGGCACCAAAGATTGTGGAAATTACAAAACAGTCCCTGGCCTTGCTAAAGTGAGAGTTTTGGCCTTGAATTGTTTAGGATTTATAGAATCGGTGCTGCCTGAAAATCTCCAACCGACTGTGCAAACTTTTGGGTCAGACCTCTTTTTTCTTGCGCTCAGCGCTGTGGTTTGAAAAAAAAGGCCGTTCCCATCTATCCTGCTTGAGAACGGCCTTGAATGGAGCGGGAAACGGGATTCGAACCCGCGACCCTCAGCTTGGGAAGCTGATGCTCTGCCAACTGAGCTACTCCCGCTTGGCAAAGATAATATACTATGACCAGCCGATTTTTGCAACATTTTTTTATTGCCAGGCTCTACCAGATCTGAAAAACAGCCTGTATCTGCTCTTCTCTGGCCATTCCGGTCAGGTTGAGCCAGTTTACCCGGAGATCGCGGCGAAACCAGGTCATCTGGCGCTTGGAATATTGCCGGGTGTGGATCTTGATCTGCTCGACCATTTCTTCAAAGTCATATTCGCCCTGCAAATATGCTACCACTTCCTGATAACCCACCGTGGCCAGAGCATTGACATCAGGTGAAAAACCTTTTTCCAGTAAGGCTTGTACCTCTTGCATCAGGCCCTGATCCATCATCAGGTCGACGCGTTGCTCGATGCGCTGAACCAGTTCTGACCGATCGCGCTCCAGCCCGATAAACACAGGCTCGAAATCGGCCGGTTCTTCCTGTCCCTCTTGAAATTGCGATATGGGCTTGCCTGTGAGCTCGTACACTTCGAGCGCTCTGACGATTCGTTGGGTGTCATTGATATGCAGCCGTTCAGCGGTCCGGGGATCGACCCGCTCGAGTTCAGCAAAGACCGCCTCACGTCCTTTTGTCACCAGGCGCCGGCGCCATTTTTCTTTGACCTCATGATCGCTGATCTCAGGGGCAAACAATCCGTCGACCAGGGCGCGGATATAGAACCCGGATCCCCCCACGACCACAGGCACAATGTCCTTCTGCAGCAGGTCTTGGATCACAGCGCGGGCATCGCGGCCATATTCGCCGGCGCTATAGAGTTCATCCGGATCTTTGGTATCGATAAAATGATGGGGCACCACAGCACGCTCGTCAAATGTGGGTTTGGCCGTCCCGATATCCATATACCGGTATATCTGGCGCGAGTCCGCAGATACGATTTCGCCCCCAAGGGTCTGCGCGATCTCGAGTGACAGGCCGGTTTTGCCGACTGCTGTAGGTCCTACCAATAAGAGCACTCTAGCGTTTCTCAAAACGTCGCTCCAGTTCATCGATGCTCATGGTGATCATGGTCGGACGACCATAGGGACAAAAATAAGGCTCCTGGGTGGCAAAAAGCTGATCGATGAGCGCGTTCATGGATTCGGTGCTCAATTTTTCGCCGGCTGAAATGGCAGAACGGGCGGCAAAGCTCTTGGCGACTGCCTCCTGGATATCCACTTCATTGCCGGCATTTTTTTTATATTCATCCAGAATATTGAACAGGATCTTGCCTTCATCGCCGACACGCATACCGCCGGGCACACCCTCCACAACCACGGTCTGGCCGCCGAAACCCTTGACAATGAATCCGATTTTTTCCAAAAACGGCAGAATCGACATCAGGTGTTCAAAATCTTCAGCAGACAGGTCAATGGTATGCGGAAATAAGAGTTGCTGGCTTGAGCCACTGTTCTGGGCCGCGAAACTGGATTTGGCCTTTTCATAGAGAATCCGGCGGTGCGCCAGATGCTGGTCGATGATCACGAGTCCGCTCTTGATCTGCGACAAGATATAACGATTGTGCATTTGCCAGACCAAAACACCGCTGTTCAGAGACGGAGATGTCTCTTTGGGCGTAGGCGTGACCGGAAAGGGCGTGGATGATGCTTTGGGCGCCTGCCAATCACCGTCGAGTTTCATTCGCGACTGTTCAGGATCAGCGGGGGCATCGAAATCGATTCGCGTCTGTTCGCTGGAAAATGAGCGCAGCTCATCCAGCGCAGGTCTTTGGGGCTTGTGCCAGCCGGTCATTTCCGAGGCATCCACCTGAACGGTATCTGAGTCGAGTTTGATCTCGGGAACCCCATCTTCGCTCACCAGGGCACGCTTGATGGCACCACGTACCAGGGTATAAAGCATCTGCTGATCCGCGAATTTGACCTCGCTCTTGGTGGGATGCACATTGACATCGACACGCTCGGGATCGATCTCTAAAAACAGCACATAAAGGGGATAGTGTCCCCGGGGAATCAGATCGCCGAATGCCGAGACAATGGCATAGTTGATGGTGCGGTCCACAATATATCGATGATTGAGAAAGATGTATTGATCATTGCGTGATTTACGCATGAGATCGTAATTGCCGATATACCCGCCAATCTTGACCAGGGCATTGTCATCGGCAACCTCGAGCATCTGATCTATGACGCGGTTCCCCAAGACTTTACTGATACGCTGAAGCAAGGGGGTCGGTGTCAGGTGGGTGACCTGGCGGTCATCGTTAATCAGAGTGAAATCGATATCCGGATGACACAATGCAAAGCGGTTGAATACGGAGAGGATATGGCGGTATTCAGTATTGTCGGCCCGCAGAAACTTGCGTCGGGCAGGTGTATTGAAAAAGATATTCTTGACCGAGATCGAGGTACCCGCATTGCCGCCGGTCTTGTCTACGGTCTGCATCACCCCGCCCTGCATGAGAATCCGCGTGCCCTCGATGGTATTGCGCGGCACCGTGCGCAGTTCCACGCGCGCCACTGCAGCGATGCTGGCCAATGCTTCGCCGCGAAACCCGAGGGTGGTGATATGTTCGATATCTCTGTAACTGCTGATTTTTGAAGTCGCATGACGCTGAAAGCTCAAAATCGCGTTTTGCTCATCCATACCTATGCCGTCATCGATGATCTGTATGAGGCTCTTGCCACCGTTCTTGAGAATCACCGTGATCTGCCTGGCCTCGGCATCGATAGCGTTTTCCACCAGCTCTTTGACCACACTCGATGGCCGGTCAATAACTTCACCGGCTGCTATTTTATTGATCAGATTATCGGATAAAACCTTGATCACAACCCATTCACCTCCGTTAGCACAGATATGAACATACGGTTTTTATGGCAGAAATTCAAGAACAATGGGCATGGGGAATAAGGCCAAAACTCAGACCTGACAGGTTTGAAAAACCTGCCAGGTCGGTTCAACTGCAGAATTTTAGGAGAGCTGTTCTCCTTGCAGTCAAGTTTGGGTACAGTCATTCGATATTCATCCGATGCGAATACGATCCATCGACCAAAATACAGCACCACAACGGCAAGGTTAAACGGGTTCATCCAATTAATTTTTCTCTTGATCCGGATACATTCTTTGACTATATTGGACGCGATTTTTAAGACAGTAAATAGCCAAACCTTTTTTGGGAATGACAGGCGACGGAAGTTGACAGGGAACGGCAGACATGTTTTGATCCCCTCATGGTGACCTTTGATGACCATCCGGTCATGGTTCAATCCGTTGTTAAACTTTATTACCAATCTTTAATGCTGCGATAGCGGATGGCTTTGTATCATTGAACAACCTGGAAAAAGTCCATGACACACTCTGAAATCAAATCCTGGCTTTTGCAAACAGATCCCGGACGTTTGCAAACACTATATGCACAGGCCGACCGTGCTCGTCAGGACGCGTTAGGGAATCACATCGCCATAACAGGTAACCTCGAGATTTCTAACCATTGTGTCCGCCATTGTCTGTATTGCGGCGGCAATTGTGAAAACCAGCGAATGCAACGCTTTCGTCTGAGCGAAAAAGAGATCTGGCAAGGCGTGCAGCATGCCCTGACCCTCGGTTGCCGGGCCCTGATCCTGGAATCGGGGGAGGACTATGGGGTCAGGCGGGACTGGCTCGCATCGCTCATCAAACGCATCAAAGACGAAACTCCGCTCGAGGTCACCCTGAGTCTGGGCGAACGCTCTGTGCAGGATTTTACAACCTGGCGCCAGGCCGGTGCGAATCGCTATCTGCTGCGCTTTGAGACCTCTGATCATCGACTCTATCACCTCATTCATCCCTCTCGTCCGGGGCGGCATATCAATCGGCTGACCCTCCTGGGCCAGCTGCGCGATCTGGGTTACGAGATCGGCAGCGGCATCATGGTGGGGATCCCCGGGCAAACCTATGATACCCTGGCCAGAGACATTGAACTATTTGGTGAGTTGGAACTGGATTTGATCGGTGTGGGGCCGTTTAGGATTCAGCCGGACACGGTACTCTGCCAGAAAGCCTCCTGTTTGGATGCCGGAGCCGATCAGGTGCCAGCGAGTCATGACATGACCCGAAAGGTCATGGCCTTGTCTCGTCTGGTGCGTCCTGATGCAGACATCCCCGGCGACCTCTTCCCTGCCCATGAGGATATACGCTTTTACCACACAGTGTTACAAAACGGTGCCAACAGCATCACACCCGACCTGACACCGCAAACTTATCGATGTCAGAATCCAGATGGAACCAGGCCGGATTCCGATGTGGTGATAACGGCATATTACGATCAAATGGCTAAAATCGTGGTTTCTTTGGGAAGAACCCTTGCAGACACCCCCTAAAAAAAAGGAATGCAAAACTTGTCCTCTCGCCGGGGTGCACAGCCTGCAAGAAAAGATGCAGACCAAAACTGTTTTGGTTAAGGGGTAAATGCAGCTCTTGATGAACTAAAACAGCTATCAACAAAAACCAATCTCGATCAAATGCAATGGAATATGCCTCTTAATTGGGCTACCGAAGCAGAGTCATTTTTTTAACAACCCTGTGCTCTGAATCGGATATCACATAAAAATATATCCCGCTGGGCATACTAAAGGCTAAATCATTTTTAGCATCCCATGTAAGAATGTTATAACCGGATTTGATTTTCTCATTCATCGACAAGACCAATTGTCCTTTGACATTATAAATTTCAAATTTTATATCTGTATCTGCTATGGAAAAAAGTTTGATGTTCGTTTTTGAGTTAAACGGGTTTGGGTAATTTGCCAGCACGCGAAAAGTGCCTATATCTTTTTTAAACTTTTCAATCTTTTCAAATTGCAAGAAAAGGCTCAAGGTATCCAGCTCATTTAAATTGACAGTCATTTTTGTATTTTCTTGTCCATTACCCCATGATTTAAAAAAATATTCATTATTGGGTTCGACGGTTAGTTGAATGGGGATATTGGCAAAATATGTCCCATAAAAAGGAAAATCTTTTATTGGATTGCCGTTGATTTTCACATTGCCCTCTGTGACATGTTCATTCAAAATATTTAAAAAGACATTTTTGCCTACATTTAACTCTACATCCATAAGCTTTCTAAAATGCGCGGGTCTCTTGTTTGCAAATTTCTTTATTTTATTTATTGTTTCCATCCAATGAATTTTTGATCCACCCCACCTTTGCGTCTCGTATTCTATTTCCATTTCAATATTCGAATAAAGTGAATCAGCTATTGAATTTATCCGGCTCGATGTCAATATATTGTTTAAAAGATAGCACGTGCGGTTGGTGAAAAAAGTACGGTATTTTTCACACTGGATAAGATTGAAAAAAATTTCATTATCTTTTTCAATAAATAGTACATCGTGCAAAGAATTGACATCAGGATTATTATAAAATGCACAATCCGCATCCCACATGAGCCAATTCCATTTTCCGTCATTTTGCCTATCATAATAACAATAAATATTATGGCTTGGCCAATCCCAATTGTCAGCAAATAAATTCAGGATATAATAGTCAGTGAAATTTTCAATGTTAATCAGATTTAGAGCTTTTTTATAATTCATTTCTATGCTCAAATCAGAATTTTTAAAAAACTCGATGGTATTTAGCCAATGATCCAAGTTTCCTTTTTCTGCCACTGCATTATCTTTGATTAAATCTCCTTCTGTGAAATCAACATAATTTTTTAAAAATTGCTCATTTATTCTCTCACTAATCAAATAAATTCCCCAGTATTGGCCGTTCAAATACAGAATTGCCGGAGATTTATGAATATGCGGATATCCTAATAGCCCATAAAGTTGATTCATTAAATGATCTCGAATCAATGACCAATTCTGGCGAGTTCCTTCTCTATCGAATACCGAATCATTACCACCACTTGATAAAACCAAAATATCCTGATAATAAGAGTCCTCAACATTCAAAAGCTTTGAACAAAATTGAACAGGAGAAGAGAAATAAACGCGAAAACTTTTTTTGGGATATTGCCGGCTTATTCCACCATGAATTCTTATGGCACAGTCGGAATGAATGGCATTGATTCCATTGTCATTAAAAAACGAAAACAAAGCAGGACGCTGCCACTCTTTTCCCCTTTTTTGATAATTGGGCTGTAAAGAATCACTGCCTGTCACATAAATACCATAGACAGAATCCCATAAATTGTCTGGAGAGGTGGTCAGAGACACGACATGTAAAGATTTGCGGGGTTGTATGATATAGGATTGCGTAATAATATCACTCTTGAAATAATTCGGTTTTGTGCAGAACGCGCGTATTACAGATGATTGTTTTATTAATAGAGGCTTTTGATACAAATTATCCTGATCATCGGGAATGCTTCCATTTACGGAATAATATATTCTACTATCTGAATCCGTTGAACCGATCTCGAGGTTCACCGGTTCAGAGTAAACACCTTGACCAGGTGTAAACACAGGAGAATTGACTTTACCATACCGCAATTCAGAATTAGTATTTGCCAGTCCAGGAGACGGGCTTGACAAAAACCCCCACCTTTCAGAACCAGCAGTGATTCTACCATATGATTTGTCCGGGATTTGTGCTGAAAAAGTCACCGAATCGACTGCATTTAATTTTGTATCGTAAATCCCAATATATTCACCGTCCTTATTCAATTTAAAATCCGCATGCATATTGGATATATCACTGGAAGCTTTACCCGTGCCGTTTTTTCTAAAACATTCGCGGGCGACGCCCACACCTTTAATCGCAATCATTCCCCAGGAATCACGCATATCTAAATCAAATATTTTCTCGCTTCCCATCGATGCAATCGTTTCTCTGGCCCTTTTTGTGAGCGAATATGACGCGTCATCCTTTACGGAAAATACAACAATTTGTCCAACAGGCAATTGATTTAAACAATTTGCCAAAGAATCACTTTCTTTACTAGATTTGTATGTATCAAAATTCAAACTTTTAATCAATTCACCATACCATGATAGAATTGCTACATTCATTCCTCTTTTATTTAAAGATCTGTTTTCACCATGTATTAAAATACGTGAATAATTGCCATCAACTAAACCCGCGCTTTCGAAATGAATATCAAGGTCTGGGGGTAATGGGACAAGGTCATATGACTTTCCAGAGGCCCAAATAATATAAAAGGTTAATGGCGACAATAAAAATTCAGGAAATTTGAATTTGGTTTTATTTTTTTTGTCATCGGTCAAATAATAATCTTTTAAATTAAAGACTTTATCCGAGGCGTTATAAATTTCAATCCAGTCAGAAGATCTACCCAAATTATCTCTGATAATGCCTTCATTTGATGCCATAAACTCTGTGATTCGCACCTCTTGTGAAACCACATTATCACTATAAGCGAAGAATAAAAGTATAAATAAAATATGGCAACATATAGGCTTTTTCACTTTTAATCGAATATTGTATCGAGACGGAATTTGCATATTAAACCCAAATTTGTATTCTTTTATCAAAAATCCTTTCGTAAATCAGACAACAAAAAAAATAGCAATTTAATATCATATTGTCAATCTCTTTGGATACATCTATGCTCGTGAGTGCTGACCCTTTTAACATCAGCTGAGGCATCAAACAGGAGAACGAGGTTTCAACCGGATTCATTCAATATCCCGTTATCTGCAAAAGAGTAATAGGAATCGCGGCCAATAATGATATGGTCAAAGACCTGGATGTCACAATAGCGGCAGGCGGTGAGGATCTTGCGGGTGATTTGGCGGTCCTGTGGTGAGGGACTGGGATCGCCGCTGGGATGGTTGTGACAGAGGATGACAGCCGCGGCAGCCATTTGCAAGCTGGCCAGGATGATCTCGCGCGGTGAAACCACGCTTTCGCCCAAACTGCCTTCGAACAGCCGCTTGTGGGTGATCAGCTCACCGCGGATGGTCAGAAATAACACGCGAAACTCTTCCCGGGTCAGATCCCGCATACGCAGATGCACCAGGCGGTGCACATCCTCGCTGCTTTTGATGATCTCTTTGGGTTGTCCCGATTGCTGGCTGATACGTTTTGCCAGCTCCAGCGCGGACTTTATCTGGGCGGCCTTGGCCAGCCCGATGCCCTTGATACCCTGCAACACTTCGACGGGCTGGCTGTCGATGCCGCGTAGGCCTTTGAATTCCCGCAGCAAATGCCGGGCAATATCTACGGCTGTGCTTTTGCCGCTGCCGGTGCGCAGGATAATGGCCAGCAGCTCGGCATCGGCCAGGGCTTCGGGGCCGTGTGCCAGCAACCGCTCGCGCGGTCGCTCCTGTTCGGGCCAGTCCGAGATACGGGTTTGATATATGACACTATTCATTTTGCAATATATGCGATAATATCGCAAAAATCAAGGATTAATTGCGGGAACCTGACTTCCTTTTCCTACATTCAGGCGCCAAAACATATTTTTATCATCCACCTGAACCTGGCCATTGAGATTAAAATCCGCACTGCGATAACCGGATGTACCCACTTGCTGGCGCCAAAAGAGATTCTTGTCATCGATCTGCACCTGGCCATTGTTGTTGGCGTCGCCGGTCCACATTCCCCAAAGTCCCGGTGCGAGCTCTTTGGCCGCCAAAGGCATGCCATAGATACTGTCGGACAACGACAGATCAACCAGAGTAATTTGCTCTGCAGGCAGGGCGATTTTGGCGGCACTCATGATATCCAGATGATTGCGGTGGTGAAGCACAACAAACGCAGAGTCAGCAGAGACGTCGAACCCGGCCAGAGCCGTTCCCTGATGACCGCCCCGCACCTCGCCGTTTCGGATCAACAGTGCACTCTGGCTGGCAAGAAGCGGCCCGGTTGCGCCCTGACGTAAAGAGATCCCGATAAAATCGACCACATCCGAGAGGTGTGGCGGATAGAGTTTGGTATCGCTATGGGGCGAGGTCAAAGGCAAAAATCCCTGTGCACCCAGATCGGTGCGCATGGCCAGTGAATCTGTGAGAAAGGGACCCTCGAGAAAGCATTTGATCTGCAGCAAGGCGCCGCTATAGCGTTGCAAGGTCAGCACCCAATCCTGCTCATCAGGCAGGCCCAGGGTATGATATATATCCCCCTCCAGAAACCCGGCATCCAGAGATTCGCCGGTGCGCGGGTTGAGCCAACGTGCTTTGAAATATCCGGATGCCCCGAGCAGGTCTAACGAGACCTCGGACGAATCCGGTACATAAACCAGATAAAAGCTGTCAGGCTGGCTGATACAATAGCCATCCAGCCTGACTGTGACAGTATCGGGGGTCAACCGGTGAAACGGTATCTGATTTTCGACAAAGTTTTCCAAAACAGACATATAGTGCGCACCCGGCGTATTCAGTTTATCGAGTTGAATGATGCGCTCCTTGCCCGTATAAGTATAGATATTTCCATAGGTCATATAGGCACCGCTGGCCAGCAATGTCCAGGCCGAGCGCCGGATTTGTTCGGGCGTCTGGTTATTGGGGTAATAAAAAGGATCTGCCGGATCAGTCGGTCCCTCATAGCCAAATTCATCGTTACACACCGGCAGACCAAGATCGTAATCCTGCATGATATGCTGATACAATGTATCCGCAGGCCCCCAGATCTGTTGCATGAGATAATCCAGCCATGAGGCAAAAAGGGGATAATCCTGTGAATTGCTCTGCTTGCCTCCCGGATGAATCGAAATAGGGTGATCATAGGGATCGATCTGGTCTAGGGTTCGGGCATGCAGATCATAATCCGCCGGGGTCATGGTTTCAGTATATTCACCTGACATGATCCACATCACGTCATAGGCGCTATAGCGTGCCACCACATAGCGCATAAACCGGTCAAACTGCGCGACTGTAAAATCGTCGAACGTCTGGGCCCACACAAACACGATTCCCGCCACGATCCCCTGGTCATTGAGATATTCGATGCGCTTGTCCACCCACTCGAAAAATCCCGGTTGCAGGCGGTCCAGATCCCCATCGCCCGGCCACAAGGCCCCGCCTTCATTGATGGTGCTGTCATAAACCGTATGAATGACGCCATAGATCATATTGAATCCCTGTGCGGCGCGGGCATCGACATAAGGCTTGAAATGGGTCTCAAAGGGGGCGTTCTTGCTGCGAAACATGCGCCAGCAGGTATCGCCGAGTCTGAAAAACGGTATGCCATTTTGACGATAAAAGTGCCGTCCCTGTACCGTCAGAAATCCGGGATGATTACGGGCAAACGCCTGTATGGTAAACGATTTGCCATCCAGCTCCGGATCGGCTGAGGCCGTGGTCAAGGTCCAGGTACCGGCTGTTGTGGGAGCAAATCGCAGCGTCCAGCCATTATCGCCGATCCAAAAGCCTTGCAGATATAGCTCTTCTCCGCCCGGTCCAAGATATTGAGCGTTCACCTGATATTGCATATAGGGATTGTCAGAAGCGCTGCCACTGAGCAGGATATCAATGGGTTCATAGACATGGGTTTCATATTCTGCCGGCTGATCCATGACGGTAATCAGATCGGCCACTGTCAGGGTATCTGTGCCGCCCGGACCGCTGACGATCAGGGTGACCGAATAGAGTCCCGGTGTTTCATAGGTATGATAGGGATTTTCCAGATCGATGGTCTGGCCATCCCCGAATTCCCAATGCCAGTTATCGATCACACCGCTGGCAAGGGACTGAAAATGCACGGTTCCGGGAAAAGGAACCGTGGTTTGATCCACATCAAAATCCGCTATCGGTGGCGGCGGCAATTCGCGGCTTTCGATATAATGGGTGCGCACCAGTTGATCGGATCCATGGCTGTTATAGACCGTGAGCGTGACCGTATACTGACCCGGCTCGCTATAGGTATGAACCGGATTCTGGCTATACGCCAGAGCAGAGCCATCGCCAAAGTCCCACTGCCAGGTGGTGGGCTGGCCATAGGATTCATCGCTAAAAGAGACCTCCAGCGGAACATAGCCGCTCCGGGGAGTGGCGGTAAATCGTGCCACAGGGGACAGTTCTTTTGCACCGTTAAAACAAAAATTATCGAACCGACTGTTAGAGGAATCCACTCCACATCCGACAAAGCCGGTCAGGTCTTTGGCAAAATTATGTTTACCAATAACCAGGGAATCCACGGCAAAGCTGACGAGTCCGGTCGAATTGAAATTCAAAACAACATGATAAAAACGGTCCACAAGAATGGGCCGGCTCCAGATGGCGCGTTGATAACGTTGTCCGGCAATATACTCTCCGAGAATCCATTGATCTTTATCGCTGCTCATTTCCAGAAATCGATAATCACCGGCGTGTGAATATCCGAACACCATTTGGCCGTCATAGGTCACCCCTTCTGACAGGTTGATGATATCCGATTCGACGGCACCGGATTTGACATTGCCCACCGGTGCCAACAAGACGCCCCGGCCAGAGGCATGGTCGCCATCCAGATCCCCATTGATCACTGACCACGCCCCTCCTTCGGCAATCCACTCCTGCGCCAGACCATCACCAAAGTCATCGCAAAAACTGGTATCTCCCATAGAGACCGAAATAAAATCGCGCTCGAGGTGAGTATCGCTGGTATTTGTATTCGAGACCAAAAGCGACACATCAAAATCCCCTGTTTGCCAATATACGTGGCAGGGATTCTGAAGGGTTGAAGCGCTTGCATCGCCAAAATCCCAGGCCCAGTCAGTGACCGTCCCAACCGACTGATCGGTAAATCGCACGATATGAGGTGAAAAACCGTTCAGGGGTTCGGCATTGAATTGCGCGGTCAGGGTATCGGGAACAGGATCCACATGAATATAGTGTTGCTTGGAGATACTTTCACTACCGGCCGGACCGGTCACAGTCAGAGTCACCGTATAGTCCCCCGGATCCTGATAGCTGTGCGCCGGGTGGGTATCGTTGCCATTGGGCGAGCCATCGCCAAAATCCCACGCCCAGGTCTCGACCTTGCCGATGGTCTGGTCGGTAAATTCTACTCTCAATGGCGCAATTCCGCTCAGAGGATCTGCCGTAAAGTCGGGGTCCAGGTAATAACCGCTGGTATCAAAACGGGCAACAAAAGTGGTATCGGTCTCTGGTACCAGGACGAGATGTTGTTTGGCTCCGCCATCGCTCCAGGACTGAAAGGTGTATTCGACGCCCTGGTTTTGCTGAGGCGAAACTGCATCCAGGGTGTGGGTATCCTCTGCCCGCCAGGTAAAGACCTGGGGCGTGGTCAGCGTATCCCCGTCAATGATGACATCCAGTCCCAGAGGCTCGGAACGAACGCTCGCCTGCACGAAAATCTCGTCAAAAGAACGTGAAAGCGTGGCTACAGCATCACCGCTGAACGGCGCAGTCAGACTGATCGAGGTTCCGCCACAAAATGTGGCTCCGGTATATTCGGTACCAGTAGCGGGATCGAACCAGGTCACGTCATAGCAAAAAGGGGTATGCGAGAGGTCGATCTCGAGGGTCGCATCCAAGGAGTAAATAATATAAAGCGAATCCTGGCGGGCCAGACAAAAATCGTCAGCCGGCATCCATTGATCCGAAGGAGAAAGCCGATAAAACGGTCGGGACTGCCAAAAGTCTGTCAGATGATCGATCGCAAGGGCACCAGGCGTCTGTAATTTGTCGGTACGGATCTCGAATTCCTTGCCAGTATAGGTGTACATGTTTCCATAGGTCAGTGATCCTCCGGCCATGACAATAGACCACGCAGCCTTGCGGATGCCTTCACCGTCGCGATTGTTGTAATAATAATAGGGATCACCCGGATTCAATGGGCCTTCATAACCAAACAGGTCGTTCTCGGTAAACAATCCAAATGCACGATCTTGCAGCATGGCTTGGTGCAGAGTTGCATAATCACCATCGTATTGTTGGGAGATAATATCCAGCCAATCGGAAAACGCGGAAAAATGCTCACTGTTGGAATGGCCCAGTGAAGGGAGAATGGTCAGAGGATGATCATAAGGATCGTATTGTTTGACTATTTGGGCGTATTGGTCCCAGTCGGATGGCGTCAAAGTGGACTGGTAGCTGACCGTAACCCCCCAGATCACCTGATAAGCGGCATAGCGGGCAATGACATAGCGCAGATAGCGTTCATACTGACTGGAGGTAAAATCGTCAGCAGCAGTGGACCAGGCAAAAATAAGGCCGGGCACAATATGATTATTGAGCATATAGTCGATGCGCGCATCGACCCAGTCAAAGTAACCGGGCTGCAGCCGGTTCAAATCAGTGTCCTGATACCAGAGACTCCCGCCTTCATTGATAGAAGGATCACCCACGGTATGAATGGTGGCCCATATGGTATTGAACCCTTGTTGAGACCTGGCATCGATATAGGGTTTGAAATGAGTTTCGAATGCTGCATTTTTGGATCGAAACATTCGCCAGCAGGTATCGCCCATGCGGAAAAAGGGATCACCATTTGCATAGCGCATTGCAAAGTTCTGGGTATGCAAAAAACCTGGATGCGCAGACGCCACACACTCGAACGCCCCTTGCCGGCCGTTCATGAGCGTATCGTTGGATACCAGGTTATAGGTCCAGGTGCCGGTTTGAGTGGGTGCGAACCGAACCTTGAACTCTGTACCGCCGTTCCAGAATCCTTCGATCTGATAGGATTGCATATCCGGACCGGTAAATGTGGCAACAAGACTGACATCCACATAGGGATTACGATATTGGCCACTTGTCAGTGAGAGTTCATAGACCTGATATTGCCCCACTGTGGGCATTTCGTCAGCTGCGGAAACGGTTTGAACGATCCCGATTGTATAGCCAAATCCTATGCAAAGAGCCAATATCAAACAATTCACATTTTGCATGACCGTTCCGATTTGTAATGATCTTTTTGTAATGTAAGGAATTGCTCCTATAGAGTATGTGCCCTTGGTCACTGTCTATTCATACGAAAAAAACGAGGAATTGCTGGCAGAGAAATAAAAAGTATTGGTAATATTTTGGGGTTAAGAGGTGATAGAAAACCGCGAATAAACGCCAATGCACGCAAATGAAGGGTGTCATTCGTGTTGATTCGTGTTCATTCGCGGTTCTATGGGGGGACTAGACCCCGGCAACCGATCAATGCTGCCGGGGTATTTTATAAACTTATTGTAATTTGATCATCTTTCGTGTCAATGTTTCATTTTGTGTTCGCAACACATAAAAGTATATACCCGAACTAACGAGCCGGTTATTACTGTCACGGCCGTTCCACACGATCTGATAAAAGCCAGCTTGTGCGGGCTGTTCCACCAGGGTACGCACACGGCGGCCGAGCATATCATACACGATCAATGACATTTCACCGGAAACATTTTCCGGAATTTCAAAGGCAATCTGGGTTGTCGGATTAAAAGGATTCGGATAATTTTGTGCCAACATAAATTCACGCGGAGCCGTCAAGGTCACCGAAACCGCATCGAACATCATGGACCGGCCATCCAGATCGATCTGTTTGAGACGATATTCCAGAGTACCAAATTGCCCGGGTTTATCCACATAGGAATAGGTTTGCGTTTCGCTGGTGGTGCCATGGCCTTTCAAAAAGGCAACGGTTTGCCAATTCTGGTCATCCGCAATTCTTCGCTGGATTTCAAATCCCCAGTTTTGTGATTCACTGGCTGTGGAAAAATCGATAAAAACCTGATCTTTCTCAGCAGCAAGCACAAAAGACTGCAATTCCACCGGAGTCGTGGATCCGCTGGCCACCTGAGAGAGTTCTGACAGATTCCCTACATCATCACCGACCTGCAGAACAAAAAAGTACTGCTGTTCGATATCCAGGCCCGTGATGGTCACATTTTGTAGTGTACCCGGGTCAGCCGGCGCAGGCAAGCTCTGCACGGGAGTGGCTGCTGCCCACCATTGCAGCTTATTTGCTTCGGTCAATGGCTGAGTACTGTACCGCATCTGATAACTCGATGCAGGGCCATTGCTCGACCCGTCATCGCCCACTGCGGTCCAGGACAGGGTCATAGAATTATCGTTGACTTGTTCCACCGCAAGATCCAGCACCTGAGCGGGTTGCACGACATCCAGAGTAGAAGCCAAAGGTGTGATCTGAAATTTTGTTTTATAAGTATCAAAAAATCCTTGCAGTTCAGGGTATGTCATGGTCTCGGGAATCACATAATGCCGCAGAATGACATCCAATACACCTGCAATGGTGTTATTGTCATTTGCAAGGAGACGTAAACCGGCATCAGCATACAGACGTTCGACATCATCATTGTCATATTCGGTAAAGGTAATCGCTTGCGCATCTCCGATGGGAGAGCCATTCAGCTCAGTCAGAGAAAAAATTGTGGCCAGTCCATTATAATTGGGCGTTCCTGTCGGCCAAGCCGGATCCGACACAAGAGCATACCAGTGTTTTCCCGGCCATCCTGATTGATCTATCGTATATCCCCCGGAATTGGAATGGATGACATCATTCACCCTGATACCCTCATCAGCATTCACCGGGTTATAATAAATCATACCGAATCCGCTCGAACTCATCACCTGGCTAAATTCTGCTCTTGCCAGTCTGGCTTCAGCATTAGAAGTGGGTTCAATTTCGGGAATAGCTTTTCCCTCACCGGAAAACTCGTAATAATTTGGCAAGTAATACATTCTCAGTGGGAAATCAATTTGTTCATCTATCGTTGTGCCCTGCAGATCTCCTTTGAGGCTTATATCAAGAGTATTATTACGAATAATCCTTATCGGGCCTTGAAGGACATCAGGTGCAGCTTTTTGTTTTACAACAATATCAACAAGCCCAAGTATGGATTGATTCATCTTTTCCTTCAAATCAACAGTCAATGAAAAACCGCTTATATTGCCCCTGACCTGTAAACGTACCCGCTGGTATTTCAACAGATCGACACTATCAGGATCCCCCCCAAGAGCTCTGGGAACGAAAAGCGATGTAGGTAACCCACTGGCCTGATCAGGGTCATGGCCTAAATAGTAGGTTTCGCCTATAACCTGATCCACATAGCCTGGTTGGTAAGACAAGTAAGAGACCGGACTTTTTCCCAACACAGTCGACCAGAGCAGGTAGGCATAGCCTTTCTGATCGGTGCCGGTATCGGTTACCGTCAATTCGACACGGAATCGGCCCTGGGCCTGAGCATCATCGGGCCATGCATCATTTGTCGCACGATCTCCCAAATCTCTGGCCATCACAAGCAACTCATCGTTGGCATCCAAAACGCCGTCAAAGGTGCCGAAATAATTACCATTCATATCGCGTTCGTCGATTTGGAACGGGATCGATTGCCAGGAATCACCGGAGGCATCGTATTTCTGCACAACGAGTTCATCGACGGGTGCACCGAACAATGCAGAGAGCGCTTCCCCGGAAATCACCACCGGATCATATTGGCGATCAATTGCGGCAAAAGCGGAATTAAAAAATCCAAATACGAGTATAATAAATATCAAATGACGCATGGTACTCCTTCCAGATACTGATACAAGATGCTTATTTTTCGAATGAGGCGATTGCTTCCTCCTCTGTATCAAAGGTATCAAAAATAGTAATGAGTTTTGTGATCATGAACAAACTTTTTACTTTATCGGTGACATGGGTCAGTTTCAAGTCGCCGTCGGCATTGCGCAACGAGGTCATTGAACTCATGAGCGCACCCAGGCCTGTACTGTTCATCCAGGACACTTTGCCTAAATCGATCACGACTTTATTGACACCACTCTCGATCAGCTCTTTTACTTTGGTGTGAATGGCCATGGTCTCGGGTCCCCCCATCAGTTTACCCTTGAGTGCAATTACGGCCACGTCACCTTTCATCTGCTCTTTGATCTGCATAACTCTCCTCCTGATAATTGGTTTTAGATCACTAAAAATAGGATATTCTTGCATACAACGCAATACCTATTTTTGATCAGATTGCTCTAATATGTCATTTCCATGGTTTCCCTTTAGCTAACAAAAAGTGAGCAAGCCTAATGCCCGGAATTCAATTCATGACTCAGAATTTTTGCCTGCTCGTTTTCACAATTCACCCGCAATGCTTCATGGAGCAAACGCCGAGCTCTGTCCGTCCAGCCGCTCTTTAAGCAGTAATCGCCAGCTCGGACATAAGCATCGTCCAATGATCTTTGGCCTGACTCCTGCAAGAGACTTTTAATATCTACAGCCAGGGTATCTTGAATATAATCATCGTTTTCAAACAAATAAGACAAGACGATATCGTTTGTACTATAATCGACCAATAAAGTTCGCAAAATCTCTGTTCCTTCATTAAATAATTTTTTCAACTTTCCCCAATAGCTATCAAAGGAGACCTGCATCTCGGCATAGTCTTCGCTATCTGTGGCATATTGTTGCATGACATATTTGATCTCGCGGGTGACCAATGTCTTGTGAAAGAGCAACCCGACATTATTGATCCATTCAATCTCCAGGATAGTGGGTGTCGAGCGCATGGAATCTTCAAATTTTCTGGCTTTGGGATCGATAACCCGTTTGAAAATCAAATGAAAATCTTCCTTGATCACAAACAGCAATTCTGAGAGCTTTTTCAGATGGTCAAACGTCACATCCCGGCCTGCAAGATAATTACGATCATAGTGATAGAACATATTTTTAGCACGAGCATAATCTGCAATTGCTTTTCGTAAATACCATGCTTTATTCATACGAACAAATGAGCTTATGGTTTCCATATCTCCCTCGTCATTGATGCAACCAATTTTCTAGCAGATTTTTCTGCGCGTTTGTGTGGTGACTGCCCATCCCAAGCTGGACAATGACTTGCTCAGACGGCTTGACAGGTACAGGAACAGTGATACGTGTCCGATTCCGCTCGATTTCAATATCGACCCTATCTCCAATATTTTTATTTTTGATCATATTTTCAAATTGTTCCCGCTCTCTCAACTTAATGCCATCAATAGCAACCATGCGATCATTACGGCGAAGACCCGCCATGGCAGCAGGACTGGCGGGATCGATACTGAATACGCGGAATCGATCGCCCACAAACCTCACGTTTCCAATCGTGGGAACGGGTCGAGTCTCCATGTCAAAGGCCAACCCCGCTTTGGAAAAAACCTTTCCAAAAGGCAATTCCCGAGTGCCGGTAATATATCGATCGAAAAATGGCTGAAAATCAATTCCTGTGACTCTTTGAAAGATCTCGACCAGTTCATCTTCGGCATAGGCTCTTCCTTGCCGGGCAAATGTCTCGTTCAAATAAATCACGACATCATCCAGGCTCTTTTGTTGACCGGTTTGCATCCGAATCGACAAATCGAAAAGCAGGGCAAGTAATTGGCCTTTAACGTAATAGGATATTCCGGTGCTAAAATACCCGGTTTCCCAGATATCCCAGCTCGATTGTGCAACACTCGTTTTCAGACGATCCGGATTCGACTGTAATATCTGGATCTGTTTTTCTTGATTCCTAAAAAACTCATCAACAGACCAGATGCCGGTTCTGACCAGAGTCAAATCCGCATAATAACTCGTTACCCCTTCGAGCCACCATAAAGAACGAAGGCGAAATTCTCGATGATAGGGGACGGGCGAGAGTTGTTCAGGATAGATTCTCTCGACATTCCAAAGATGAAAAAATTCATGCGCAATAAGATTGGCCGCATTTTTTACATCCTCCATCAAAGACAGCACCGGAAACGTTATTGTTGTGGAGGATCTGTGCTCGAGCCCACCCCCTCCCCGCATTTCAGGCAACAGATCGACTTGAAACACATATCGCTCATAAGGAGCCTGGTCAAAAAAGGCTGTTTGATAACGAACGATTTTCTGGATCATCTCTACAAAGCCGGTGCGGTCAAAATCTCCCTTGCCCTTTATGGCCACCTCATGAAGCTTGTTCTGCACAGTAAAGCGATAAACATCCAGTTCACCCAGCATGATGGGACTATCCACGAGCTGATCATAGTCCGCGGCACGATATACATGGTGCTCAACAGAGGGTAATGCGGTTGAAACATCCCATTGAAAAGGAACCTCAATAGTGATCCGGGCAGGAGTTTCTTCCAGGCCGCGCACCTCAAGCCAGATGGTCGCTCCTTCGAGGATTGCACCGCTTGAATCGAGAACCGTCTTCAGAAAACCGGTGGGTACCATCTGTACATCATAATCGACGGTCACTTTGGCAGCTCGACTGTTCAAGACCTCCCAGCTGTTTTGATTCAATGGCCTCAACGTGACCTCTTCGCTCCCGGAACTGGCTCGGATGTTTTTGACATACTGCCCAAAACTTCCTACATAATACGAGCCCGGGACCCAGACAGGCATAGAAAGAACAAACCGTTTGGCCGGTTCATGTATCTGCACTCTCACGTGCACGGATGAAAACAGTTCCGTATCGAAACTCAGAGTATAATGCAAGGGTTCTGCATAAAGTAAAAGCGAGTTGAAAAAGAGAAAGAACACTGTTAATCGTTTCTTCAAGTCTGTATTACCCGTTCTGTATCTGACCGAAAACTTTTGACATGATCTTTGATCAAACGAAGGGCCTCACGTTCCAGAGTGATACCTCTCATATCCAGAGAATGCACAGGGCTCTTTGTCTCTGATAACCACGACCAGGAGATTTCACATCTGGTTTTATCTATATCAGAGACAGGCAGAGATGTAAAAAAAACACTTTTGACACAGTTTGCCAGCCGGTTCATTTGTCTATGGTCACGATAGCGGCACCGGGCAAATGCACCCCTTGGATGTAAAAAATAAATCTGCACGTCTTGCGGATCTTTGGCAGGCAAAAACAGTATTCTCTCATAGCGTTCCGCCTGTCGATGGGAGCGTTGATGAACACGCAGTTGCCGATTAATGGGCGGATCATAGTTTTGGATCATTTCCCACTCTGAGAGCAATGCTTCGAGTTCAGAGCCCAGACTCTCGAATTCAAAATCTGCCATTTGTTGATGGATGGCCTGAATCCTGGCACTATTTTGCGCACCTGGTAAAAAGTAAGACATTAATCGGCGAGCCAAATTTTTTGCCTTGCCGACATAAATGATGTTTTGACGAGCATCCTTTATCAAATAGATCCCCGGTGTTGCAGGTACGGCATTTACATCATCACGATCAAAATTGAAACGATCGAACGTGAATTCCCTTTTGGATTCGACCCAAAGGGACATTAACTGCTCTGGATGATTGACATTCAGAATGTCCATAAAAGCTTGTGCATTCTGGATGAGTTGATCCAGCTTTTTTTCCGGTTCTGGCCATTCATAGCATTCGGCTTTTAAAAGCTGCGCCATATCATTGCTTGTTCGCAAAGGCTGGTCGGCTATAAGCGTTTTCACACTCTTTGCAAGAGAATGGATGACAGGTTCGCTTTTTGCAAAATTTTTCAATCCGGATTTTAAGGTGTTAACCTGGTTACCCAGTCCCTCTATCACCACCCATTTCTCATCCAGGAGATCCAAAAGATGCAGCCAATCCTGCTCTGTCAGGCCTTGTGAACGGATAACGATATGCCGTTCGACACATTCAATTCCGCTCATTTCGGCCATTAATATCGCCTGAACCGAACGCCAATGTGGGCAAGAAACAGGTACAGTAGTGAGCAAAACCCATTCATCATTTGCAGGCGTTGTCTTGACCGGTTCGCCACAAATTTCCCAGACATGAGGAGATGTTTGTTTGATCGCTTGATCTTTACACATGGACTGAACCAATGATTCGGCGACAGCCAAAGGTGCATTTGGCATTTTGAGCAAGTCAGCCGCAATCTCTTCTGTTGTGGCAGCTCCGCCCTTTTCGCGCAAAAATGAGATCAGGTCGCACGCCATAAAAATCACGGATTTTCAACAGGAGGTTGGGGCTCATCCAAACTGGTTTCCGGTTTGGGTTTGTTTTTGCCAAACAATGAAGCACCGACAAGCCCCCCGATCAGACCGAATATGGCATATATGACCACATTGAGCATCATTGAAATGAAAAATAGTCCTGCAGACATGCCCTGACCGCTCAGCTGATCGAGTATTTGCCGGGCATCGGGATCATCGATGTATTGCTTTGCCTGTTCCAGCATTTCCATGCTGGCAGTTCCAAACAAAGCAGACAAAATACTTGCCAGTACCGCGCCTATCAGACCGGCAATTAATCCCAACACAACCCCATCTGTCGAGGTGATTTGAGCATATGGACCGGTATCACGGCGATACATATATACGGCAAATATACCGCCTCCAATAACTCCTGCGCAACACGCACAATTGATCAAATTCAGTCCGGGGACTCCACTAATCACACCGATAAGCAATCCACCCCATAACGCCGGCATAAACTTGCTTTGCTGATTCATAGCTTCCTCCAGTTAGTTTGTGTATTGTTTATCAGTCAATTCACTGATACATTGTACCGATTCGAGTTTACCATGGGCATAAAAGTCCATGGAGGTTTGCACCAGAAATATTATGGTTTCAAATACAGAGAGTTCAAACAGGTTAGTCGGGGCGAATACCACAAATAATATATTCCTGGTATCCAGGGTCACCCTGGTTCGAAAAGAATCGCTCGAGGGATTACCAAAAGGCCCTTTTTGGTCAGCCAAGCAAATTCGTTCGTCGAGGTTTACCTGGCTCTTTCCGATCCCTTTAAAAAATTCACCTTTTCGGCCCAGTCGACAACTGACATCACCGGATATGCATTGTTTATCATAGATCCCGATAGGCAATTGTATGGCAAGGGACACCAGATTCCCAATATCCACAAGTGTATTGACTCTGTAGAGATCTTTTTTTTGAATGATGCGTCGTATCAGGGCCTCCGAAGAAGGCCGTGAGTGCGTCGGATCCATGCCCAAGCGGCGATAGAGCTGCCGGGCAGGCTTTAAAAGATCATGAGCTTGAGAAGGAGTGGTATAAGAGGATCGAATATCCTCGGATAATGATTCGATAATCTTCCACAATTCAGCCGAATGCTCTCCGTTTTGTAGGTCGGAGAAATGCATGGCCAGCAGGGAAACTTTGTCTGCGATTGGGGCATCGACGGTTAGCAACATATCATTCCTGAATATCCTCAGTCTATTTAAATCCAGGCTCGTCAATAGAGCGAGGCAAAATAACAATCCCTGGTAATAAGAAAATATCAAGTCCGCACATCAATTGCAAGTAAAACCTTTAAAAATACTCGACTATATATTTTAAATACATCTTGCTCATCCAGGTCATTCCATAATTGATATGAGAAAAAACTCACAGGGTCTCTTGCAAAGAGTAAAAATA
This sequence comes from Candidatus Zhuqueibacterota bacterium, assembly GCA_014728115.1. Taxonomy (GTDB): domain Bacteria; phylum Zhuqueibacterota; class Zhuqueibacteria; order Residuimicrobiales; family Oceaniaggregativiventaceae; genus Oceaniaggregativivens. Next base: position 117,938 of record WJME01000190.1, on the reverse strand, counting down.
AATGCTATATTAAAGTTTATGAAAAACAGAACTGAGGACAACGATGAATACTCGCTTTTTGGCATTGGACTTTGATGGGGTGATCGGCGACAGCATTCATGAATGCCTTGTGGTGGGGTTTAATGCGTATCAACAATACCTGGGCACAAATAAAAAGGTATATTCATTTGAGGAACTGAATCCCGGGAGTATTGAACAAGCCCGCGCAATAAGAAATTACATTCGTTCCGGCGAAGATTATGTGTATATTTATCATGCACTGGAAAATAAAGCCCCGATCCTCTCCCAGGATGATTTTGATGCATTCACCCAAACGTTCAGCTCTTTGCGCGATCGTTTTTTCGAGGTATTTTACAGCGAAAGACAGCGTTTTCTCGATCATCACCGTGAGCTGTGGCTCAAACTCAATCCCCTTTATCCGGGAATGCAGTCCTGGTTACAAAATTATCCACACAAAGATCGACTGGTCATCATTACGACAAAAAAGACCGAATATGTCGCCGAGATTTTAAAATTTCATGACATTATTCTCAAAAGCGAGGCACTCTATCATGCATCTCCAAAACACCCCAAAAAGGATATTATTGCCTCGCTTTTACAGCGATATGAAATCGAGCCATCTGAATTTGTGTTTATAGATGATCAGGTAGATACATTGATCAAAGTCAAGCCGGTGCAAGTGAAATGTATTCTGGCCTTATGGGGTTATAACACCCCTGAACAACAAAAGACAGCTCGGAAAAATAATATTCCTGGATGGGAACTGGAAGATTTTTGGAAACAAAATTATCCCTGATCAGACATAGCACAAATCATCAAGGGAATTCCCGTAAACACAATAAGGGACCTTGGCAAAGGCTTGTAGTTTTTCCCCAATTTCCGTCAAATCATTATTGTCGACAGGCAAGAGTCCGAGATCACTTTTTTCTTGCGCGATGGTAAAGAGATGTACAGTCGTCGGTTTGATCTCTTTGATCACTTTGAGCCAACGCTCCAGACTATTTTCACCCGTATTCGAGATTTTTCCGCTCATAAAAACGCTTTGAATATAAAGCCGGTCCATTTTTTTCAAGCCATTGACAACAGATTTAAATGACACCGAATCAACAGGTCGATTGATTTTACGAAACAGCACGCTATCTCCGGCATCGAGTTTTAATATCGGGACTTCGACTTTTTCCAATGTGGTCCTGATCTTTTCGTCTTCCACATTAAACGCACTCGAAATCAGTGCCACATCGAGATGCGGAGCGAAATCGTCGCGCACAGCCAAAATCCGGTCAACGACTTTATCGAAATAGGGATGCAGTGTGGGTTCTCCGTTACCTGCGATAACGATATAGTCGATAGCCAATTGCTGATCCAGGAAACTCGCCACTGCATCAGAAATCTGTTTTGGCGTAGGCAGTGCAGATTTGTAATCGTTTTGGCTGGGCTCTCTAAAAGGCAATGAAGAGGAACAATAAACCGGTTTAAAAGGACAGATAATAAAGTCTTTAGCCAGAATATTAATCACTGCTGTTGCGCCAAAACGCAGACTATGAATGGGGCCTTTGATGATTCGTTCCCGAGAATCACTTTCTGCCACAACAACCTCCATAATGTTTAAATCTTTAGTTATATTTATCACCATTGAATGGACAAACGGATTGCTCCGGCCCCGGTCAGACCAGGCATAAAACAAAGGGTGCTATATTAAAAGATCGGTTTGTGATAGAATGATGAATCGATAACAGGTCGGATTTTTTCCTCAAAGAACTGAATATAATATTATTAATATCAAAAGTCAATTACTTTTGTCTGTTTTACGAATCAAAATCCACTGTTGCTGCTGTTGTGCAATGTCATCAAACACTGCTTTCACATCAGCTAGTTCGAGTGTATCGATTCGTCGCCGAAAAAGCCGTAGCTCCTGGGCAAGGTGCAGTCCCTGGGTCGTATTGACCGTCTGGTGCCAATGCAATATCGAGTCTTGAATAGCCGAATTTTCGATATTGTGTTCGATATGATATTCATCATGCCATTGCATATAAAGCTGATCTTTACTCACCGAAGGATAGCGAATATCGATGGGATATACCCGGCTTGAATCCGCCAATAAAAGATGCCAATCGCTGGCAAAAAAACGATCCAGCGGAAGGTGCAATGGATATTCGAATCTCGTTCTGAATTGAGCTCTTATGCGCACGGGCTGCTCTATCTTTCTTACCGAGTCGATTCGCACATCTGTGATTCTGGCCTGAGGAAATCGTGAACGAATCTGACGTTCGACCCATTCGCGGCGTTGTTTGGGTAAATGGGACCAAAACAGACGTCTGAAATCGTGTGCTTCTGCGCCTGCATACCGAATCTCCAATGACCCTGCTGCGCCTCTACCATCCAGGGCGAGTTGCCAATGGCGGACCGTCATATTGTCTGATGCAGCATTGGCAGGTGTGCGCTCCCATACCCCCGAGCCATCATCTCTTACAATCCATACCAATCTGTCCTGATCATACCAGGGCAACTCTCCAAACGGTGTCATTTTATCTGTGGCATCCACCCACACTCGACTGCTGTCATCCAGAGTTGCACGAGCGATCAAGTGATTAAAATGGGTTTGACTCGCGACCGTGGTATCCACTTTTCCATTCTGCCAGGTGGAAATGATGACCGGCTCGACTTTAATATTCACCGATTGCGCAAGGGCGATCAACAAGGTTACCTTGTCCTTACAATCTCCGTAGCGCTTGGTTAAAACCTCTTGAGCAAAATGGGGTTGATATCCGCCTATACCGATTGAAATGGCGACATAGCGCACATGATCTCTGACAAACTCGGCCAACCGCTCTAACTGTTCACGCTGGTTCTCAGCTCCTGCAATCAGTTCCCGGGCTTTGCGGGCGATTCTGTGGGTCGGCTTTATTCGTTCTTTGACAAGCCCATGGTACCATCGAGCCACATCCTGCCAGTCAGAAATCCCCACAGGTGAAAAAGTCAGGGAACCCATTACTTTATTCAGAGACGGCATACCCACTTTGGGGATCAAAGGCGCAATATTTTCTGCCCGCCACTCGTAAACACGATTGAATCCCTGTGGAGCCGGAATAGAGTCAAACTCTACCTGAATATTCTGACTGGTCCATTTGAAATCCCATTCCGAAGGCATAGAAAGCCGATATCGCGATTGCAATACCGGTACACTGGATTGAAAAGTCCATGTATTCCAGTTGGTGTAACCGCTCACCCGTTCATTCCACCGGTATTCGATGATACTTCCATCCTGTACTGCCGGCAAGGTAAACCGCTTGGCTTTCACATCAGAATAAAAGATAAATTCAGGATGAGCTGTGATCTCATAGATTTCAGAAGGGTCAAGGGGCTGTATCCCGCCATCCGGTGTGATCGTACGACCACGGATATTCGATATTTCTGTCTGACTGCTGAAAGGAATGGTTACATTCGCAAATCCATAGCCGCGATCATTGAGGATTTTTACAATCCTGTGCCGTTCTCGTTCTGATAATCGGATGTCGCCTCGCATAATCTGCAATTCGGCCTCATCCAGGAGGATCACGGCACCATAATCCTGGTATTCTTTGTCATCGAGATTGCTGACCAGCTCAGGCGGTAAAGGATCTGTCCAGGAGGATCGTCCTGCACAACCGAGATACAGGCTCAATAAAACCAAACTCGAGCAGAACAAAATCCCCCACATTTTACGCTTTTTATTGATAGAAACTCCAAATAATGAAAGAGAGGATAATGCTGTTAATGGCATATACGATTATTTTGTTCCCGGTCAGGCCTGATGCCCAAAAGCCTGACTCAGCGGGCATACACTTTGATCAGTCCTCCGGCAAAAAAGACCAGCATTCCCCCGATGGCAAAGATACTGGCCAGAAACGAATGTCCGGTTGACCCGATCAAGGCGCCGGTGACAAACGATACCAATCCCAGGCCAAGCACCAATGTGCCGGTTTTGGCCCAAAAAGAGTGTGGAAAAATATGATAAGCCTGGCCCAGAGTATGTTCTTCCTGATCCGCTTTTTTCGCTTTCCAGATCGTCAGCAACTGGTTCTCGTCAGTGAGCGGTGTCAGCAGGGAAACGATTGGGCACACCACCAGCGCAGCACCGGCACTGATGAAGGTGGTGACATTGACATCGACCCCAAATCCGAATCGTGCGACGATCCCGGCCAATGCGCCGGCGAGATATCCTGCAAGAGCGCCTTGCCAGTTACTGCGGCGCCACAAGAGTCCGTAAATCACGGCAACCACAAAAAGCGGCATGTCCATAATGCTGATGATGGTCAGATAAGCTTGTACAGCTCCGCCCAGGAGAGGGACGATATAAGCCACCAAAATCATCAAAACACCCGCCAAAATAGTGGTTAATCGGGCGACCCATAGCACATTTTTTTTGCTCGCCTGGCGGTTAAATACAGCCTGATAGATATCAGCGGTAAACACTGTGGCCACAGCATTGAGATTGGAATCGACCGTGGAAAGATGGGAGGAAAAGAGTCCGCATACCATCAATCCCAAAAGAAAAGGAGCCAGAGTTTTAGCCATCATCATGGGATAAGCCACATCGATATTCTCCAATCCCGGCGTATTGACAGCCGCCACCAGGCCTGGCAGGAGGATGATGAGAATAAAAGGCGTGGTAATAATCCCTGCCCATACCATGCCTTTCACAATGGTTCGTACGCTATTGGCACTAAAGGTACGCTGAATCATTCCCTGATCGGTACTGGCCCATTGAATACCGAGCACAAGGATGGCGAGCATGAATTGCCAGTTATAATTTCCGTGTTGCTTGACAAACTCGAAATGTCCTTGGGGCAGTTTATCGATCAAGCCGGGTGTCCACCCCACACTTTTCATGGCCAGAGGTAACAGGATCAGTGCACCACCGAGCATCAAGACAAACTGCAAGGCATCGGTTAGGGCTACTGACCACATTCCGCCCAGGGTGGTAAAGGTTATGGCAATAATCCCAAAAACAAAAAGCCACAGAGTAAAAGAGTGAATTCCGGTCAATGTTTCTGCTGCGATTGCGCCGGTGTACATGGTTACACCCAGCCAAAAAGCCAAACGGAATACCCACAGCAAGCCCACCAGCGACCTCACCAGCCGGTTATAGCGCAGTTCCAGATATTCGGGGACGGTGCGAACTCGCAAACGCCTAAAAATGGGCAGTATAAACAGACCGGAAAAGACGATAGCCATATTACCGGTCCAGGCCTGCCAGACAATAGAAATGCCCTCCTGATAGGCGGCACCGGTTTGACCGATAAAGCTATAAAGATTGACATTCGTTGCCACCAGCGTGGCAGCGAGGATAAAAGGCGGTAAATTTCTTCCGGCGACAAAATAGTCATCCGGTTCCCCAACCCACTTGTATAATATAGAGCCAACAATAAAGAGACCTACCAAAAAACTGATAAAGACAACATAATCGATGGTTACCATTTCGCCGCTTGCTCCTGATTGTCATTGATTCATTTCCACGCCGAATTATTTCCGCATTTGTTGAATGATATGCTTTACTTCTTTAATAGGAAGGATGATCCAGGCAACGAGAATCACCAATCCGACAAGTTCCAATCCCCATATAAACCAATCGAACATTTTTCCTCCAATCACAGGTTAAATATTGATTTGGGTTGTTCATAGAGAACCTTGCGACTCCACTCTATTGTTTTATCGATACTCCATCCCCGTGTGGCGATGAACTCATCGCTCAAGACATCCACAAGCACCTGATGGTATTGGGAAAAACTCGGCAATATCCATTCAAGATGTGATGCAGAGCTAAAAAACGGATGAATTTTGTTGCGTGGAATGGCCTGAATTCTGGCCCTGAGGTCTTTTTCCACGAGCACAGGTATATTGCTAAACCACCAATGACCACTGGCGATTACATTGTGATAGACTGAAGCAAAAGAAACGAGTTCACCATTTTGGTTGCTATTGATAGGACTGACCAAAAATGTGACCCCGGGATAGGCATTGAACATTTCATGCAAATTCATCATTGAAAAACGCTGATCCCACAAATTGCCGCCACCGGGCACACCGTGATCATAGACATCACGCAGAGTGCCCATCAGCAACTGCAGAGGCAGCTGATTTTCCTGGCAGCTTGCACAGACTTTGAAAAGCATAAATGTCGCCAACTGATTTCTTTCCAAAAGATTAAACCGGTCGCCGCGATTGGCCTTGGCGATCAGAGTATCGATACGATTGTCAGAGACACGCTCGAGCACCAGGTCAGGAGGAATACGCAAATGTACAGAAGCGCCATGGTGCCGGGTGAGACGATCGAAAAGCTTGAATAGAGCTAATTTGAAACTCGAAGCGTTTGTAACCTGGATATCCGTGATAGTAACAAACCGGTCTCGGATCTCTTTGGCGTCCCAATCGATAAGGTCGTCCAATTGCATAGAATAGCGGGCATAGGACAGATCATTTTCGATCTCATGATCGAAATCGATGGCTGCAATGATTCTGTGGATATTTGATTCTTTCAGCAGATCTCCCAGACGATTGGGTTGTTCAGATAGAATTTCCACTTGATCGTATAAATCATCCACATTTCCATGTAACAATTGCCCGGGATCGATTTTCCAGAATCTTTGGGCAATCTCAAGGACCAGTTGAAAAATACGGGTATTTTCCAAGGCAGGTAAAAAAGAGAGAACCGCCCGGGTGCGTTCCCGGTCAGGAACCGTGTATTTAATGGCATCTGGATCCATACCCGCTGCATGGCAAAGAGACGTGATCATGGGATGCCCGAGAATATCAAACGGAGTTCGGGCAAAAGGATGATCGACACGAACCCGGGTGAATGTGTCGAGTATAGGAATGGTTTTAAGAAATGCATACAATTCGTGCGCCGTGGCTGGCATATAAAGCACTCCCCAATGGATAAAAAAACAGTATACGCCAAGAGTACAGTCTTTTATCAAAGCATGAGATTATCGGAAAAATTAACTCTCTGGTAATTGAAAGAGTTAAAAGCTGCAAAAAAATATTCACTTTTGCAAGACCTATATAGCTCAAAACCGATATTCCAATCCAATATCGAACAATACTTTGTCATAATAATACATCGGGAAAGGTGAGGCATTGCGGTACCAGGATATCCGACTCAAAAGTGTGATTGCAGGAAAAATCGGAAAAGAAAGGTCAAAAATAACAAAATTACTCTCTTCCCTTTCGCTATCGATATCCACAGGAAGGTCCGGGAAATGATCATCGGTATAGGTCTTGTGCTGCAGATGGATCAAAAGACGAACAAGAACCGTATTGATCTCCCGACTCGTATTGAGGGAGAGTATCCAGCGCCGAAACGCAAATCCCTGGCTATTGGAACGATTGTTGCCATAAAACACAGAGGCTTGCAGGAGCCAGCCACTAAACCAATCCACAGACATTCCTATTCTCATTTCGCGGTTCTCAATATCCTCCCCGAGGGTCTGCCAGGTAAATGAGGTGGGATGGTATCGCAAGGCGGGACGATTAACCTGATACCGATCGTTGATGATCATCGCAGAGATCAAAAGCTGGCGGGATAGACGCGTGCGCACGAGACCTGTGATTCCCAGACGATGGTAATTATACCTTGGAAAAGAGGAATAGGCCAGTCTCTCGGTTTCCACACCCACACTGATGGTATGAATATCGAAAAAAGGGACAGACCAAAATGGAGCCCCACCCAGAATCGTATAATCATGATTCTTGTTGAAATAGACCTTGTTCCGCACCCATCCTTTCATACCCAGGCGGGTTCCGGACACATTAATCCGGGAGGTCAGCATCAGCTGCTGAATGGATTTGTGGTCCCGGGTGACCTGGCGATATCCTTGCACTCCGGCCTGCCCGCTAAGCGTGACCTGACCATGGGAGTGCTGCCACCAGGCGCGGGTAGAAATCAACAGACGGGCAGATTGATCGCTTTGGGCATGCGATAGCGATTCCAGGACGTTATTATCCTGTTCCAGTCCGATTTGAACACGATTTTGTGCTCTGATTTGAGCAAGACCGGAGGCGTATAGACCAAAAAAAATAAGAAAAATCCGTACGGATAAAGGGCTCATCTAGTAAGGTTTCAGACTGTTCCTCAGTTTTTCAGCCTCTTTTTCATATTTATCAGCCATCTGACGCAGACTGTCCGCCAGACGGCTGTATCTTTGTTCTTGATTCTCGAGGATGCGAATATAGCGATCCAGTTCCTGGGGTGCCATATTTTGTATATCCGGTGTGCGCGCCGGCTCGGCATTCAAGCTCTGATCAAAGATTTTGTTTTCATCGGATTCCCGAAAAGAATCATCGGGATTACCAATGGGGCCGGCATATTCGGTTGTTACTCTTTCAGGAGGATTCTCTACCACAATCGATTCATCATTCTGGGCAAAGAGTGTCACATCATCTACCAAATCGGACATCCGTTGGCGGATTCGATTTTCTTGTCGGATCCGGTCGATTTGCTCGTTCATCTGACCGGCCTGTTCAACGAGGCGTTGCGCCTGATCCCGATAAAATGAAACTTTGAGATCGATTTCTTCCGGTGTGTCGGTTTCCAAAATTTCAATATCGTAAACCGATTGTACGGGTTGATCGGGTTCCAGCCATTTTTGTAACTGTTGGCGCTTTTGTTGTAATTCCGATATCTCCTGGACCCACTCTGCCTCATGAGAGGGATGTTGCATCAACGAATCGATTTGTCGATCATAGCGCAAAAGCAGACGATCGCTCAGCTTTGATATTCGCTCGTCCAGATGATTCGTTTTTAACTGAACATCTTGTAACTGATCAGAGAGTTGTATGGACTCGCGTAAGTAATTCTGCAATTTTCGTTTTTCAAAATAGCCCTGACTCTTGAGAGATTTGTATTCATAAATCACGACAGCAAGACTATCGATCCGTTGTTGCAGAGAATCCCTCTCCAGTCGTGCTTGCATTCGTTCTGAACGCAAAGAATCCAAACGACTCAGAGTCAACGTTTGAGCATGTGAGTTACTGAATAAAGCACAAAGTAACAACACACAGCAAAGGAAAATTGATTTCAAGACGATATGTTTTTCCATAAATCACTACACTAGAAATAAAAATTTATTAAATTAAACGGTGCATGTCAAATGATATCTCAGGTCTCAGCATTTCCTGTCCGAATTTGATCAGGGGGTCAGGCTAAAATCCAGCCACCACTGGATTTCGTCCAGTTCAGATCCTTCATAGGTGTCGCGATAAATTGGTGACGCCAGCAATCGGATTTCCACCCTTTCAGAAGGTTTGATGACCAGTCCGGCCAGCACTGTTGTGGTCACCTCTGATCGATGTTCAGCGGGCTCTGTATAGCGTTCCCCGAAATTCGTTTTCTCTGTCTCGGAACCGTTGTGGCGTTGATAAAAATAGTCATATATCGCCAGAGTGACATCACGGATGTCATTATCCCGCATCCGACGATTGAATCCCAATACGAGTTCAACATGGTCGCCAATCTTTTGTTGATAGTAAACCGGGATCTGAAAATCGAGCATGTTGGCCTCAAAATCCCATTTCAGATCCTTGATCTCTTGTGTTTCCGAAATATATTCGTTCTTGTCCACCTCACTTACCTCTTGTCGGCTCCACACATGATAGGACTCGCGATAGGATCGAACCGATTCGATGGTTTCAATCGTTCGTGCCAGAGATGTCCAGTTCAGCCCGAACGAGAGTCGTGAACTCTTGGTCAACTGCCATTGTAACGCAACAGCCAGGCGATAATAATGTTCTTCCTGGGCTCCCAATCCGGTTCGATTATCCTGCAAACCATATCGTGATTCCGAGTCATAAATTCTGTACACATTATCGTATTCGTATTCATTATGATAAGAGTAAAAAGAGGTGTCATGAATAGCAGAAGCCAGATCGATATCCGATTCGTGTTGCCGGGTTTGGCCATAGATCACGAGCCGATGCTGATCTGACAAATCGGATAGCAGACTCACTCCGCCACTCCAGGCATGGCCATTCATCTTCCAGGTTTGTATTTTCGAACCCAAGCCATCGCGGTAACTCCAGTCAGTGCCGGTATTTCTTTCGCCATGCTGATACAAAAATTCGTTTTCTTTGGTATAGTCCTGATCGACATCGCCCCGCAGATACCCCCCCTGTGCAGCCAATCGTGTTTTAGAGCTCACTTTTAAGGATATACCGCCACTGGCGTCGATGTGATCGTAATTTTGATTCCGGGTTTGCCAATCCATATGCTTGGAAAACTGGTTATAATAGATATTTCGGTCATCTTGATTCAGCTTGCCCCACTCACCTTGTCTGTCAAAGGTGGTAAGCCCCACCCTGGCCCCGAGGGTCACCCTGGAATGTATTCGCCAGTTCGCATAGGCATTAAGAAAATGAGCGCGATGATGCATTTCATCCGCCCCTTTATACTTGTCAACAATCGGGATATCCTTGTCCTCTGCGCTCATGCGGGTGCCGGAATAATCATATCCCAACTCTGATTTATAGATATCCTGGGGGATATCATAATAGGCTTCGTCGCTGAGCAAGAGCTGATAAGACACACCCAGGGCGACCTTTTCGGGAATCACCCGAGCCATATAGGCACCTGAAAAGATGGGATTTAAAACCGAGCGGGATTGCTGGTAATACCGGGGATACCAGATATAGTCCCGGTACATGGGATAAAAATAATAGGACTGGTGTTCCTTTTTTTCCAGGTCGTTGCGAAAGTTGAGATAGACCCAGTGATTTCCCTTGAGAGAAAGGTTCATAAAAGCCGGATTGAGTTGAATATTTAACAAAGGATCATCGACGAGTCCGATAGCAGAGCTTCCAAACTCACCCAATCCATAGGGATTTGGTATATTTGACCGAAAAAAGAAATCGGTTTGTTCGAAAGATTTTTGCAAAACCCTTTGATTGTGATACTGTGCCTGCACCATCAGGGTCGAGAACAGGACCAGCATGACAGTGAACATTCGCTTCATTGCAATTCTCCTATATTGCACCCGGTAATCTCTTTGCAAAAAGGAGGCCAGAAAAATCATGATTTCCCACAATTTCATAACTATTTTTATTGAACTTGTAATCTCGTTTAACCTTTGTCTGGTCTCTGGATATCAAAGGTCTGATAAAACTCTCAGATATCTGATATCCGATCGACCGCTCGCTGGTGGCAAAATTCCTGATCCGGCCCCGGTAGCAGGATCATTCGATCATGCCATATTTTTCCAATTTATAATACAGAGCACTCGTTTTGATCCCCAGCAATCGGGCGGCTCGTGTTTTGACACCATGTGCCTTGTGCATGGCTTTTTCAATGGTTTGCTTTTCCACAAACGCCAAAATATCATTGAGATTTTGGCTGGCCGGTATTCGCTGATCTTTAACAGATATGGGCAGATCATCGGCATGGATCACGTTATTTTCGGCCAGGACACAAGCCCGTTCCAGCACATTTTCCAGTTCGCGCACGTTACCCGGCCAGGTATAAGATTGCAGACGTTGCAGCGCATCTCTGGACAGGGAAATCTCTCCCAGACCCAATCGCTTGCTCATGCGCTCCAAAAAGTAGTGGCTTAATAACGGAATATCATCACTCCGCTCCCGCAAAGGGGGCACATGAATGGGAATGATATGCAAGCGGTAATACAGATCTTCCCGAAACCCACCTTCTCGGACGAGTTTTTCCAGATCTCTGTGGGTCGCGGTAATCATTCTCACATTGACTCGAATCGTCTCTTCTCCCCCTACCCGCTCGAAATCCTGTTCCTGCAATACCCGCAACAATTTGACTTGCAATCCTGACGGCAACTCTCCGATTTCATCGAGAAAAAGAGTGCCGTCATTTGCCAGCTCGAATCGTCCTTTGCGCTGTTTGATCGCACCGGTAAAGGCGCCCTTTTCATGACCAAAGAGTTCGGATTCCAACACCCCTTCTGCCAGGGCACCACAGTTGACACGGATAAACGGTTTATCCTGTCGCGGACTGGATTTATGAATTGCTCTTGCCACGAGTTCTTTTCCAGTGCCGCTTTCACCATAGATCAGTACAGAGGAATCTGTACGTGCAACCTTGGTGATCGTACGGAATAACGATTTTATCGCTTCTGTCTGGCCGATGATCTCGCCAAAGTTAAATTCTCCTTCCAGCTCTTGACGCAGATAGACATTTTCTTCCAGTAATCGATTCATCTCTTTATAGCGATCGAGTTGTTGACACAACTTTTCAACTTGCGCGCTGAACTCTTGATTCGAAAACGGTTTGGTGATAAAATCCGAAGCACCACGTTTCATTGCGTCTACAGCCAAATCAATGGTTCCGTATGCAGTGATCAAGAGCACCAGCGTTTCCGGTGAAGCGGATTTGATTTTTTCAAGCACCTGCATGCCATCCATTCCGGGCATACGATAATCTGTAATTACCAGGTCGACATGGTTCTGCTCAAACCATTCACAAGCCTTGACAGGATCATCAAAGGAGCGAATTTTGACCGGCAGCTTTTTCAGTACATGAGCCATGCCTTCGCGCAATGTCTCATTGTCTTCGATAATCATGAGTTGATGCATAATGATTGCCTCATCTCTGAGATGGAAAATTCAATATAAAACAGGTTCCCGTATTGCCGCTAGAGGACAAGAAAATACTCGCTTTATTGGCTTCCATCAATTTTTTGACCATAGTCAGACCGAGCCCCATACCGCTGGCTTTTTGGGTAAAAAAGGGTTCAAATATCCGTTCCCGGATCGACTCGGGGATGCCCGGTCCGGTATCTTTGAATTCGATCTTTACAGGATCATGAGAAATAACCTCGATAGAGATTATCTTTTGTTGATCAGCCGGTTCAGCCATTGCCTGTATAGAATTTAAAGCGAGATTCAGAAACACTTGTCGGAGATGTTGTGGATCCATGAGAATGGTCACATCATCCCATATTTCCAGACGAATACCAAACTTTTCACATTCAGGTTCGATCATCATGGCCACATCCAGCCAGATCTTTTTGACACTCGTCTGTTCTTGCTGTGGTTTGAGTGGCCTGGCATAGTCGATAAACTGATCGATCAAAATTTTGAGATTTTGACTCTCTTTGAGTATTTTATCCACATTTTTCTGTATATCGACGTCAGATATTTCGTCGTTCAGAATCCCTGCATACAGTTCGATGCCTCCGAGAGGATTGCGAATTTCATGGGCTATGCCGGCGAGCATGGCTTTTTGTTGCTCATCTCTGGCCAACAATTCCCGTCGCATTTCATCCATGGTGTGGGCCAAAAACACGATTTCCCTCGGCCCCTTTTGGCTGGGAACGGGTCGATCCCAGCGTCCTTTACCAATACGGCGTGCAGCTTTTTGCAATTCTAAAATAGGACGAGTGATAGGACGCGAAACAATCATCGCCAGTATAATCGAGAAAAAAAGACCGGCCAGCCCGATTTTGAATATCGTGGCTTGAATATCCCGAACCGCATCCAGCGAGGCGGCACTTCCCTGCACCACAGCCACCCCTTGGATGCTGTTTTTTCGCAAAGGAGCATATGCGGACTTGAACAATCTTTTCTGTTCATCACTAAAAAGCACAGAACTTGCAGGAGATCCCGACAAAGCCTGTTCGATTTCGTACTGGTCGAATTGATATCGAGCATAGGGTTCGCCGATGGCATCTGTCTGGGTATCAAGCCAGATTTCTCCGCTGGGAGATAAAATGAGCAGGCGCTGCATACCGGTTTGTTCTTTGATACGCTCAAGCCTGACTTTTAGTAACTGATAGGTACGTGTCTGCACGTCACCCGGCGTCAGCAAAGCCACCAGCTGGGCATCTGTTTGTACTGCAACAGCTGTGGCAATGCCTTTAAGCTTGTCACCAAGCTGGCGCTCCAAATGCTCACTCACCCGGTATTGCAAATAGAACCCCGCCAACAATAAAACAACCAGGGTATTTAAAAAAAAGAAAAGAATGAGCCGCCTTTGTATCACTCGTCACTCCAATCTATCTTGCAAACATGGACACTCGTTCTATTACACAACTCTGGAAAAAAAATCAACCTTTTTATGCAATATGCTTTTCTCTCTGAAAAACCCCTTAACGATAAACCTCCGGCAGTTTCCTGCCGGAGGTCAGTTTTGGTTATTCACGCTTGAAAAACAGCTGGCGATTTACCGGAGCAGCATCATTTTGCCATGCAACTGAAAAGAGTCAATCTCGAGCCGGTAAAAATAGATACCGCTTGCAACCTGTTCACCTTTATGGTCGACACCTTGCCAAACCACACGATATTCACCTGCTGATTGTGTTTGATCGACCAGTCGATTGATCTGCTCACCTTTTATGTTGTAAATATCCAGTTGAACTTTGGCGGATCTGTCGGTGTGGTAAATAATCGTTGTCTCGGGATTGAACGGATTAGGATAGTTACCGACAAGCCGAATATGCCGGGGCTGTTTTTTTTCATCAACAGACGTCGATGAATTGGGCGACAGAACAAAGTTGATCTCTTTTTCCCCGCTGACAGTAATGGGCTCTGTATCGTTGAACGTTTTGGATGAACCATTGTATGCACTGGAATATCCAAAATTCCCGGCTTGCACCACATATTCCCCGGCCAAGAGTCCGCTGATACGATAATATCCGTTTTCATCGCTAACAGCATAAGAAATCGGCTGTTCGTTTTCATCCAGCACATACACCAATGCATTGGGAATCGCCTCGCCCTTTTGCGAGGTGACCATACCATGTATTGTACTGGTTCCTGGCTGCGGCGCCATACGTTGATCCAGTTCGAGCCAGCGGATAGGATCGAGATGAAAATCAATTCCCGGGACGGTTTCACCATCACCCACCTTTACCAGGGTGGCTTTGGCGGGATCATAACTATCATCATAGTATTTTGCAACGCTCCAGGGCGCAAAACTCATGATATAATACTCTCCCGCAGGTAATCCTGCCAGCTCATATGAACCGTCAGGATTGACCACAGCGCAATAAAATCGGGCTGATTCGGGCCAGGACAGAATCGTGATGGCAGGCCGAGCGATGACAATGGCAATATCATATGGCAGAGGAGAAAACGGTTCGAAAACCAAATCCGTCATCACGCTCTGCACTGTTCCAGTGATGACTCCACTGCCAACCGTTTCAAGCGGCATGTTGACTGTAATTTCCGTGCGTTCACCCCCATTCACCGTAACAGGGGTGGCCTGGTCAGGCACGATACCCTGTTCATAAAACGTAAATCCTTTATTTGCATACACCGAGACCAGATACTCTCCTTCGTATAGCCAATCCACATTGAACCGGCCATTCGCATCCGTAACAGCAAAACGATTCCACATGCGGGGAGCAAACGAGGCGTTGGTGGATTCCGATTCTCCCTGAACCTGAATCTGGACGTAACAACGCTCCAGCGGTACACCGCTCTCCTGATCCAGCACCTGTCCCACGATGGCGCCATAACGAGGACGAACATCGAGATTAAAGTCAACGCCGGTACGCTGTTCATCCTTGCTCAGGGTCACCAGAGTCGCTTTTTCAGGATCATCGACCTGATCATACCACTGTTCGCCAAAGGCATTGTCTTGCCAATGCTGAGCATGGACGCGGTAATGTCCGGCCGGCAGGTTATCGATTCGATAAACTCCCTCTTTATCAGTGTATCCACTGGCCCAAATCTCGGTAGAAACCGAACTGTCTGAGCTCACAGGAGCCGGACTCACCTGAACGCGTGCATCTGCCAGGGGCTGATCGTTGAGATCCAAAACCTGACCTGAAATCGAGGCCGATTGCCGGTCTATGGTCAACCTGAAATCGATATTTTCCGGATGATCCGGTGCACCGACAATGACAGGTTCAGCCATTACCCGGTCTTTACTGTCCGGCCACCAGCGATGAATTTTTTGGTTCCCATTCAGAATCCAAACCGACACCAGATAGGGACATCCGGACATTAAATTTTTAACGATATAATAACCATCATCGTTGGTCTTGGTTTCCTGCCAATAGTAAGGGTCCCCGGGAAAAGACTCGTAACTCTGAACGCGAATAGAAGCGCCCTCTATCGGATGCCCGTCTGTTGAGGTGACATGACCGGCAATAAAGCCATCCGGTTGATCCAGCGGCATCTGAAAGTCGATGTCAGTCACCTGTTCGCCCACCGCCAGGGTAATGGGAGTGGCATCGCTTTGGGTAAGCGCATTCTCATACCAGCGGAATGCCTGGCCATAAGGTGTGTGAGATTCGGCAAGGACATAATAATCGGCACCGGGCAAACCCTTGATTTTATAGCGACCGGACTCGTCCGTCACCGCTTTGCCATAGGCATTCCAGATAAAATCTTCCGGATTGGCAAGTGTGGAATCGGGAAAAGCCGTTGCCAACATATAGACATCGGCAAGAGGATTGCCTTCGTTGTCAGTTACAAATCCGCTGATCACACCTCCCAGGGTCAGAGAAAAATCGATCTCCCGGGTGGTATCGGGATCCGAGACCTGAACAAGAGTCGCCTGTGCCTGGTTATTCACGCCGTCATAGAATTCATGGATATAATCTTTGCTCCAGGCACTCACATAATAAGAGCCGGAAGACAAGTCAGACACCCTATACTTTCCCTCACGATCACTGGTCGCAAATCCATGTCGCGAGGCGCCATCAGAACTAAAGACAGAGATGCTGACATTGGAGAGCGGATCCCCTGTTTCTTTATCTCTGATCTGACCGGCAATGGCACCTTTTGCGGGCTGTAAAATGCGCATACGAAAATCGATGCCGGTGATCTCTTGCCCTTCATCGACTTGCAAAAGTTTGGCCTCACTGATGTCGGTCACATCCGGATAAAACACGGCCTGGTATCCTTTGGCAACAGCAAAAACATAATATGATCCTTCCGGAACTCCGTCGATACGATAGTGTCCGTCCGGTTCGACAGGGACAACCCATTCGAACTGATCAGGACCTCCGATCAAAGAATCTGCAGTAAAGGCTTTGACATAAGCAGACTCCCAGGCCTCATCATCCAGATTATAAAGCTGTCCGGTGATGACACCGGTTTGTTCGGTACCCGGTTGGTGTCGCAAAGCAGCACGAATATCACCCGGGGTCAGTTGAGAGATGGCCACGGACTGGATCAGCTGACGGGTGTGCTGCATTCCGACAGAGTCGTCATCAGCCCAGGCAAAAAGTACCAGCTGTGACATGAAAAATAAAATAAATAAACGTTTCATTTTCTCTCCTTTCAAGTCGTTTTCATTGCAGTACTGAGAAAAAGAAACCGTACAAATTGCATACCAAAAAAAGAAACAAGCCAGCTCAATTAAAAAACAACAGCTTGGAATTAAAAAAAGAGTGACACAATTGGTATTGGTCGGGCGTACGTGTGGAATTTTGATAGAGGTATCAGATTTTTGAGGGTGATTTATAGGGCATCATTAATCTCTTCACCCATTAATAATGCTACTCTTTCAATTCCTTCCAGCCGACTCAGATCCGAGACAAACTCTGAACGACGAAAAGATTCTCTGAATGTCACTCGAAAAGAGCACTCTAAATATTCACCCAATCGTGCCGAGCGCACAGCGAGTAGCTGGTGGTGGGAAAGGTACTTGCTAAAAACAGGATGGTAAATTTGCATTGTTTGTTGATCCGGCATGATCCAAAATTTTAAAAAAAACATGTGATCGTCATGCTGACCGAACCTGACCAAATATAGCCCTAATAAAACAATCGAAATGGTGATGACGCCGACAATACCAACAGCGTGATTTCCGGAACCTGCAGCCATACCCACGGCAAGCGCAAAAAACACATAGCCGATATCCCGGATTTCTTTGATGGCAGCCCGGAAACGAATAATAGACATGGCACCCACAAGTCCAAAAGCCCGGGCCAGATTGCTGCCGATGACCATAATCACCATCGAGGTGACGAGCGTAATCATAATCAGGGTAATGACAAAAGAAGCCGAATAGCTCGCTCCTTTGAAAGTCAATCTATAAACTGCAGCAACCAAAAGACCAAACAAGAGTGCCGTAAGCATATTTGCCAAACCAGCCATCCACATGGAATCTGTTGTATTGGTAAAGAGAGGATCAAAGGGCGATGTGGGCATGAGAGCTCCTCAGTGCATGTTCAACACCGATACAATATTTTGAAATCGATAAGAACCTTAATGAAAAGCGAGTTGTCAGCTGCCGCATCCATCTCGGCATCAATCCGTTGAATTTAAATTCCAGTATTCCTTCGCCCTCTTTGGAATAAGATAGTTCCCCATCCCTATAGATATTTTTCAATTCCGGATCTGATGTGAAGGCCAGGTTTGTATCCAATGTAAGACGTACAGTCGAAAAATCGCGATCAATAAATGCGTCCCGGTCATAGGTCACCAGTATTTGAGGCCGCAAACGATAAGCATTCATGAGATAATCGATTCTTTCAAGTGTTATGTGTTTTTTATTTAAGTTCTTTCCATCCTTTTTCTGCCACCAATCTTGGATCTCCTCATGACTCATCATGCATCGCTCCTTGATGATTGCGCGGTCATGCCGTCGCTTGATTTCCAGGAAAAAGGGGGCATGATCTTGAGCCCGGTTATAGGTTCTCAACCGGACTTTTTTCCTGACCTTCAAGCCATCCATCTTTTCATAATAAAAATCCAGTTGTGGGGAATCAAAATATATAGTGTGCACAGAGTATCTGGGATAACGCAAAGAGAACGTATAAGGATCCCGGCGTACATAAGGCGCGATAGTTTGCTTGATCTGCTGCATTTGAACAAGAGGAACCCAAAATTTTAATTCTGAACGCATCTTTCCAGGGGTATCTATCGCTTTTTCTATCATTATACCTCACTGCTGTCCAAAGTAAATAATTGTGACAATTATTTCCCTTAAAAATAATCGATTTATGCATTTTCAAAACTAAACTATCATAACAGGTCCTCCTTGTAATGAATTCATCGAAACCGGAACGCAGAGATCGAAATGATAAAAAATGAGACCGCAAAGAAAGATAAATATTGATAACTCTTGCATAACTCGCGCCCTCGATACCCCTTGTAGATGGTGTTGTTTTTAAATATTTTAATTTGCTAGCACTATTCAATAGCATTCATCAAGGAAAAGATACAACCAACGCATCCTGGTTGATGGATTTAACTATTTTTCTTTTCTCTGCGAGCTCTGCGATTAATCTGCGTTCTCTGCGTTGATTTTGCTTTTCAAAAGTCTGTTTTGGACAAAAGTGATTTTACCTCGAATAAATTTGTGGTATCCAATCCGCAAAGTGTCGCCAAAGGGGCCGGCTGGGTAATTGAAAAAAAGCTTGTCCCGACATCCCTGGCCTCAGATTGTCATTACCCGAAATAAGACAGGAGATAATAAAGCGTGGTTGTTGAGCGATCATTTCCGCATTACGAGAAATAATCGCCACTCTGGAATAGACCCGTATATCGTCAAAAACCAGAGCGACTTTGTGCCCCCGGACAATGGCCTTTTTCCGGTTTGCAAGTAATGGAATTTGTGCCACCAACGTATCGATATTTTGAATGTTTATCAAGGTCTGCTGATCTCCGGAAGGAAAATGGATGCCTGAAAATGGCGCTCTAAGCATGTGATTCTGTTCTTTTTTCTTTAGCAATTCGATCTGGCTTTGCAAGCCCTTGATATCAGACAGAACCACCTTAATTTCCTGAGGCTTGGCTCCTGTTTTTATCACATTGAGTTCGGACTCTTTAAGAGCCAGTTTTATCTCGGCCAGCTCCATACGGCTGAGGGCATCTTCCAATTCTTGGGTACTGACAAGTTGTTGTTCAGCGAGGAATTGGACACGTTGAGTTTGTGTTTTAACGGATTCAAGAGACCGTCGGGCCAGCCTGACGGCCTGCTCTGCTTGTTTCAGCAAAGCAGTTTTTGCTCCACTCTGTAACACCGCCAATTTAGCCCTGGCCACAGCCAAATCTGATTCCAATGATTCGAGCAAACGTTGGGTTTCAAAAGAATAAAAACCGCCGACGACTTGATTTTCTTGTATCGATTGATCTGCTGAAAACAACATCTGAGGCCTAAAATGCACAAAATCGGGTCTGTCAAACTGATAAAGGTCAAACTGCACGACCGATCGTTTGAGATGATCCTGCCAAGTTGCAACAATTCTGTCGGGTTGATCGCTCTGCAAACGCCACTGATGACGCGCAAAAATCAAGCAGGGAGCTTTAATTTTTCTGGGCAAAGGAATAAACAATAGCAACAAAAAAAGCAAAGCCACCGTCAAAATGATCAACTGTTGTCGAAAATCCTTCATAAACTCTGATTGTTTGTAAAATTAATTTTACAAATTTTTTCCCAAACACGCAAGCCGAAAAAGTTATCATGCGGGACTATATACATCTGGGATCGCCAACCCCCCACTCATTCCTGGTGTGCGCAAATTAAAATCGATCGAGACTAAAATAGTACTGGCAAAATGATATAAAATTTGTATTTTTCTTAAAAGATGGTAGAATACCGGCATACACTTTTCATTTTTTCATAGCACGGGATTCAAACCTCGCACAAAAAAAACTGACAAATTATCTTTAAAGGATTCGCTATGAACCGCCGACAGTTTTTAAAAGCCTTGACCCTGACAGCCAGTTCCCTGACCATCAACGGCTGTCTTTCTCAACCCCCCCAAAAATCCCGGCCCAATATTCTTTTTTGTATCGCTGATGATGCTTCTTTTCCCCACATGGGCGCCTATGGCTGCGACTGGGTAAAGACACCCGCATTTGACCGGGTGGCCAGGCAAGGGATTCTTTTCACCAACTGTTATACTCCCAATGCCAAATGTGCTCCTTCGAGGTCGTGTATCCTTACAGGGCGCAATTCCTGGCAACTGGAGCAGGCGGCCAATCACTGGTGCACTTTTCCGGATAAATACAAAACCTATGCAGAAGTCCTGACAGAAAACGGCTATCATGTCGGCTATGTTGCCAAAGGCTGGGCACCCGGAGTCGTGGGTGAGATCGATGGCAAACCGCGACAGCTCACCGGAACTCCTTATAATGACAAAAAGACCACACCTCCTACCGGGGCGATCAATTCCAGTGATTATGCAGCCAATTTTGCCGATTTTCTCGCCGACAAGCCGGCAGATCAGCCCTTTTGTTTCTGGTATGGCAGCACCGAACCACACCGCCGTTACGAATACGGAAGTGGGGTCAAAAAGGGCAAAAAGTCAATAAAAGAGATCAGCCGCGTCTTTTCATTTTGGCCGGATAACGAAATCGTTCGCAATGATCTTCTCGATTATGCCTTTGAAATCGAGTATTTTGACGCACACCTGCAACGAATGCTGAATCTCCTGGAAGAAAGGGGAGAACTGGAGAACACCATAGTCGTGGTTACGGCAGACAATGGTATGCCCTTTCCCAGAATCAAAGGGCAAGAGTATGAGCTATCCAACCACCTGCCTCTTGCCATCATGTGGCCAAAGGGCATCAAGAATCCCGGACGCACAGTGCATGATTATATCAGCTTTATTGATTTTGCACCCACATTTCTCAAAGCAGCGGGTCTCGATGGCGAGGAAAAGAGCATGCAGCCTATTCAGGGCAAAGACCTGTTTGATATTTTTCAATCCGAAAAAGCCGGACATGTCTCGTCCGGCAGAGATCATGTCTTGATCGGTAAGGAGCGGCACGATGTGGGGCGGCCAAAGGATCAGGGTTACCCGATCAGGGGCATTATCAAGGATGGCTATCTCTACATCCACAATTTCGAACCTGGGCGTTGGCCGGCGGGTAATCCGGAAACAGGTTATCTCAACTGTGATGGGAGCCCAACAAAAACGGTGTGCCTGGATGCGCGCAAAAATCCGGATACCATCGGATATTGGACGTGGTCGTTTGGCAAGCGTCCTCAGGAAGAGCTCTATCATATCGCCAAAGATCGCGAATGTATGAACAATCTGGCAGAGCAACAAGAGTATACAGAGCTGAAAACAGCTCTAAAAGAACAGCTCTTTAAAGAACTCGAGGAACAAAACGATCCCCGCATGTTTGGCAACGGACATATTTTCGACGAATATCTCTATGCCGATACCAAACACCAGAATTTTTATGAAAAATATATGGAGGGTCAAAAGCTCGATGCAGGATGGGTCAATAAAAGCGATTTCGAACCCAAGCCGCTCGACTAGTCAAAACCGTTTCGAATGAAGCCTAGATCTCGACCCGAAAGAGATGGATTAATAAGGCAAGAATAGAAACTGACAGGAAGACATAAAAGAGTGTTCTGGGAACGGTCTTTGAAACCACCTGTTGTCGGAAAAAGCCATAATAGCCAGCAATGAGTGAAATGGCAAAAAACACAATCGCCCAAGCAATCATAAACCCTACTTTCATAGATTAACCTGTCAAACAATAAAACCCGGGAGGATGCGGAAAAATTTCCTCTTCCAGGTTTTCTTTCAGATTTGCAAGCCGGTTACGAAATATATTGAAATCGAAAATGATCCCGAAAAAGCAAATCCTTTTCGGGATCATATCGATCTATTCTCAAGCTCTCATGAAAAGCAAAAGTGAGATGAGCAAGATAAAGAATTGAATTTGACACCCAAAATGAAAAGGGTCGCAATTCTGCAAAGAGCGACGAGGGGTACACTCGTAGCTATCCCATTTAAATTGGTATCTATTGGTGTGATGCTTTTGTCTTATCCCTTTGGATTATAAACCAAACAGCAATCCGACATTGATCATATAGAAATTATTTTCCACATCCTGGCCAGGGACAGCGCTAAAATCATAATCCAAAAATACATAGCGAATATCTCCGGCAAGCTTTACCTTTGAGCTCACTGGTAATTCCACCCCTCCACCAAAATGCCAGCCAAAATCGGTTTCTGTGGACTCTTCATCAACCACCTGATCCAGTCCATCAAACTCGTATTCAATCGTTGAATGATACCAGCCAGCGCCGATCAGACCATATGCGATGGGGATCGGATAAAACATACCTGTGACCATAACCGGCCAATTTTTAACCTTTACTTGAGATGTGGTAATTCCTTCAGAATCAAAATATTCTTCAGTTCGGTAAAGAATATTTGCTTCCACTGCCAGGGCAGGAGAAAGCTTTAGCCGAATTGCAGCTCCACCGAAAAAGCTTCCTTCATCCGCTTCAGCAGATTTTTGATAACCTAGCTGTGGACCGAATCCGATACCCTGAGTGTGTCCTGTGGAACCGAACGACAATATTACCACCAACAATAGCAATTTTTTCATCTTTTTCTCCTTTTTTTAATCTTGATAAATTTTATCTTCGTATACTCGTAAATCAGAATCGCAGACCCACTGCCAAAACAAACTCTTCCACATCACCAACGACGACCTTGGCCTGGGTATAGGGTATGATTCCTCCCCTGGTCACAAGACCGAGACCTCCGAGGATATTGAGTCCGGCATCGGTTCCGCTTTCGCCGCCTTCTGCGGGATCAAAATATTGCACACCCAGTCCGGCCCCTACCCAATAAAGCATGTTACTCCGGGTAGGAAAATCATAGTGTACATCCAGATTAAGCGTCATGAGATCGCCGTAATCAATAAACAAATATTCTATATTCGGATTAAAATACACCTGGGGACTCAACGGGGTAAGTATTTCGACACCGGCAAAAAACTCCCCGGCATCGGTGTATGTACCAATCCTGATCCCCGGATCAGCTGCAAACAGACCCGGGACAAGCATCAAAATGATTAGAGATAGTATCAGAGACAGTCTCATATGATTCTCCTTTTATTATTACGATTATAATACTGAGGCCGTAACAACAACAAATAGTGTGCCAGAGAACCACACTACAACCAAACCTATTATTAACAATTACTTGAAAAATTATGGGGATTAATGGAAGAATAATCATGCACTTAAAGAGAGCACAAGGTGCACATATCGACAAAAGGGGTTGTGATAGTGTGCACCACTAGTCTTTGAAAAAATCGGCATTGAGTTGGATATAATCCTGCCATTTTTCAGGCACTTCATAATCTGCAAATATGGCTTTGACCGGACACACATATACACACGCAGCGCAATCGATACATTCAACGGGATTGATATAGAGCATCAATCCTTCATAATTATCCAGGTTTTTCACTTCCTGCCCTTTGCCTGTGGGATCAAAAGGTCCATGAATACAGTCGACCGGACATACATCGATACATCCCAGATCCAGTACCCCTTTGCAGGGTTCGGTAATCACATAGGTCATGACGACTCCTTTTTCAGCCGTTCCATACGGCCCATCGGTACACGAATAAAATCACGCCACCCTTCTGCTGAGGGCATTCGATTCACCTCGAACGATTTTTCGGTTTGGCGTTTATTGGTAAAAAGATATAGTACAAATTTTAATCCGGCTTGTAAAGATCTCCAGCCTTCGGTTGGTGTTCTGAACGCCTGCTTTAATTTATAGCCGAGATAACGGGGACGAAAATGAAATTTTCGAAAGGCCTTTTCACAAAAGTCCTCGATCTCTTTGGGTGTCAATTCAGGCAGATTGAGAACACATTTGTGTCCGCCATCACTGGTCAGCCATTCCCGGAAATTTTCAGTGGCAAGATAACCTTTTTCCTTATAATAGGCATAAGCTCCTGTTCCCGGATACGGCATCACCGGGTAAAACTGGGCGCTGTCCGGAGCAATTTTCATTGCCATGGCCAGGGTCTTGTGCATGGTTTCGCGGGTCTCTCCGGGAAAGCCTACCATAAAACAGCCGTGTACCAGGAGGCCCAGTTGGTGTGCATCTCTGACAAAGCGTTCCTGGATATCATTATTCTGTCCTTTGCGCATATTTTTCAAGATCATATTATCTGCTGATTCGAATCCCACTGCGCAGTTTCTCAATCCCGCTTCTCTCAAGGCCTTCAAGGTCTCAAAATCAACCGTGGTTCTGAGATTGGCAAAAAAGGGCAACTTGACAGAACTCGCTTTGACTTTTTCCGCAAAATCCCGGGCAAAACGGCGATCCGCCCCGAAATTATCGTCTTCAAAGGTTATTTCTTTGATCTGGGGCATATTTTCCTGAATCCACACAATTTCACCGATAATGTGTTCCGGCGAACGATGCCGATAGCGATGACCGTGCACCACCTGAGGATAGACGCAATAGAAACACATGGCATTGCATCCCCGTCCTCCGATCAACATGACCATGGGATAATGAGACAGGTTGAAATAATAGTGTTCCGGATTCAAAAAGCGCTTGTAGATCGGTGCGATCCAGGGCAGGTCATCGAGATTTTGCATCAGGGGACGGGGTTGGGTCTGCCGAACTTGTCCGTTTTCCCGATAGGCCAGTCCCAACACCCTGGAGTATTGCGGTCCCGAATTCTCCAGTTCCGTGGCGAGTTCAGAGATGGTGATATCGTATTCGCCGACAGCAACAGCATCGACAGCAGGATGCTCTTCCAGGGTTTCTCGCCATAGCGCAGTCACATGTGTGCCAGCCATACAAATAAGGGATTCAGGCAGAAAAGATTTTATCCATCCGGCTGTCTCGCAATCGGATTGCCAGCTGGCGGTTACGGTTTCCATAACGATGAGGTCAGGACGAAACTGTGTGATACGGGGCTCCAGATCAGTGCGTCCTAATCCTGCGGCAGGGCAATCGATAAGATCGATTTCATGACCTTGTGTTTCGGCATAGGCTGCAGCATGAGCGAGCCAGTACGGATAATACATGGTACCGGATTTTATCACGCCCGGGCTGCGCTGGGCCCTGCTAAACCGGCCCAGAAAAGGTGGATTGATAAATTGAATACGCATTATACAAACCCCACATCAGAGAGAAACAGATCGCAACACCGATAACATATGGGAAACAGACCGCGCTTTTTGATTTCCAGACGCCAGTTACGATATCGCTCACCGTTCCAGATATCCAAAAACGGTTTTTCAAGAATATTTCCGGCAATAAAGTCCGGAAAATCAGGACATGGGGTTACATCGCCATTAGGCAGGATATAGGATTTGGTATAAATCGAAAAACAGTCCTTATGACCAAATGTCTCCCGGATATTGGAATAATAGTCGTCCACCTGATCCGGTTTGAGAAAGGGCGACATTGAAATGGGAAGTGAAGAGTTGTTGTTATAGATCTTTTGCAGTTCATGTTTGATTCCATCGAATTTTTCACGTTTTTCCTTATCCATGATGACATCCATTTCATAGGGAATCCAGGATTGTGCATCGGTATCGAATAAATGCTTCATCAAATTTTGGTGGGCTGTGCCGGTCTCTTTGGTCGTGAACCAGGTCCAGTTGAAATTTAAACTGTTGGCACCCAGATCTTCAGAGATATCGATCAGGGAATGGATATATTCGAAATTCCAGGGACTGATCGTACCGCGGACCCGAATAATGGGTTTTTTGACTCCTCGCTTTTTTTTCATCTGCTGAATCATCTGAATGCCGGTCTTGACCAGATGAAATGTGCCCTTGAGGCCACGAACCTCGTCATGAACCTCCTGAGGTCCATCGATGGAAATAATCAAATCATCGATCCCTGAATCCATGATTTCCTGGGCATATTTTTTAAGATACATACCATTGGTATTGATTTGGCAGGTCATTTTATGGTCTTTGATCGTGCGCACCAGGTCAAAAATATCTTTATACATAAAGGGTTCGCCACCCCACAGATAAATATTCGGTCTATGCGGTGCCAGTTCCCTGATCAAGTTTGCATAATCCTGCGATTCTACTATTTGCTGAAAAAATGACAGAGGGGCATATTTGGCATCGCCTTCTTTATGGCCTTCTCGCGGTTGGCCACACATTTTGCAGCGTAAATTGCAAGCATTGGTAAGCTTGATACAAACACACAAAGGGGGACGGGCAGTGCCTGTGTTTTTCTTGAAATCCTGTTTGGCAACGATATTGTTTTTATATGTGATTTTGGCCTTGTAGGCAGCCAACTGTGGATTTTGTACGGCGAGTTTTAAAAGCTTCCGGTACCGATGCATGATAACCTCGTATTCGGGGACATATAAACATATAATTTCCTAAACCATACCACAAAAAAAAGTATTCGCGGAGAAAAGACAGGGGCGGGTTATGATAGGGACTGATAGTCATCCATCTTTGTTCTTGAAAATCAGTGCCCCCCCTACCCCAGGATGTTGCAGCAAATAAATTTTAGCAACCACATCCGTCTCCACAGCCGCAGCCCTGATGAACAGCAGATTGACTAAAGACAAAACCCTCCTGATCCTGCTCACGGCGATAATCCAGTTCACTGCCCCGAACAAAAGAGAGTGCGCTTTGGGCGATGGCGATATCGATGCCATCGACATGATATACAGAATCCTTATCAGATACCCGGTCAACCAGTCCCAGTGCATAGGACAATGAATGACCATTGCCTGCGCGTACGTCGATGCGCAAATATGAAAATTCTTTGTTCTCGTTATTCAAGAGCTTGATTAATTCTTTTCTCGCTCTAGAGCTGATCTTGACAGGCGGTTCAGCTGTATGTTGTTTATGATGATCCATATCTACTCCTTTACCTCTGAATGTAAAATGTAAAACAATTTTCATAAACAGTTATTCCGTAATGCCGGCCTAAAACCAATCATCTGCATTTGACTTGAATAATAGTAATAAAATTCATATCTTAAAAGCTATGAAATCGAGCCAACACGAAAATACTGCTTTGAATTCTTATTTCAGCGAACTCTATGGACACGCCAGGATGCAAAGCGAGTGGTTTGCCCCAGAGCCACCCTGTTTGAGAATCAATACGATAAAGTCTTCAGTTCAAGAGATCACGGAATTCATGCAACAAAAGGGCATCGAATTTAAACCGCATCCCCTCAATTCCAGAGGGGCGATTATTTTACACGATCCCTTGCCCATGAGTCATACGCTGGCATTCTATACCGGTTCCTTTTTTTATCAGGGTATCTCCTCGCAATTGCCTGCCCTGGCCCTGAATCCCCAACCAGGTGAAACCGTTCTGGACATGTCGGCGGCACCAGGATCAAAAACGACTCAGATCGCCGATTTGATGCAGAATCAGGGACAGCTCTTTTCCGCAGACTCTTCGTTCAAGCGGCTGCAGCCGCTCATGACAAATCTCGACCGGGCAGGTGCCATGAATAGCGTTGTCTATTTTATGATCGGTCAACGTTGGGGAAGACTTTTGCCTGATTTTTTCGACAAGGTGCTGATCGATGCACCTTGCAGTAACCTGGGCAAAAACCCGAATCTGTTTCTCGACTCTGAAAAATGGACACCCGCTCGTCTGAACGGACATACAAATCTGCAAGAATTGTTGCTGATATCGGCGCTCAAAACGGTCCGTGTCGGGGGAACAGTGGTCTATTCTACGTGTTCGGTCTCTGTCGAAGAAAATGAACACCTCGTGCACCAGGTATTGCAAAAAACCGGGGACCGCGTCAAAATCGAATCCATTCCTCTGCCTTTGCACGAGTGGCTTAAACCAGGCCTTACCTCTCATGGCGGGCGTGCCTTTCACCCGGACCTGGAAAAAGCATGCAGAATCCCTCCCTTTCCCCATCCTGTAGAAGGATTCTTTATGGTGAGGCTGAAAAAACTCGATTCGTTTCCTGTCCGTCCCTCAGATACTGTCAAAATGATGCAAACACGCTCTGCCACCCATCCTGAAATTTCAGATTATCTGGAAAGAATCTCTCAAAGGTGGGGTATCGCTTTGGACAAACTGAAAGATTTTCGCTATTACAAGACCAAGAAACGAATTTACATGCTTGCAAAGGAATGGCAAGAAATCCCTGAACACAAAATGATCAAACCGGGAATTCCGCTCGTTGAAATCAAAGGCAGAACGCTGAAACTTATGGGCGCAGCTGTTCAGCTGCTGAGCCAGGATATTAACAAATCTATCATTGAACTCGACGAGAAAAAGGTCATGCAGCTCTTTCGTACCGGTAATATACATCTAAAAGATCAGCGCAATGGATATTTTGCCCTTGCCATAGACGGCAAAATCATTACCTCCATGTCTCTGTTCAAAGGATATTCAAAGATACATCTCCCCCACTATTTTCATCTGGTTCGATAGGGGAACAAAAATGGCGAATAGATAGATCAACCAATAATGTTCAATTTAGTAAATGATAAATATCATATAAATAACGGACCTGATCATGCCCATCGATGAACCAACTATTCAAGCAACTTTTGAGCAAATGCAAAAGCGACTGGCTAAATTGCTACCCAAGGCAGAGTTGTATGAAAAAGCACGTCTCGTATATGAGATCAATCGACTTAAAAAGGAACGCAATGCTGTCATTCTGGGCCATAACTATATGGAACCTGCGCTCTATACCACCATCCCGGATTTTGCCGGGGATTCTTTGGAACTGAGCCGCAAAGCTGCCGAGACAGACAAAGATGTCATTGTGTTCTGTGGTGTACGCTTTATGGCTGAAACCGCAAAAATCCTCAGTCCGGACAAGACCGTTTTGCTGCCGGCGAAAAAAGCGGGCTGTTCGCTTGCAGAAAGCATCACAGCCGAGGATGTGCGGGAACTGAAAAAACTATATCCCGGGGTTCCGGTGGTCACGTACGTGAATACATATGCCGATGTCAAGGCAGAGAGTGATTATTGTTGTACATCCGGCAATGCCCACAAGGTGATAGAGCATATCGATGCGGACAAGGTCATCTTTTTACCCGACGAATACCTTGCCGGAAATGTGGCCAAAGAGACAGGCAAAACCATTGTTTTTCCTGTCAAGGGAGCCACGGGCCTACGAAAGCCGGAATCAAATATAGAATATGCCATGATCGGCTGGAAGGGACGTTGTGAAGTTCATGAACAGTTTACTGTGGAAGATATTGAAAATGTTCGAAAGCAATTTCCAGATGTGGTTATTCTGGCCCATCCCGAATGCAGTCCCGAGGTCACAGCCGCATCCGATTTTTCCGGCAGTACCTCTGCCATGATCAAATATGTGCAAGATGTCAAGGCAGATCGTTATCTTTTACTGACCGAATGCAGTATGGGCGATAATATCGCGGCAGAAAATCCGCAAAAAGAGATGCTGCGTTTATGCAGTGTTCGCTGTCCACATATGAATGAAATTACACTGGAAGATACATTGGCATCTCTGCAAAACATGCAGTATCAAATCGAGGTTCCTGAAGATATTCGTATCAAGGCCCGTCGTGCTGTGGAAAGAATGTTGGAGATTGTCTGATAGTTCTCAGCAATCCAGCTCATGGGAATTCCACAGTCTGCTATAACGTTATCGCCAAAGCAGGTCAATTGGAAACAGTGTCGGCGAATTTTTTATGATGACAAACAAGTTTCTCGAACATGCGATGGTCCCGGGTGCAGCGGTTCATGGGGGATGATTGCGGCATTATATTTAGGGTGGAGTCATGATCAATGTTTTGGTATTTTTGGTAATCGGCCTGATATCAGGTTGGCTTGCAGGAAAGCTCAAATTCGGTCAGGGATTGGGGCTATTGAACAACCTGATCATCGGGGTTGCAGGCGCGTTGTTTGGGGGATTTTTATTCAGGTTTATCGGGGTTGCCACGCGGGGATTTTTTACTGACGTGATTGCTGCGGTTATCGGGGCCTGGATCTTACTTTTTGTATTGGGCAGAATCAAAAGTAAAAGAAAAATCTCTTGATCGCTTGTGCTCTTTTGTATTTCCCCCTTCCAGGGGGCTGTAAGCGTATCCTATCCAAATGCATCATAATCATTCCGCAAAGAACTTGATTTTTATACAGAAAAAGGCTATATTGTTCCAAGTAAATACAACACTTGAACCGGTTCAAAACTTTTACCACAATCCTCAGGAGAGGCAATGAAAATCGCAATTCCCAAAGAAACCATAGCGGGTGAACGACGTGTTGCCATGGGACCAGATGTCGTGAAACGACTGGTCGAAGCAGGCAACAAGGTCGTGGTGGAAAAAGATGCTGGCAAATTGTCTTTTATCCCGGACGAAAAGTATAAAGATGCCGGAGCCGAAATCGCATCCTCCGCCACGGATCTCTATCGCGATGCGACAATTATCGCCAAAGTGCGTCCGCCTCAGGAAAACGAAGTCAAAGCCCTGCCCGAGAAAAGCGTTCTCGTATGCTTGTTGGATGTGTTACGTACTCCGGAATTGGCAAAAAATCTCGCAGAACAGAAAATCACCAGTTTTGCCCTTGAAATGGTGCCGAGAATCAGCCGCGCTCAAAGCATGGATGTGCTCTCATCTCAAGCTTCAGCCGCTGGTTATAAAGCGGTTCTCCTGGCAGCAGCATCCCTGCATAAATTCTTTCCCATGCTCACCACTGCTGCCGGAACGATTGCACCGGCAAAGGTTTTCATTCTGGGAGCAGGGGTTGCCGGTTTGCAAGCCATCGCTACTGCCAAACGCCTGGGCGCGAATGTGGAAGCATTCGATATTCGCGAGGCTGCAAAAGGCGAAGTCGAGAGTCTGGGGGCCAGGTTTGTAGAAATCAAACTGGAAGAAGAAACCGCCACAGAAGGCGGATATGCCAAACAAGTATCTCAGGATACCACTGCCCTCATTCAAAAAACCCTTCTCAAACATGTCTCTGAAGCCAATATCGTGATCACGACAGCACAGGTGCCCGGCAAAAAAGCACCGGTATTGGTTACAAAACCCATGGTCGAGGCCATGCGACCCGGATCTGTCATTGTCGATATGGCTGTTGAACAGGGAGGCAATGTAGAAGGCTCTGAAATCGACAAAGAAGTTGAAATCAATGGTGTCAGGATCATTGGCCCGGTCAATCTGCCCAGTACAATGGCGATCGACACCACCATGATGTTTGGTCGCAACGTTCATTCACTTTTGAAACTCTTGATCAAAGAAGGCGAACTGAATCTCAACTTTGAAGATCAGATCATCAATGAATCCTGCGTGACCCATGACGGTGAAATTATCAGTGAACGTATTAAAGAAATGCTAACATAGAAAGGAGATGTCATGCCTCAAGACCTTCTCGTCGGATTGACGATCTTTTTACTGGCCTCCTTTACTGGTTTTGAAGTGATCACCAAAGTCCCCCCCACACTTCATACGCCATTAATGTCCGGTGCCAATGCCATTTCAGGGATTGCCATCATCGGAGCCCTCCTGGTGACCGGCCGAAATGCCGTGCAACTCGAAGTCATATTGGGATTTGTAGCCATCGTGTTTGCGATGGTCAATGTGGTTGGTGGGTTTCTGGTCACCGATCGAATGCTACAAATGTTTAAAAAGAAATCCGATGATAATTGATTACTGACTTGAAAGAGAGAGCTCTTATGGATGCTTTGTCTACTTTTATTGGCCTGTCCTATCTGGTAGCAGCAGCCCTTTTTATCCTGGGATTAAAGTATATGGGCTCACCCGCTACGGCCCGTCGCGGCAATATGCTGGGATCGATTGGTATGCTCATCGCCATTGTTGTTACCTTGTTGGACAAACAAATTATCAGCTTTACCTGGATTATCGTAGCCATGATAGTGGGTGCGGTGATCGGTGCATTTTCAGCAAAAAAAGTACAAATGACAGCCATGCCACAGATGGTGGGTATCTTTAACGGACTCGGTGGTGGTGCCAGCGCACTCGTTGCCATCGCTGAATTTTACAGCTATCT
Source organism: Candidatus Zhuqueibacterota bacterium (assembly GCA_014728115.1). Lineage (GTDB taxonomy): Bacteria > Zhuqueibacterota > Zhuqueibacteria > Residuimicrobiales > Oceaniaggregativiventaceae > Oceaniaggregativivens. The sequence continues at coordinate 85,314 of WJME01000190.1, read as the reverse complement.
TTCTCCCGAGACCACTGCCATCATGACCATGGATGTCTCTATTACCATCATACTGGGCGTTTTGATCGGTGCAGTTACCTTCTCTGGAAGTTTTATCGCCTTTGGCAAATTGCAGGGATTCATCAGCGGTTCACCGATCACCTTTCCCGGACAACAAATTTTTAATTTTCTCATGCTGATCGCCGTATTGGTACTCGGTGTGGTTATTGTCGCGTTTAATGCTTCATCACTCTTGTTTTTGCTCGTGGTCATCATCGCTCTGATTATCGGTGTCAATCTGGTGATCCCCATCGGCGGAGCAGATATGCCTGTGGTCGTTTCCTTACTCAACTCTTTTTCCGGATTGGCTGCCTGTGCTGCAGGATTTGTGGTTTCGAACAATATCCTCATCATTGCAGGTGCGCTTGTCGGCGCTGCAGGACTGATTCTAACGCAAATCATGTGCAAAGCCATGAATCGTTCTTTGACCAATGTGATCTTTGGGGCTTTTGGAACCGGCGACCAGGCTGCCGGCTCGACCACAGCCGTAGGTGATAAAACTGCACGATCGGTCGATTCTGAAGAAGTGGCGATGATGATGGGGTATGCCCAGTCTGTGGTCATCGTGCCCGGTTATGGCATGGCTGCAGCCCAGGCCCAGCATGCTGTCAGAGAACTGACCGAGCTATTGCAAAAACGCAATGTGGAAGTGAAATTTGCAGTACATCCCGTGGCCGGAAGAATGCCCGGACATATGAATGTACTTCTGGCCGAAGCCAATGTCCCTTATAATCTTCTTCTTGATATGGATGATATCAACCCGGAATTTCCTCATACCGATGTCGTGCTCGTGATAGGAGCCAACGATGTGATCAATCCTGCAGCCCGAAACGATCCCAACAGTCCCATCTACGGCATGCCGATTCTGGATGCGGACAAGGCCCGCCAGGTGATCATCATCAAACGCAGTCTTAATGTCGGTTTTGCAGGCATTGACAATCCCCTGTTCTACGAGACCAATACCAGCATGTTTTTTGGAAGTGCAAGAGACAAAGTCCAGGAACTGGTCTCGGAAATCAAAAAACTCTAGACATCTCTATAACCAATTAAAAAACCCTGTCCATCTGGACAGGGTTTTTTTGTGTGATACGGTACTTTCGAGTCAGAAAAATTTTCACGTTTTTTTCTTTGTGTTCCTCTGTAACCTCTGCCGTTATCTTTTAATCTATTTTGGAAAAAGAGCGATACCTTTTGATAATTTCATCCGCATCCAGCACAGCGTTTGAAAACAGTGATTCTCTGTCGGCGCCTTGCCAGATGGCCATAGAGTTTACATTAAAAGATTGCCATAAAGAGTCATCGCTTTCATAAACCGTTACACGAGGGGCAGCCCAGGCCATGGCGGTCTGCATGCCCCCGATGCGGGCCAGACCTGGCATAAAAATTTGCATCAGATCAGAGACAGAGCCCGGTAAGACAAGATCCCTGCAGATCATTTGCATATCGTGATGCTGGGTGCTGGCGAGTATCAGCCATAAACTGGCCTGACGATCGAGACCCACCCACAGGGATTTTCCGGTAACCATGCCATCCAGAGTCAGAATATCCTGAATGCGGAATTGGGCATCGCTCTTGTTAAAGGTCTCAAAATGACGCAATTCCAACAGGGTAGAATCCTCTTTTTGAGGGACGGTATGCTCGCCCATGCGGAACGGATCAAAACAAATAACCTCATATCCGTTATGCGTCAGGTCCTCGATCCATGATCCATAGCCTGTAATGGTTTCTCGCTTGCCCAGTGAGTGAACCAGAATGACCGTCCCCAGTGTTGTCTCGGGCGTATAGCGGATCACGGGTATCCAGTCGTTTGCTTCGTCCCGGCGAACGACTGCGGCAGTATAGGTCCCTCCGGCGAATTTTGTCTCGTTGATGCTTTTATAAACGACGTTGGGATTTGCAGCAACCTGCAAGACATGATCCATGGCAGGCTGATAGAGCTTTTTAAAAGCCTGCAATTCCGCTCGAGAGTCAGGCCAATTTTCCAGCAACTGCTTTTGAAATGTTTGTCTCATGATCATTTTCAAGCGCGTTTCATTCATCTCACCTGGTGGCGGAAAATCATCAGAAAAAACCAGCAAGCTGTCTTTAGCAGGCAGGATGAAGGGAATTTCTTTGACAACAGCGGTATCTTTTCGGCCCTTGAACCATTGTTCGAACCAGGTATATACCGCTTGCCGGCTGTCTTTGTTATAATTGTGCGGATAATCGAATTGTTTCCAGTCCACCCGTTCCGGGTGATCATACAGATCATAGATGGATTTCATCATAGGAAATTCGATTATCGGGGTATTGACCGTCCAGTCCTGAGTCGTGGAAACCATCAACAAGGGACGCGGAGCGGCCAGGGCACCAATTTCCACATTAAAGGTCTCTGTGCGCAGGCCAGGGGCATTTTCGCACAGGCACCCACCCTGAAAATGAGCAGAAATCATATTGACAGGGGCCGACACTTTGACTCTTTTGTCCACCGCCGTGAGCATAAAGGTCTGGGTCCCCCCACCTGAAGCGCCGGTACATCCTATTCGGGTTGTATCGACAGTATCGAGAGTATAGAGAAAATCAACGCTACGAATGCTGTTCCAGAGCTGTAACCCCATGAGGTTGATTCCCCAGAGCTGATCGAGACGGGAATCGGCAAACCGGTGCGAGACCTGTTTACTGTCTGCATATCCGACCATATCATAGGAAAAGACCACATAACCTCGCTGCGCAAAATTGATGGCGCGGCCCGGTATCGAGTTGGTTTCAGTATCAATTAAACGGCTCTCCCAATGGCCATGGGGTGAGAGAATGGCAGGAAAAGGTCCTTTGCCTTTGGGCACATAGAGATTGCCTGTGACATAAAAACCTGGCCAGCTCTCAAAATATACCTTGTATATTGTATAGCTGGCTCGCTCGAGAGGATCAAAGATCCGGGCATTGAGTGGAAAGCGAGGCAATTCAGGATAGAGTCCTGTCGTTACCAGGATGCGGGTCCGCAGGTCTTTTGCCCGTTTTTCCCATGCATCGAGACTCTTGTATTCGGGCAGTGTATAATCCATGCCCCGATATCTGCGGACACTTTTAAAGCGCTGGTCCTGAAGCGGTTCCTGATCAATAAAGACCTCGCTCTCATAGACGATCCGCTCATTGGCGGAGGCATAGAACGCCACGGCGGAAATGAACAATACCAAAAATTGTCGCATGATCACTCCTATACAAAAACAAGCCACAATATACTTGTGAGCAGAATTCCTGTGATCCCCTGAAACAGGGTAGCCATGGTATGAGATCTAAGAGCAGTGGCTGTATCCATATTGGAAAATTGAGCAACCACCCAAAAATAACTGTCGTTGGCATGAGAAACGGTCATGGCACCGGCTCCTATTGCCAACACGGTTAAGGCGCGTGCCTCTGCGCCGGCCAATCCCAGGGTTGGCAGCAAAGGGAATATCAGAGCAGCAGTGGTGATGATAGCAACCGTTGAAGACCCCTGTGCAGTTTTGAAAAATGCAGCGACTATAAATGGCAAAATGATTCCCATAGACCAGCCCGAAAACGCATTGCCCAAAAGATCTCCGATCTGAATTTCTCGTAAAATCGTACCAAAGGCGCCTCCAGCCCCGGTGATGAGGATGATACTGCCTGCTTGCGCCAGACCGGATTGCATCCAATCGGCGTGAGAGGGTCCCGAGCTTTTAAGTGTCATTGCCAGGATGACTCCGATCATCAGGGCGATGACGGGATGTCCCAAAAATTCTAGAATGGCAGACCCGGGAAAAACAGAACCCTCTTGCGAGCTCAGAGAGCCCAGTGCAATGAGAAAAATCGGTACCCCGAGCGGCAAGAGTGACCGGGCGAAATTAGGTGGGCTCTGAGGTGTATCCTTTGGGTCCTCGAACAAAACCGGACGAGTGACAAGTCGCTTTCCAATCCATTCTGCCCAGAGCCATCCGGCAAGAGCAGACGGAACGGCCACCATCAGTCCAAAGATAATCACCAACCCGACATCTGCACCCAACGTCGCAGCTGCGGCCAACGGCCCTGGAGTGGGCGGAACAAAGACATGTGTTGCATACAACCCTGTCGAGAGCGCTACGGCGAGAACGGTCATCGAGAGACCGGTTTTGCGGCTAATGGCACGATTGAGGGTCGAGAGAATCACGAATCCACTATCACAGAACACTGGAATCGATACAATAAATCCGGTGATATTCATGGCCAAACCGGATCGTTTATCTCCGATACGCCTGACCAGGGTCTCTGCCATTCGCTGTGCACCGCCGCTCTTTTCCAGATAAGCACCGATAATCGTCCCCAGAGCGATGACAATGCCGATACTTTGCAAGGTATTGCCAAAGCCTTGGGTAAGCGTTTTAAGGATTTGAGCGGATTCCAGTCCGCCGACCGTTCCCATGACAAGCCCAGCAACCAGCAAAGAAAGGAATGGGCTGATCTTAAATCTGGTGGACATGAGTACAATCAGGGCAATGACAAAAATCAGGGCAAAAAGGACCATAGAACCTCCAAATTCGAATGGGGCTGGGCAGTCTTGATATATCTCTATTTAGGATCGCCTAATCGGATGCTTATTCTCATGTGATTTCCGGCAAATCTTCACCTTCCAGCCGGGCGACCATTACTGCACCACAGCTGTCGCTCAGAACATTGGTCGCTGTTCTAAACATATCCAGAATACGATCAACAGCCAGGATAATACCGACAGCCTCCAGGGGCAATCCCACGGCACGCAATATGATCGCGAGCATGACCAACCCTGCCATGGGAACGCCTGCCGCGCCGATAGAAGCGAGCAAAGCGGTCAATACTACCATCAATTGCTGTCCGAACGATAGATCGAATCCATAAACCTGAGCGATAAAGATCGCTGCAACGCACTCGTACAATGCCGTGCCATCCATATTGATGGTTGCACCGATGGGCAAAGAGAACCCACCCACTTTTTTGGATACACCCGAATTCAGGGTGACCCGGTCAATGGTCAGAGGCAATGTCACCATGGAAGAGGATGTGGAAAAAGCGGTGATAAGGGCAGGAATCATGTTACGATAATGCTTGTACGGATTGACCCGTGCGATAAATTTCAAAATCAAAGGAAGGCTGATGAAAGCATGGATAGCGAGCCCGGCCACGACGATCAAAGAATAGAATCCAAGAGATTTGAACGCCTCAAAGCCGGTCGTCGCCACGATACGGGCATTGATCCCAAAAACACCCAGCGGGGCGGTCCAGATCACAAAATGCACCAACTTCATCATGACCTCAAAAGCGCCGTTAAAAATATCCGAAAGCTGGGTACGATAGGGTTCATTGGTGGTGGTAATAAAATACCCGAACAAGAGACTAAAGAAAATGACAGCCAAGACATCTCCTTCGACCATGGCAGCGAATGGGTTTTCCGGAATGATGCGGAGTAAAATATCCGAGACGCCTTGCTCAACAGCGGCCAGTTCGTCTGGAGTTTTGGTCAAACCGAGTGTTGCTCCTTTGCCAGGTTGGAAAATATTGACCAAAAGCTGTCCGGCGAAAATGGCCAAGAGGCTGCTGGCGATATAATAGCCAAACACTTTGCTGCCGAGCCGGCCCAGATTTTTGGCATTCCCGATGGACAAAACACCGGAAATGATCGAGGTCATGATCAAGGGCATGATCGCCATACGTAACAGTCGAAGAAATATTTGAGCCAGGGGTTCTGCAATCGGCAGAATCGACTCTCCGAAAATCCATCCGGCAAGCATACCCAATCCCAATCCTACAAAAATCAGATTCGTTAGTTTATTCAGAAGACGCTCCTTTCAATGGCTTTGTGTTTAACACCAGCTCACGGATTAGGAATAGGCTGTAAAGGTTGAATTGGAAATCCACGACGAAAATATGAAGTTTTTCCATTGCTGAATGTCAGTTTAAAAGAGACAAGCGCCATGTTTACAAGTGATTCCTGGTCCTGATAAGGAGACAGGTAAAACCCTACGCGTAGTTTTTTTGATTTACCCGCCTGTAATGCGGTATTGACGTCCGCTTTTTCTGCTATAGGGTTCTGATGGAGGTTTGTCAGCAATCGGGGGTTGCTTTGAATTTCTCCCAGAGCAGGCTCGACCAGAAAGGCTTTTCCCTTTAGGTCAATGTTCACAACATCCGGGCCTTTGAGCCCCACGATAAAATCCAAATCATCGGCTTTTTCGATGGTCTCTAACACAATATCCGGACCGCTGAGATTGGATACACCGAGTTCATAAATGGCCACAAAATTCATTTGTTCGCTGGCCTGATCGAAAACAGGTGTAATCAGGGAATTATGCTCCTCAACCGAAATTTCTGACAGTGCGATTTTTTTTATATCCTCGATGAAAGTCAGAATAAAAATGCTCAATCCGAGTGCAATGAGCGCAAGACAGACAGCGATAATGGCTAAAGGTTTCATTTTTAGTCCCTTTGGTTATGAGAAAGCTATCTGGAATGTTATCACTAGAATAGAACCCTGAGCAAATCTTGACGAGCAACAAGTACCAAAATTTTCGGGATTTGCGTAGAGCTTTTAAAGCATGATTCGTAATCGTATCCCATAAAAAATATCACGTGATGCATAGTACCAATACGGCATAAATCCGGGCATCTCGATGGTTGGATCATCAGATTGGGTACTGCCTGGATCTTTCTCTTTCGGCAGTGAGTGCATATATTCTTCAATATCATTTCGATACCATTTAAACGCATTCCAGACATTGCTATTGGGATATTCATGATCGTACCAATATGGCAGATACTGCTGATCAGTAAGATTAAACACATCGATATAAAATTCGCTCTCGATCCATCTTGTTTTAAATAAGGCCTTTGTCAATCGTGCATCCAGCCGCCAATCTGCTCGCCATTGTTTATTGTCATGCAATTGCGGCAAACCATCCGGATTCCAGGTAAAAGTCGGCCCCTCTTTTCGCTGATAGAGCAACGACAAGCTGAAATCAGCCAAGGGATGCAAGCTCCCAATACGGGGACCGAATCGATCCGGCGTTTGCAAAGTGACATTTGCTTTTAGAACCGGCCTGACATCAGCTGCATCCTGATCGTAAACAATATTTTGTGGAAAGCGAGTTGGATCTTCATAGAATCGATAGATAAAATCAGCAAGGGTAGTCATTTCAATTCTATAGTTATAACTGGTCCATGCCCGAAAGAAGGCATTCCCCGACACATCAAGCATGAGCTCAAGGCCTCTCCTATTGATAGAAACTCCGTTGGCAAGTGTCTGATAGGTAAACCCATCCAGATATCGATAGCTCTGGCTGGTTGGCAGGCCATCGACAGCATGATAATACCCAACAAATTCCAGCGACGCCATATTAAACAGGTTTTGTCTCATACCAAATTCGAATTTAATAGTCTTGAGAGGATCGAGTTTAGGATTCCCTAAAAACTTTACCCTCCCATTTGTGAGGGAACTTTTATTGATCAGATAAAGGTTCTCAGCCTGTTGCCAGCGATAAAATTGGCCGTATCTAAAATATATCAACGAATGGCGGACTCTGTAGGACATTGACAAACGGGGACTGAATACTCCCATTTGGGTGGATTTATGAGGCAGTTGAGTCAAATTTTCTTCGGCCCCACCTTGCAAATAAAGACTGTACGGTCCGGCCACTTTATCCCGAATATTTTCATTCAATGAGATCATTTTACCGGTGATCATACAATCGTAACGCAAACCCACATCGAGCTGAAATTCTCCTTTAGAATAGTGATCCTGTATATATGAACTCAATTTCCACGGCTGCACAAAAGCATACCAATGGGAGCCTTGGTTTGTAGAAGGATCGATGCTCCAATAGTGCATATGCAGGTTATCGGTTTGGGCAGACAGTCCGAATTTGAGTGCTTGATGTTGATTGATTTCGATCTCGAGGTCGCCGTTAAGTGAATGTGAGTGGGAGAACGAATCGTTCATACGCACGGGACAAGAACTCATTCGGAAATAGCCAGTTAAATCCCGAAATTGAACAGGGGCAAAGCCCCATGGTGACTCGTCATACCAATACTCGCCTATTTTAATGCGTGCCCAATTCTGCCAATGCTCATAGCCTGTCCAACGAGGATCATTGGATGCAATGCGTTCATGAATTTCCACCTCGGAACCAATCCGTCCGTCCTCCAGATAACGCAGTCCAAAAGAAGCGCCGGGGACAGGCTTTGTTTGGCGCAAGGTCAATTCATTATCATATTCAGAATGCTGCCAAGAGTATCGGACTTTATAAAACAAATTATTGGAAAAGCGATGCGAGAGGGAAAAGTCTGCCCATAAACGAGTCTGGATGCCAGGTATCTGGCAATGGGGATACCAGAACTTGTTACCGGTATGGGGTTGAAATGCATTATTGCTTATATAACCGTTGAGATCCGGTCCCAGGGTATTTTGATTCAAATCCAATCCATATTGTTTCGCATAGACAAATTGCGTCACAAAATCTATCGCAGAAGAAAGGGGTAAGGAAAGACGGACGCTGCCCAAATGATCCATATATGCTTGACGCGATGTCACGCCTACATAGTCAGTTTGTTCGGTTGAATAAGCAGCGTAAAATCTTGCTTTTGGTAAAAATGGAAGTGGGCCGCTCAAGCTGATTTGTCCGATATAATCAGGATTCTCCCCATCAGCAAAGACAGCATCACTGTCGGTTATTTTGCTCATGTCCGCCTGAACCTTGCCGTTCCTGACCAGCTCTTTCAGAAGGTTTAAGTTATCAGGAGACCGATGCCGCCATAGATAAAGAGCAAAATTTTCATAAGGTTTGCCGTAATGGGGCATTCCAGGCTTAATCATCCCATCATACCCAAGTCGATAATTACCGTTTGCATCGACTAAGGGTTGACCATTATCATCGACAACGACACCGGAGTATTTGAACCATCCGGGGAAAAATGGATTCGGTTCACCATCCGAGTCAAAACCAGAAAACGCGCCCCTGGCGATATTGGTAAAGGGAGCCACAATAGGTGAATTTTGACCATAGGCATCGGGGCCTGAATATTTTAACGCAGGCGGGCTATATTTAACATCGACAGCAAGAGAAAAACGATTTCTTCCGATTTTGGGTATGACTCGCACGACTCCTGAACTCAGGTCCCCATATCGAACATCAAACGCACCAGGATCGATATTTACATGCTCGAACGCAATAGTGGGTAGCATGTATAGCGGCCGACCTGATATCGGTTCTGACAAGACCATATCCCCAAAGAGGAATAGAGAATGAGCCATATCAGCGTTTCGAATTTTGGGCCGGTCATCAGCAAGGGTTTGATCAATAGAAGCATGCAAGGCAATCATTGATGCAAGATCTTTGGTGGGCAAGTGATCGAGCGATTCAAGTATACTAGACCGATTCATTTTTCTTTCGTCAGCTTTGACTGGTTTAAAATCGGATTCCCTGGGCGTGAGTACAAACAATCTGACCTGGTTTTCATTTTCGTGCAAAGTCATATTCTTGAGCGCTTTACCTTCAAATGAATCATGTAAAACAATGATGTGATAAACATTCGGTCTGAGATTTTCAAAACGGTACCTCCCCGTAACTGAGGTAACGGTTTGATCATCCGCACCTCCACGTAAAAATACACGTGCTCCGGAGATGGGCTGTTGAGTTTGACTGTTTTGAACGACACCGCTGATCGACCCATATCCCCAGGAGAACTGCAATCCGGTCAACAAGGTAATAACCAAAAGTACATGTCTACTGCTCAACATAACATCACCTTTTTTAAATGATTCATGAAGAAACAGGGATAATTGACTTTACATCCAAATCATGAAAATAAATAACACAGCGACATCAGTATTGAACACAACAAGTAAGGTTTGATAAAGTAAAGAATTCGTGATTCATATGCAAGAAACAAGAACAGGAAAGGCAAGAAAACTGGTTGGATCGTGCACGTGATTTAACAAATATTTTCACCACCCATAATAATATGATTAAATGTGGTTTTCTTTTCTTGATTTTGGAGGTCTTGAACGAGTATGGAAACGGTTCGTTCACCCATTTCCTGCAGAATGGATACTACCAAGGTAGGGAAAGGATTACGGGAAAAAGGGAAAGAGGTCCAGGGAGCAACAACGACTGCTGATGTGGGATCCAAATTCATGGCAGTTTTGTAATCGGCACAAAAAAAGGCGACGGGTTCCGACGACCTTGATAAACATTTTTCAATCTGCCCAAGAGTAATAATCAGAGGAGAGTCATTCTCGGAATCAAATTCTTTAAAAGCCTTGAGAAATCCCAGATATCTACGGTAAGAACTTGAAGGTGCATCAATGGGACCTAAAAACACAATCTTTGATATTCCGCTTTCATACAGCTTTTTCGCCTGACAATAAGCATCGTTTTCATAGTTCATGGTAACGGAATTTGCCGATATTTGATCTATGATTCTGTCACAAAAGACGATAGGAATTCCTTTGGTAATGATTCGTTGGAGAAATTTTACTTCTCTTGTTTCGACTGAAGGAGATAAGACAATACCATCGACTCCCAGTTCCAGGAATGATTTTAACAATCGTCTTTCGATTTTTTCACAGTCATTGCTTGCCCCCAAAGTCAAAAGATATCCTCGCTTTTCAGCATCACGTACCATGCCTTGCACAACGGACATGTAAAACGAATCAAGGGTAGGCAGGATAACACCTAAAAGTCGAGATGGTTTTCGTTCGCTCTTGGGGGAGGCATAAAATCCCATCTCTTGGGCCGCTTTGACAATTTTTTCTTTGGTTTCAACAGAAATATCGGGGCGACCTCGCAGAGCACGGGAAACCGTTACTTGGGAAAGATTAAGTACTTGCGATATTTGCTTCTGAGTGATTCTTTGCATTTTCATTTCGGCAACAAGAGTGGATACAAGACCTGATTATTATTACAGACGAATAATCAAATGGAATGTTCTGAAATACTGCAAATATTTCTTGATACCTAATCGAAAAAATCCGTTTCGCCAAAGCCGATCGGATTTTGATTACGATCCATAAGACACATGATGAGCTTGATCTACCCTCAACCGTTTTCAAGGCTCTCAGGTGATCGCCAAAAATTTTTGCATGATCAGGAATAAATGAACGTAAACATCTTTAGTCTATGAGACGGAAGGAATTTAAGGGATGTGTATAACATGAAGAGAAATCTGCACTTGTTTGGACACGCCCGAATAGCCGGTATTGATAAATTCATCAATACTTATGTCAATGTGCTCAACCCATGGGAATCTATTATATTTTCAATATTCTGGCGCTCAACCTCGTTCGCTGGAGAGATGGGTGCGCTTAAATGGGGTTGGATAAGCCCTTGGCGGTATAGGGTATATTTTAATCCGCCCAGAAATGAATGTCCATCATAAATTTTCCAAATGTGGTTGATGGTTTTCTGTAATTCAAAAATAGTTTGTTCTTTGTTTATACAGGCATTGTATAATTGCACACACTTGCCAGGGATAACATTGGAAATACCATCCAGCCCGCCATCAGCGCCGGCCAAAATTCCAGCAGCCCAAAAGTGGGATTTGCCAATGAGAATTTTAAAGTCAGGACGGTCTTGCTTCAAATCGATGAGATACTGCAAAAAGACAAAATCAACTGAACTGTCTTTGATTCCAATGATATTTTCCACCTGCATCAACTTACTCACACTATCCAGCGTTAAGGCGGATTGAGTCGTGGATGGAATATTGTAAATCATGACAGGGAGCGGAGAAGAGGTGGCCACAGATTCGAAAAATGCAATCAGTTCATCCTGATTATTGGCCGGAAAGTAATACGGCGCGTGAGCCACGGCGATATCAAATCCTTTATCTGCCACAGCATGGGCATTCTGGATAGTGCGTTTAGTAGAGGTATCACTGATACCCACATAAAGAGGAATGTCTTTGTGATTGATTTTTACCATATGATCACAAAAGTCATTCCGGACTTTATCGGTCAAACAAAGTCCTTCACCGGTTGTGGACAGGAGAAAAATTCCATGAACACCCCCCAGAGCCAGGTGTTCATAGAGATGCTCTACGGCTTTAACATCAAGGGTCTCATCACTTGTTAAAGGGGTGACCATGGGAACAACAATACCTTTAACCGAGTCTAAAGATTTCATATTAGCGAACCAAATTCAATTTACGTACCATTTTATTGTTACCTGCCCATACGGAAAGCAAATATATTCCTGATGGAACATGGATTTCGAAACGATTTCGTCCATCCCAATGCATGACATGATGACCGGGTGACATGGGTCCATTCCACAACTCTTTGATTTTCCGGCCCCTCACATCATAGATCTCAGCTCTGATCATCTCTGAGGTATTCAGATCGATTTTCCAGCTGGTCGATGAATTGAACGGATTGGGATAATTTTTACCGAGAACAAAAGACCGATGTGCTCTTTGTTTGTTATTTCCTACCAGCGTCACTGGAATCCGCACAACTGCGCGGAGGAGAAGATCGTAATCTTCCCACAACCACCAGCTTCAGCAATCTGTATCATAGGTGCGACCCGACAAAGGTGGGGTTGTTTCAGCACCTAACACGATCGGTGTACCGTTATAAACCAATGCTATATAAAAATCTCCATTCACCACAATTTCGAATTCACTAACATCAATCGTATTCCAACCGGTGGCCCCCCCACTAATTGGCGTTTTATCCAACAAGACGGTTGAAGGCATGTCTTGTCCTGTCTCGGAAAAAATCATTAAATCGAATTCATTGTTTCCTTGCGGGGCGGCAATATAATACTTGACCTTGACAACTTTAGCGGGTACAGAGGGTGGAGTGAACCGTGTCGTAAAAAATGTCGATGCATTCCAAAGGAATTTGAGCTGCACGGTTGGCGTTCCATCGTCATAAAACAGATCAAAATCTTGAGCCGATTGACTATATACGGAGCTATAAAATATAGACACAAACACCATGGTTAGGAAAATATTGGTTTTCATATGCATTCTCACATAATTATCCGCTCAACAAAATCAAGGAATATCATTTCTGACCATAAAAACGGTTTCTCTTGATCCTTAAGATATAAATCTTGAGGCAAATTCCAAACAAAAAAAAAGGAAGGAATTTATTTCCGTGCATTTCCTGCGGTGGCGTTCACCGTTCCAAATCTTTTGTTCAAAAAAAACATAACAAGACTTTCTATTTTGCCATTAGAGGGGCAACATAAAAAATGACACGATTATAGAATGTAAACATCCAGCTTTTAACACGTGCATTATTGTTCATGATAAAGGGGATCAAATGCCTTATAGAGGAAAAAAGTATGTGATCGTCTGGGCCTTTCGGCCTGACAAGGAAAATCGCAAACAAAAAAAAAGGCGGATTATCCTGCAAAGGTGGACAATCCGCCTTATTGGTCAATTTTATTTCATATACAGACCCAGCGAGATACGGTGTACACTGCCAAAGAAATCACCAAAATCTCCATAGGCATAGTCAAACTTTACTCCGTAACCGCCAAACGCCTTGTCCAGACCCACGCCGGCTGTCAAGCCCTCTTCATCATAATTAAACTTGTAGCCGCCGCGCAGAAAAAGCATATCCATCAGCGAAAACTCGGCACCCAGATGGACCCGTTCAGAGTAATCACGCGGATGCTGCCAATCCAATGCGACCGTCAGCTTTTGCTGGGGATTGTCGCGAAAGATCGACAACACATCCATTGCCGCTCCGATATTGAAATTCAGCGGCAATTCGAAATTCTGGGTCACATACTTGCCCTGACTCGAAAAGTTGCGCGCAGCCATCGAGATCCGAAGATCCTTCCAGCCCGCATAGTACAACGTCCCGAAATCAAACGCACGGATCGACTGTGTATTCTCCACCGTGATCTGACCCGCAATCTCGTGCTCGATCAGACTCTCGAACAGATCCTGATGCACGACCTTGATCTGACCGCCAAAGCTGAACTGGCTGCTCACCTGGCGAGCATAGCTCACGCCGATGGCATATTCATCCGGCTCAAACTCGCGTCCCAGTACATAACCTTGTTCAAAATACTTGGGATCGGAACGGCCTTCGATATACGGAAACGCTTCCTGCATCATCCCGTAATCCATCTTGATCACAGACACGCCAAACGTGCCCCACGTCGGATGACCATACGCCAGTCCCGCTGACATATGCTTGATATCCGCGATCCAGCTCGTCTGAGCCAATGAGACATCAAAGCCACTCACATGAGCAAGACCCGCGATATTGTGAAACATGGCACCGGCATCCATGATCGTCGCTGTCGAAGCTGATCCCATGGCCGCTGCCCGCGCACTGCCGTCCAGCTTTAAAAACGTCATGCCGGCCTGCGCATATTTATTTACTGCTGCGTTCGTCATGGTAACCAATCCAAGGATCAGGATCACTGCTACCAGCACATACGCCGTTCTTTTCATTTTGACCTCCTTGTTCGTCAAATAGAGTCCTTCTCTACTTTACTACAATGAACTTGCCGATAGCTGTCTCTCCTGTTGCACTCCCATCAGGACCATCCAGCTCTTCAACTACAAACAAATAGATCCCACTTACCAGACCCATTGTGCTGAACGTATCCTGACGGAGATAAGCTTCATCGCCAGAGCCTTCATTGTGATACAATGTCTGCACCAGATCTCCGGTCATGGTGTATATATGCACACGCGCATACGCAGGCATATTCAGAAACACCAGCTTGCCACCGTCTGAGCCCGAATACTTGTTCGCTCCTCGAACATGATATGGATTCGGCACTACCACCACAGACTCTTTCCAATCTGCGGCTGGAGGACGAACCGGTGAAGCAGCCTGTTCTTGTACTCCGCGACTGCCGCGATTCAAAAAGGCACTGCTCTCAACTCCCTGCCCATTATACGCAGTCACATAGTAATAATAGGCCTGACCTCGGCTGACATTCTCATCTGTATACGAATGAGTCGATGTACCCGGGATATCGGCTATCATCACAAAAGAGGTATCCGTCGGCGTTTCTATGGAAGGAGGTCTTACATAGTTGCGGTAAACTCGATATCCGGCTATGTTTTGACCATAGCTCTCAGCCTCGTCTCCCCAGGTCAGCTCCACTGAATAGGGACGAGAAGTCACCGTAAGAGAAGGAGACGGAGGAGCGAGATCCACATTAAAGCTCCCGTTTCCGGTCTTTACTGAAGCATTTTCCCAGATCTTGATCGCTTTGCTCGCTGTCGCAAACAGGCTGTCAAGACCGGTATCCAATATCAGATCCTTTTGATCTTTTTCCAACAGGGTGTTTTGCGGTACTCCAAGATGCGTAAAATCATAGGACGTACCATCAGGACGCTTGTCTAGAGGACGACGCTCTCGCAACGCATCTCCACCCCAGTCATACGCATAACCAACATCTATACAAGCACGTTCATCGAGCATACCGCCGACAAACGCCATCACGAAACGCAAATCCTCTCCCGGCTGCATTGTAAAGGGACCGAAACTGAACAATCCACACTTTTCCTGCTCAGTACCCGAGTCTATGGTTCGAAGATCAAAGTCGCGAGGAAATCCTCGAATATAACCTTCACTGCCAGGCCACAATACCAGATCCGGATTCACTGGATCCCACGGACTGCTCAAAAATCCATATACGTCTTCATGCGTATTGGAATTCAAATCAGGCGACAACTGACGCTGAGACCAACCTCCTTTAAAAGGAGCACCGTCATCATTGCTCTCGTCATTGACATCCTTGTCAGCATGTACCAACACATAAGACATGAACTGGGGTTTTGTAAAATTACCATACAAATTGCCGGGATTCGCACGGTCATCCCGATCTCCATCGCCAGGACGATCAGCATCATAGTTGTAATACAAACGCAGGCTGTCACCGCCGCTGGCAAAATCACCACCGATATAGTTGCCCCACAGGTCGCCGGGATAGTGGCTGCCTGTGGCTGGCTCGGCACGAAGACCGATATACACATCATTTTTGACCTCGGATGATGTATTGGTAAATAACCACTCCAGATAGACCACATCACCCATCTCGTCGCTCATAAATGAATAGGTCCAGCGCTCGATGTCTATACCCACCCATGTCGTGGCATGGTGATAAAGCATGGCACCGGAAGGAATATTCTCATCCACAGGATCCGTACGTGACAAAACATCCTGCCAGTTTTTACGATCGATCACTTTGCTCGGATGAGGATACTTGAAAACACGTTTAAAGGCGCCTTCAACGGGGACCACAACATTGACTTGGTCGGTAAAACGATTATTGGCAGCTTCGGCGATCTTGACATCATGAGAAATTCCAGAAGCTTCCGTCCAGGTCATCTTCACCGCAACATCAACACCAAACGAAGAGAGCATTGAAGTGTTCATATAGTTCTCTCCCAGGGGCCAGCCTAGCCCGTCATCGGTAAACGCCTCATTCGACGTATACCCCATCCGGCCGCCCGTAAGGGTGCGACTGACCTGAGCGCTCACCGCCCCGGCAAGCACCAGGACCGCCAGAAAAAGAATCAAGCCACTCTTGGCAAATCGATTCATCTTGTTTCCTCCAAAGGTTTTCTGTTGAAACTCGACATAAACCGGTTCTAGAACATAAAGTTAAAGCGAACACCATAGAAAATGTCGCGCTTGTTAAAGTACATCCAGGGAGTAAAATCAGGAAGATCGATATGATCACCCTCGATGGTACCGGGTTTCTCACCCTCTTTAAGAGAATACATGTACTCTTCCTGTTCATTGCGGAACCATTTATAAGCATTCCAGACGCGACGGTTCGAATAGTCATTATCACCCCAATAGGGCAAATGTTTGTGATCGGTCAGGTTGAACACATCGACATAGAATACGGGTTCGATATTTTTCCACTTGAACAAGCGCTTGGTGAACCGGAGGTCGATTCGCCAGTCGGCAGACCATTGTTTGTTATCCACGACATAAGGAATGCCATCCGGGTTCCAGGTAAAGGTCGGGCCGTCTTTGCGCCAGTACAAAAATCCGAAATCAATGGCTTCCAACAGGTGATAGCCTGCCAGGCCCGGACCAAAGTCAGCCGGGGTATGAAAGGTCATATTGGCTTTATAGACCGGACGGACCTTGGCCTGGCTTACACCCAAGCCGCGGCGTCGCGGTATCCGGGTCGGATCTTCATAGAACCGATCATACCCGTACTCGCCCCGACTGGAGATCATATAGTTGTAATTGAGCCAGCCGCTGACCCATTTGTTGCCCGGAAAATCAACATTAAGTTCGAATCCGCGCACATCTTTGTAGCGGTTATTGGTATAGGTGCGATAATTAAAGCCACTGAGGTAATAGTAGCGGGTTTCACGCACTTCATCGGTAATATCGCGATAATAGCCGGTAATCTGCACGCGAGCGGCATCCAGGATGTTCTGGGCATAGCCGATTTCATACTGGATGGTGCGCGGAGGACTGACCATTGGATTGCCGATGCGATCGATGCGGTCGCCACGACGAGTGCTGCGATAGACACGATACATTTCATCAGTCTCGGCCCATTTGTAAAAATGACCGTAATTGAAAAACAATTTGGCATCTTCACTGATGGGGTGAGAAATTCCGATGCGCGGGCTGATGGTCACCTGATCATGAGATTCAAAATTGAATTTTTCATAATCCTGTCTGTGGCCAGCTTCCATGTACATGCTGTAAGGGCCTTGTTCCTTATCCGTGGGATCATCATTAAAGGTAATGCGGTCATCGGTATGCAGCCAATCCAGACGCACACCCACATTGGCGATCATGCCCTGGAACTCGAGCTTGTCTTGAATATAGGCGCTGACCTGAAAGGGATTGGCAAATGCAAATTGCTGGCTACCGCCATTGACCGATGGATCGATGGCATCATAATGCATATGAATGCGATCGTGTTTGATCTCGAATCCCGCCTTGACCAGATTAAAACGGTTCATCTGGCTGGTGATCGAGCCTTTCAGATTATACCAACGGGCCATGGACTGGTCGATACGGATATTACAGGAGGACATACGAAAATATCCGGTCAGATCGCGGAACTGGGTCGGACCGTATCCCCATGGGGATTCATCATACCAGTAATCACCGATACGCACCTTGGCCCAGTTGCGCCAGTTTTCATAGCCATACCATTTCGGATCATCAGAGGCAGCACGTTCATTCGCTTCAGCCTCGGTGCCGATTCGTCCCTGATCCAGATAGCGAACTCCATAAGGGCTTCCGGCCACAGGCTGGGTATTGCGATGGTACTGATCCATCTGGTAATCGGTCAGGGCTGTTTGAAAATGGAGTTCATAAAACGTCGAAGGACTCAGTACATGCGTCATGCTCAAGCCGCCAAAATAGCGGTTTTGTTTACCGGGCACCTGACAATGCGGATACCATTGCTTGTTGCCCAACGGACGCTGAAAGGGATTATTCGAAATATATCCACCGGCTCCCGGACCCTGAGTCGACTCGTTGGAATTGGAACCGTATACCCAGCTGTACATAAAGTTACCCTGTAACTTTATGGCCTCGGTGAGGGGATAGGTCAGTTTAAACGTTGCATTATGGTCATTATACGTCGGCTGCGGCAAGGCCGTGGAATACTCGGTTTGCTCAGACGCATAACTGGCAAAGAAGCGCAACTTGTCGACAAAAGGAACCGGTCCACCCAGAGTAAACTCGCCCAGATAATCGGGTTCATCGCCATACTCGAAAACGGCATCTTCATCCGACACATTGGACAAATCCGCATCGATCAATCCCTTGTCCGCGAGTTCGCGCAAGTGATTCAGATTATCCATGGAACGATGGCGCCACAGATAGAGTGCGAGGTTTTCATAGGGATTGCCATAATGAGGTGCACCGGGTTTGACCACACCGTTTTCACCCAATTGATAGCTGCCATCGGCATTCTTGATGGGATTACCCAGTTCATCGACCTCAATACCGGAATAGCTATACCAGCCATCGAAAAAGTCATTTTCAGTTCCATCCGGCAGATACCCGGTCCAGGCACCATTCGAAGCTTTGGTAAAGGGTTCGACCAAAGGAGAATCGCCGCCAAAGGCCACCGGACCAAAATGTTTCAATCCGGGAGGGCTGTATTTGAAATTGACGCTTCCAGCAAACTGATCGCCACCGTCTTTGGTCACGATATTGATCACACCCGAGCGCACATTGCCGTATTCGGCATTGAACCCACCGGTAATGACATTGACTTCCTGGATAGCGCCCAGCGGGATCTTGTATACCGGAGCATTGGAAATCTCATCGACCATAGACAATCCGTCGACGACAAATTGCGACTCATTGAATCCGGCACCACGGATAGACGGACGGTCATTATTGGTGGTTCTTTCGATACCGACCTGAGCAAACACCACAGAACCGATATCGGAAAACGCATTCGACTCGATTTCCTCAGGCTCGATGACCTGCTGACTGTTGGCCACATCCAGGGGAACGATAGCCCGTTCTGCCACAACCGTGACCTCGGCCCCGGCTTCAAGGACCGTAGTACGCAACTTGAAATCCAGTGGAGTCGTGCGGTCTACAATGACCTGTACGTTCTCCATGGTGACGCTTTCATAGCCAATGTAGGAGGCCTTGATTTTATAGCGTCCCGGACGCACATTGATAATGTAAAAATAGCCGTCCACATCTGTGGCCGCACCATAAGGCAGGCCAACCAGCTGTACGTTTACACCGGGCAGAGGCTCACCGGTTTCGGCATCAACGATACGGCCGGCGATCTTGCCCGTCGTCGCTGCAAACGTGTTAGGAACGACCATCAGGAGTACCAGGGCGAACACGGTCGCCACGAGTACGAAAAAGCTCGATCTCTTCATCGATTCTCTCTCCTATGTTATTATTGCCCGTCTTTGAACTTTTGTCAAAGCGCTAAACTTGATGAACATCGGGGATGTTCAGGCTCTGAAAAAATCAGAGTCATATCAAACGAAAAAGTTCACCTCCTTCCCTGTCATGAAACAAGCCGTTTATTATCAAGACGATATGTCTATTTTTCATTTTCTGCAGAGGACTCCGGCAAAACCTTGATGTCGGATTTTAAAACCACATTATTTTTCTCGGCTGCTCCTCTGGTGTTGATCTGTTCGATGAGCAATTCAACAGCTTTTTGCCCCAGTTTATACCCACATCGTTGCACCTGCGTGATCGGTACATTCATCCAATTGGATCCCATAAACCGGCCGAACCCGGCCAGAGCGATATCAGTGGGAATGTCGAGTCCCTGCTCCTTGATGGCATTAAATGCCCCGAGCGCAACTCTGTCGTTATAACAGCAGATAGCATCAGGCAATGGCTCATGACGGAGCACCGCCCTGACCGCGCTATAACTGCTGGTTGTATTTGTTTTACAGGAAATTGTCCATTCAGTGAGAAAGGGATTGTTTTCAATGGTTTGACGATATCCCTGGTAGCGATTTTTGGCCAGAGATGAGAAGGATTGAGGCCCGAGATAAGCGATTTTACTCTTTCCCTGCGCGATTAAATGCTTTACCACCATTTCTGCGACGCGCTGTTCATCAAATGTGACAGAGGGAATATCTGGAACATCGAGTTGGCGCTCCCAGAAAACCAGTGGGATCCCCTGGTGCGCGAGTTCCTGTAACGGTTTTGGATCTCTTGTCTCCTGGCTCACCGCGGCCAGGATACCATCTACCTGTAATTTTGACATGGTATCAAAAATCCGGCGCTCTGTTTTTATATCCTCGTGGCTGACCATAAGAATGACTTGATACCCCTTTTGACCGGCAATCTGATGGAAAGCTTTGACCACATCCGCATAAAAAGGCGATTCTACTTGCGGCAGCACAGCACCAATAAGCAGAGTACTCTTTTGACGACTCTTTTTACGCAAATGGGATTTGCTGTGATACCCTAATTGCTGAGCGAGCTTGACGACCTGCCTCTTTGTCTCTGGCGCAATATCCGGCCGGTCGCGGAGAGCTTTCGAAACCGTGATCTGGCTAACCCCCAATTGCGCGGCAATCGTCTTTAGAGTCACCTTTTCTTTGCGCTTCACAAAGGCTCCTATTTCGAGCTTGATGTCATTAGGAGAGAAAAAAATCTGGCCCAGGAACAGGCCGATGGATCGTTGGAATGAATAACATCGATAATATTTGCCACCTGGCAAAAAAGCATACCGTCCCAATTGATTTGGCAAGGGCCAAATCAGGAACTTTTGCTGATTCTCTCTTCTCTCTCCTAAATAACGCTATTGAGAATTTAACAAATAATTTGTTATTGTCAAGTAAATTTAATCAAATGTAAATCTTTGTAAAAACAAACATTAATATTTGTAATTAAATAACTTAACGCAACAGGAGTAACGTTATATTTATATTTTTTTTGCTATATCGTAATAAAATTAACGTAAATTCTTTTGCGTTAAAGTCGTATGCGATTTATAAACGATCGGTTTTTGAAAAAGGAAAAAAAGAAGGATGAGCCCTAACCGCTCGCTCCAAATGGTCGCGTTTTACGGTGGGCTCAAATAGGGTTCAAGGTAAGCGATAACGTTGATAGAAACGGATAATAGACTCGACAACGTGTTCGGTTGGCAGGTCATTCTCGACCCGAGTGGCCAAAGGATAATCGAATCCGAGAGCTCTCATGGCAATTTTACCTCCAAGAGGCCAGGCCACGGCCAAGAGGACCTCGATGGCATTTAGAATTTCGAATTGAATCTCTTTAGCTCGAGCCAGATCCCTGTTCTCAAAGGCTTGCTGCAGTGACCGCATCAAGCCCGGATAAAAATTTGCGCCGCCGCCAACACAGCCTACCGCTCCCACGCAAAGATCCTGCAAAAAAACGGTTTCTGCTCCGGAAAAAAGACTCATGCGGTGGCTGATGGTTTTCGCCATGGCTCCCATTCGCTCACCATCGGTTGTTCTGTACTTGATGGCGACAATATTTTGGTATTCATCCAAAAGCCGGGCACATGTCTCGGGCTCGATAGAATGGCCACCCTCACCTCTCGGATCATATATCATCAGCGGCACATCGATTGTTTTGGCAATCTGTTCATAATAATCATAAATAGCCTCTTGTGTTCCAGGGATGTGGGTCGGGATAACCACCCCAATGCCTTCTGCCCTCTGTTGTGCTGCATACCCGGAGAGTTCCAGGGTCTGGTCAAGTGTCTCGCAACCACTGCCAATAAAGACATACTTTCGTCCCCCGGCAGCTTGAAGCACACAGTCCGCCACAGCCCTTTTCTCTTCGAGGGTCAGCGTCTGATACTCACCCGAGCCTCCCATGGCAAAAATAATATCTGTCTCTCTATGGCATAACCAATCTACATGCTGTGCAAGGAGGGTAAAGTCAATGCTTTTGTCTTTACGAAAGGGAGTTAAAAGTGGCACAATGATACCATGATATTTATAGTTCATGATCTCCTCTTATTTGATTAACGGCAAGATAAGTTCATCCAACAGTGTGTCGACATCTACCATGACAGAACTCATGCATTGAACGAGACGTTCGAACAATGGCACTGGATCTGACCGGGTTTCCTGGTTTTGATGTAACAGATTGGTATACAGGCTGTTCACGGTCTGACAATCTACATCGTCCCGTGCAGCAATCATCAGTCGGTTCAGATTGCGGACTTTGCGTAAAAGTTCATAATGATTATAAAGTTCGTTGAACAAAGCAGAATGCGAGGGCACCAATCCCGCCAGTAAGCGCAAGAGCTTGAAATTGGAATGTTCCTTGATTTTGAATACAGCCCTGCAGATCAACAAAAACATTTCAATATCCCGCAATCCTCCGGCATACTCTTTTAGATTGATAGAATCGCGGGGAAAATCTTCCATTTGTCTGTGTCTGGCATGGATTTCCTGAATCATTGCCAGTGCATAGCTTTTATAATCATCAAAAATGGTACGCTGGATAAAATGGCTTTCAAAGGCCTGTTGTAAAATAGTACTGCCAACGATCATCCGGGCGCCCAATAGCTGTGATTTGTCTATGAATTGATCGCCCTGATTTTGATCGAGTAATTCCTGTAACTGAGCAAACGTACATATATATGAAGTGGTATAATCAGACAGCCGGTAATGAGGCATGATACCGCTTTTCACGATTTCACTGTGCATTCGACCGATGATCTTGCTGGCATACCGGTGGATTTCCTGATCATCGCTATTGAGCAGGATGATCATATCAAAATCATCATCAAAAGCCAGCATATGGCCGTGGCCTCCTGTAACGAAAATACCCAGCAAGTCTTTGGTTTTGACTCGCTTGGACCAAACACCATCGATTTCGTGTTTGCAGGTGTCGAACAAAAGCCGTATATATGTGTCGGAAAATTCTGTAAACTCCATGGCAACCGTCTGGGGTGGTGAATCTCGTAATGTCTCTTGACAAACCCGAAAGAATTCGATATCATGATAACTTTTCAGCTTTTCGAGCTTTTGTTTGCTTATCGGCGATCTGGCGACATCTGCCAGATGCCCTTTGCCCACCAGAACCAGCTGACCGGGTTGATCGATAATGTGCAGGTATTCAGGATTTTCTACAAGCACGGCATGCAAAATCCGTCGGAAAAATTTACTGGTGCTAAAATGCAATTTCAATAGATGCTGCAGTCGATCCCTTGCATGCACCAATTCCCGATCCACAGGATGACTTTTAAGCAGGTGATAAAACGTCTTTTGCTCCTCATCCGTCAACAAACGAATATAATCAAAGACCAAAACCGGAAACGTTTTATAAACGGTGCTCAAGCGTCGGCATTCTTCTTCAGACCCCTGAAACCGTGCCAGAAAACGGGCATTGATTTCTTTAAAGGTATGGGGGTTCGGAAAGGCATCACGATACCGGTGAAGCAGAATCAAAAAATGAAAGGAGGCAATAAAGGAATTCCAGGCCCAATCCACGTACTCGTCCATGATTTTGTCCCGCATATTCGGCGACAGCGAATTGAGATCATTGATCATGCGTTTCAGCAGCTGACCATTTTTTTGACCCAGAACACTGATAATATCATCCCAAAAGCGCGTTCCTTTGAAAAAACGGGTCTCGTGCAGAAACCGCAAGGCAAAATTTCCAAGTCGTTTTTCCCCATCACTGGTGACCTTGCGATGCTGTAACATTTTGCCGAAAATGGTAATATTGGAGAGGTGGTTGACAATATTGGGCAAGAGATTTTGTATGGTATCTTTGGCCTGATGAATATTTTTATAGTAATCGATCAATAAAAAGTCTTTGGCATGTGCTGCCCCCACATCACCATATCCCATTGCCTCTGCCACCATAGAGAGATTGTCCATTGTGCTTGGTTCATCGAGTATAATCTCTTCTTCCTGTGCAATCAAGAGCTGATAAAGGTAGCGGAATATCTCGAGAAAGGTCAGGGGTTTTTCCAGTTCCTCATAGTATACTCTTCGTTTCTTGTCTTTTTTTTGAAGGGTATCGAGTATGGTCCAGGCATTCACCTGACGCAAATTAAAGATCGATTTTGCCGCAAACAAGCCGGCTTTGATCATGCGCAGACCATCCCCTTTTGGGCTGATATGGTCACGCGAAAGTCGTCGCAGCACAAAGGATCGGCATTCTCCTACAATACCTCTCAGATAGCCTTCGTGAAATTTTATAAAGCGGGTATCGTGCGGATTTTGATAATACCGAAACGTGACCATTCGCCTAAAATCAGAAAAGAGTCTCCGGCTGCCCAAGACACGGGCCGCTCCGAGCATTTCTGTAATGATGACGAAATCTTGAATCTCTTTTTCCAGCAAATCGATATATTCATCAATCGAGGCGGAAAATGAAAGCGGGCTCCCCACATGCTCTGAAAGATGGAAATGCAGGCTGATGGCCTTTTTGAACATTTCTCCGTTCATACGCGAAACAGCTTTGTTCAGCAGTTCCCGGCCATTTTCACCGCGATCAACGACGCCGAGATCTATATCATCCTGATCAGAGCGGGTGCCTACGCCGAGAAATACATACTCTAAATGATGTTCAGGGGGCAAAAATAGCTCGAGCAACTGTTCCATATAAGCAGCCGTGAGTTTACGAAAGTCGTGACCGACCCTCAACATAAACTCTTTATACAACGGAAATCGTTCCTGACGAGTGGTGACTTGCAGTTTGAGCGCATCGAGGGCGCTGAGATTCATTTGTAAAAATTGGAGAGCGAAATAGCAACCGAGGTCTTGTAATTTTTGATCTAGTGTTCCGCCCACCTGAGAGATCAGGCGCATTTCTTCACTATAATTATGGGCGGGTGCCCATAGATGTATCTGCTCGATCATCATCGCTTGTTCCAATCGAGCCATAAAAGGATCGATATTCTTTTCGATTAAAACGACATATTTGCGATGATGATTTCCCAAGCTTTGGGCATGCTTGAGCAATCGATCGAAATAAAAATCCATACAAAACCTCAGCTAGTCTTGAAACTGTGGTGATCGCTTTTCGAGAAATGCGCTCACTCCCTCACGACCCTCAGGAGAGGAAAACGCTTCCCATGTCCGGGTTTGAGCCATACGGTTTGCAGTGGAAAAATCGTGCTCCATGGACGCCTTTAAGAGCTGCTTGACGCGCATGATCGCAGACAGAGAATGCCGGCTGATCAATCTGGCAAGCTGGATCGCTTCCTGCAGTGAACTCTGCTCTGTGGCGATGCGATTGACCAGTCCGATTAAAAGAGCCCTTTGTGCATCAATGGACTCACCGGTTAAAATCATTTCCATGGCGCGGGCATATCCGACAAGTCTGGGCAGTCGTTCCGATCCCCCTCCGCCCGGAAAGAGACCGAGTTTGATCTCTGGCAGGGCCATGACAGTATGGGCGTCACAAACTCTCAGATCACAAGCCAGAGCCAGCTCTAACCCCCCGCCCAAGACATAGCCATGCAAAGCGGCAATGATCGGTTTGTTAAAATCAGCAATACAATCATTCAAAAAGTTTTCATGTTCTGCTCTCTCGATAACAGATCGGCTCCGGGTCGCCTGATGCAACTCTTTGATATCAGAGCCCACACTAAAGGCTTTTTCTCCCTCGCCATAAATCACCACGGCTTTACATGCAGAATCGAGTCCGGTAAGGACCTCCAAAAGATGATTTTTAAGCTCCCTGGTGGAGAGATTAAGAGGAGGATTATTTAAAGCAACAAGTGCCAGGTTATGGTCATCTTGATATTGGGTTAAGACAAGCTTTTTCATCTTTTCCTCAAAATTCTAGTCAATGATTCCCGGACACTGGGACCGGATGGCGGGATCCAAACCTTTATTCTCATAGGTCTTTTCAAAGTGCACCCGAAATTCTGCCGCCAGTTTCTCTGCTCGTTTAGCAAAGGCGTTCTTGTCATTCCAGGTCGTAGCAGGATTTAAAAGATGCGGAGGAACCTTGGGACAACAAGTGGGAATGTCCAGGTGAAACAAAGGATCGTGGCGATGTTGGACAGGGGTCAATCCTCCCTCCAAGGCGGCATTGACAATCGCGCGTGTGATGTCGATATCCATTCGTTGGCCGATTCCGAAAGGCCCACCTGACCAGCCGGTATTGATCAGATAGACACGGGTGCCGTATCTTTTCATTTTTTCTCCCAAAAGATAAGCATATTTATCAGGAAGACAAGGCATAAACGGTTGCCCAAAAAATCGGGAAAAGGTGGAAACAGGCTCGACAATACCGGTTTCAGTACCTGCCAATTTACTGGTATATCCCATCAAAAACCAGAGCATGGCCTGAGCAGGAGATAGGGTTGCAACAGGGGGTAATACGCCATTGGCATCTGCAGTTAAAAAGATGATCGTTTCCGGGTGATTTCCGATGGACGAAAGTTTGGTATTATAAACAAACGAAAGGGGATAAGAAGC
The DNA here is from genome assembly GCA_014728115.1 of Candidatus Zhuqueibacterota bacterium. Taxonomy (GTDB): domain Bacteria; phylum Zhuqueibacterota; class Zhuqueibacteria; order Residuimicrobiales; family Oceaniaggregativiventaceae; genus Oceaniaggregativivens. Next base: position 58,443 of record WJME01000190.1, on the reverse strand, counting down.
CCGGCTATTGGGTGTCAATCGTTCATCAGAAAGGTCAAACTCGCCGTTGGGATACATCATGGCATTTTCAATGATTGCGCCATGTTTGGTAAATTCGTCCCGATGGAATACGGCCTTGTATATCTCGGGCTCTTTTTTGGGATCCAGATCGATGAGTTTGGCATAACACCCGAACTCAAAATTCGCTACTCCCCATTGACTCCAACCATGTTCATCATCTCCCAGCAATGCGCGATTTGGATCTGCGGAAAGCGTGGTTTTTCCTGTACCGGAAAGGCCTAAAAAAAGGGCCACACGGCCATTTTCGTCTTCATTTGCACTGCAGTGGAGGGGCAAAATATTTTCTAGAGGCAAATAGTAATTCATCACCGTAAACATGAGCTTTTTGACGCTGCCCAGATAAGACGACCCGAAAACGAGACCCAATCGATTGGCAAAATCCATCGCAATGATCAGATTGCTCGTTTTACCGGAGGAGAGACGACGCAAGCGGCCGGCATATTTGCTGGCGCTGACTTTATCCTGGGGTAGGACGACCAGTCGAAAGGGACGCTTCCAGAACAGGCTTTTTTCCAGGCGATAAGGCATGGGTCGAAACATGTTCAGAGTAAAAAGGGCAGTCAGGGGACTGTCTGTAATGGTTTCGACAGGCATTGCATATCGTTCATCCGCACCGATGCTTCGGTTTGTAACAAATATCCGTTTTTTACGTTTAAGACTATCAATGGCGTCATACCATAGCATGGCAAATGTTTCCGAATCCAAGGGGAGGTTATTAGGGGAATCCCAGTCGATATCACCTTCGATCTCTGGACGTTTGACAATTCTCGTGTCTTGCGGAGAGCGGCCAGTGGAATCGCAGGCAGTCCAGGTTGCGAGACTCCCATTCGCCGTAACCAAAGCCTCTTTAAAGGAAACAACCTGCAAAATTGTCTCTTTACGAGACAATTGACGTTGAACATCCACATGATTATTCAGCAGCAGATCCAGCTCAGCATCAAAGTCCATAATCGATCCTTTCGCATGGGAAATAGAGCCACAAATAGGGAACATTTATACCGCAACATGCGTTATTGATAGCTAAAATTGATATCCTGTTAAATAACAAAACTTTTTGTTCATTGTCAAGCCAGATCGGTATAGCAGCATGGGCCAAACACCAAGAATGTTCATATTTTGCATAGCGTGCTCCAGATCACAATATGATTCAGTTAAAAGCATTAAACTGTCTAGGGATTTGGGTCACAGTGTGACATTTTGTACCAACATTGCACAATTTTCAGGGTATCTTTCCATTTGATTGACATTTTTGTCTTTCTGTTACCCCCGCTTGCAGGGAAAAATATAAATCAATGTTTTTTAAATACTTGAAATATATTTTTCACAGAAACACAGTCAAAAAAAAGAAACAGTATCAATAAATAGGGGAACTTGGCACAACTTTTGCAAATAATATACGTGAATTGCTTCGAATGGAATAGGAACTGATGCATCTTTGTTAACTTGCATACGATCTCGCAACTAAAGGGGGATTGTGTAGGAGGAAATGATGAAAGCAACACCATTCGATCTAAAGAAAATAATGACGATTTTAACAATTCACGTGTTCGTCATATTTTTAGGCGTCGTGTGGTGGATCAACGGACAAATGACACCAAAACCGTCAATGTCCATAGATGAGATAAAACGCCAGGTGGATTTACAAAAAGATGTGATATCGATTGACCGGGTTTCATCAGGAACCCAAAACAAGGTTCTCAATATCATTTCACGTTATAATCCTGAAATGCCTGATTCGTTAAAAGTCTCTATTGCGCAGGAAATTTTTGCCATGTCGCAAAAATACCCCAACTTGAATGTTGATTTTATCTGTGCAACCATCACGCACGAAAGTGCAAAAACATGGGAGCCGACGGTGACATCGCGTGCCGGAGCCAAAGGATTGATGCAAATCATGCCTGCGACCGGCGCTTTTCTTGCAGTAGAAGAAGGATTAGCGTGGACGTCATCCGATGAGATCCTATTCGACCCTATCATTAACATTCGGCTTGGATGCCGCTATCTCAGTCACCTCGTGAACATGTATGAACATGATGGTGGCTTGGCTGCCTATAATGGTGGTCCCCACCGCGCGGAACTGTGGCTGGAATCCAACCGAAACAATAAAATACTTTATGCAGAAACCCGCAGCTATGTGCCTGCGGTGCTAAAGTTGTATGACGAATTTCGTGAACAGGACTTTATGTAATTCTTTAGATCTCAAGGCGCCTAAAAGGCGCCTTTTTTTTTGTCCGCCCATGCAATCAAAAACCACATCTCATTCTGCCCTCACCCGATCCTGTTATGAGGATCCGTATTTTCTCAACTGAACACAACCTCCAGCATTTACACGGTTTCGGATGATAAAAATCATTTGATTCTGTGCCAAAACTTTAGTATACTAGCTGAAAATTCAAGCAATGGAGAAAATGTATGGCACAAATCCTTGGTGAAGGGTTGACCTTTGATGACGTTTTGTTGGTTCCCAACAAATCTACGGTCTTGCCCAAGGAAACAATGATACGCACACGGTTAACGCGCCATTTAAATATCAATATCCCCATCATCAGTGCTGCCATGGATACAGTCACTGAATCCGATCTTGCCATTGCCCTGGCAAGAGAAGGGGGGATTGGTATCATACACAAAAACAATTCTATTGAGGAACAGGTTCAGGAGGTTGACCGGGTAAAACGTTCCGAAAGTGGTATGATTATGAATCCAATCACCCTATCCCCTGACCGCAAGATCAGTGAAGCAATGGAACTCATGGCGAAATATCACATTTCCGGGATTCCCATCGTAGACGGACAAAAACTTGTGGGTATTCTGACCAATCGCGATTTGCGCTTTGAGACCGATTTGAACCGCAAAGTCAGTGATCTGATGACCAAGGAAGATTTGGTGACCGTACCTTTGGGGACATCTCTGGAAGAGGCAGAAAAGATCTTGCAGCAATTTCGCATTGAAAAACTATTGGTCGTAGATAAAGATAATCGATTAAAGGGACTGATCACCGTCAAAGACATTCAGAATCGCAAACGTTACCCCAACTCGTGTAAAGATCAACACGGTCGGCTTGTTGTAGGAGCTGCAGTGGGGGTTGCATCAGACACCCGCGAACGGGCTGTCGCCTTGGTCAATGCAGGGGTGGATTGTCTTGTCGTAGATACGGCTCATGGTCATTCGGCAGGCGTTTTGAAAACCATCGAGATGATCAAAAAAGAATTCCCTGATCTGGATTGTATCGCAGGCAATATTGCGACACCGGAAGCGGCTCAGGATCTCATCGACGTTGGTGTGGATGCCATCAAGGTAGGGATTGGTCCGGGCTCGATATGCACAACTCGCGTCGTCGCCGGCACCGGCGTCCCACAGTTGACCGCGATTATGAATTGTGCAGAAATTTGTCAAAAGAGTGACATTCCATTGATCGCTGACGGTGGCATCAAGCAAACCGGAGATATTGCCAAAGCGTTGGCCGCTGGCGCGGACACCGTGATGCTGGGCAATATGCTTGCGGGCACAGAAGAGAGTCCCGGTGAAACCGTACTCTATGAAGGAAGAAGCTTTAAAGTATACCGTGCGATGGGTTCATTGGGTGCCATGCGGGGTGGACGTGGAGACCGATATTTTCAGGAAGGTGAAAAAAGCCTTAAAAAATTAGTCCCGGAAGGAATCGAAGGCCGGGTTCCGCATCGCGGGAAACTCGCTGATGTGGTCTATCAAATGACCGGTGGTCTTCGGGCAGCAATGGGCTATTGCGGCGCCAAGGATCTAACCGAACTCAAACAAAGAGCTCGGTTTATCAAAATCACTGTCGCAGGACTCCAGGAGAGTCATCCTCATGATATCTGGATATCGCAAGAAGCGCCCAACTATAAGGCCAAAAGAACATAAAAAAACGGGAGGCTTTTCGACCTCCCGCTAGACTTGCGACCGAACCGACCTATAACTGATTCACAAATACCGCCAACTTTGATTTTTGGTTGGCTGCTTTGTTTTTATGAATAATTCTCTTATTCACCAGCTTGTCCAGGATAGACTCTGTTTGCCGGTACAAGGCTTCTGCTTCTTCTTTGTTTTCAGCAGAGCGAACTTTTTTCAAGCTGGTTTTTAACAACGTTTTATAGTGTCGATTACGCTGGCGATCGCGCTCGTTGGTACGAATCCGTTTGATTGCGGATTTATGATGTGCCATACGAAATTTCACTCCTTATTGGGTTCCTTAAAATCCTTACAGTATAAGAAAAAATGCGTAAAAAATCAATACTAAAATTCAAGCCGAACAAAATTGTGCATACATATAAATCAACCCAAACATCTCGCCTCCCAAAGCTGGGCAAACGGTCAAATCATCCCATCATAACGAGCGCGGGGTATAGGGAATCTATTCTGGGAGAACCTCTTTTCCGGAGCCTCGATGAATCTATCAATCAGACCTGTAGAAACGAACAGAGATCTCTCCCGATTTATTCGTCTTCCATGGACCATTTATCGGGATGATGCCCTCTGGGTACCACCACTGATTCACGATCAAAAACGATTTCTCTCCTTTAAAAAAGGCCCCTACTTTGAACATGGCAAAGCAAAATATTGGCTCGCCTTTAAAGGCAACCAACCGGTCGGCAGAATTGCCGCGCATATCAGCGGGCAATATGAACAGTATCGGGATCGTAAAACAGGGTTTTTTGGATTTTTTGAATCGATAAACGATCCCACTGTTGCTCAGAAACTGTTCGAGCACGCAGAACACTGGCTGCTACAACACGGCAAGTCCCGCATATTAGGACCACAAAGCTTTGGACTCTATGATATTGCCGGATTGTTATATGATGGATTTGACACACCTCCCCCAATTTTATTGGCTCACAATCCTCCCTATTACCGAGACTTGTTGGAACATTGCGGTTTTATTAAAGTGATTGATTGGTATGCCTTTTTGGTCAACAAAGCTGTAAACCTCGACCCCCGCCTCTGGAGGGTTCGAGATCGGATTTTACGCAGACCTAATCTGTCCATTATCCCACTCGATCCAAAAAAAATCGAGCAGGCAGCAAATGATATCAAACCTATATTTGCAAATGCCTGGAAAGAAAACTGGGGTCATGTGCCCTTTTCGGAAAAAGAATTTGCCTATATGGTAGATGAATTAAGTCAGGTACTTGTCCCTGAATTGACATTCCTTGCATACCTCGATGGACAATGCATCGGCTTTTCCCTGACGATCAAAGATGTTAACCCTGCCCTGCAAAGAGCCAATGGCAGACTTTTTCCCCTGGGTATCCTTAAAATTTTATTACACTTGCCCAAAATAAAAAAGTTGCGGACCATTGCCATGGGAATTCTCAAAGAACATCGACACAAGGGCATAGATATTGCTTTTTATTTGAATACCATCGAAAAAGGCATAAACATGGGATTCACCGAATCAGATTGTTCCATAATCGTCGAAACCAACCGCCCTATGATCCAGGCATTAAGGGATCTCGATGCTCACTGTTACAAAACATTTCGTTTCTATGAAAAAACAACCCATGGCCGGTTACAGACCTGACTGCCTGAACAGGTGTACTCTTGATGTAAATCGGAGAATGAAAAAGACTGGCATTCTCTATCTATCCATTGGGACTTGGCTATGAAACCGTTCCGCTTGAAAATTATCGTGCTTTTGCTGAGCATACTCTTTTCTCAGAGTCAGGCACAATTTTATTTTGGCCGCAATAAAATTCAATACAATCAGTTTGACTGGCATATTCTCGAAACAGATCATTTTGATATCTATTACTACCCAGAGATGCGCGACTTGGCGGAAATCGGGGCAGCACATGCTGAGAGCGTTTTTGCCGATCTGGAAATTCGTTTCAACCATACCGTCTCCTACAGGATACCCCTTATTTTTTATGCCACGCATGCTCATTTTCAAGAAACCAACACCACACCGACCATGATCCCGGAAGGCCTGGGAGGATTTTTTGAATTTTTAAAAAACCGGGTGGTCGTTCCTGCGAATGGTTCTTTGCTTCAGTTCAAACGGGTGATGACACATGAACTCGTGCATGTGTTTACCCGAAGTAAAGAACAGTCCATCTTAAAACAACATGGCTTAAAAAACCATGCGGGACTGCCGTTATGGTTTATTGAAGGAATCGCAGAATTGTGGTCTGAGGGCTGGAGCAGCGAAACAGAGATGTTTATCCGCGATGCGGTTCTGAGCGGGTATCATGTGCCTCTGCGAGATCTGCACCACATTTCCGGCTCTTTTTTGATGTACAAAGAAGGACAATCCCTGCTCAAATTTATTCAGGATACTCACGGCCCTGAAAAGCTCACACAAATCATCGAAAATATCTGGTTATCACGGAACTTTAAAGAGGTACTCTCTAGTCTTACTGCACAATCCGCTGAAGAATTGGATATAGCCTGGCAATATGATTTACAAAAAGCGATTTTTCCCCTCTTTGAGAATAAAGAACCAATCGATAGGATCGCTCAACCCCTCACGCATAAAGGCATCAATATCAAGCCCGCTTTTTATCTTCAAGAAGGTAAGCCACATGTGGTGTTCCAATCCAGTCGTACAGGATATACCAACATTTATATCAAGGCTCTGGACGAGCACTCTCCTCCCCGGGTGATGATACACGGCGAAAAAAGTGCGAATCTGGAATCCCTGCATCTGCTCAACAGTGATCTCGACATTTGGCAGGACTGGCTGGCATTCACCAGCAAGAGCGGTGAACAGGATGCACTCTATGTCTTTGATCTGAAAACACGACAGTTTAAACACAAATTTTCATTCGATTCTCTGGTGTCCCTCTATTCCCCTTGCTGGTCACCTGATGGGAAAAGTCTGGTCTTTACTGCACTGGATTTTTCCGGCAAATCAGACTTGTATCATTATCATCTCCCTACAGACTCGTTGGCAAGATTGACAAACGACTATTACGATGATCGTGATCCGGAATGGTCTCCTGACGGACACTCTTTGGTATTCAGCTCAGATCGCGGACCCGATGGCGAAAAGGGGTTCTGCCACTTGTTCACATTTCATCTAAAGAGTCGTTCAATCCACAGTTTAACGCACGGTTCGTTTAATGACAAAAATCCTTGCTGGTCACCAGACGGACGGCGTTTGGCATTCGTTTCTGACCGCGAGGGTACCTATAATATTTATCTCTTACACAATGCCCTTTCCCCTCCATTGGCCAGCAATTCTCCCAAACTCCTGCAATTGCTCAGCAAAGCGGACACCCCTCTGCAAGCCACCCCCCTCACCCGTTTGACCACATCGGCCTTTGATCCGGAATGGACCGATCAGGGTGAATTATTATTTACCGGCTTTCAAAACCTGGCATATCAAATTTATCATTTTCATAAAGTGCTCGACATCCCTCTGGTACTGGGTGATCAGCATCGTCCGGAAAAAGTAGAGCAGACCTGGACCCATAAACGCCTTGCCGGTCTGCAACGATCAAAAGCAGTAAAGTATAAAAACAAATTCAATCTCGATATTGCCCAGAGCCAGATCACACAGGATCCGATTTTTGGCACTCATGGCGGTATGCAACTCGTCGTATCGGACATGCTCGGCGACCATCAATATTTTTTCCTGCTGAATAACACGGCCAGAAGCCGAGATGAAATACTCGAAAGTTTCAACGTCGCTGTATCGCGAACAGATCTATCCAGACGGACAAACTTTGCATTGGGCGCGTATCATTTTGGCGGTCGTCGATACAACAGATACGATGCTTGGTTCTGGGAACGACGCATCGGAGGATTTGGGGCTCTTTCTTATCCTTTTAGTAAATTCGAGCGAATTGAAGCAAGCTTGAATGTTCGATCATCCGACAAAGAGTGGTACTATACCGGTGAACGCCGAAAAGCTCTGTTGATTTCTTCCTTTGCCAGCTATATCAAGGATACCTCATTATGGGGACCAACCGGTCCTGTCGATGGCGAGCGCATCAATATCTCGCTGGGGGTGACCAATGATTTCAGACATTCCAAAGTGCGTTTTATGACCAGTATTGTCGATTATCGTCGCTATTTCCGCCTGAGTCAACGAACCACGCATGCCATTCGATTGTGGTCGCAAATCAATTATGGCAAAGAATCCACGCCTTTTGCCATGGGAGGGAGCTGGGATTTGCGGGGCTATTCTTTTTATAGCCTGTGGGGCAGAAAACTGGTTCTGATGAGCAATGAATTGCGTTTTCCTTTTATCGATCGCGTCAGCATTCGGTTTCCATTTGGCGGACTGGGACTCTCTTCAGTCCGGGGCGCATTATTTACCGACCTCGGTAACACTTGGAATGAAAAGTGGGATCATTTACTGGGAAGCTCGGGCTTTGGCATTCGATTCAGATTCGGTGCCATGCTGGTACTGCGCCTCGACATCGGCAAAAAATTCGAAATCAGCGACCAGGCAAATCTGGCAAATGACTGGTTCACTCAGATCTTTTTTGGTTGGGATTTTTGACTATGTGTTATAAAAATATAGGGTTCCTGCTTCTTGGCTTGCTGTGGGCCTGCCATTGCGCGCCTCCGGGGCTGGAAGGACCGTTTAAAGAACCCCACACCCTTTGGCCGCAATTGGGTCGAACCCCCCAAAGAACCTTTGCAACACCAGATTCACTGCTTCTGCCACTCAGGCTTGCCTGGCAAAAACGAGTATCTAATGCGACAGAATCCGCACTTGTCTATGTCCGTCCTTTTCTCATGTTCAGTTCGAATGACGGATCCATATCAAAACTTTTTGCACGAGATGGTAAATTGGCGGGCTATCGGGATCTCAAAGCCGATCCGGCGCATATTCTCTGGTGGCAACACCACTTGATCATTGTGCACAAAAACGAACACCCTTCTGTACTGTGTTATGATGTTTTTCGAGATAACACGGTCTGGAGACAAAATTTGAATCTGATATTGGCCGAACCGCTATATGCAAGAAATTCTCTGTTTATAACAGAGTATACCGGCAGACTCGTATGTTTTGACCTCGCAACAGGAGTCCCCAGATGGAAATATTCTGTCCCTGAACCCATCCGGGCCGCTGCAAGCTGGGCGAATGATTGCGTCATCATGGGCACTGAAAAAGGAACCGTCTATGCGATCAGGGACGGGAAGAAACTGTGGAGCCAAAAGCTCACCGCTGCAATCCTTGCACCGGCGTGTATAAAATCAAATACGATTTTGCAACCTCTGGTCGACGGCACACTCTATGCCCTTGACCGCAAAACAGGACACACACTGTGGAGGTACTCTGCTGAAAGTAAATTTTATCAACCCGCTGCCACCTCGCAAGAAACCATTGTCATAGGGTCAGCCGATGGACGGATTCATGGAATCGATTACAAGGGGAAAAAAAAGTGGATTTACCACACAAACAGTGTGATCAGCAGTGCCCCTTGTGTCGCCACAGATAAAGTCGTGATCGGATCTCTCGAGGGCAGTGTAACCATTTTGGACATCCATACAGGGAATCTGTTACAAACGATCAAAGTCCCTGGCTCGGTTCGGCAGCATCCTATTGTCATTGACAATATGCTTTTCGTACCCAGTGATGATGATTTTCTGTCTTGTTTTGTCCAGGATTTAAAGTTTTGAGGAATCGAACCTTACAACTGGCGATGGTATCGGCTAGTTTGAAATATCAAAAAATTTCAGAATCGCAGGCACGATATCGGTCAAAGATTCGACCTTGAACTTTTTTTCATCCTTTCCACAAATCAAACAAAAAGCCGGATTTCGGGTATGCATCTTTACGCTCAAATCTTCGATATTCCCATGGTCGCTGATCACCAATAAAAGAGAATCGGCAAAATCCATCCCTTCAACCAGGCGTGCAAGAAAACGATCCAGCTTTTCTAAATGCGACAGGGCGAGCTTCATATCCTGTCGGTGCCCTGCACGGTCGGTCTGAAAATACTCGTACAAGACAAAATGATAATTCCGCACCTGATGGGCGACAATATCTCCCGCCTTTTCAGGCGAATAGACAGGCACATCGAAACCCTTTTCAATCAGCATCGCTCCAGTCATATCCTGATAGATGGATCGTTCGGCCTTTAGGTCCTCGATTGAAAAAAATGGCAGGCCTGCATAATAATTGGTCAATGTTGTCGCAGAGAGATGGCGAAGAATGTGTTCCGGCTGAAAATCGAAAAACGGAGGACGAAAAGTGTTCAGAAACGCGGCAGTCAGCCGTTTTTCGGTCAACTGTTTTAAAACAGAATATTTCCGGATAATATCGCGCAAACGTTGATTGGGAAAACCACTGAGATGGCGGCCGAGTGCTTGCGCTGCATTGATCCCTGTCAACAAAGTGGTTTGGCCGGTTGCGCTCTGTGGCAATCCAGAGACGGTAAGATTTGCATCTACAGCCTCTATACGGCCATTATGGCTAAAACGATATGGAAATTTCAAGGGAGAGTAATAATTAAAAAACTGCCAGGATCCTGCGGCCATGGGATTATAGTCCTGATCTTGCAGACCAATTCCCAATCCATCGATAAAGATCATTGCCAGGTGCTTTTGCAGAGGTGCTACGGGTTTGTTCAAATCAATAAAGCCTTTTTAATTCGATCCCGCGATAATAGTGCCTGAGAATTTTTGCATAGTCTATTCCTTTGGCCGCCATTGACGACGCGCCGATCTGGCACATCCCGACGCCATGTCCCCAGCCTGCCCCCTTGAGTACAAATGTGTGCGGCAGTTCTCGGTTTCCCCTTTTCTCGACAACAAAGCAAGAACTATACAGGGTAGACGGAGACAGGGTCCTCCGAATGACGAGTTCCCGTTCGAGGTGAATTTTCCCTCTGGTGCCGATAATGTCGAGCTCGGAAATCCGGCCAGACACACCGCGTCTGAGAGGGACCAGGTCAGTGATATCGCCTATGTCACTATTGGTAAACTGCCTTATGTGCTTTTGCAGATCAAAGCGAGAAAGTTCGATTTGCCAGCGCAGATACTTTTTTGCATAATCAGCCCAACTGGCCTCTTCAAGTGTGTTGAGATTGCAATAGACCGGGGGTGTAGCATCGATCCACGCCCTTGCAGATGGCTCTGTACGCAGATCAAAAGAGTGAGGCACGAGTTTCTCAGGCAGATCGTAATGGCCCGTCAGATAGGGTTCGCCATCGCTATGCCAGGCAGAGGATGCATCTTCGGTATGGCCGCCACACACCGCTGAATAGGGAGTAGAACACAGGTCATCGTTATAAACCATAACGACACCCCGGGTTTCAGCCACGGCAGTATTGGTTTTTTCGGTTTCCCGACTTTTACCGACAAAAGCCTGACAATGTACATCGTCACATACATCAAAATCGGAATTTGGGTGTTTTCTCGCAAAATGGTACAAGAAAAAGGTTCTGGCTGCCACGGCTTGTGCTTTAAGAGCTTCGAGCGGAAATCCATGAGACATTTCGCCGGGCACAACGCCTTGCAGATAAAGTTGAAGGGGAAGAACATTGATCACACTCAACTTACCTGTGCGGTCGATATAGACCTCGATCTCACTCCGATAGATACGATTTTCATCACGCTGCCAGTGAAACCCTTTTCCCACATCAATGTCATAAACCTTGATCGGTGGGCCGGTGAAACGCAGGGCATTGTCAATGAGCACGGACTTTCCGTTTGGAGCTTCAAGTACGAGTTGTCCCCTTGCGCTCTTGTCGACAAACGACACGATCTCGGCGTGGTTTATGCCCAATTGATAAATTTTGGCTTCTGCGCTGCTGCGAGTCGTAAAGACATCTCTTAGGAACACAGAATAAAACCTGCGATCCAGAATCGGACGATCGCCGGCCATGAGCTCTTCACCTTCGGTCTCTAGGATCACCGATCTGTATTTCTCTTTAAATATCTGGGCTTTGTCTCGTGCGAGATCTTTACGGCGCGAAGAAAACAGGCGTATGCGGTAATGTTGCTGGGCTGGATTCCCTGAACGAACACGAATTTTCCAGATCCCGTTCGAAGGCACGAGCTTGAGCGGATTGGGCTTGAGAGTAAGAATGTAAAACGGGCCGGTAGGCTCTATCCTCACTTCATCGCGATGTTCGAGCAGCCCGACACGGATGATCGGGCTGGAAATATCTTGTCGGGGGGGAGGAGGAGTGACAGGAGCACAAGAAAGCAGGGCTCCAACAACCAAGGCGACACCCAATACAAAACAGTTAAACTCTTTACCTGGAGCGATCATCATATCCAAATTCTTTTAGAAACACTTCTTTGTTGCGCCATTTCTCGCGTACGGCCACCCATAACTCAAGAAAAACCGGACGACCCAGAAACTCTTCAATGCGTTCTCGCGATTCTTGTCCGATTTTTTTCAAAGCGCTTCCACCCTTACCGATAATAATGGGTTTCTGAGACGATTTTTCCACAATGATACGCGCTTTGATCAAATCTTTGCGTTCGGGTTGCTCATGAAACTCATCGATAACCACAGCCGTAGAATAGGGAATTTCCTGGCTAAAATGCACAAAAATTCTTTCGCGAATAATTTCGCTCACAAAGAACCGCTCAGGATGTTCTGTAATTTGATCGAGGGGATAAAATGGCATTCCCTGAGGCGAGAATCGCACCAGGGCAGATTTAATATCCTCAATCCCTTGTCTCTTGAGCGCGCTGGCGGGTATAATAGCTGCAAAGTTGTCCAGAGATCCAAAATATTCCCTGGCATCCTCGATTTGTGGTTCTGTCATGGCATCGGTTTTATTGATGACGAGAATGACAGGATTTACAATTTGTTTGATCAACGGCAAAACATGGAGATCAGCTTTATGATCTGTGTCGGTTCCATCGACAATCCAGAGCACAATATCCGAGTCGCGCATGGCTGATTGAGCCGATTTTAACATCAGCTCGTGCAGCTTGTATTCGGGTTTTAAAATTCCCGGAGTATCCCAAAAAATAAACTGAAATGACTCTGACGAAAGAATACCCAAAATTTTGTGACGCGTGGTTTGTGCCTTGGGAGTAATAATGGAAAGGTCAAAATCCAACAGGGTATTGACCAGCGTCGACTTGCCCACATTGGGGCGTCCGACAAGCGCCACATAACCGGATTTGAACTCGGAACCCTCTGTCATAAAAAAAGTTCCAAATTCTCGTCCCGGTTCAAGCTGTCCAAAAACTTTTCTCCGTTTGCGAGTTTAAGAATATGGAAATGGCATCCATTCCGCAGGCACCCGACCACGGTACCGCCATTAGGCAGAAAAATTTCAAACATGTCAGCAGAACACTCTTGACATTTGTGGTGTTTGCTCTTTAAGGATTCACCACAAACAGGGCAAAAAAACTCGACCACTGCACCATCTGGCAATTGCATTTCCTGTACGTTGCGAAAGCTGCCATAGACAGGATCGAGATAAATCACGCCTTCATTGTGCATATATTTGACCCTGACAGCGACGGACGCATAGCCATTGATCGTATGGTCGGCATCCATAAGACTATGTCCATTCTGACACATGGCATGTCTGACTCTTAATGCCTTGCTGGGTATTTCGACCCTTATCACTTCTCTGTTTTTATCTGGCATTGTTTCACCTCAAACCTGAAACTTAATTTCGATAATATTTTTTTGTTTCAGCGACAATAACTCCACTAAGCGCGATCAAACCGATCAAATTGGGCACGGCCATAAGGCCGTTCATAATATCCGCAAATGACCAAACCAATTCGACTTTGGAAATCACCGCACCAAGAAATACCACGGCACAAAAGATCAGGCGATAAGGCTTGATTGCCCGATCACCCAACAAATATTGAATCGACTTTTCACCATAATAACTCCACCCCAAAATTGTGGAATAGGCAAAAAAGATCAGTCCGACCGACACCACCAACCCACCCATTTGACCGGGTAATGCAGAGCGAAAAGAAAGGGTGGTTAATTCTGCTCCTGTAAGACCGGTTGTCCATTTGCCTGACGAGAGAATCACAAAACCGGTCAAAGAGCAGACGATAATCGTATCGATAAATGTCTGGGTCATGCTGACCATGGCCTGATTAACCGGGTTTTTTGTCTGGGCAGCAGCAGCAGCAATAGGTGCACTGCCCAACCCGGATTCGTTGGAAAAAATGCCGCGGGCAACTCCCCAGCGTACGGCTTCTCTGACCAGGGCTCCGGCAAATCCTCCCGCAGCTGAAGCAGGAGTAAAGGCATTGCCGATGACCATGCTAAAAACATGAGGAATTTCCCGAAAGTTGATCAAGACGACCAACAGGGCTCCGGCCATATAGACCACGATCATAAAAGGAACCACAATCGCGGTCGTTTTACCGATACTTTTGATCCCTCCTAACAGCACCATAGCGGTTGCAAGAAACAAGGCCAGGCCAACCACCCAGGGTTTGATGAACGGAAAACTCGTGCCAATAGCTTCAGCCACGGAATTCGATTGCACCAGATTACCAATTCCAAACGCAGAAATCGAAGCAAAAAAGGCAAACGCAACACCAAGCCATTTGGCATTCAGGCCGTCTGTCAAGTAATACATCGGCCCCCCGCTCATCTGACCGTTTTTATCGACGTGCCTGTATTTTACGGCGAGAACGGCTTCACCATATTTTGTGGCCATTCCAAAAAATCCTGTCACCCACATCCAGAACAGGGCACCCGGCCCGCCCGCGGCAATGGCTGTAGCAACACCCGCAATGTTACCTGTTCCGACAGTTGCAGCCAGAGCGGTCATCAATGCTTGAAAATGGCTAATGTCTCCTTCTTGTGCATCGTCCTCTTTGCGCTTGATTAGAGCCAGATAAAGAGAAGACTTTAGTGCCCTGAACTGCAATCCTTTTAGCATAATGGTCAAAAAAATTCCGGTTCCCACCAGCAGAATCAACATGGGTGGACCCCAAATAAAATCATTGATTTTACTCAAGACGGCCAGTATCTGTTCCTGCAAGGTACCTCCTTTACCTAACCTCTAGTTTCTTTCACTAATACGCTTTGGCGACGAGTACTCGTTCATTAGAGGGCTGACCACAGACCATACATTGTCCGTTTTGTTTTTCTCCGTCCAGGGGAACCAAGCGAATGGTTGCCTTGGATGTTTCTTGAAAAACAGTCTCACAATCGGTTTTTCCGCACCAATGCACCCAAAAAAAGCCACCCGGATCTTCTATCTTTTTCTTAAAGGTATCGAAATCATCTTCGATGAATGTCCCTTTATTGCGCAATTCGAGAGCCCGTTCATAGAGATTGGTTTGTATCTCTTCCAGCAGGTCCGTGAGGTTATCCAGCAACCCATCCTGAGATAAAGTGATCTTTTCACCGGTGTCTCTACGCACGGCGACAACAGAGTTATTTTCCAGATCACGCGGGCCCAATTCAAGACGAATGGGGACCCCTTTTTTCTCCCATTCGTTAAATTTATATCCCGGGCGATATTGATCTCGATCATCGACTTTGAAAGATATGTGACTTTTCCAGTTCTCGGTCAATTTTTGCGCCCGTTCCACGACCTTCTTTTGCTGTTCTTCATCCCGCCAGATCGGGACAAGGACCACCTTTAGCGGGGCCAATCTCGGCGGGATCACGAGACCGTTGTCATCGCTGTGAGTCATAATGATGGCACCAATGAGTCGGGTCGATACTCCCCAGCTAGTGGCATAGACGTATTCCAAATCCCCCTGCTCATTTTGGAATTTCACATCAAATGCTTTGGCAAAATTTTGACCAAGATTATGTGATGTTCCGGCTTGCAGGGCTTTTCGGTCTTGCATCATGGCTTCGATGCAATAAGTATGCAATGCACCGGCAAACTTTTCACTATCTGTTTTTACTCCTGTCCACACCGGGATGGCCATATATTCTTCGGCAAAACGACGATATACGTCCAGCATAAGCCGGGTTTCTTTTTCTGCCTCCTCATGAGTCGCATGGGCAGTGTGTCCCTCTTGCCATAAGAATTCAGTTGTACGTAAAAAGAGCCGGGTTCTCATTTCCCAACGGACGACATTGGCCCATTGATTAATCAGGATAGGCAGATCCCGGTACGACTGGATCCATTTTTGATATGTCGACCAAATAATTGTTTCAGATGTGGGCCTTACCACCAGAGGTTCTTCCAGCTTTTTACCTCCGCCGTGGGTCACGACAGCGCATTCAGGTGCAAAGCCTTCCACATGCTCAGCTTCTTTTTTCAGATAACTTTCCGGTATAAAAAGCGGAAAATAAGCATTCACATGCCCGGTTTCTTTGAACATATCATCCAGCCGGCGCTGAATTTGTTCCCAAAGAGCATAACCGGTGGGTTTGATAACCATACAGCCTTTGACCGAAGAGTGTTCAGCCATATCAGCTGCCGCAACGATGTCCAAATACCAACGAGAATAATCTTGCGATCGTTTTGTAATTCCTTTTGCCATTTTTCATTCCATTGTTTAGCGAATATGATCTCCACAATAATCCATTTTTAATGTCGTGGCCATGTAACATTCATTTGGCTGTGCAATACCCTGCAGGCAATACAGTTGCCGTCTTGAGGTCCTGGATCCGTCTCTTTGTATTTGTTGAACATCGACCAAAGCACCATGTGGACAATGCAGACAAGATTCGGGTTGATGTTTGAACAAGGTAGCGATTTGTTTTGAAACCAGTGCTTCGCTATTTGTCCAGGTCTTTTCACCTGATCGGGTTTCAAAATCGATAGACCAGGTTCGTTGCATCAACACTCTGCCGCGATCGAGTGTCAAATGTCCTCTGGCTTCAAAAGCATCACCCGGTGCGATTTTGAACCGTTCCTGTTGATACGAAGAGAGATAACCATAAAATGTATCGTCAAAATCGGTCAGCCCGATAAAACCCCGTTTTGCGATATAGAGATATCCTTCGAGGAAAAGCTGACCTTTTTC
Source organism: Candidatus Zhuqueibacterota bacterium (assembly GCA_014728115.1). GTDB lineage: Bacteria > Zhuqueibacterota > Zhuqueibacteria > Residuimicrobiales > Oceaniaggregativiventaceae > Oceaniaggregativivens. The sequence continues at coordinate 41,529 of WJME01000190.1, read as the reverse complement.
CTTGTGCACAACTTTTTTAAACCGCGGTTTGATCGCATCGATGGTGCACCAGAATTCTACATCTCTGTTTTGATGTTCCTGCAACCAATCTTCAAAGTCTTCAAGCTCGGACTGAAACCGCTCATATTCCAGTCTGGAAAGAGCCAGTTGCGGCTGATAATTCACTTTTTCATCGCTATAGTGAGTACATCCATCACATAAACGACCAATGTGTTTGAATCCGCGAACGCAGGATTGTCCCTTGTCAAATTTCGCACAAGACCACTTGAACATTACGCATCCCTGCGGATAACAATTACGAGCCTTGAGCACATGATAGACTGAAACTCGGTTGGCGAATCGCTGATGCGTCTGATAGTTGCAACGAAAAACATCTGTGCGTTTATATGGATTTTTCATAAAATATGCCTTATAAATATAAATGAAAATATAACCACCTGTGCCCAACAAATCAAGGCCTTTATTCCCTATATGGCGGTTGTGTCAGAAGAGGCGAGTAAATTTTATTGGGTTTTCAAAACAATATTGCTAAATTGTCTGAAATAGTTTTTAGATAAAGGATTCAAAATGGGTTTTGCACCTCTAGATTACGCGATACTGTTTATCTATCTTGTAGGAGTCACTGTTTTCGGGGTATGGGTTGGAAAGAGACAACGTAACACCCGTGACTATTTTTTAGGCGATCGAAATCTGCCCTGGACAGCGGTTTGTTTTTCAGTGGTGGCAACCGAAACCAGCACTCTCACATTTATCAGCATTCCGGGACTGGCTTATCTCACCAACCTCAATTTTTTACAGATCACTTTGGGATATTTGATCGGTCGAATCATCATCAGCAAAACACTGTTGCCGGCATATTACCGCGGGGAACTCTATACCGCCTATGAGCTTTTACGCGAGAGATTCGGGTCCAGGATGCAACGTTTTTCATCCATGATTTTCCAAATCACTCGTTTACTCGCAGATGGTGTCAGATTATTCGCCACAGCCATCCCGCTGGCCGTCATCACAGGATGGTCGTATTCAACCTGTATCATCATCATCGCATTGTTTACCATTATATATACTTATATTGGAGGAATCAGAGCGGTGGTGTGGATGGATGTGATTCAAATGGCGATCTATATCGGAGGGGCTATCCTGGCCGGTTTTGTCCTGCTGGATAAACTTCCCAATGGCTGGTCTGATGTGGTCAATGCAGCGCAAGCAGATAATAAATTTCAATTTTTTTATCTGGGGTTCGAAAATTCCTTGATCGATTTTTTTCAGATCAACTATACCTTTTTATCCGGAATCCTGGGAGGGGCTTTTTTATCTATGGCTTCACACGGATCCGATCAATTGATCGTTCAAAGGCTCTTATCCTGTAATGACCTGAAATCGAGTCAAAAAGCCCTGATCATGAGCGGCGTGATTGTCATTTTTCAATTCGCACTCTTTCTCGTGCTCGGTCTCATGTTATATACTTATTATGGGGGGATCGACATCCGGTCTGACGAAGTTCTGCCCCGATTTATTGTTGAGGGGCTCCCCATAGGGGTGTCCGGGACGATCATTGCAGGGGTATTTGCAGCAGCCATGTCCACGTTGAGCGGTTCTCTGAATTCTCTCGCGTCCGCATCTATGCTCGATTTTATAAAACCCAAATGGGGAGCGAACTGGAGTGAGGAGCGAGAACTCTTGATCTCACGAATCGTAACTTTTGTCTGGGGATTGGTATTTATTGCAGGAGCTATGCTTTTCAAAGATAAGGACAACCCCGTGGTGGAGTTGGGATTGGCTATTGCTTCATTTACCTATGGCGGACTGTTGGGTACCTTTTTCCTCGGCTCTTTTTACGCCAAAGCGCGTGAAAACGATGCGCTCGTAGCCATGTGGGGGGCCATCTTTTTCATGACCTGGCTGATCGGGCAACAGGGGGTTGTTCTGACGATTATTGTCATCCTGAATATTCTGGCAGGATACTGGATTTGGACGCGTGTACATAGCCGTAAACACCGGATTTTCCAGATGATCTGGACGAGTTTTCTTTTGGGATTGATTATCAGTGTAGGGTCACCGCAAATTGCCTGGCCCTGGTATGTGGCAATAGGGTGTACAATGACGTGGTTAATTGGGGTGGGGTTGAGTTATCATAACAAACCGTTACCCGAAAGCGAGATCCGGAAATCATAAGGCCGGCACAGGAATAGCTTCCTGCGTTCCGGCATTATGATGAAAAATCAATCAAATTTCAAGGCTTTGCTTATACTGATAGAAGGGCGGGTAGGAACATCTCGCCCATCCAGTTCAATGTTGAGTTGATGCAGAATTTTAAAATTTTCGACATCCTGGTCGTCAACAAAAATAAAGGGAGCGATTTGGTTCTTTCCCGGTTTAAAGTGCATCCCCCCGACATTGACTTGCTCGATCTGAACACCTGCATCTACCAACTCCACAACAGTCTTGGGATTATCGACCAGCAACAAAAGCCGTTGCGGCTCAAATTTTTTCGACTTTAATGTATCGATGGTTTCATCCAGTGTAAGTACAGAGGCTTCAATGTCATTGGTGACAGCGGACATGTATATGGTACGTTGCCATTCGGAATTGGCGACTTCATCGCTACATAAAATGATTCGCTCCATCTTTAGAACGCTTCTCCAACCGACGACCACTTGTCCATGAATAAGACGATCATCGATTCTCACTTGTACGAGCGGCATAAGAAAACTCCACTAATTTTTCAGGTCAATAATTTTCTTCAAAGTGCGTAATACCTCGCGTACCATCCTTTTCGATGGATTCGGCGAGCTCGTCTATATCCATTGTATCTCGCTTGGTCATGAACGAAAGCACCATCGGTAAATTGACACCAGAGACGACCCTCACATTTGAATGACGCATAGCCACAGACACAGAGACATTCCAACAGCTTCCCCCTTTGAGACTTGCCATAATGATGACTCCATCCTGTTTTTCATCAGGGCCATTGACCATGGCTAATAAACGGTCCGTGATTTCGGCCACAGACATGTTGGTAACAGAAAGCGAGGCAAGGCCTTCTTCCATTCCCATAATGCCCTCAACAGCCTCGATGAGTGCATCGCCTATAGGGCCATGAGTCAACAAGATTGCATGCTTCATATCCGGCTTTCCTTATTCATATTTGTAATCAAGCGGTTGTTAAAATCCTTTGCAGCATGAACACCATGTTGCTTTAATTTTTCATTCAGAGCCACTGCTTCAGTAATCACAGTGATATTCTTGCCCGGAAGAATGGGTAAAACAACGAGCGGAACTTCGACCTGTAAAATTTCTGTAAAGTGATTCTCAACACCAATGCGCTCGTATTCCCGTTTATCATCCCAGCGTTCCAATTCAACCACCACATCGATGACCTTTTTACCCCGGATGGCCCTGATACCAAACATTTGTCTGATATCAATGATCCCCAATCCCCGAATCTCCATGTGATGCGAAAGCACCTGATTGGGTTCTCCTTCGAGCGTATTCATATCGACCCGGGTAATGTGAACCACATCATCGGCGACCAGTTGATGGCCCCGTTCGATCAGATCAAGCGCGAGTTCGCTTTTTCCGATAGCAGCCTCACCGGTTATTAACATGCCTACCCCATGAACGTCGACCAGAGAACCGTGTTTGATCGTGGTGGCTGCAAAAATGGAATTCAAATATTCCGAAAGATGCTGAATAACACTCGTAGTACTCAGAGGGGTTGAAAAAAGAGTAATACCATCCTGATTGGCGATCTCGATCAACTCTTGGGGAGGTTCGTTATTGTTTGTAATAATCATACAAGGGAGATCAAAGCCAAGGACAGAAGAAATCACCCGCATTCGTTCGTCATGATTCAAGGTATTCAGGTACCCGATTTCTGTATTGCCCATAATTTGAACCCGCCAGTATGTAAAGACCTCGACAAAACCGGAAAGCGCCAAACCTGGCCGATGGACCTCTTTTTCCCGAATTTTGCGTTGAAAACTGCTCTGATTATTGAGGATCTCTAACGAAACACGCCTGGCTGTCGCCTCATAGAGCTGTTGAACGGAAATATACGGGACACGTTGTTTTTCAATCATTGACTTGTCCGCTCTGGTGGTGGTGGCACTGGGATTCAAAGCATTCCTTGCACCGGTGAACATGTAAACTGTTTATGGAATATATAAACAAGACCTGCAAACTCTGGTTTGCAGGTCTCAAAGAGGTTAGGGTATTCAAGATTCTATTTCATTTTTTTCAAATGCCTGGGTGATCCTTTCATTTTCAAAATGTCGCATTTTGCCTTTATATTTTTTCAATTGTCTTTCAAGTTTTTCAACGGCCAGATCAATTGATTTGTACATATCCTCACTTTTTTCCACAACGGTCAGCCGCGTACCATACACTTTGGCAATAATCTCGGCAACTTGTTGCTGCTTAATATAATCCAGAATTATTTCAATGTCAAGTATACCATCATAATACTTTTTTAATTTTTTTACCTTTTCTTCGGCAAAAGTTTTCAGACGTGCTGAGGTTTTAAAATGTCGTGCGGTGAATGTGATTCTCATAAATGCCTCCTTTTTACAATGTGATACGATCAGTGGCATAGAATCTATCAAGGATTGGGGGGCACCTCCTTATTTTAAACAATGCAATTAAAAAATTATTCGTCTTTTTTAGACTTGCTGGCTCTTGGATGAGTTCCTTTGTACATTTTTTTCAAGTATTCCGCAGATACATGGGTATAGATCTGCGTGGTTGAAAGACTTGCATGACCTAGCAATTCTTTGACAGACATGAGATCTGCGCCATTGTCGAGCATATGTGTGGCAAACGTATGCCTCAATGAATGGGGATGAGCATGACTGGGATCCGTCACCCTCTTCATAAGAGTGTGTAAAAGGGTATAGAGTTTTTGTCGGGTAAAGGGCTCATTATGGTCATCGACAAAAAGCGGCGCATTCGGGTCATTCATGGTTTCGAAAAATACTTCTCGGGCAGTGAGATAGTGCTTTATGTCATCAAAGGTTTGTTTTCCCATCGCTGCAATCCGTGTCTTGTTGCCTTTGCCCGTAACTCGAAGAGTATAATCATCCCTCAGATGGTTAATGCGCAAAGCGATCATCTCACTGATGCGCACCCCGGTCGCGTAAAAAAGTTTAAGCAAAGCGTAATCGCGTTTTCCTGCAAACGTATTCGTATCGGGCAACCCCAGCAAGAGCTTGATTTCAGCACCTGTGAGAAAATGGGGCAAAGATTTGCCGAGTTTCGGGGAAGCCAAAGTGATGATCTGATTTTTCCTGATAATATTTTCGCGCACAAGATATTTACTGAATGAGCGCAAACATGCAAGCTTGCGGGCAATAGAACGCGGCTGATAATCATTTCGCACCAGCCAGGACAGGTAAGATCTGACTGCCTGGCGATCCAGACGCTCGACAGGAATATTGTTTTGTTTTTCCTGTGCCTGAATATGGGCTAGAAAATGATCCAGATCACGCTGATATGCCTGCCGGGTATTGGGCGATGCCTGTCGTTCAACCCGGAGATATTTTAAAAAGGGTTGAATCCACTCTTGGAGATATTGAGGTTTTTTCTCTGCCATCAAGCGACCCTGGTTTCCTGTGCGATATGAACCTTGTTGCACTCGGGACAAACGAGATCAGATGGGCTGCCATTCGCTTTATGTACCAAAAGGGGATATCCGCAATGCGAGCACGACTGGTCAACCGGCTTTTCAAAGAGGATAAATTCGCATCCCGGAAACTGACTGCACCCATAAAATCTTTTATGACTTTTTCCTGTGCGTTCAATGATCATGCCGTTACAATCGGGCTTGGGACATTTGATTCCCAGAGCAAAGGGTTCGGTATGCTGGCAGTCGGGATACCCCGGACAAGCAAAAAAGCGACCAAATTTACCCTTACGCACCACCAGCAATTTGCCGCAATGCGGACATTGAGGCCTGCTGGGATCTACTTGTTGCATATAATCGCATTGCTCCGGGTAATTCTGACATTGAACGAATGTATTACCTACGAGTAGAGGGGCGTTGCACAGGGGGCATACACGGTTGCCGGACACAAGTTTGTCTTTGTCAGGCTTTGCAATGTTTTTATCCAGAATCGATAAAACCGTCTCTGCTTTTTTGCGCCCCATAGCCACTTTGCGTATATGCTCCTCGAACTCTTGTGCCCAGGATGGGGTTAATAGATTCCCTGCAAACTGTTGCAAATGCTCGGTCACGACTGCACCACGTTCGGTCAAAAATAACCCGGATTCATTTTGATCAACAAGATCGTTTTTCATCAAAGATTCGACGAGTCCTTTGACCGGGCGTTGCGGATGGATCCCGGATTCGAAAAGAGCAGCATAGAGATTTGCAGCACTAAATGTCGTGGGATGATTATGATCATCCAGAGATAGGTTTTGCCATTGCAGGGGTTCATGCAGCCCCACGACAGGACATGATTGTGTTGCCAAAGCAGATGTCTGATCGACCTGCAAAAAGCCGCGTCGAGTGTACTCTAACGTCGACAGCGTTAACAAAAAATCCCCTGCGCGTATGCTTGTGTTTTGATGGGTACAGACTGCAGGCTTTATATGCGCAGCAATCGTCTTTTGCCTGATCAGATTATAAAGTCTTTGTTGAGGATCGGAAAGTCGTTCTCGCTGCTGACGATTCAACAATGCTGTTCGACTGGGTCTGATGGCCTGACTTTCCCAGGGAAAGAAACGCTTATCCTGGCGATTGTTTAAATCACCCAAATAGTCGTTACCATAATCCAGAAAAACGAGTTGTCTCCATTCAAGATGCTCAGTCTCAGGAATAAGTGATCTTTGTGTATAGGGAAAAGAAATCAAGCCCCCCTTTTTATCCTGAGCCAAATAAAGGCTTTCAGCGACATCCAGTGTATATTGCGGGGTCCACTGCCAAAGATGTTCTGTCAATTCTACGAGCGAGGCAGTGGTTAAAAGGGGGTGAGGATGCTGAAATGATTCTTTTTTTTCCAGTGCAGATACAACGGGTGTTTGCTCTTTTAGGGCGACAATAATGGCTTTTGCCTCTTGTACAGAACGAATACGTACCGGCTTTTCTCCAAATCGCTGCAGATGAGCGAGCACAGAATGGCAATTTTTTCCTTTCAATGTCGTCTGAATGGTAAAGGGATCGACATTTTGGGAAACTGTTCTCTGTTTATTTTTAAGTAACAAAAGAGCAACGGCCTGCAACCAGTGCAATTCGTCAGTCAGTCGAACCAGGTTTTTGCCAATTCTAGTGTTAAAAAGTTCATCAAAGTAAGTGTATACTACCGACGCCTTTTTCCAATGTTTAAAGCCCGGGTCATTTGTTTTCAGGTTGGCTTTTGTCCAGGATTCACACGCTACCGGGTGGCATTTTGCGACATTGCCCAAAAAATGTTGCATCGCAACAAAAAAAGCAGAGCCATACATATCAGGCATAAATGCGATAAAAACACGAGGAGACCGTTTGGCCGCATCCAAAAGTTGCGCGGCCAGGTTTTCATTATTGGGATCAAACTCGGGATGGGATAATGGGTCCAAGTCTCTCGTCGTATGATCTGGCCACTTTATCATCCCCCCCTCAACCGCAATAACCAGTCCGTCAGGTGTTAACGATTTTATCGTCGCTGCAAGATGGTCGTTTTCTACGATCCATAATGCGTTTTTCATAAGCAGGCCATTAATGGGGTAACTGATTGGACGTAAACTGAAAAAACCCTTCAGAGGCCGTCCCCTCAAAATCCAGGACGATAATAGCGATCAGGTCTTGCATATCCTCGACACCGATCTGCGGGATATCCAGTTTGACAGCCCTTTCAATAACCATTTCCATCTCAGAATCAGCAAGAATTTGCATCTCGCGAAGGTGAAAAAGATAACTGTATGCTGAAGGCGAAATTGCTTGTTGTTCCATATCATTTAGCTGTCGCCAGACAGGGCGAGGTAAACCGACTCCTGTGTCATAAAGCATCGGGTCCATGGCCTCGTCCTTAGATCCTAACCAAGATATGGCAGTGGCGATTTCATCTTCAGAAAACCCTCTATCCTCAAGGGCTTGTACAATAACATTAAGATCGATATCTTCAATGGAATTCTTTTGAATTTCTTTTATAACAAAGGACAATATCTTAAATATTCGGTGATTCATTCACAGCTCCGGTAACGAGATCTGTACAGCTCTTAATTCAATATACGAAATTAAAAACCAAAATCAAGCGTTTCGGCCACAACAATGCTTATATTTTTTACCGCTGCCGCAGGGGCAAGGATCATTGCGTCCGACCCTGGACGTTTTGACAACAGTCTGAGGTTTCGCCGGTTGATTTTGGGCGCCGCCAGCGTTCGCCGTTGCAGCCTGCCGGCTGGCTTTGAATGTTTCCACTTGAGAGTGGGTAGTAACGAAATTTTTGGGTTCAGCACGACGCATTTGTTGCTCAGCCAGTTCGCCTCCGATATCAAAAACTTTGAACAAAGTGCTCACAACATCGCGATTAATGCGTTCTATGGTCTGTACAAACATCTTGTAAGCTTCAGATTTGTATTCTATAAGTGGGTCTTTTTGCCCATATCCACGCAGTCCGATGCCTTCCCGAAGCTCATCGATGCCACTCAGGTGTTGTCGCCAATTTTCGTCGATTTTTTCCAAAACATAGTATCGCTCATAGCGCGTGGCCAACCGAGACCCCAAATCGTCAACCCGTTTTTGGTAGAGGTCATGTGACCATGCGGAAATCTGATCCATCACAAATCCGGGTTCCATCAGTTCTGGATTGTCATCCTGTATGGCAGGAGCCTGACGAAAGACCACACGACAGTCTGCCTGAATCCGGGTAAGCATGGTATCGTCAAGGGCTTGTTCATTACCCAGATGCTGTGAAATAATCGTATAGATCGTGTCCTCGATCATAGAAAAAACCGAATCACGGACGATCTCTGAACTCAGGCGTTCTTGCTCGACACGCTCATCATGATAAGAAACATCATGATGGTGTTTAAGCGCCCAGGCAATCAGGTCTTCACGATAAGAATCAATAGCCAGCTTTTCCTGAGAGTCAGGCAGACCTTTCTCAGGTCGTTTCATGAACGCGAATTCCAGGGTTTTTGCCATCCAGCCTGCCCGGTCTTTGTTGCGATGGAGTGCCTGTTCGAGGATCAACACGGTACTGGCTTGAATCAGCTCTTCGATGGTCGCATTCGCGATCATCACCGAATCATATGCATCCATATCATCCCGGAGTTTTCCGAGAAAAGCCACACGCATTTTCTCAAGAATAGTATTCAGATAGAGATCAGCATCAGAGGTTTCGGGCAAATCTGAGAAATCCGCCGGAACGATACTTTGTAGAAATTGTTCGTGCTCTTTGTTCAGCCTTAGAATCTGGCTGCCATCGTTAAGCGCACGGTTTCGGAAGCAATATTCCACAGCAGCGCCGAGAAAATAAAAGGAAGACAGGTATCCTAAAATCCGGTGTCTATAGGCAAGATCCAGGTCCTCGTTGATATTCAGAGAATCGAGCCATTGCACCAATAGTTCGCTGAGTTTATCTCTTCGAATATTGCGTATTTCGTTGCTGCCCAGCTGTGGGCGAGCGTAAAACACTCTTTCCAGGTCATTGAGAAATTCTTCGGTACGCCAGTTTATCGTCGGTTCTGTCACACGCAGATGAAAATTCATCAGAGCAATGATATAGACTTGTAAAAACACATGTAAAGGCAACGCACCAAAGATGACCGTGCTAAATCTGTCCCCTTTTTCATCCCACTCTTTAGCAATCAGATCGACCGCCCACTGGGTCAACCGATCTTTGACTTCTTGTGGGCCTGAAAATGAGGTTTGAGAATCGAGCCAATCCGGTGCACTAGAAAAAATACGTGAAATCTCGTAATGAATACCTTCCATATTCCATTTTGAAACATCATCAGTGCCTGCGTTATGCAACTGGATCTTGCTGCGAACGATCTCACTGATCAAGCCATTGCGATCCACATAGCCGAACAATCGATGCCGTATCTGCAGTTCGCGTAGGTGTTGATCTTCGTCAATCTGCTTTTCGATCCATTCAGCAACGATCGATTTGATATCAGCTGCTTTTTGGCCATATAAATCATCTTTGGTAAATTCGGGCACCCGGCCAAAAAACCGCGTCAAATTCTCGACCAGGCCGTCGAGATCCCACTTGTCGGTATCATCTTCTTCATTGAAATAGCGTTTGGCCTTGGATTCGATCAGATCAACAGGTTGAGCGAATCCCAGGAGATTTTGTCGTCTCTTGTATATGATTTTTCGTTGTTCATTGAGTACATTATCATACTCGAGCAGGTTCTTCCGGATTTCGAAATTGCGTTCTTCAACTTTTTTCTGCGCTCGTTCTATAGACTTTGTAATCAACGGGTGTTCGATGCGTTCATTTTCTTCGGACTGACCGAGTCGACTCATCACATTGGTTATGCGATCAGACCCGAACAATCGCATCAGATCATCTTCCAAAGAAAGATAGAACCGGGAAGATCCGGGATCACCCTGTCGGCCGGCACGCCCACGCAGCTGCCGGTCGATTCGGCGCGACTCGTGTTTTTCAGAACCGATGATGTGCAAGCCACCATTTTCAAGAACTTTTGGATGAAGCTTGATATCTGTACCACGACCGGCCATATTGGTTGCGATGGTGATCATACCGGGTTGCCCTGCCTTGGCAACGATTTCCGCTTCCTGACGGTGAAATTTGGCATTAAGAACCGTATGGACACGTCCCGATTCGATCTCTTTGCTCACATCTCCTTTTTTCAGCCAATTGGCCAGGGGCACCCCTCGTCTTTGCAGCAATTCGCTCAACCGTTGCGACACATCGACAGAGATAGTACCGATGAGAACGGCCCGTCCATCATCGTGCATCTGAATAGCTTCATCGATAATGGCCTGGTATTTTTCGTTCTTTGTCCGAAAAATGACATCATTACGGTCATCCCGAATTACCGGTTTATTCGTAGGAATGACCTTGACATCCAGTTTATAAGTACTAAAGAATTCCTGGGCTTCGGTCTCTGCGGTACCGGTCATACCAGACAATTTTTTATATATCCGGAAAAAATTCTGCAACGTAATCGTAGCCAGAGTCTGACTCTCGGCTTGCACTTCGACACCTTCCTTTGCTTCCAATGCTTCATGCAGGCCATCGCTAAAGCGCCTGCCAGGCATCAGTCGCCCTGTGAACTGGTCGACGATGACGACGGCTTTACCCCGTTTGCCCCCACGTCCGCGCGAGCGCATATCTTCATCATCCAGCGATTTTACCACATAATCGACATCTGCATGGAACAAAGTATAGGCCTTGAGGAGCTGGGAAATATTTTGTATTCGTTCCTCGACCTGGGTATATTCTTTCCAGTAACGTTCTCTCTGTTGTTCCAATATCGTGCGGGGTTTACGATCAAAGTGAATTTGACACCAGTGTTCAATTTCCTCATTTGAGATGACTTGACCTGGGGCATGAGCTTTTGATAACAGTTCATTCATCTCTCGCTCATCCAGTAAAAACCCATTTGAACGCAATTGGACTTTATCTTTGGGCAGCAAGCTTTCCAATTCCTGGCGGTTATTGGCTTTTTTGCTGGCAATTTTTAAGATCTGATCTCTGAATTTGCTCAGCTCCTGGCTAAAGCTAAAATAAGGCAAGCCGTCGACGAGAATCGCACGGGCTGCCTTTTGAATTTCAATGGGAATTCCTTTGTCATTGAGTTCAAACAAGCCGTCCAGCTCGGTGTCAGGATCTTCCATATTTTTGAAAAGCAATTCGGCTTCATGCAGACGGATGGCGGCTTCACCGTTCAATGCGCGCATCGATACTGCGGTCAGGCCTAAAAGAGAAATATCACCAGAGCCGAGATTGGGTTGCCCCTCGACTCTGAAATAACGGTGTAGAGATCGCATTTTTTCTGAATCAGTAAATTCATCATTAAAAATTCGATGACACCAATATTGAACAATGCGCTGCATACGGTCGAGTTCTTCATATCGTCGCGACAAACTGACGACCTTTTGACTTGCTTTAGGAAAAGCTTGCAAAAGCATACTATCCAGGTTTTGACGCAATTGTACATCATTAGAGACATCTTTATGTTCCTGACGATGCCATTCTTTGATTTTAGTCTGAACATCGATAAACGAAACACCCATTAATCGATCCAGTGTCTCCAGATTCAGCCCGGTCCATCTCCCTTTAGAATCGACTGCAAAGAGCTTATCAGGAGTGGATTTTGAGATTTCTCTGTCCAAAGCTTCGGCCAAAGCCAGAGTTTGTTCGCTAAAATCCGACAACAAAAACTTGCCATCCTGAGAGAGACGCCAGCGGTCTTGGCCATAAACCGAATGGGTTTCAAAATAATTAAGATCTTGATCTTGAACGAGCAGACCAATCTGCTGAAAATCCGTTTGGATTTTCTCTGCGATACGAATCCGGTCGGCATAATCATAATTGGCCTGATTGAGCGTCCTATCCAAAAGCGATTGAATTTGCCGATCCCGTTCTTCCACGGCACTTCTGTCGGGCAGAACATAGAGGTCGGGATTTCCGCCCAACATGGCGATACGTCCTTTTTCAGAAATTCGCTTGATAAAGGTGCGATTTTCAGAAAATTCGAAATATTCCTGTTTGCGTTCGGCAAAAGAAAGTGCCCCTTGTGAGGTTGTACCAGAGCCTTCTTCATCTTCCAGCATTGATACCATACGCGAAATAAAGGGCATGACAAAAGGCACTCCCTCATATCGCATCGCGAGGATCGCCACTTTTCCTTGTTCTGTTAACGCGATCGGCGCTCCTGTCTGGGGATGAAGCTGGAAAAGGCTTTCGAGAAACAAACGTCTGCGTTCCTGGAGCGCTCGGGGGGTTATTTCTTGTTGATCTTCCCATTCGGAAATCATGGCTAAAAGTTTTTGCAGGTCTTGTACTGCATTTTCAAATGCAGCGCCAGATCCGCCTTGACTGATAAATTCAATTCCTTTTTTTGTAAAGTCTGTAAATGTTTTGTCCTGTTTTTTGGAAAAATTGAAAAAAGAGTGCCAGGCTGAATTTTTGTCGAGATTTTTCTGCTGAACGAGTTGGTTGACGGCATCCGGTAACTCGGAGATCCGTTGAGCAACTCTATCCAATGCATTCAACTCTTCTTCCCCCGTGCTCCGCTGAATTCTTGCAAGGGCAAGTTTGCCCTCAAAAGTAAAGCCATTACAAAATCCATTAACAGGATCCTGGGTAAAAAACCGCGCGGCATTTTTCTTTTCACTCAACTCGGCAAGATTGGCATCCAGCTCATCGAGCAATTGAATTTTAAAAACAATATCCTCGTCACGTCCGCCAGACAAAAAGATCCGGCCCTTTTCTGTAATATCGACAACATTGCTTTTTTCATCGATGGTGAAATAGAGTTCAGCATCCACTTCACCGATATTTTTATTGATTTCGTATTGCCCCTGAATCTTTTCGATCAATTTTTTGACCCAAAATTCCGAGGTCAGCAGCTTGAGCAGTGCAGGATTTTTAGGATCTCCTCGCTGTGCTCTAAGCAACATCAGTCCACCCGCTTCTTCATCACTTTCAAGCAACGTCTTTCCCTCGCGCACCAATTGATCCACGAGTTCTTTTTGACGTTTGTATAAATTGGCGACCACTGGTTTTAATTCATAATAGACATTTCTTGGAGCTCCGACGGCGCCAGAGATAATCAGGGGAGTACGTGCTTCATCGATCAACACGCTGTCGACCTCATCGACGATGGCATAATGAAGAGGTCGCTGCACCACAGACCACACATCGACGGACATATTATCTCTGAGATAATCGAAACCAAACTCGTTATTGGTTCCATACGAAATATCGGCGTTATAGGCATCGCGTTTTTGAGCCGGGTCCATATCACCTATAATCGCGGCGGTTCGCAATCCCAGAAACTCGTATATTTGTCCCATCCATTCACAGTCGCGCTGCGCCAGGTATTCATTCACGGTGACCAGATGGGCTCCCTTGCCCTCAAGAGCATTGAGATAGAGAGGCATAGACGCCACCAGGGTTTTCCCTTCTCCTGTTGCCATTTCTGCGATATTGCCTTCATGCAAGGCGATGGCGCCGACGAGCTGTACATCATATGGAATCATATTCCACTCATTTTCCTGTCCGCGCACCATCCATTTTTTGCCGATCAGGCGACGACAGGTATCTTTGACAGCAGCGAATGCTTCAGGCAACAGATCATCCAATGTTTCACCGGTTTTGAGCCGATAACGGAATTCTGGTGTTTTTGCCTTCAATTCATCATCGGTCAAGTGGCTATACTCTTTTGCGATTCGATTGATTTCCTGAACGACGGGCTGAACCCGTTTTAAGAATTTTTCGTTACTGGTTCCACCCACTAATTTGGACAGAGCTTTTTCAATCGATTTTATCATTCACGCATCCTCAATTTTTCATCATATAGTGAATAAAAAAAAGGCATCGCTGCCCTGCCTAAGCAACAGCGGCCTTGATTAATAAACGTAAAAAAAGGGCAAGAGTTTCTAATCTTATTTTTTATAACGACTTTCCTGTAATCCTCTTCCCGATTTTATTAACATGTTCTGTTTTTTAAAGTCACAGAGAATTGCATCCAAGATACCATTGACAAAACGTCCGCTTTGTTCAGTACTATAATTTTTGGTCAACTCGATGGCTTCATCTATAGACACTTTGGGCGGGATATCCCCAAAATGCAAAAATTCGCAAATCGCCATTCGCAGGACAAGCCGGTCGATAATCGCAATTCGTCTGAAATCCCAGTTTACAGCTCGCTTGCGAATATGATCATCCAATTCTTCCCGGAACTCTACTGTTTTTTCCAATAGTTCTTTAGCGAACGAGAAAATAGAGCTTTCGTCGGGATAAAATCCCTGCAAATGTTCCATGATCGAGTTTGTACTGCTTTCAGACAACTCGGCTGCATACAGGCCTTGCAGGGCGATTTCTCGGGCCCGTCGCCGGGTACCGAAACCGGCAGTCTCAAGGCCATCATCCGCGGCTTTGGAAATATTATTTGATAATGTCATGCCATCCGTAGCTATCTTTAACCTTACCGTTTAATATATCAAAGAACCTTGTCTGAATTTTTTCCGTAATCGGCCCTCTTTTTCCGGCACCGACCTGAATTTTGTCTATTGACCGGATAGGCGTGACTTCAGCTGCAGTCCCGGTGAAAAACACCTCATCTGCGATATAGAGCATTTCACGTGGGATAAGAGTTTCGATCACAGGGATTTCAAAATCTTTGGCAATACAAAGAATGCTGTCTCGAGTAATGCCGGGAAGGATAGACGCGCCCAATGGGGGGGTATAAATCTTTTTGTCTCGCACCACAAAAATATTTTCACCGCTGCCTTCGCTGACATAGCCCTGAGCGTCGAGACCGATTCCCTCTATATATCCGCCCATCTGTGCTTCTTGCTTGATCAATTGGGAGCTCATATAATTGGATCCTGCTTTCGCCATGGCGGGCATGGTATTGGGAGCCAGACGATTCCAGGACGACACACAAACATCAACCCCCTGAGTAATGGCTTCTTCTCCCAGATAACGGCCCCAATTCAGGGCTCCAATAGCCACGTCGACCGGGCACTTGCTGGGATCTACGCCGAGGCTATGATAGCCTCTGTAGGCAATAGGTCGTACATAAGCAGATCTCAATTCATTCACACGAATGACCTGCTTACAGGCCTCGATAATGTCTTCCAGGCTATATGGAATGGGCATACGATAAATTTTGGCAGAATCGAATAATCGTCTGATATGGTCATAGAGCCGAAAAATACTCGGCCCTTCCGGGGTTTCATAACATCGCATCCCTTCGAATACGCTCGAACCATAATGTACGACATGAGACATAACATGCAAGGTTGCCTCTTGCCATGCGATGAATTTGCCATTCATCCAAATCTTGCCCTTTTCATCCCTTGGGTCCATAGTGTTATCCTTTCATAAATAGAGACAGGGTTTACAGGCTATTATCTGATATCTTTGACTCGTAATTGTATTGACTTGCGGCCCATGTATTCGTTTTCATCCACCACAAAAACGAGATCGAGGTTATGACTATTTGCATCGACCCGTTGCAGAGCATTCCCCATACCAAACCCAATAACATCGAGGACACGACCATTTTGCCGGATCTTGAATTTTAGATGATTTCCGCCCACGATTGTGGGTGATCCCACGATCTGAAGATTAGAGGCCTGAAACATGGGGCGCATATTGTGCGGTCCAAAGGGTCCCATCAATTTGATAATTTTCATAAATCGGTTATCGATTTGATCCAGTGTCAGCAAAGCATCGATATTCAAGGTTGGGATCAAAAGCTCGGGTGATATTTTGCTGGCGGCAAGCGACTCAAAGCGTTCGCGAAATTCAGGGATTTTTTCCTCTTCAATGCTCAAACCTGCGGCGTATTTATGTCCGCCAAAACCGATCAAGAGATCTTCACAATGACTGAGTGCATCATAGAGATCAAAACCAGATATACTTCGGGCAGAGCCTTTCCCGACACCATCTTCTACGGAAATGAGAATGGCAGGTCGATAGAACCGTTCGGCAACTCTGGATGCGACGATGCCGATCACGCCCGGGTGCCAGCCCCGGCGATAGAGTACCAGGGAGAGGGTTTGATCCGGATCAAAAAGAGATTCAGCTTGTTCGATCGCCTGTTTGAACGTTTCTTCGTCCACATTTTTTCGGTGCTGATTTTCACGCTCGAGAACATCTGCAATGACCCGGGCTTTATCTTCATCCTGGGTGGTTAATAATTGCACAGCACGTTCTGCATCGCCCATACGTCCCACAGCATTGATTCTGGGAGCGATGATAAACACGATATGGCCGGTACTGATCTCTTTGCCCAGGAGCCCTGCCACTTCCAAGAGAGCGCGCAGACCAATGTTCTCGGCGGAATTTATCTTATCGAGCCCGACCTTGACAAAAACCCGGTTTTCGTCGACCAGGGGAACAATGTCCGCTGCAGTGCCCATGGCGACAAATTCCAAATAATGCTCGAGAACAGATAGATCGATATTCATCCTTATCAGCAACCCCTGGGCGAGTTTGTATGCGACGCCCACTCCGGCGAGTTGTTTAAAAGGATAATCGCAATCAGGCCTTTTAGGGTCGATGACAGCCACGGCATCCTCGGGTAAGGCCACCCCAGGTTCATGATGATCGGTGACAATGACATCAATATTATGGGATTTTGCCAGGGTGATCTCTTGATGTGCGGTAATACCACAATCGACTGTTACAATGAGATCGGTGTTTTGCGAGGCTGCTTTCTGGATGCCAGTATCAGAGAGTCCGTACCCCTCTTGTTGACGATCGGGAATATAGTAACTGACTTGCGCACCGATCTCTTTGAGGATCATATATAGAAACGAGACAGAGGTAATGCCATCTACGTCATAATCGCCATAGATCAGAATTTTTTCATCGCTGAGCACGGCGCGTCGCAGACGTTCCACACCCTCGTGCATATCTTTCATCAGAAACGGATCATACAATTGTAAAAGCGATGGCCTGAAAAACTTTTTTGCCATCTCAAGACTGTGAATGCCTCGTGTCAACAAGATCCTTGAAATCACATCAGGAACATTGAGTTGCTTTGAAAGGGCAGTCACCTCCTCGTTTGATCCGGTTTCATTTACGGACCAACGTAAATTCATGGTACACCTGTATATAAAAAAAATATTAGCAAAGCAAGTCGATAAGCCGAATTCTGTCACTCGATCACTCGAGCGGGTGATCATTTATCTGGGATTGTCGTTGCCGACAATCTCGAGCGACCTACCCGAGGGTCAGACAAGGCGGGCAGCCTTTTCCCTCCTATTTGGTCTTGCTCCAGATGGGGTTTACCATGCCTTCTGTGTCACCACAGAAGCGGTGAGCTCTTACCTCGCCTTTTCACCTTAATCCACCGGGGGTGGAATGTTTGTTTTCTGTGGCACTTTCCCCGTTTCACAACGAGTCCGTGTTACGGACCATCCTGCCCTATGGAGTTCGGACTTTCCTCATTCCGACACGTCGGAACGCGATCACCTGACCTACTTTGCCAGTTCAACGTGGCTGTTTTCCCGTTCAGGATCATATACCAATATCCTGCCACACGTTTCACAGAGAATCAGTTTGTCCATCTGGCGAATCTCTACGCCCCGTTGTGGAGGAATTCTTGAAGAACACTCGCTGCAGGCACCCCGATCTAAAAATGCCAGCGCTGCTCCTCCGCGTCCGATTCGTATTCTTTCATAGGAGCTATATAAGGGTCTGGGCAATTCTTTTTGAATATCCTGGCGTTGCTTTAAGAGTTTTTCTTCCCGATCCTGACTCTTGCTGAGCACCACCTCTAACTCTTTTTGTTGTTGTTCCAGCTCTTCAGTTTGAGAATGAATTTTCTCATGCAGAGATTGTACACCCGTCTCGAGTTCCTGTATCTGTTCTTCGAGTTCCAAATTGTTATATTCCAATTCGTCGCGTTTTGTTTCACTCTCTTCAATCTGAATGGTTATGGCATCATATTCTTTATTATTTTTCACCTGATATAGCTGGTTTCGATATTTTTTTAACTGCTCCTTCAATACCTCGGCTTCCCCGGCCTGTCGGGCCTTTTTGGCTTCAAGCTCTTTGATCTTATCCTGTTGCTGTTGTAATTCAGCTTCCAGTGCTTTGAATTCGTTTCGCAATGACTCCACTCGTTGTGGCAGATCCCCTTTTGACTTTTCCAATTGCAGTAATTCATGATCTATGTTGTGCAATCGAATCAAAGTCTCGAGTTTATTTCGCAAAATATCCTCTCCTTTATTTCAGAAAATTGAGCAAAAAAAAAGTGCAACCAATGGGTGCACTTTATCTATCTTGACCAATTTGAGCCATATCACATTGAGTAGACAGTTGTGATTTGAACCTGTTCAAAATAATTCACCACTTTATATGCGTTAAAAGAACCTAGACACTAAAGTACTTTAATTTCCTAAAAAATGCAAGGGAAAATTATGGTGCAATGTGCATCCGTGTATCCTTAAAAAGTCTGATATCCATAGACTTGAGAGGTTCGGAAATATGAGGTTCAAATGCCATCTGTTGCAAGATATCATGCTCGAGATTTATGCCCGGAGCAATCTCTGTCAATACCAGCTTGCCATCCAAAAGCTCAAACACTGCCCGTTCCGTAACATAGAGAACGCGTTGTCCGACTTTGGCGCTATAGAACCCACTAAACGTTATTTGTTCCACTTGCTCGAGGAATTTTTTATTTCGTCCCTCTTTGAGAATCTTGAAGCGTCCGTCTTGGACATCAACATCGAGCCCACCTGCAGTCATCGTGCCCACAAACACGACTTTTTTGGCATTTTGAGAGATATCCACAAATCCACCGCAGCCCGCCAATCTGCCGCCAAACTTGCTGACGTTTACATTGCCAGAGGCGTCGACTTGCGCAAAACTGAGCACAGCAAGATCCAGACCTCCTCCTTGATAAAAATCGAAATTTGACGGCATGTCCAGAATAGCCAAAGGATTAGTAGAAACACCAAAAATCGCCCCCTTGGCAGGCACACCTCCCACAGGGCCTTGCTCGACGGTAAAATTCAACCAATCGCTCACTCCTTCTTCGGCGGCAACAGCGGCAACGCCATCAGGCATACCGAATCCCAGATTGACGACAAGTTCGGGCTTTAGCTCGAGTGCTGCACGCCGGGCAATCACTTTTCGTTGATCCAAGGGCAAGGGAGCCAAACTATTCAGGGGGATTCGCTTTTCACCGCTAAAAGCAGGGTTGTATTCTCCTTCATATGTTTGCCACTGGTCAGGATTACAGAGCACATGGTCGACAAAAATACCGGGTATTATGACCAACCGTGCATCCAGAGAGCCTTTTGGCACGATTTCCTTGACCTGAACGAGCACTTTTCCGCCGCTATTATGAGCTGCCATGGCCATAGCCGATGCATCCAGATACGCGGGCTCTTTTTCAAAAGAAATATTGCCATCAAGATCGGCCTTGCTGCCTAATAGAAAGGCATAATCAATCTGAAAAGATTCGTAAAAAAGATACTCTGAATTATTTATAGTCATGACAGACACAATATCCGGGGGAGCTTTTGCTGACAGCCGTCCTCCTTCGATACGTGGATCGGCAAACGTATGCAATCCGGTCCTGGTAAAAAGTCCGGGTCGCCCCGCAGCGATTTCCCGAAAAAGCAAAGATATGGCACCTTGAGGAAAATTGTACCCCTGGATATCGCCATTCAAGGCCATCTCGCCGATTCGAGGAGCCCAGCCCCAATGCCCTCCAATGATGCGTTTGACCATACCTGGATGTACAAATCGATTCAGACCGCGGGACTTGGAATCACCGATACTGGCGGCATGCACCAGGGTAAGCTTGTTCGGTTCACCGGTATCGAGAAAGCGCTGTTCCAACCGCTGCAAAATGGCATCCGGTTCGAGCAAGCCTCCGCCTGAACCAGAGATGCAAATGGTGGCTCCATTAGCAATTTCATCGATGGCTTGATCGAACCGTTCATGTTTTTCAACAGATAGATCAGCCATCTCTGCGATTGTCCTCTTTTTTTTCACTGATCATATAGATAATCGCCTTTCCATCGATACAGATTGTCCCGTCTTGCTTGTGGCATTGTATGGCCAAAGTGACGACTGGCTTATCAGAACGCTTGTCAATAATTTCGGCGCTGGCAGTTATGGTATCCCCGATGAATACGGGAGCTTTCATGTCAAATTGGTAATTAAGGGAAACGCCGCCAGGTGTGGTCAGGGCGCTGGTGCAGTATTGCACCAGCGAGGCAGTGAGAAAGCCATGTGCGATTCTTTTTCCAAAAGGAGTGGACTTTGCATACTCGGAATCAACATGAATCCGGTTGAAATCACCGGTAATCCCTGCAAACAAATAAACGTCGCTTTCAGAAATCGTTTTTGTAAAGGTCGCTTTTTGGCCGATGTGAAGATCTGCCATGCGCTTTTCTTTTTCAGGCTCGATAACGCTCATTCTAAAATATTGTGTATTTGTTATCTTTGATAATCATTTCCTCTTGACCATCAGGATACCCGAGAACAACGGAAACAACACGGACCTTGGGCTGAAAGCTATCGATATAGATTCGATCAATGTGTACTGCCGCATGAGGCTTGGAAAATTGCTGCGGCCCTACAAACCCCTGGAAATGGTCGCTGCGTCCAAAGGCGAGATGAAAACCCAATTTTTCATCCAAAAGCACTTTACCAATAGGCTGCAGATCAAAATCCTGCAAGACACCGAATCCGAGTTCAGCGATATTGCCATAAGCAGGCTCGTGAGAAAGATAATTCTGCTCCTCCTCTGCCCGGAGGCCCTTGCCTTCTACCCTGCGGGCCCGATTTTTGACAATATGGTAGAGCACGATTTCCTGATCGAACTGAACGGGCATAACACCATGAGTATTGCTTTCTTCATCCTTTTCACCCTCATATGGCACAATAAAGGTTTCTCCGCTTGGCAAATTGCCGGCCATTCCCGCACTGGGAAACCGGCCGCTACTCACATGAGCTTCTCTGTAACGCAGATCGACTGACAGATGATAAGAAAATTTATCTTTAACCCGAAATTGGATTTCTGCGGATATGGCTCTGTCGAGTTTTTCTTTTATTTGTTCACATCTGGCATTGACTTTATGATAATCGATTCGCAGAGCCGGGATCATCTCTTTGCCAAATCCCGGCATCGTGGCTGCACGAAAGCCATAGTGGCGAGCTGCATTTTTCAGAGGCGCAGTGGCAGAATACTCGGTCAAAGCAATAAAAAGCTGATTACTGGAAAAAAGCTCATCCAATTCTATGCTCGTTCCAAAGGAGATTATTTCGGAAAGCGTTGTTGGGAATTTTTTGAATCTGTAAACACTTGGAGGAAGGTCACCATTGTTGGCACCGACCTGTTCATATCCGACAAGTTCTATGTGAGAAGGTCCGGGTTTTGCACGAGTCTGGGTCAATAACGTATACCAGTCAAAAGCGATCTGACGTCGTTGTGCCCAGGCCGGGTTATCTTGTTTTTCAGATCTCGGAAAATCGACCATAATAATCAGTCGATCAGAGGTTTTTATTTCCGGAAACACATTTGCCAACAGCTTGAGAAGCTCATTTTTTGTCAAGTCTCGCATAAACCCCCCATAGGGTTATTCCTGACCACAGCATTTTTTGTATTTACGTCCGCTTCCACAGGGACAGGGATCATTGCGACCAATGATTTGGGCATCATCATTCATACGCGCTTTTTGTCGTTGGTTCGATTGAGCATTACGCCACTCTGCAGCAAGACTCTCCAGTTTGGAATTGGCGTGTTCAAAAAACATTTGAAATGCTTGACAAAAATGATTAGATCCGCGATCACGCGGGTCTCCTTGTCGATCCTTAGGGCACCCCCCCCAACATTTGTCTAACCACTTGCAGGTTTCACATTCAGCAGGTCTTTGAGCTTTAATTCGGCCGAATTCATTTTGTTTGGGAGAGTTGAGCAAATCCGAAAGCTTGTCCTGCTCTACATTTCCCAATCTCCATTCAGGCTCTACAAAAAAATCACAGGAATAGACATCGCCATTATGTTCGACAACAACATAGATACCGCACTCTTGCAACAACGTGCATTCCGGTGGAGTCATTCCCACATAGGAATAGAATACAGAATCGAAAAAACGTATAGAGGTCGTGGGCTGGCCATTACGAAAATCACCCGTCCAGAGATCAAACAGGTCGATTAAAAATTTTCCATAGTCCGAACCAGCCACAGAAAATGGAGCAGCCTGTTCCGTATTGTGAGGATCCTTCTCTACACAGGGAATAAACTGCATGAAATTCATGCCCGCTTTTTTGTGATATTGATATATCTCCTGTGCGTGCAGGACGGAATAATCATTTACCACAATTAAAGCATTGACCTGAGCACCGGCATTGAGCAATATATCTCGTGCTCTCGATATTTTTTCCCAGGATCCTTTGCCGCTGGGAAAATGGCGATATTTATCATGTATATGCTGAGGACCATCGAGGGATAAACCAACAAGAAACTGATGATCGGCGAGAAATTTGGCCCACTCTTGATCGATCACAAGGCCATTGGTTTGTAAACCATTGCCCACGACCTGACCACGCTTGCCATACTGCTGTTGATAGTCTACGGCTCGTCGAAAAAAATCGAGCCCCATCAATGTGGGCTCCCCTCCTTGCCAGCCAAAACTGACTTGCTGGCCCCCTTGCTGCATGACCTGCCTGGCTGTCGTCTCTAAAATCTCGTCTGACATGCGATGTATCTTTCCCGGAAAAGCATCTGCCTTTTCCAGGTAAAAACAATATGTACATCTCAGATTGCAATCAGGTCCGGCGGGTTTTATCAGAACAGAATTTAGTTGTTTATTATGCAAACTCTTACCGTCGAAAACATTCTTAAAAACAATAGTACTTATTTATTAATCTAGCAAAAACACGTGTATTAAAGCATAGTTTAAGATAAAATACTAAAGTTATATGAATAGTGCAAACAAAATTATAATTTTGAACGCCTCAATATCCAGGCGCTGGTACTCGGCAGATTGATATGCTCTGTTTTTATAATGGTTTGGGGCGAAAATTGAAAATTATGGTGATCGGCCACGACCTCCCAGGCTCCTGTGGGCAATTTCATTTCTGCTGACTCTCGATCGGATCCATTTAACAGCACCAGCCAATCAAAGGGGTCATCTTGACCACCAGGCAAAAGATAACCCAACACCATCGGATGAGGATGATCCAACCACGTAATCGCTTTGGGGGCTGTCTGTCGAAAACACACATGATTTTTCCTGAGGTATGCAAGATGACGGTAATACTCTACCAGCTCGATATTGATATCGATATGATGATAATTGAGCCAATTGGTCTCGTTATCTTTATTATAACTATTATGATCTATCGTACCGATCTGACTATCCGGTGCGGTAGAAGGCGCAATGACTTTACTGTGGCCATATTCCTGGCCTTGAGAAATCATCACACCGCCCTGACTGGTAAACAAAATACAGGCGGCCAATTTTTGAATCTTTAACTCTTTTTCTGTCAATCGCACATTCTCATCGAGATCCTGTATCAATTCTCGCCCGGTCAATTTACCACAACCGATTCGAATAAAATCCCCCAGGTTATGATCGTCATGTGAGGCGAGATAATTGATACAATGATCCGGTGTTTGAAACAAGCCCCCCTCTTTTTCCAGGGTTCCATTGATAAATCTCTTGATATCCCCTTTGCTCAGGCCTTGCCAAAAAGATCCAAAGATATAACTGGTGCCATTGACCGGATTTTGTCCTTTGACACCATTGCGAAAGTGGTCATTCCAGGCAGCCCATTGGTGTTGAGAAAATTTGCGGGGCTCATATTTCCCACCCCCCCATGGCTCGGCAATGAGCACAATATGTTCATCGATTTCGCCCATCATCTCACGGATCGAATCTATGGTCTCCCAATCGATCATTGCGGCAAGATCAAACCGGAATCCATCGATGTGATACTCTTTGACCCAAAAAGAAAGACAATCGAGGATGAAACGTCTTGACATGGGTCTTTCGGTCTTGAAATCATTGCCACAACCACTAAGGGCCAAATATTCGCCATGATCATCGAGACGAAAATAATACTTTTTATCCAAAAACTTGAAACAGTTATAGTCATACTCTGAAGTATGATTAAAAACCACATCCAAAATGACGGCAATCCCCTCCCGATGCAATGCTTTGACCACATCCCTAAACTCGTGTACCTGCCTTCCATCTGTGCCCAAATACTGGCCTGCCTGTAAACTCGCATCACCGGCATAATAGGATTCAGGAGTAAAAAAATACGACGTCATGTATCCCCAGTGATTTCTTTCATAAGGATTCCAGGAATTGAGCTTGCCATTGACCGGAAAACCATAAGGGATCTCGAGATTGGCAAATTCTTGTATCGGTAAAAACTCTACGGCATTGACACCTAATGACTTTATATAGGGTAAAGCACGTTCAATAAATCCTCTATAAGAGCCCGCCAGGTAAGGTGGCATGCCACTGCTAGGATGAGCGCTCATATCCCGTAAATGGCATTCGTAAATAACGAGATCACGTACAGCAATCGCTATTCTCTGATCACCTTGCCAATCATAGTGATCCATATCCATAATCAATGTTTTTGCAGGATGAGTATAATCATTTGCCGTGACCACTGCTCGGGAATAGGGATCACCGACCAGGATATCGGCATCGAATTGTTCTGTGGAACTCGTCGGTCCTTTGACACGATAGCCATAATAATAACCAAAATAATGACCCGCCAGAGATGCTTCCCATACCCCCTGTTTATCTTTGGTCATCGGTATTCTTTTTTCTGGCTCACCCTCATGATTTTTATAAAGCTCTAACAAAACCGACTGTGCCCGGGGAACAAACACCCTGAATAGCGTCATTTCATGATTCCAGGTACAGCCCAGCTCCTTTTCCGATTTGAACGCCTGAAAAACACCGTCCGGCTGGATCTCTTTTTCGAATCCGTGAATCTTTATATAATAAGTTAAAGTCAAATCCAAGGGCTCGGTGATCAACTTGACAGAATTTAAAAGTTGTTTTATTTTAATGATCTTTAATTGCGGCCGGATTTCAATATCCCCGATTTCGGGCCGGAAATGGCTATCACTAAAGACGATCTGGATGGTGGTAAGAGATTGGATTTTAGCCTGTACGACCTCGGTAATCTTCATGTCAGTCCTGTACGTAAAGTGTTCAGATCTATATCAAGGCAAATTTAGTCTTTTTTTACATCAGATGCAAAAGCTATTCATGATCGAGTCGAGCAGAGAGGTACGGCAAAGTATCTCAACACAAAAATGCCTTTGCCTCGGCAAGCACACTAGAGAGGAGCTGTATCATGCTGGTCTTTTTCCCGGTATGCACCGATCACCGTGAGATTCAAAAACTTCCATGGAATATCGATATTGTGGAATCCACAGGATTGCAACCAATCCATTTTAGAGCGGGTCGTAATCACATGGTGCGGTTTTCTTAAAACCTGCGATTGTTCGAGTTGTTCAAATTCAGTTTGACTGACAAGGCCACTCTGGAGTGCGTTTTGAACAAAACTTATTTCCAAATCGTGAAACAAGCGATTAATGCGGTCATCCAAAGCTCGACAAAACTCACACGACACCCACTGTCCTCCTCTTGACAACACTTTGCCGGCTGTTTTTATGGTCTCTTGATGCTTTTCCGGGGGTAAATAGTCCAGCGCAAAGGATGAAACCACTGCATCGGCCATACTTACCTCATGACTCCACTGCATTTCTCCCATATCGGCGTGAACCGGAATAAACCGTTCCTTAAAAGGCGTCAATCGTTGACTGGTGCGCGATAATATCTCTGAATTATTCTCTACGCCATAGACCATAGAACCGGCGAAAACCTGCAAAAGTCTTTCAGACAATTCTCCAAATCCACAACCGAGATCCACTATTCTGAATTCAGAAGAGGTCTCAAAATTGAGCATGGAAACGACAATATCGTTGGCCTCCTGGAACTTGGGCAATATGTGTGGAAAGACCCGTTCCAGCAGTTCGAGTTCTTGCTTTTTTGAAAGTGGGCTCATCTCAACTCAAATTTTATTGATTTTTCAGCTTTTTTATGCGAGTTTGCGATCTGGGCCCTGATCGAAAGTTCGTACTCGCCTGTCTTGCGATCCCCCAAATCAAAGGCTATATATTCTTTACTCACAGGTTTATCACTTTTGCGATCGATTTTTGCAAAGGTCTGTTCTTCAGAGCCGGCAATCCATCCCCAAATTTTGGAAAAAATATTTGTCTGATGGCTCTTTAAGAGCCTGAAACGGTATTCCAGGGTAAAGTCGACCGATTGCCTGTTTTCCGGGAGGATATTATAGATTTCAAAGTATACAAAAAAGGGAACGCCTTGCTCGACAATTCGTCGCGGGTTGGGAATCACCGTCAGGGATTCTTTATCAAACACGGACTTGAGCGGTTTTTCCAATATATCACTGGCCAATTCAATATCACTCAGATAGAGTTCCCGATGCAAAAAAGACTGATGAAAAAAGCTATATCCTTCCATTTTGGAGGTATTTTTTGCTCTTATATAGACATTGTAGCGATATATCTCTTCAGATCCGATAAAATCTATTTGATCTATCCAGAATCCGTTTTTATTCATTCGTTTGACCAGTCTTTGAATATCGAAATCGAACCTTTGCTTAAAAACCGTGTTTAGTAATGTATCCTGAACCACCAAAGCGAATTCTACCACTTTAATTGAATCCTGTTGCCAGTTTGAGACCGGCAATCCATAATAAAATTCTCGTCGTATCTGCAAAGAGTCCTGAAAACCTGCAACATAAAAGGGAATCTCTAATGGCTTGATTTCCTCCTGCCAGGTATGACGATCCGTATCCAGGCCAATCCAGACATCTTGTTTACTCTTTTCCGCGAGCTCATTTTTATATTGAATCACTTCCAACGGAGTGCCTGTATAAATTCTCTGAAAAATATGATCCCAGGTTAACCGACTTGACATCAAGGCGCGGGGGAGCTGGGCAGTCAATCTCCAGTTATTCCCGACGGCATTTTCATCGATCAGGAAATGGAACATGAGTTTGGGCAAGCTTCCATTGGCATAATAGAGCCAGGACTCATTCGTAGGCATTCCCGGTATGACATCCATCGCCCTTTCATGGGGCTCTCCATGCCGGATATAGACCAAGCCCTTGTCATTGAATTTATCATTAAGCCAAAAAGATTGCGGAAAATGCAAATACTGCAGCTTGTCCGGATTGTTAAACCAAAGCCTAAACCCATCGTATCTGTACTTTTCTTCGGCAATGGCAACTCGCTTAAAATGTTCGGCCAACCGCATATTTTCCGGTGCAGCTGGAATGGGATTTCTGCGTTTCCAAAAGCGGTCGAAAAAGTGACGGATGTTTTTCAGATTATAAAGTCGAGAAAAAGCATCGAGTTCTTTATCGGTAAAGATATATTTCATATCATCAAAAAGAAAAGCCACATCCACCGATGTTCGGAGATTGCTGAGAATTTGCTCCCATATGTGATTGATCTGCGATGCTTTGCCATTCTGTGCATACACCTGTGCAAGGGAAAGATACACCGGGATGATTGAAAACGTCGAGTCTGGTTGATAAATGAGGGCATGTAACGACTTTTCGGCAGCTGCAAAATCACCTTGTCTTCGCAAAAATTCGGCCTTGAAATATTCAGACCACCGATCCTCCCGCTTTTCGAACCATTCCAAAGGATCACTGTATTCGAGAAAGAGATCCAGCATGGTATGCAATCCTAAATGTGATTTGGGATTACCCGGAGTGATGGCAAGTTGCCGTTCCGCCAATTCAACGGCTTTGTCATAATGGCCTCGGTATCTTTCCAGTACAGCCCACTGATAAAAGACCTGCTGGTAAGCCGGGTACTTTTTTACGACAAACTCAAAATAGGATTCGGATTTATTCCAATCGTTTTTTCGCATGAGTAGCGCTTTGTGTTTGCCAGTTTCCCGATAACATAGCGCCAAATAATAGTATACGGTCAAATCATCGCTTGATCGTTTCTCGGCCTCTTTGAACCAATCCCGTGCTTTTGTTACATTCCCTTTTTGAAACTCCATCTGACCCAGCATAGAATATAACAGGGTGCTATCCGGATTGATTCTAACCAACGATTGCAGATCTGAAATGGCTTGTTGATCTTGACCGTTTCGCCATAATTGCATAGCTTTTTGATACTGGTCTTCGAATGACTCTGTATTTGCGAATCCGAGGACGACCCATATGCATATCAGAAAAGCCATTTTTATTTTATGAAATACAGCAAATGTTGACATAAAATCCTTTACAATAAACACGCTATTTGTCATACCGTAATTTGACCAACTGAGGTTTGTGGTCAGAAGCATCGGAAGATAACACTCTGGCACCTACAACCTTGAACCCTTGCGAGCAAAAAACATGATCGATCCGTAAAAAGTCTGTGATAAATGCTTGCCACTTGGAGTCCAGATGAGGTCTAAACGTATAAGCCCCGAATGTGGTTCCAAGCCCCCATCCTGCTTGTTCAAACCCATTCTGAAGCAACCGATCGAACCGCCTGTAAATCCTAGAGCCGGGAGTGTCATTAAAATCTCCGGCCAAAATGATTTCCCCTTGCAGTGATTCAATCCGGTTGGCGATTTGTCTCGCTTCTTCATTGCGTCGCTCATAGGTAATACGAGATTCCCGTACAAACGTAGCAAAGCTCTTTTCACCCAGCAGCAAAGGTACAAACGTGTGTCCGCTCGGAAAA
The DNA here is from genome assembly GCA_014728115.1 of Candidatus Zhuqueibacterota bacterium. Lineage (GTDB taxonomy): Bacteria > Zhuqueibacterota > Zhuqueibacteria > Residuimicrobiales > Oceaniaggregativiventaceae > Oceaniaggregativivens. The sequence continues at coordinate 12,123 of WJME01000190.1, read as the reverse complement.
AGATGGCAATTGAGCAAATGGACTGTTCCCAGGGAGGAGATATCTATCTGTGTATGATTCACATTGGTGTGGGTGCGCATATGAGGGGTATGGATATCAATATTATCTGTATGGGTAAATGGAAAAATCGAAAAAATGGCTCCACCATTATAAGTTTCATTGCGTTCAGACCATAGCTGATGAGGATACTTTGCTGCAAATTCCTTCTGAAAAAGCTGTCTATCCCTGGCATTGGTTTCTTGCAAAAAGAGTAAATCCGGGTTATTTCTTTTGATCAAGGCAATCACTTCATCGCGTTTTTCAGGATCCTGATCCACCAAAATGTTGTAACTCATAATCGTAAGGGTCTGAGACCGGGTAAATGGCCACAACAATTTTGGCAGCAATTGGTTATTATAGTTTATGGCCAGAGTGAGCAAAAGAATGGCAAAGAGCAATACATTCAAACGGACCTGTCGTTTGCGAAAACAAATCACAAAAAATAAAACAGCAAAAGCACACAATCCGATAAAAAGAAACCGAAAGTAAGTAGAGAGATTCAAGGTCCCAAACGTTAAATAACCCAAAAGCACTATCGCAGATAGAATGCGGATCATCCATTTATCAGTAACAGACCAAATCATTGCCAGGAGATAAAAAGGCAAAGCAAGCGAAACTGGTATCCAAATCACATCGCGAAACAAACTCACCAGAGTTTCTAATACAGGCACATTGCCCCATAACAAAAATCTGAGGGGCGTCCAGATCAATATCAAGACTAAAAAGAACATCCCCCAAAGTACCGATAAAAAGGTGAAAACAGCTCTTCCGATTGTATACATCCCATCTTTCCTGCCTGTTCTGTTACAACTTAGGCAATCCATGAATAGAAAGCAAGCCCAAATTAGACCACCGATCCCAGGGCCAGCGCAATCAGGTCAAAGTAATTAGTTAATTAATCAGAATCCATCCAATCCTTGTATTTTTTAATAAATGTCATTTTTTTATTGACATTTTTAATTAAATGGTTAAATTAGGGATGTTTGACTAAAGCGGTCACAAACACTACAAGACAGTTATCGTTCCTGAGGAACGATAACATAAAAATGGTATACGTTCCACAGGGAAATCACTTGCATGGGCAACGCGTCATCCACAAAATACCATGATGCAAAAATAGCCAATGGCTCGATGGAGACGCCTGTTCTTTTATCACTCAACTCTCACTATAGCCTACGACTATCCGGCATTCGTCTGGTAGGTAAAGTCAGTCTAGTAGGCATGGTAGGTATTCCTGCTATTCTAGTCCTCTTGCTCTGGATTCTAAGCTAAAACGAACCGTGCAAGAGGTCCTCAACCCCGACAACATTATTCTCAACAAAAAAACCATTTTCTCTTGAGGCCTTTTGCACAGGGCAAATGCGATTAGTACAGGAAATAAGGAAATTTGAACCCATAGATTAGGAAGCATGTTATGACTGGTGCAGAAATGATTGTCCACGCCTTGCAAAAAGAGAATGTCAAAGCATTGTTTGGGTACCCCGGCGGTGCAGTCATTGACATTTTCGATGCTATGTATGAAGCGAATGTGCCGTTCTATCTTACGCGACATGAGCAGGGAGCTGTTCACGCCGCCGATGGTTTTGCGCGAGCCTCCGGCCAGGTGGGTGTATGCATCGCCACCTCTGGTCCCGGCGCAACCAACCTGATCACAGGACTGGCCACTGCCTATATGGACTCTATTCCTCTGGTAGCCATTACCGGGCAGGTTGCCACGCACCTGATTGGCAATGATGCTTTTCAGGAAGCGGATGTCAGTGGCATAACACGGCCTGTTACAAAGCATAATTATCTGGTCAAAAATGTAGATGATCTTCCCAGAATTTTCAAAGAAGCCTTTTATATTGCATCGACGGGTCGCCCGGGGCCGGTGGTGATCGATGTCCCCAAAGATCTACAACAGGCAAAAACATCGGTCCCCTACCCCGAGTCGGTATCGATTCGAGGCTATAACCCTGTGATAAAAGGAAATAAAGCACAATTAAAAAAAGCAGCCCAGTTGATCCAGTCAGCTGAACGTCCGCTTATTTTTGCAGGTGGGGGGATTGTATCCAGTGGTGCCAGTCCAGAATTGCGCAAACTCTCTGACAAAATCGATGCACCGGTGACCACAACGCTGATGGGACTGGGTACCTTTCCCGAGACCCATGAGCGAGCCCTCAAGATGGTTGGCATGCACGGTACTGAATATGCCAATTATGCCATACAAGAAGCAGATCTGATCATCGCTGTTGGCGTTCGCTTTGATGACAGGGTGACGGGTAAAATTTCTAAATTCGCATCCAAAGCACAAATCATTCACATCGACATCGATCCGGCAACGATACGCAAAAATGTCCAGGTGAACGTGCCGGTGGTCGGCGATATCAAACAAACCCTTAAAGAATTGTTGAAACTGATCGAGGAAAAGAAACACACCTCGTGGAGTGCACAAATTAAATCCTGGAAAGACGAACACCCTTTGCGGTACGCTGATAACGGGCAGATCCAGCCACAGTATGTCATCGAACAGGTCGCAGAGATGACCCGACACAAAGCGATCATTTCCACAGAAGTGGGTCAAAACCAAATGTGGACCGCCCAGTATTATAACTTTGTCGAACCCCGAACGTTTCTCTCTTCGGGTGGGCTGGGCACAATGGGCTATGGATTTCCTGCAGCCATCGGTGCTCAGGTCGCTCATCCGGACAAGATGGTCATCGACATTGCCGGAGATGGCAGCATCCAGATGAATATTCAAGAGCTGGCTACAGCCGTGCTCTACCAGTTGCCGATCAAGATCATCATCCTCAACAACTATTCTCTGGGCATGGTGCGCCAGTGGCAATCCATTTTTTACAATCGCCGCTTTTCCGGGACGTGCCTGCAGCGCAATCAACTCTGTCCGCCCCAATGCGATCAAAGCGGAGAGAATTGTCCGCTCATCTATGTGCCAAACTTTGTAAAGTTGGCCGAAGCCTATGGAGCATCGGGATTCTATATCGAAAAAATCGAGGAGGTGCGACCGATTTTGGAAAAAGCTTTGAATACTCCCGGCCCTGTTATTGTTGAATGTAAAATATCCAAAGAAGAAAATGTTTATCCGATGGTTCCTGCCGGGGCCTCATTGAACCAAATGATTAGGGGAATGGCCTAATGCGACATATTATCAATTTAGAAGTCGAAAACAGTTCCGGTGTCCTGGCAAGGATAGCCGGCCTTTTCAGCGCGAGAGGATTTAATATCGACAGCCTAAGTGTGGGAAAAATGGATGCCGAAACAGCCCGGATCACGCTAACAGTCAAGGGTGATGATGCAGTGATCGAACAAGTCAACAAGCAGCTCAACAAACTCATCGATGTGATTCGTGTCACCGACGTCACAGAGAATGATTTTGTAGGACGTGAACTTGTTCTGGTGAAAGTCAATTGTCCACCTACAAAAAGAAACGATATTTCGCAACTGGTGGGTATTTTCAGGGCCAAGGTCGTGGATATCAGCCAAAAGAGCATGACTCTGGAGCTGACCGGCAGCGAATCCAAAATCAACGCGTTTCTGGAGACGCTCAAACCCTTTGGTATCAAAGAAGTGGCACGTACCGGAGGTATTGCCATGGTTCGCGATTCCAATCATCGTGTCACCTGATTCATTAACCCCAATCAAAGATGAACCGAATAGCAGGCAAAATGGAGATGTGAAATGAAAATTTATTATGAGAACGATGCTGATCTAAATCTATTACAGGGCAAAAAAGTAGCGGTAATAGGATACGGAAGCCAGGGACATGCTCATGCCCTGAATTTACACGACAGCGGCGTCGATGTGGTGGTCGGCCTCTATCCCAACAGCAAATCCTGGGAAAAAGCCAAAGAATCCGGCTTGACCGTCAAAACAAATGCTCAAGCTGCCGCAGAAGCGGATCTGATCATGATGCTGGTGCCAGACCTGGTACAGCCCAACGTTTTTGAAGAGGATGTATTGCCCAATTTGCAAAAAGGCAATGTTCTGGCCTTTTCCCATGGATTCAATATTCATTATTCACAAATCGAGCCTCCGGATTCTGTTGATATCATCATGATTGCCCCGAAAGGACCGGGCCATCTGGTACGCAGACAATATACCGAAGGCAGAGGCGTACCCTGCCTCATTGCCATCCAGCAGGATGCTACAGGCCAGGCCAAAGAGTTTGCCCTGGCCTATGCACAGGGTATTGGCGGCACAAAAGCCGGGGTCATTGAGACAACGTTTCGCGAAGAAACCGAGACCGATCTGTTCGGTGAACAAGCTGTGCTTTGCGGCGGAGTCATGGAACTGATGCGAGCCGGATTTGAGACGCTTGTGGATGCCGGCTATAAACAAGAAGTCGCCTATTTTGAATGTTTGCATGAGATGAAGCTCATTGTTGATTTGATTTATGAAGGAGGTATGGCAGGAATGTATTATTCTGTGAGCGATACCGCCGAATTTGGAGGACTCACCCGTGGCCCGCGCGTTGTCAATGAAGAAAGTCGCATGGCCATGCAAGAGATCCTAGCCGAGATCCAAACCGGAACATTTGCAACCGAGTGGGTTCTGGAAAACCAGGCCAAGAGCCCCCGTTTCAAAGCCTTGCGACGCGAACTCGCAGAAACAGAAATGGAAGCTGTCGGGGCGCAGTTGCGCAGCATGATGAGTTGGATCAAGAAATAACAGGGACCATTATGGATAAAAATCATATACAGGTATTTGATACCACTTTAAGAGACGGCGAGCAATCACCCGGTGCCAGCCTCGGAATCAATGACAAGCTGACCATTGCCCATCAACTGGCCCGTTTGAACGTGGATGCTATCGAAGCAGGATTTCCTGTTTCCTCCAAAGTTCAGTTCGATGCCGTCAAGCTGATTTCAGAAGAGGTGCACGGCCCGGCCATCGTCGGCCTGGCCCGATGTGTAGAAGCGGATATCGACGCAGCCGGACAAGCCTTAAAATCCGCCGAACGCCCTCGCATCCACACATTTGTAGCCACTTCAAAAATTCACATGGAAAAAAAATTTCGTAAAAAAGAAGACGATATCCTGAATATGGCCGTCGCCGGGGTCAAACGGGCTAAACAGTATGTAGATGATGTGGAATTCTCCCCGGAAGACTCGGCGCGAACAGGAAAAGACTTTCTTTTCCGAATCATCGAAGCGGCGATCGATGCAGGAGCAAGCGTCATCAATATCCCTGATACAGTCGGCTATGCCACACCCGACCAATTCGGTGCTCTGATCAAGGATATCTTTAACAATGTCCCCAACATGGACAAGGCTATCCTCAGCGTTCATTGCCATAATGATCTCGGACTCGCTGTGGCAAACACTCTTTCGGCAGTCTATCAAGGTGCGCAGCAAGTCGAGGTGACCATCAATGGCGTCGGAGAACGGGCCGGCAATGCATCGCTCGAAGAAATTGTCATGGCTCTCAAGACACGCAATGATTTTTATAATAAAACGACGCAGATCAATACTCATGAAATCATGCGCACGAGCCGGCTCGTGAGCAGCCTGATGGGGATGCCTATTCAACCCAACAAAGCGATTGTTGGGGCCAATGCCTTTGCGCATGAATCGGGTATTCACCAGGATGCCGTCATCAAAGATGCCAGCACTTATGAAATCATGACGCCGATGGATATTGGCCTGGAATCGAATAAAATCGTGCTGGGTCGTCACTCTGGCCGGCATGGTCTGAAACAACGCCTGGCTGAATTGGGATATGAATTGCCGACAGAAGAACTCAACCAGGTCTATGAACGCTTTCTTGAAGTCGCGGACAAAAAAAAGGAAGTGTTTGATGAAGATATTATCGCACTGGTGGCAGATGAACATATCAGCGCCGAAGAAATCTATCAACTCGATTATTTTCATATCCTTAGCGGCAATCGCGCCATCCCGACTGCGACTGTGGGATTGAAAAAAAATGGCGAAACCATCCAGGAAGCAGCTGTCGGAGACGGCCCTGTGGATGCTGTCTATAAAGCCATCGATAAAATTGTAAATCTGCCGACCCGATTGACCGAATACAGCCTGCGCGGCGTGACTGGCGGCAAAGATGCTATGGGTGAGGTGGTCGTGAGGCTTGTCAAGGATGACAAAAAATACGTCGGACAAGGGGCCAGCACAGATGTCATCGAAGCCAGTATCCGCGCCTATCTAAAAGCGATTAACCGGCTGATATCTATCGAAGACCATGAAAACTCACAACCGTAAACAGGGGAGACTATGCAACTGAAAATCGCTGTGTTGCCGGGTGATGGTATCGGACCCGAAGTGGTATCAGAAGCTGTCAAGGTTCTAAAGTGTATCTCTGAAATTCGTTCTATAGATCTTTTGTTTGATTATGCAGATGTGGGTGGAGTCGCTCTCGAACGTCATGACACCCCCCTGCCTTCCGAAACCCTGGATATCTGCCGTGCATCAGATGCGGTATTGCTGGGGGCGATCGGAGATCCCAAATGGGATAACGGTCCCTCTGATAAACGTCCTGAACGCGGTCTGCTGGGCCTGCGAGAAGGGCTGGGTCTCTTTGCCAATCTGCGTCCGGCAAAGATTTATCCGGGTCTGATCAATGCCTCGACATTGAAACCGGAAATCATCCAAGATATCGATATCCTTATTGTGCGTGAATTGACCGGAGGGATCTATTTTGGTAAACCCGCCGCCATAGAGGAGGACAGGGGTTACAATACCATGGTCTATGAACGACATGAAGTCGAAAGAATCGCCAGAATTGCTTTTGATGCGGCCCGGAAACGAAACAAACGCGTGACCTCTGTTGACAAGGCAAACGTATTGCAGGTTTCACAGTTTTGGCGCAAAGTCGTTTTGCAGGTCGCTCAGGAATATCCGGATGTGGAACTCGTTCACATGTATGTGGATAACGCTGCCATGCAATTGGTACGGTGGCCAAAACAATTCGATGTCATTCTCACCGGCAATATGTTTGGCGATATCCTGTCTGATCAGGCCTCGATGCTAACAGGATCACTCGGCATGTTGCCGTCCGCCAGCCTGGGCGCCAAAACAGCCTTGTACGAACCGGTGCATGGATCCGCACCTGATATTGCAGGACAAAACAAAGCAAATCCCATTGCCACCATTGCCTCGGTTTCGATGATGCTAAAGCATTCCTTTTCATTGTTGGAAGAAGCACAAGCGATTGAAAACGCCATTGCTGCTGTGCTCGAAAAAGGAGCGCGTACCCCGGATATAGCAGACACAAAAACCACGACCCTCAACACCCAGGAAATGGGAGATGCGATCTGTAAAGAGATTGAAAATATATTGCCATAATTATATGGATTCCCCAGCAGATGAGGAAGTTTATGAAACTAGATTATCTAGAAATCTATGACACCACATTACGAGACGGCGCCCAGAGCGAAGGGATCTCGTTTTCTGTGGATGACAAGATTAAAATCGCCAAAAAACTGGATGACTTTGGCGTCGATTTTATCGAAGGCGGCTGGCCAGGTTCCAATCCCAAAGACATGGAATTTTTTGAACAGGCCGCAGAGATAGAATGGAAGAATGCACGAATAGCTGCATTTGGCAGTACCCGTCGGGTAAAATCCCAGGTGTTCGAAGATACAAATATCCGGCTATTGTTGGCCGCCAAAACACCGGTGGTCACGATATTCGGCAAATCATGGAATTTACACGTTACCGAAGGACTTCGTACGACCCTGGAAAAAAATCTGGAACTGATTCACGATTCCATCGATTATTTGAAACAGCACGATAAAATGGTCATTTATGATGCTGAGCATTATTTCGATGGTTACAAGGCAAACCCGGAATATGCATTGCAGACCTTGCAGACCGCGGTTGAGGCAGGAGCAGAAAGGATCGTGCTTTGTGATACCAACGGAGGGACCCTGGTACATGAATTGCTTGAGATCATCGAAGCATCGCTTGCCCTCGATCTGGGTGTGCCTTTTGGTATCCATGCCCATAATGATAGCGATGTCGCTGTCGCCAATACAGTAGCAGCAGTGAATCGCGGCCTGAATCATGTCCAGGGCACCATCAATGGCTATGGTGAACGTTGCGGGAATGCCAACTTGTGTTCTGTGATCGCCAATGTCGCTCTAAAGTGCGATACAAAAGTCAAAGAAAAGGTAAACCTCTCGTCACTCACAAATCTCTCTCGCTATGTAAGTGAACTGGCCAACCTCGCTCACCGCGAGGAAGCACCCTATGTGGGCAACAGTGCCTTTGCACACAAGGGGGGAATTCACGTGAGTGCTATTCGACGTAACAGGCAGACTTATGAACACATCGACCCCTCGCTTATCGGCAACCACCAGCGCGTTTTGGTTTCAGACCAGTCCGGACAGAGCAATATTTTGCAAAAAGCCGAAGAAATGGGTATCGATCTGAGTGGAAACGGCCATGATGTCAAAAACATCGTTCATCACCTGAAAGAGATGGAACACCTTGGGTATCAATTCGAAGGCGCGGATGGCTCGCTGCAGGTGTTGTTCATGAAAGCCACTGGACAGTACAAGCCCTTTTTTGAACTGCTCAGCGCCAGGGTTCTCATTGACAAACGTGAAGATGATTCCATCGAGTCAGAAGCGGTGCTGAAAATCAGAGTCAACAATATTGTCGAACATACCGCAGCAGAAGGCCATGGCCCGGTAGATGCTTTAGACAAGGCCTTGCGTAAGGCACTGGAACCTTTTTACCCGACCATGAAGTCATTGCATCTTGTCGATTATAAAGTTCGGGTTCTGAACAGCGAAAAAGCCACCGCAGCTCAGGTAAGAGTGTTTATCGAATCTTCGGATGATGTTTCCGTATGGGGCACTGTGGGCGTTTCAGAGAATATTATCCAGGCCAGCTGGCTGGCGCTGGTAGACAGTATCAGCTACAAGCTAATCAAAGATAACAAGGACGTCCATGAACAGTGAAATCTTTGATGGATCTGTGACGTCACCTAAAGGATTTCGGGCAGATGGATTGCATTGCGGACTCAAAGATGAAAAACCAGACCTGGCTCTTATTGTAAGCGACACTCCGGCGGCTGCAGCAGCATTGTTTACGACAAGCTCATTAGCCGCCGCTCCTGTCGTGTTATGCAAAAAGCAGATCGATTCAGGTGTCGCTCAGGCAATTCTCATCAATAGCGGCAATGCCAATGCGTGTACCGGAGAACAGGGCATGCAAGATGCCCGGCAAATGATTCAGTGGACAGCAAAAGCCTTACACCTCGTGCCCGATACGATCTTGATCGCTTCGACCGGGGTCATTGGGCACTATTTACCCATGGGAATCATCCGAAATGGTATCGCCCGCATCACCTCTTCTCTGGCCATAAATGGCGGAGAAAGAGCGGCCGAGGCGATCATGACCACGGATACGCGTCCCAAACACCGCGCAATCACCTTTGATTTGCAAGGCGTGCCGGTAAGCATCGGAGCCATTGCCAAGGGTAGTGGAATGATTCAACCCAATATGGCAACCATGATCTGCATCGTGACGACAGATATCGCCATCAAAGCGCACCTGTTAAAAAATGCGCTCAAGCGCGTGGTGAATGGCACCTTGAATGCATTGACCATTGATGGCGAAATGAGCACGAACGATTGTTTTCTTGCGCTCGCAAACGGTCAGAGTGGAGCGCCGAAAATCGAATCCAAGAATGCGGATTATGAGACGTTTGAAAAGGCCCTGCACCAACTATTGCTCGAGATGACTTTGCTTCTCGCCAGAGACGGAGAAGGTGCTACCAAGGTGATCACTATAACGGTGCGAGAGGCCTCAAGCGAACAAGACGCAAAAAAAGCGGCCAGAGCCATTGCCAATTCGATGCTTGTAAAAACCGCACTATATGGTCAAGATCCAAATTGGGGACGAATCGTATCGGCAGTGGGATCGACAGGGATCCGGATCGATCCGAATGGATTCGAAATCAAAATAGCCGGAATCAACGTTGCCAGGGACGGCTGTGCAATCGAATATGACGAGAAAAAAATGCAACATGCACTTGCAGAAACGGAATTAAGCATTGACATTTCTTTGAATTGCGGTTCTTTCACCAGCCAGGTCTATACTTGCGACCTGACACATGAGTATATTACCATTAATGCAGAATATCACACCTAGTCTGGAGAGCGTCGTGCTATTACAAAAAAAGATCACTTTTATCGGTTCCGGTAATATGGGCGAAGCCCTGATGAGCGGCTTGATTAATGCCAAATTATCTCGTCCTGAAAATATTATTGCCACAGACATTTTGCAATCACGTCTCGATTCTATGAACAGTCAATATCACATCAGAACCAGCCAGGATAATCAAAAAGCGGTTTCAGAGGCTGACATTGTGGTCTTGTGCGTAAAGCCACAGGCGGTTCTAAACGTCCTGGATCACATCAAGACAGTCATCCGGCCAGAACAACTGATCGTTTCGATTCTTGCCGGTATCACTTCTGATACTATCAATGATGTGATCGCTAAAAACAACCCGGTTATTCGCGTGATGCCAAATATTCCTGTTGTCGTTGGAGAAGGCGCCATGGGGCTTTGTCTTGGAGAATTTGCACAAGAAGAACACAAACTTTTGGCAGTACAAATTTGCGAGGCCGTCGGCAAAGTGCAGATCGTTCCCGAACATCTCATGGATGTCATCACAGGGTTGAGCGGCAGTGGGCCGGCCTATATCTATATGATCATCGAAGCGTTAACCGATGGCGGTGTCATGATGGGGCTTCCCAGAGATGTGGCGCTCAAACTGGCAACTCAAACCGTTCTGGGATCGGCAAAGCTCGTGCAGGAAACCAATGTCCACCCTGCCGTATTAAAAGATCATGTTACCACACCCGGCGGTACCGCTATCGCAGCCATTCAGGAATTGGAAAGACATGGATTACGCCCAATGATGATCAGAGCAGTGGAAACAGCGACCCGGAGGGCAACCGAGTTGAGTCAGATATTGCGAAAAAATAACGGGTTAAAAAATGAAAGCTAGAGTCGGAATTGTCGGTGCCACAGGGTATACCGGAGAAGAGCTGTTGTTGCTGATCGCCAGGCACCCAAATATAGAATTGGCATTTGCAACGTCAGAAAAAGAACAGGGTCAGAAACTCTGTTCCTATTTTCCCCAGTTTTCTTTGCCATCGGATATGATATTTATCTCTGCAGATCAAGCCCTCGATCACCCTGTGGAGCTTGTTTTTCTCTGCTTACCAGCCGGTGAATCAGCACGCCTGGGCAAGTCGTTTTTCTCTCAAGGGTGTAAAATAATCGATCTGGGAGCGGATTTTCGCTTTGCCGATGCTCAAGAGTATGACAGGTGGTATCATCAGCCCCACAAAGCACCGGAATTACTCTCTCAGGCCGTCTATGGATTACCGGAATGGTATCGAAAAGAGGTCCAAGGCGCCAAAATCGTGGGCAATCCGGGTTGCTATCCTACCAGTGCCTTGTTAGCCCTGTTGCCATTTAATCAACAAGATCTCATAGCCGAGCAACCGATCATCATTGACTCAAAATCCGGACTTTCCGGGGCAGGAAAGACGCTTTCACGAGCCTCGCATTTTATGGAAGCGAACGAAAATGTTGTAGCCTATAAAGCGGGTCGCGTGCATCGGCACGTCGGAGAGATGGAAACCATCCTGCAAAGAGACGCTTTTTCACCAGGACACATTCTTTTCACCCCCCAGCTGGTTCCTATGGCAAGAGGGATTTTTTCCTGTGTCTATTTTACTGCAAAAAATGCTATCGCGGACAGAGATGCCATGCAAATTTTACGCGATGCTTACGAGTCCGAAGCGTTTGTTCACGTCCTCGACGATATCCCTTCTACGCGCCTGGCGCAAAACAGCAATCACTGTTTCTTACATGTCTTGTCCTTCCCGGAGACGAATCAAATCGTGGTCTTTTCAGCGATAGACAATCTGGGCAAAGGCGCCAGCTGGCAAGCAGTACAAAACATGAATATCATGATGAACTGGCCGGAAACCACAGCATTGATTTAAAGGCATTTACTTTTCTTCAAACTGTGTCCGGGAATACCACGGGGGGATTCTTGCCAATCAAGAGAGATCGGGAGCAAGAGATAGGCATTGTTTCTCGAAAG